>NZ_CAKKLY010000060.1 GCF_918698095.1 Arthrobacter sp. Bi83
GGCTGTGGCCAACCAGGGAAAAAAGTAAAGTAAAGCGGACGACGGCGGCTGGTCACCTCAGGTGACCAGCCGCCGTCGTTTGCTGTTAAGCCGGGAACCTCAGCCGTGCTCGATGCTGCTGTTCGGGTGCCAGGCGCCGGTCACGAGATACGTGACTTTCTGGGCCACGGACACGCCGTGGTCGGCAAATCGCTCGAAGTAGCGGCTGGCCAGGGCCACGTCCACGGTGGTGGCAGGGGATTCCTGCCAGTCGCTGCGGGCGATCGCCTTGAATACGCTCAGGTGCAGGTCGTTCACCGCAGTGTTGGCTTTGAGGATGTCGCGGGCAACTTCAAGATCCCGGGTCTCCAGCAGCTCGGTGAGCTTGGTGGCGATCTGGATGTCCTGTTCAGCGAAGCTCTTGAAGGTCTCCGTGAGCGACGCCGGAATCACCGTGGAGGGGAAGCGGAGACGCGCCAGCTGGGCAATGTGGCGGGCGAGGTCACCCATGCGTTCCAGGGAGGCGCTCATCCGTAGCGATCCGACGATCATGCGCAGGTCGCTGGCGACGGGACCCTGAAGGGCAAGGATGTCAATGGCGCGCTCGTCGAGGCTGTTCTGCAGGAAGTCGATCCGGGCATCCGCAGCGATGACGTCCTGGGCAAGGTCGACGTCGGCGACCTCAAATGACGTCGTTGCCTTGACGATCGCCTCGCTGACCAGCTTTGAAATCTCGATGAGGTCTTCGCCCACCTGGGCGAGCTCTTCCTGAAAAACCTTACGCACGTAGGCGTCCTTTCCTTAGAGATTCCGCCCCGCCGCCGCAGCGGCGGTCAGAATCTCGTGTCACCGTTCCGGCAGTCCAACTGGCCACTCTTCCAGCACCGGGTGAACTGTTACGCACCTCTAGATGAACGTTAGCTGAATCCGGCCCGTTCTGGTCGTGAAGCGGCTGTTGGCGCTTTTTGAAAGCATAAGCTGGAGCCGTGGATCCAATGCTCATCGGTGTCATCGCCGGCCTGCTCGGCCTGTCGTTCGGCGTCTTTGGCGTGCTCGCGTTCAGGGTCAGTGAGCAGCAAAGGAAACTCGTGGACGTCGAATACGACGAGCCCGCACTGCCGCCGGGATCCGCCGAGGTGCTCGCCGTCGTCGGCAAGGCCTTCGTGGTGGTGGACGCCATCGATGGCGTGGTCCGGGCAAGTCCCGCCGCCTACGCGTACGGTCTGGTGCGCGGCCATACCGTGGTGCACCGCGAGCTCCTTGACATGACGGCGAATGTCCGCCGGGACGGTGTCATTCTGGAGAAGCGCCTCGAGCTGCCGCGCGGGCCTCTGGGGCAGGGGACCATCATCGTGCAGGTCCGGGCAGCCATGCTTGGGGAGGAATATATCCTCCTGCTGGCCGACGACCGGACCGAGATCACCCGCACCGAGGAGATCCGCAACGACTTCGTGGCCAACGTGTCCCATGAACTGAAAACGCCCGTGGGCGCCATTTCCCTCCTCGCGGAGGCGCTTGAATCGTCCGCGGACGACGAAGAAGCCGTTCGGCGGTTCGCCACGCGCATGCACAAGGAGTCAGCACGGCTCGCCGCCCTGGTGCAGGACATCATCGAATTGTCACGCCTGCAGGGCGCGGACGTGGCGCAGCAGGGCCACGCCGTGGACATCAATGACGTGATCTCCGAGTCCGTGGACCGTTCACAGCTGCCGGCCGAGAGCAAGAACATCCAGATCGTCATCGGCGGCCGCGTTGATGCAAAGGTCTACGGCGACCAGGACCTTCTCGTCACAGCCCTGCGCAACCTTATCGACAACGCCATCCGCTATTCACCGGAGAACACCCGCGTGGGGATCGGAGTGCGTGCGAAGGAAGGCCTGATTGCGATCTCCGTGACCGACCAGGGCGAAGGCCTGTCGGCCGAAGACCAGGAACGAATTTTTGAACGTTTCTATCGTGTGGATGCAGCACGTTCGCGGCACACCGGCGGCACCGGACTGGGCCTGAGCATCGTCAAGCATGTCATTTCCAACCATGGCGGAGAGGTCACCGTGTGGTCGCAGCCGGGGCAGGGGTCCACGTTCACCCTCCGCCTGCCTGAAATGGAAGGGCAATCGCCGAATGACAAAGAACCGAACGACGCCGCCGGCGTCCATAAACGAGGAGCTACCGCTTGAGCAGGATTCTTATAGTTGAGGACGAGGAGTCGTTCAGCGACCCCCTGTCCTATCTGCTGGGCAAGGAAGGGTTCGAGGTGGAGGTCGTCGACAACGGGCTGGACGCGATTACCGAATTTGACCGCAACGGGGCCGACCTCGTGCTGCTGGACCTGCAGCTGCCGGGCCTGTCAGGTACGGAAGTGTGCCGCCAGCTGCGCCAGCGATCCAGCGTGCCGGTGATTATGCTGACCGCCAAGGACTCAGAAATAGATAAAGTCGTGGGTCTTGAACTTGGTGCCGACGACTACGTCACCAAGCCGTACTCGTCACGCGAGCTGGTGGCCCGGGTCCGGGCCGTGCTCCGGCGCCAGGGGGAGCCGGAGGAACTTGTTTCCTCCACAGTGCAGGCGGGCCCGGTACGGATGGACATCGAACGCCACGTTGTCAGCGTCGGTGGCGAGCAGGTTTCACTCCCGCTGAAGGAATTTGAGCTCCTCGAGATGCTGCTGCGGAATTCAGGCAGGGTGCTGACCCGCGGCCAGCTGATTGACCGGGTCTGGGGTTCCGATTACGTGGGTGACACGAAGACCCTTGACGTCCACGTCAAACGACTGCGCAGCAAGATCGAACCCGACCCGTCCCTCCCGAGGTACCTGGTGACCGTCCGCGGACTGGGTTACAAGTTCGAACCCTAGAGCCGGCTCCAGCCGTGGCCAGCAGGTGTGACATGCAAAGTCTGACCTGGCAAAGAAGGAGGGGCTCCCGGGTGGGAGCCCCTCCTTCTTCAATACGTCAGGTGTGCGGTGGTCCGCTGACCGGCGAGGCGTCAGTGGCTTTCGCTGGGCGTCGGCGTGCTGCTTTCGCTCGGGGTTGCGGACTCACTCGGAGTTGCCGAGTCGCTCGGCGATGCCGTCCCGCTGGGGCTAGCGCCAGGAACGTACTGTGCGTACTCCTTGAGCGTGCCGTCAACGACGGGGATCTTGACGGTCTTGTTGACGTTGGTTCCGTCTTCGGTGGCCTTGACGTCCACGACGGCGCCGGGCTTGGCGCCGGCGGTGCTCAGGATGGCCTCGTCCGCGGAATTGTTGAGCAGCGTGTAGGAGTTCTTCTTCACCGACACCTCAGTCTGCGAGCCCTCGGCTCCGTTGAGGGTGAGCTTGACGTCCTTGGAAGAGGAGTTGTAGACAGCGCCGATCAGACGGCCGGGCTGATTTTCGCCGGAAGCAACGATCAGCATGTTCCGCAGCTGCAGCGGGCCAACGTCGGAGCGGGTTCCGTCGGAGGCGGCGTACTGCTCGGAGGTCTGCTGGGCGTTGATGTAGCTGCAGCCCGTCAGTGCCAGCAGTCCGACGCTCAGGGCGGCAGCCGCCATTGCCAACTTGCCGTGCTGGCCCCGGTTCATCGCAGTGAAACGCACGTCACGCACTCCTAGAAAGTCTTGAAACAGTTTTCAGCCATAGCCTATCGGCAAACGGGGCCAAACGAGGATTCGGCCAGTACACATAAGCGCCCGCTTCGGAACCTCCTGCGGAGCGAACCAGGCTCGCTGGCTACCCGTGCGTAACGCTTGTCGGCGGGTGGCGGATGCACTATTATCCGCTTTCGTCAAGGGGTCTGAGCGGCTGATTCGGGCCATTTTCCGCGGATTCTCGCGGTTCCGGACCCCGATCCGTGCCAGTCATATGCCTTAATCGTGATAAACTGGTCTGCGGGAAAGGGGAAAGTCCACATGGTTTTTGAGGTCGGCGAGACAGTAGTTTACCCTCACCACGGTGCAGCAAAAATTGAAGAAATCAAGATGCGCACTGTCAAGGGCGAAGAGAAGATGTATCTCAAGCTCAAGGTGGCTCAGGGTGATCTGACCATTGAAGTTCCAGCAGAGAACGTTGACCTCGTTGGGGTACGCGACGTAGTGGGCAAGGAAGGTTTGGAGCACGTATTCGATGTGCTCCGGGCCGAGTTCACTGAAGAGCCCACCAACTGGTCGCGTCGTTACAAGGCAAATCTGGAGAAGCTTGCTTCCGGTGACGTTATCAAGGTTGCAGAGGTCGTCCGCGACCTGTGGCGCCGGGATCACGATCGGGGCCTTTCCGCAGGCGAGAAGCGAATGCTGGCCAAGGCACGGCAGATTCTGATTTCAGAGTTGGCTTTGGCTGAAAAGACCGACGAAGAGAAGGCTGCAAGCGTTCTCGACGAGGTTCTGGCTTCCTGAGAATTGAACCCCGGTGGCAGAAATGCCGCCGGGGTTTCTTTTTGCCCAAAAACACCAACTGCGCGTAATGGGCTGGGGCGGCCGGCCGGGACGTAGGCTAGACCGCATGAGCGATGCACCCACGCGCCCCGTCACCGCCGTCATCCTGGTCGCCGCAGGATCCGGGCAGCGGCTTGGCTACGGCATGCCGAAGGCCGCCGTGCCGCTCGGCGGCGACCCCATCCTCCTGCACGCCCTCCGCGGGATCGTCGCCGCCGGCGTAGCAGGCCAGGTCTGCGTGGCGCTGCCCCCGGGAGATGACGGGCTGCGGCAGATGCTGGACGACTTCCGGCTGGAGCTGGCGGATGGCGGCCCGCTCCTGACGACGGTCGACGGCGGGGCCACCAGGGCGGATTCCGTCCGGTCGGCGCTGGCCGCCCTGGAGGACGGGACCGAGGCGGTGCTCGTCCACGACGCGGCCCGTGCGCTGGCCCCCGAGTCGGTATTCCATCGGGTGGCTCAGGCGCTGGCCGCCGGAGCCTTGGCTGTCATCCCGGTCATCCCGGTGGTGGACACCGTCAAGACCGTTGCGGCCACCACCGGCGAAGACTCGGACATTGCCCCCGAGCTCGTGACGGGAACTGCCCCCCGGGACGAACTGCGGGCGGTCCAGACCCCGCAGGGTTTCAGCTTTGCAACCTTGAAAGCGGCCCATGAGGCCGCCCTGCAGTTTGACGAAAGCCGCGCGGCCGCGGTGACTGACGACGCCATGCTGGTGGAGCTTCTCGGCGTGCCGGTCCACGCCGTGCGCGGAGCCAGCCAGTCCCTGAAAATCACCACCCCTTTGGATCTCATCATTGCTGAAGGCCTCCTGGAGGGTCCCCTGGGTGCCCGCTGGGTGGAGGGCTGAAGAGCGTGAGCGTAGAAGAGCCGACTGAGGCAGCGAGGATGATCCTGCCCCGCACCGGCATCGGCATTGACGTGCATGCCTTCGCCCCGGAAAGTGAACCGCGGGCGCTGTGGCTGGGCGGGTTGTTGTGGGAGGGAGAGCAGGGGCTGGCCGGCCATTCCGACGGCGATGCGGTGGCCCATGCCGCCGCCGACGCCCTGTTCTCCGCGAGCGGGATCGGCGATCTTGGTACGCATTTCGGCACGGACCGGCCGGAGTTGGCAGGCGCCTCCGGCGTCACCCTGTTGGCTGAAGCGGCCAGGATCGTCCGGGCTGCGGGCTTTGAGATCGGCAATGTCGCCGTCCAGTTCGTGGGGAACAGGCCCAAGTTCGGTCCCCGCCGCGAAGAGTCGCAGCGCATCCTGACTGAGGCCGCTGGTGCTCCGGTGAGCGTCACGGCCACCACCAGCGACGGGCTCGGCTTCACAGGCCGCGGGGAAGGTATCTCCGCCGTGGCCACTGCACTCGTTTACCCGGCTCTCTAGCTGTCACTCCACACGGCCGCATCGCCTAGGCTGGAATACAGCACCGGCCGCACCCAGTGAGCCGAGAACAGCCCGTACCGCCACATCAGGAGACCCGCCGTGAAAAAGCTGCTTCCCGCCGTCGTGATTGCCTGCCTGCTCCTTGCGGGCTGTGCCGGAACGCCCCGGATGAGCGTCGGCGAGAGCTGCACCTTCCTCCAGGGCGACACGTTCAAGCCGACCGGAAACCAGCAGCAGCAGGCGGACCAGATCGCCAAGCACTACCAGGAGGTTGCCGACAAGGTGGCCCAGGAACTCGCCGATCCGATCCAGAAGATGGCCGACGTCATGAAGCAGGTGGCCGGTACGTCGCTGGGGGACAAGAGCGCAGAGCAGCTGGACGAGCTCAAAAAGCAGAACAACAGGATCGGCGAGGTCTGCAAGTAAGCGCCACCAATGGCATCGGCTAATCTGGAGCGGTGACCCTGCGCTTTTACGACACTGCATCCGCCGAAGTCCGGAACTTCGTTCCCCTGGTACCCGGCAAAGCGAGCCTGTACTACTGCGGTGCCACGGTGCAGGGAATGCCGCATGTGGGACATATTCGCTCTGCCATTGCGTTCGACCAGCTAACCCGCTGGCTGCAGTACCGCGGCCTGCGCGTCACCGTGGTCCGGAACGTCACGGACATCGACGACAAGATCCTGGCCAAGTCTGCGGCATCCTTTGAGCCCGACATCGAGCAGGAACCGGATACCGTCCGGGAAGAGGAATGGTGGGCACTGGCCTACCGGTATGAGCAGGAGTTCCTCAAGGCCTACGACACTCTTGGCGTCTCGCGCCCCACCTACGAACCGCGCGCCACCGGCCACATCCCGGAGATGCACGCGCTGATCCAGCAGCTGATCGACCGCGGCCACGCCTACCCCGCCCTGGACGGCTCGGGTGATGTCTACTTCGACGTGCGCTCCTGGAACAAGTACGGCTCGCTGACGCGCCAGAAGCTCGACGACATGCAGGGGGCAACTGACGCTGACCCTCGCGGCAAGAAGGACCCGCGCGACTTCGCGCTCTGGAAAGGCCACAAAGAAGGGGAGCCGACGACGGCGAGCTGGGTTTCGCCGTGGGGCGCCGGCCGCCCGGGCTGGCACCTTGAATGCTCTGCCATGGTCACCAAATACCTCGGCACGGAGTTCGACATCCACGGCGGCGGCCTCGACCTGCGCTTCCCACACCACGAGAACGAGATGGCCCAGTCCCAGGCTGCAGGCCACGGCTTCGCGAACTTCTGGATGCACAACGGCATGGTCACGTACCAGGGCGAGAAGATGTCCAAATCCGTGGGCAACACCGTGAGCCCCGCCGAGATGCTTGACCTAGCTTCGCCGCGCGTCGTCCGTTATTACCTTGGGCAGGCGCAGTACCGCTCGGTGCTGGACTACCAGCCGACCTCACTGCAGGAGGCCACCGCCGCCGTCGAACGCATTGACGGCTTCATTGCGCGTGCGGTCCGGACGCTTTCAGCTGACGGCGCGCTGCTCTTCGGCAGCTACGGCACGGTGCCGGACGCGTTCGCCGCAGCCATGGACGACGACCTGAACGTCCCACAGGCCCTTGCGGTGCTGCACGATACGGTCCGGGCAGGAAACTCCGCCCTCGTCGCCGGCGATCTCGAGGCCGCACGGCGGGCGCTGGCCAGTGTCACCGACATGCTCCGGGTCTTGGGAATCAGTGACGCGGCGCAGCCAGCCGTCGACGATCAAGCCGCCGCAGCGCTCGGTGTGCTCGTGGAGGCGCAGCTGGCCGCCAGGGCCGACGCCCGGTCAAAGAAGGATTGGACGGCCTCGGACGCCATCCGCGACACCCTCACGGCCGCCGGCGTCGTGGTGGAAGACGGCGCCGACGGAGCCACCTGGAGCCTCCAGCGCGGTTGAGCCGGCCGTCCCCGCTCCGCCCGGGTCAACGATTTAACTTGAGTCAGTAGACTGGAGTTCAGACTTACTCAATACAACCAAGGGTGGAACTCATGGCCAACAACGGTCGCCCGGGCGCAATCCGCAAGCTCAAGAAGGGCCCCACCACCGGAACCGGTGGCCACGGCCGTAAGGCCCTCGAAGGCAAGGGGCCCACCCCCAAGGCCGAGGATCGTCCCTATCACAAGGCGTACAAGAGCAAGCAGCTCTCGGAGCGCTCCGAGGCCAAGCGGTCCGGCGGCGGCCGCAACGCCGGCGCACGCTCCGGCCCGAAGGGCCGTGCCACGGAAGAAGTGGTCACCGGCCGCAACTCCGTCGTCGAGGCCCTCCGCGCCGGTATTCCTGCGAAGGCCCTGCACGTGGCGATCCGGATCGAAATGGACGACCGTGTGAAGGAGTCCCTCAAGCTTGCGGCCGAACGCGGCATCCCGCTGCTGGAAACCGGCAAGCCCGAGCTGGACCGCATGACCGACGACGCCGTGCACCAGGGCCTCGTGCTGCAGATCCCGCCGTACGAGTACCAGGACGCCTACGACCTCGCCGAGCAGACAGTCGACCGGTGGAAGAAGGGGCATGTGTCCAACGCGCCCCTGTTCGTCGCGCTCGATGGCATCACTGATCCCCGCAACCTTGGCGCCATCATCCGCTCGGTCTCGGCCTTCAGCGGCCACGGCGTGATCGTCCCGGAACGCCGTTCCGTGGGTGTCACGGCCTCCGCCTGGAAGACTAGCGCCGGCGCTGCCGTCCGCGTGCCCGTCGCCCGCGCCTCCAACCTGAACAACGCGCTCAAGCAGTTCAAGAACATGGGCATCTTCGTCCTGGGGCTCGACGGCGACGGCGACGTCTCGCTGCCGGACCTCACCCTGGCCACCGAGCCGGTCTGCATCGTGGTGGGTTCCGAGGGCAAGGGCCTCAGCCGTCTCGTCCGGGAAAACTGCGACCAGATCGTCTCGATCCCCATTGACTCCGCCATGGAATCACTCAACGCCTCCATGGCCGTCGGTATCTCCCTCTACGAAGTCAGCCGCCAGCGCGCCGTCAAGTAAGTCCAGTTGCGGCCAGTCCGCCGTCAACGCAGTTTTGCCGTCTGGCCCCCAAGGGTCCACCGCAGCAGCCGCTTTGCCGTCGCTTAGCGGGATGCCCCTTCCCAAACTTCGCAAGCTCAGTTCGGGGCCCTCAGGGCATCCCTTCCTCCCGCCGCCTCATCCGGCCGCGGGCGGCCTTCTTCAGCTCTGGTCGGCGATGCGCTCCTTAGCAAAACGGCTGCTGCGGTTCGGCGGTTGTCTCACCAACAGCTACTGTCCAGAATCCCTCTCTCACCTTTCGCGCATAAATTGGAAACGCTGTCGCACTTCTCGTCGGAAAACGGGAAACGCTCTCGCACATGACGTGCGGGAGCTTTTCCTCTCTTGGAGAGAGAGCGTAAGACGACGGCCGCCGCAAAACCAGCGGTCGGCGATGAAGGGCCGAACACTAAGCGACGGCAAGGCGTCGGCGCCCGCGGAAGCGAACATCGGCAGTCGGCCGGCGGCAGCCCGCATAGAGACGGTCGGGCCGCCTAAGGCGTAGGCGTTTAGAACTCGCGGCGGTTGGCCAGGACCGGCAGCTTGGTTTGGGCTTCCTTGACGGCGGCGGGATCCAGGTCGGCGAACAGGAGGCCGGGGGCGGCGTCGAGCTCTTCCAGGACTTCGCCGAACGGCGAGACGACAGCGGAGTGCCCCACGCCTGTGGGCGCCGCGCCGCGCGGCTCAATCCCTTGCGTGGCCGGGTCGCCCTGGCCGCAGGCGAGCACGTAGGTGGTCGTATCCACAGCGCGGGCGCGGGCCAGGAGCTGCCACTGTTCCACCTTGCCTGGCCCTGAGCCCCAGGAGGCGCAGATGATGTTGGCAACTGCTCCGCGGTCGGCGTTGGCCGTAAAGAGGGCGGGGAAACGGATGTCGTAGCAGGTGGCCAGGCCGAAGGTGACGCCGCCGGCGTCGAAAGTCACGGGCCCTGTTCCCGCGTCCACGGTGTCAGATTCGAGGAAGCCGAAAGCGTCGAAGAGATGCACCTTGTCGTAGCTCGCTTCCACGCCCGGGCCAGTGACCAGCAGCGTGTTCCGGACCTTGAGGGGGCCTTCGCCGGATGATGCCCCCGGAGTGAACATGCCGGCCACGATCACGATGCCCATGTCGGCGGCAATGGCGCGGACCCGGGTGGCCCACGGACCGTTGAGGGGTTCGGCGATGTCAATTAGGGAATTCCCGAACGCCCGCATGGTGGCCTCCGGAAACACCACGAGCCCGGCTCCGCCATCCTTGGCTCGGCGGGCATGCTCCTCGACCAGTGCGAGATTGGCTTCGACATCGCGGCCGGTGATGATCTGGGCCAGTGCAATCTTCACAAATACCTCCACTCGGTGCGTCTTCCAGTATGCAGCGGAGCCGCGATCGGGGCCGCCGCACGTCACATGCCGGAATACATCGGCTTTTTGAACGTGACAGTTAAGCTTTAATCGATGGTAATGCCCTTAGTAGACACAGCCTCGACCGTGGACGCCTCGCACGCGTTCCCCCTCGGCGTAAGTTCAGTGCGCCCGGGGTCCTCCGACGGCTCGAAAAGCGGGCGCGCCAACGTAGCGGTCTATGCTCCCGGCATCCTTACCCTGGAAATCGGATACCTCGCTCCCGGCGGCGACTGGCGGATCCAGACCCTGCCGAACGTCACCAATGGCGTTCATCACGGCATCCTCGAGGGATTCCCGATCGGCTCGCGCTACGGCTTCCGCGCCGCCCCCGATGGGGAGGTTCTACCGCTTTCAGTTCCCACCGTGAATTTTGACGACTACGACGGCGACCGGCAGCCGCTGCTGCTCGATCCCTACGGACGCGCTGTAGACCAGCGGGACGGTTTTCTGACGAGTGTCCGGATGTCCAGCGATTTCGACTGGGGCGCCGATGATCGCCTGCATACGCCGTGGCGCAACACCATAATCTACGAGGCACATGTCCGCGGGCAAAGCATGCTGCACCCGGACATTCCAGAGCCGCTGCGCGGCACTTACGCCGGCATGGCACACCCCGCGATGATTGAGCACCTGACAGGACTCGGAATTACCGCAGTGCAGCTGCTGCCGGTACATTTCCACCTCGACGAACCGCATCTTCAAAACCTGGGCCTGACCAATTACTGGGGCTACAACACGGCGGCCTTCTTTGCCCCGCACCCCGGGTACGCTACGCGGTCCGCGCAGGAGTCCGGCCCGCAGGCGGTCCAGGATGAGTTCAAGGGCATGGTCAAGCTCTTGCACGCCGCAGGTATCGAAGTGATCCTGGACGTGGTCTATAACCACACCGCCGAAGGCGGACACGACGGGCACACAGTTTCGTTCCGCGGCCTGGGGGAAAAGAAGTACTACCGCTCCGACGACAGCGGGAAATACATCGACACCACAGGCTGTGGGAATTCGCTCAACTTCGGCGAGCCCCGTGTGATCCAGCTCGTTCTGGACTCGCTCCGCTACTGGGTGGACGAATTCCACATCGACGGTTTCCGTTTCGACCTGGCCGTGACGCTCTGCCGGAATGCCGCCAACGATTTTGATCCGAACCACCCGTTCCTGGTGGCCGTCGCCGGCGATCCGGTGCTCTCCAGGGTCAAGCTGATCGCCGAACCCTGGGACGTCGGCTATGGGGGCTGGCAGACAGGCCGGTTCCCGGGTGGCTGGGTGGACTGGAACGACCACTACCGCGACGCCCTGCGCTCGTTCTGGCTTGCTGACCGCGCGGCGATCGACGCCGGTGGCCAGGGCGGATCCGTGGCCCGGCTGGCAGATGCCATGTCCGGTTCTGCGAGCCTGTTCCAGCCCTCAGGCCGTTCACGGCTCGCGTCGCTGAACTTCATCACGTCCCACGACGGTTTCACCCTGGCCGACTTGGTGTCCTATGACCGCAAGCACAACGAGGCCAACGGGGAGCAGAACCGCGACGGGCACGGCGACAACCGCAGCTACAACCACGGGTTTGAAGGCCGCACCGAGGATGAAACTATCCTTGCACGGAGGGCGCAGACCCGGCGGAATCTGATGGCTTCGCTCATGATCTCTCTCGGCGTCCCCATGATCACGGCGGGCGATGAACTGGGCCGCACGCAGCAAGGCAACAACAACGCCTATTGCCAGGACAACCCCCTCGCCTGGGTCGACTGGACCAGCACCCCGGAATCCCACGCCATGCTCCGGAGCACCAAGCGGGTCATTCGGCTCCGACGGGAATTCCTTGCAGGCCAGCCGCACGATTACCCGGTGCGGGACGCGCAGTCGTACCTGTACTGGTATGACCAGGATGGCGAGCCGATGACCATGGAGCGGTGGAATGATCCGCGGCACCGCGTGGTGCAGCTGCTGCTGGGCTCCGATGACGGGCAGGTGGCCGGGCTGGTTGTGGTCAACGGCGGCCGCGATGACGTCAGGGTCACCCTTCCCCAGGTCACCAATGACGACGGCGTCGGCAAAAGGATGTTCGAACTGCGCCTCACCACCTCCGATCTTCATGACCGCCGCCAAGGCTTCCGCGTGGCGTCGGGGGAGCGGGACCTCGTACAGGCCAACACGATCAACATCTACCGCACCTAGTATCAGCAGACAGGGAAAGCATAGATATGCGCCGTTTACTGGCTGCGGTGGTGCTGATTGCGCTGCTCGGATTGGCACTTGTCGTGTCCAACGGGCTGCAGCCACAGGCCGGCAGTCCCGCACAGGCACCGTCCGGAACCGTTGCACCGTCCCGCACCCCCGCCCCCGCGTCCTCTCGCGCACCCTCGGCTGCTGGCCAGACCACAGGCATCCCCAACCCCTCCGGCCTCGCCACGATCAGGGAGTCCCAGCTCCCCGCCGAAGGCCGCCGGATTCTCACGCTCATACGCCAGGGCGGTCCGTTCCCTTATGAGCGCGATGGAGTGACCTTCGGAAACCTTGAACGCATCCTGCCGCGCAAGTCGGGCGGCTACTACAGGGAGTACACCGTTCCCACTCCCGGGGAATCCGACCGGGGCGCCCGAAGGATCGTGGCAGGCAAGTCCGGCGAAAAGTACTACACCCCGGACCACTACGAGTCGTTCAAGTTCATAGCAGAGGGTAAGTAGCACCATGAAAATCTATTCCGTGGACACCTGGACAGTCGACGAGCTGCGTGACCAGCTTGCGGACGCCGGCCGCCGCAGCCTCCTGATCCCGGCAGCGGGCTCCAAGAAAGAGGTGCTGACCCGTTTCGGGGAAGCCCTGGATTTCCCGGAGCACTACGGAGTGAACCTGGACGCCCTCAACGACTCGCTGCACGACTTCGCCGACGCCATTTCCGACGACGGCCAGGAACCAGTGACGGTCATCTGGCAGGTGCCAGCGGCCTTCCGCAGCGACAGGTCCTTCGGAGTCATCTGCGAGGTCCTGCAGGACGCCGAAAGCTACGCCGGCAAGGACCTGTCAGTCATCGCCGTGTTCCTCTAGCAACCTCTGCCTACGCGTTCACGATCAGGCCCAGCTCGGCCTTGGACGCCAGTGCCTCGTGCTTGGGCAACACCCGCACTGTGTAGCCGAAGGATCCGGAGCGGTCGATCACGATTGAGCCTGTGAACAGGTACCGGCCGCTGCCGAGCTCATCCTTCGGCTCCAGTTCCACAAGGGTCACGTTGGCGAGTTCGTCGCTTTCCTCGGCCTGGCCGTACGCAACTTCCACAGACACGTCGTCGGGCGTCAGGTCGTGCAGCCCCACGTACGCGTTGACCTGCAGAGTATCGCCGATCTGCGGTTCCTCGGACACTCCCAGGGAGTCCACGTGTTCCACATGCAGCTGGGGCCAGGCCTCGCGGACCCTGGACGTCCAGGCTGCGAGTTCCCTGGCCTGGGCGAAGGAATCCGCAACGGCGTGCCGGCCCGAAATGGCAGCAGGCCTGTACAGGATGTTGACGTAGTCCTGCAGCATCCGTTCGGCGGACACCGCCGGTCCCAGGTGGGCGAGCGTGTGCTTGATCATGGACACCCAGTGGGTGGGGATCTTCTCCCGCCCTGAAGACGACGGCCCGGCAGCGCCGGCCGCCTCGGACACAGTACTGCCGTAGAAGCGCGGTGCCACCTGCGTCTCAAGCAGTTCGTACAGCGCCGCGGCCTCGATATCGTCGCGTTCCTCCGATGAGGCTCCGTTGTTGGCGGTCGGAATCGCCCAGCCGTTCTCGCCGTCGTACATCTCATCCCACCAGCCGTCGAGCACCGAAAGGTTGAGGGATCCGTTGATGGCGGCCTTCATGCCGGACGTGCCGCAGGCTTCCAGCGGGCGCAGCGGGTTGTTGAGCCAGACGTCGCAGCCCGGGAAGAGCGTGCGGGCCATGGCGATGTCGTAGTTCGGCAGGAAGACGATACGGTGCCGGACCTTCGGGTCATCCGTAAAGCGCACCAGGTCCTGGATCATCTTCTTGCCGGCATCGTCTGCGGGGTGCGACTTGCCGGCAATGACCAGCTGGATGGGGTGCTCCTTGTGCAGCAGCAGAGCCTTGAGCCGTTCCGGTTCGCGCAGCATCAGCGTCAGCCGCTTGTAGGTGGGCACGCGCCGGGCGAAGCCGATGGTCAGGACATCCGGGTCAAGCACCGAGTCCGTCCAGCCGAGTTCGGCGTCGGCGGCGCCTCGTTTCTTCCACGCCGCACGCAGCCGGCGCCGGACGTCCTCGACGAGCGAGACGCGCATTTCGCGCCGGAGCGCCCAGACTTCGGCGTCGCTGACGTTGTAGGCGAGGTCCCACCGGCCCATTACTTCAGCTTCCACGCCGAATCTTTCACGGGCGAGCTTGGAAATCCTCGAGTCGACCCACGTGGGTACGTGCACGCCGTTGGTCACGGACGTGATGGGCACCTCGGAATGGTCGAATCCCGGCCAGAGCGCCGCGAACATGCCGCGGGATACTTCACCGTGTAGTTTGGCCACGCCGTTGGCCCGCTGCGCGAGGCGGAGCCCCATGACGGCCATGTTGAACACGAAGGGGTTGCCGTCGGCGAAGTCTTCGCGTCCCAGATCCAGGATCCGGGACGTGGGGACGTCCGGGGCAAGGCCCGCCTCGAAGAAATGCTGGATCTGCGCGACTTCGAAGCGGTCGATGCCGGCCGGAACAGGGGTGTGCGTGGTGAACACAGTCGATGCGCGCCCCGCGGCAAGGGCCTCATTGAACGTGAGTGACTGCTCCCCGGCCATCAGTTCCTGGATCCGTTCGATCCCGAGGAAACCGGCGTGGCCTTCGTTGGTGTGGAACACCTCCGGCGCTGTGGTGCCCGTGAGCCGCTGGTAGACGCGCAGCGCCTTCACCCCGCCCATGCCCAGCAGCAGTTCCTGCTGCAGACGGTGGTCGCCTCCGCCGCCGTACAGGCGGTCTGTGATGCCGCGGGCGGCGTCGTCGTTGCCGGGAACGTTGGAGTCCAACAGCAGGAGGGGGACACGTCCGACGTCGGCACGCCAGATGTGCGCCAAAAGGCGCCGCCCGCTGGGCAGCGGCAGCGCGATCTGGATGGGCTTGCCGTTTCCGTCCGCCGACGGCTCCCGGAGCAGCGTCAGGGGCAGGCCATCCGGATCAATCACCGGATAGGTTTCCTGCTGCCAGGCGTCGCGGGACAGGGACTGCTTGAAGTAGCCGGCCTGGTACAGCAAACCCACACCGATCAATGGAACGCCGAGGTCCGAGGCAGCCTTCAAGTGGTCGCCGGCGAGGATGCCGAGGCCGCCGGAGTACTGCGGGAGAACCTCCGTGATGCCGAATTCTGGTGAGAAGTACGCGATGGAGGCGGGGGCGTCGTCCCCCAGGCTCTGGTACCAGCGCGGCTCTTGAAGGTACCGGTCCAGGTCCTCGGCCGCGGAGTGCACACGCGCCACGACATCCTGGTCGGTCGCCAGCCGGTGCATTTCCTCCCGGCCGACAAGACCGAGGAAGTTGACCGGATCGTTGCCGCTTTCAGCCCAAACTTTGGGGTTGAGTCCCTCGAAGAGTTCCCTGGTGGGCCGGTGCCAGGACCAGCGCAGGTTGGTGGCCAAGCGGGCAAGCGGCCGGATCGGTTCAGGAAGAACGGTTCGGACGGTAAATCTGCGGATTGCCTTCACCTGCGTCACACTAACGGACAAGATGAACGGCCGGAACCGGATTGGATTACTTTCCGGTAAATGACGAATCAGTTCGCTAATTAAGATCGCAGGCTTAGCATTTCCCTCCTTTTCTCGCTAACGTCGAGCCTGTGACGACTAACACGCGAACCAGTGCCCCCTCCAAGCAAACGCCGAAAGTTTCGATCATGGATGGCCTTCGATTCGGCCGTTTCCCGATCACCAACGTTCAGCCGGTTGTGGAAGGGGGGAAGTACCCCGCCAAGGCGCTCCCCGGCGAAGGGATCGTGGTCAGCGCACAGTCGTTCCGCGAAGGCCACGACATGTTGGGGGTCAGCGCCGTCCTCCTGGATCCCAAGGGCAAAGAGCGCCAGCGCGTGCGCCTTCAGCCGCCGGCCGGTGACCGTGGCAAGGGTACAGACCTTTGGGAGGGTATGCTGACTCCCACTTCCACCGGCAACTGGTCCTTCGTGATCGAAGCATGGCATGACCGCTATGGCACGTGGCACCACAACGCCGAGGTCAAGGTCGAGGCGGGCATCGACGTAGAGCTGATGCTCGATGAAGGCGCCGCCCTGTTGTCGCAGGCGGCAGAGGAGCCGTTCCGCAACTCCACCGACAGGCGGACGCTTCGTACCGCCGTCGTCGGTCTCTCCGACACCTCCAGGTCCGCCGAAGAGCGTCTGGCTGCCGGCTTCGGCGCGGACGTTGCCGAGATTGTGGGCCGCGAGCCGATCCGCGAGCTTGTTACAGTCTCCGAACCGTTTCCCCTGCTGGTTGAGCGGGATCTCGCCGGCCGCGGATCCTGGTATGAGTTCTTCCCCCGTTCCGAGGGCGCCGTCCGCAACCACGAGACCGGCGCCTGGACGTCCGGCACCTTCAGGACTGCGGCCAACAGGCTGCCGGCCGTCGCGGACATGGGTTTCGACGTCATCTACATGCCCCCGATCCACCCCATTGGCATCCAGCACCGCAAAGGCCCCAACAACACGCTGATCGCGGGCCCGAACGACCCCGGATCCCCGTGGGCCATCGGGGCCAAAGAGGGCGGCCACGACGCCATCCACCCGGAACTCGGCACGTTCGAGGACTTCGACGCGTTCGTGGCCCGCGCCAACGAGCTGGGCCTCGAAGTCGCGCTGGATCTGGCCCTCCAGGCCGCGCCTGACCACCCGTGGGTCACGTCCAACCCGGAATGGTTCACCACCCGCGTGGATGGCAGCATCGCATACGCTGAAAATCCTCCGAAAAAGTACCAGGACATCTATCCCCTCAACTTCGACAACGATCCCGAGGGCCTGTCCAGGGAAATCCTGCGCATCGTCCAGCTCTGGGTCAGCCACGGGGTGAAGATCTTCCGCGTGGACAACCCGCACACCAAACCTGTCTGGTTCTGGGAGTGGCTCATCGGCAAGGTCAACAAGAAAAACCCGGAAGTCGTCTTCCTGGCGGAGGCCTTCACCCGGCCCGCCATGATGCACGCGCTCGGCAGGGCCGGCTTCCAGCAGTCCTACACGTACTTCACGTGGCGGAACACCAAGAAGGAACTGGAGGAGTACTTCCAGGAGGTCAGCCACGACTCGCCGGCGTACTTCCGGCCGAATTTCTTCGTCAATACTCCGGATATCCTCACCGAGTACCTCCAGTACGGTGGTCCCGCGGCGTTCAAGATCCGTGCTGCACTTGCGGCGACGGCCAGCCCGTTGTGGGGCGTGTACGCCGGCTTCGAACTGTACGAACATGTGGCCAGGCCCGGGGCGGAAGAGTACATCGACAACGAGAAGTTCGAGTACAAGGCCAGGGACTGGGAGGCCGCTGCCGCGTCGGGGCGGACGCTGGCCCCTTACCTGACCAGGCTCAACGAGATCCGCAAGACCCACCCGGCGCTGGGGGACCTGCAGAACCTGACTGTGCACCGCAGCACGGATGACGCCACAGTGGTCTATTCCAAGCACAAGACACTCCCGGATGGCACCAAGGACACCCTCATCGTGGTGGTCAACGTGGATCCGCACAGCACGCGGGAAAGCACGGTATCGCTTGATCTCGCCGCGCTGCAGCTCGACCCGGCAGACCTCACGCCGAACGGCGGCTTCAGGGTGGATGATTTGATCTCGGGCGAGACGTGGGAATGGGGCGAATACAACTACGTCAGACTCGATGCCCATGTAGAACCTGCACACATCCTGAACATCCGGAGGTAGCCTCAATTGAGTTTCAGCCCGCAGAACCCGAGTCACCACTTCACACCGAAGAGCACGTTCGAGCTCAATGCGCCGGGATTGCAACACGATCCTCTGTGGTACCGGAAGGCGGTGTTCTATGAAGTGCTTGTCCGGGGCTTCGCGGATGCGAACGGCGACGGTTCAGGCGACTTCCATGGACTGATCGAGAAACTCGACTACCTGCAGTGGCTGGGCGTGGACTGCCTTTGGCTTCCGCCTTTCTTCCAGTCGCCGCTCCGGGACGGCGGCTATGACATCTCCGACTACAACTCGGTGCTGGACGAGTTTGGAACCATCAGTGACTTCAAGCGGCTCGTGGCCGAGGCCCATGCCCGCGGCGTTCGGGTCATCATCGACCTCCCGCTGAACCACACCTCGGACCAACACCCGTGGTTCCAGGAGTCGCGGAAGGATCCGGACGGTCCTTTCGGCGACTTCTACGTGTGGAGCGACACCGACGAAAAGTACCAGGATGCCCGCATCATCTTCGTGGACACGGAGGAGTCCAACTGGACCTTCGACCCCATCCGGCGCCAGTTCTTCTGGCACCGTTTTTTCAGCCACCAGCCCGACCTCAATTTCGAGAACCCCAAGGTCATCGACGCTCTGTTCGACGTCGTGCGGTTCTGGCTGGACCAGGGAATCGACGGCTTCCGCGCCGACGCGATCCCCTACCTCTTCGAGGAGGAAGGCACCAACTGCGAGAACCTGCCTGCCACCCACGAGTTCCTCCGCAAGCTGCGGAAGATGGTGGATGAGAGCTATCCCGGCAGGGTGATCATCGCGGAGGCCAACCAGCCGCCCAACGAAGTGGTGGAGTATTTCGGCACCGAGGAGGAACCGGAGTGCCACATGGCTTTCCACTTCCCGATCATGCCTCGGCTGTACTACGCGCTGCGCGACCAAAAGGCAGCCCCGATCATCGAGACCATGCATGACACGCCGGAGATCCCCGAGGGTGCGCAGTGGGGAACCTTCCTTCGAAACCACGATGAGCTGACGCTGGAAATGGTCACCGCCGACGAACGGGCGGCGATGCTTGGCTGGTATGCCCCGGATCCGCGCATGCGGGCCAACATCGGCATCCGGCGCCGGCTGGCGCCGCTGCTGGATAACTCCAGGGCGGAAATCGAACTCATCAACGCGATGCTGCTGTCCTTGCCGGGGAGCCCCTTTCTTTACTACGGGGACGAAATCGGCATGGGCGACAACATCTGGCTGGAAGACCGCGACGCCGTCCGCACACCCATGCAGTGGAACCCGGACCGGAACGCCGGGTTCTCCAACGCGGATCCCGGCAAGCTCTACCTTCCGGTGATCCAGTCGCTGGTCTACAACTACAACATGGCCAATGTTGAGGCCGAGGCCGCGCACTCAGGGTCGCTGCTTCGCTGGACACGGCAGATCCTGAGTGTCCGGCGCAACCACGCGGCGTTCGGGCTGGGCGGCTTCAAGCACGTGGAAGCCGACCACGAAGTGGTGCTGGCCTACGTGCGCGAATTGCCGGAAGGTAACTCCGCCGGCGAACCGCCCGAAACCATCCTGTGCGCCTTCAACCTCTCGCAGCACCCCGTGGCGACCACGCTGAGGCTTCCGCAGTTTGCGGGACGCGGGCTCCGGGACGTGTTCGGCGGCCAGCCCTTTCCCGGCGTCGGAGACGACGGGAACCTGACCCTTACCCTTGGCAGCCACGACTTCTTCTGGCTCCGGGTACGTTCGGCTGCGTCCAACCCGGCGTCACCTTTCACCCAGGCGATGCCCATCCTGTCCATTGAGGGGTGACATGAGCCAATCTACGCTGACACCAACGCTCGAAGAGCTGCTTCGCCAATGGCTGCCGCGCCAGCGGTGGTTCCCGGTGAAGTCCGCCGAATTCTCGCTTGCTCCCGTGGGCGGACTCATCCTCAACGAGTCGTCGGGTGAGGTGGGCCTTGAGGTCTTCCTCGCCGCCGTGGTCTCCGAAACTGCCGACGGCGGCCCCCGCACCGATGTGGTGCAGGTGCCGCTCAGCTACCGGCGCGAACCGCTGCCCGGGGCCGAGAGCGCGCTCATCGGCGAAAGTGACCACGCGGATTTGGGGCACCGTTGGGTCTACGACGCCGTCCATGATCCGGTGTTCATTGCCGAATGGCTGGAGCTTATGCGGACGGAGGGAACCGCGGCGGCCGGCACGGCCAGCGGGCACCTCTCCGGCGCCGGCCAGCCCCTTCCGCGTGCCACCGGCACGGTCCGGGTCCTGTCGGGCGAACAGTCCAACAGTTCGGTGATCGTCGACGACGGCGCCTCCGCGGCTATCGTGAAATTCTTCCGTGTGCTTTCGGCCGGCCGCAATCCGGAGGTGGAAGTGGGGGCAGCCCTGTCCGCCGCGAGGACCTCTGAAGTCCCGGCCACCCTCGGCTGGGTCACAGGCGAGTGGTTTCCGCAGCGGGCGCGGACATCGTCCGCAGGGTCCGGCCCGGAGACCGCTGCGGCAGGCACGGCCCAGGGCGAATTGGCGGTAGCCCACGAGTTCCTGGCCGGAGGCCGGGATGCCTGGCGGCTGGCGGTTGATGCGGCCAGCGCAGGAGCGGACTTCACCGAGCAGGCGCACTCGCTGGGCCATGCCACGGCCACCGTCCACCGTCGGCTCGCCGAGACGCTGGGGGTTTCCTCAGAAGCCGTCCCGGGCGGGGTCATAGCGCCTGGAGTAGCCCAGCGGGTGCGGCAGGCCTGGAGCGAGGCCGGCCCCGCCGTCGGGCCCCACGAAAGCGAGCTGGAAAGCCTCCTTAAGCAACTCGAGGGTGTCCCGGCGGGTGCGCTCCAGCGCATCCACGGTGACCTCCACCTTGGCCAGATCCTCCAAGTTCCGGGCCGTGAAGGCGACTCGGACCGGTGGGCCATTCTTGACTTCGAGGGTGAGCCGCTGCGGCCCATCTCTGAACGGAACTTCCCCGACGTCCCGCTAAGGGACGTGGTGGGCATGCTGCGCTCATTTGACTATGCCGCGGGAGCCGCGGAGCGCGAGGGGAGCGGTGCCCGGGTGCCCGAGTCGTGGGTGGACGACTGCGCCGAGGCCTTCCTGGCCGGCTACTTGGAAGTCACCCCCGGCACCATAGACCGGAACTCCCCGCTCTTTGTGGCATTGTGGCTGGACAAGGCGTTATACGAAGTCGTGTATGAATTGCGCAACAGGCCCGACTGGCTGGCTATTCCGGTGAATGCATCCAGGCGGCTCCTCAGCAAGAAAGGCCCCGGCGAACCGGCCGCGGCCGCAGCGGAAGGTAATAAGATGACAGGCTCTGCACCTACAGATCGGCCCCAGGTCCCTCTCCATGTGGATGCGCATACGCTTTCGCGCGTGGCGGCCGGAGAGCACCACGCCCCACACTCTGTGCTTGGTGCCCATCTGGATGACTACGGCCACGTAACCATCCGCACCGTCAAGCACCTGGCCGAAGCCGTCACTGTGGTGACCGCGGCCGGTTCGATGCCGATGACCCACGAATCAGAGGGCGTGTGGGTTGCCGTGCTGGAGCCCCTGCAGGCCGGTCACGTGCCGGACTATCGGCTTGAGGTGACATACGAGGGTGCGGAACCTGTGACGGTGGACGAACCGTACCGCTACCTTCCGACGGTGGGCGAAGTGGATCTGCACCTGATCGGAGAGGGCCGCCACGAGACGCTCTGGACGGTGCTCGGCGCCCACGTCCAGCACTATAAGTCCTCGCTGGGGGACGTCGACGGCGTGTCCTTCGCGGTGTGGGCCCCCAACGCCGAGGCCGTGCGCGTTAAGGGTGACTTCAATGCCTGGGACGGGCGCGAAAACTCATTGCGCTCCCTTGGCTCCTCCGGCGTCTGGGAATTGTTCGTCCCGGGCGTTGTAGCAGGCGCGTGCTACAAATACGAGATCAAGACCAAGGCCGGCCACTGGGTTGAGAAGGCCGACCCCCTGGCATTCGGCACCGAGGTCCCGCCGCTGACCGCCTCGAGGGTGGTTGACTCCCACTACCGGTTCGAGGACGCGGACTGGATGAAGGCCCGGGCCGAGCGGGACCCGCACAACTCGCCCATGAGCGTCTACGAGGTCCACCTCGGATCGTGGCGCCTCGGCCTGAGCTACCGCGAACTGGCCAAGGAACTCGTTGACTATGTGCAGTGGCTTGGCTTCAGCCACGTTGAGTTCATGCCGGTGGCCGAACACCCCTTCGGCGGCTCCTGGGGCTATCAGGTCACCTCCTACTTTGCCCCGACGTCACGCTTCGGCCACCCTGACGAGTTCCGGTACCTGGTGGATGCGCTCCACCAGGCTGGCATCGGGGTCCTCCTTGACTGGGTCCCGGCGCACTTCCCCAAGGACAACTGGGCCCTGGCCCAGTTCGACGGTCAGCCGCTGTACGAACATGCCGATCCCAACCTGGGGGAACACCCGGACTGGGGAACCCTGATCTTCGACTTCGGCCGCACCGAGGTCCGCAACTTCCTCGTGGCCAACGCGCTCTACTGGCTCGATGAATTCCACATCGACGGACTGCGCGTGGACGCGGTCGCGTCCATGCTCTATCTGGATTACTCCCGTGAAGAGGGTCAGTGGCAGCCGAACAGGTTCGGCGGCCGCGAAAACCTGGAGGCTATCTCCTTCCTCCAGGAGACCAACGCCACGGTCTACAAGACGCATCCCGGCGCGGTCATGATCGCTGAAGAATCCACCGCATTCCCTGGCGTGACGGGTCCCACCAGCCACGGCGGGCTGGGCTTCGGGCTCAAGTGGAACATGGGCTGGATGCACGATTCGCTCAAGTACGCGTCGGAAGATCCAGTCAACCGGAAGTGGCACCACGGGACGGTCACGTTCTCGCTGGTCTATGCCTTCACTGAGAACTTCCTGCTCCCCATCAGCCATGACGAGGTTGTCCACGGCAAGGGCTCGATGCTCCGCAAGATGCCCGGCGACCGCTGGCAGCAACTGGCGAACCTGCGGGCCTTCCTCGGTTACCAGTGGGCGCACCCGGGCAAGCAACTGATCTTCATGGGGACCGAGTTCGGCCAGGAAGCCGAATGGTCCGAGCAGCACGGCCTGGACTGGTGGCTGGCCGACATTCCGGCCCACCGCGGGATTCAGCTCCTCACGAAGGATCTGAACGAGCTGTACAAGTCCACTCCTGCGTTGTATTCACGCGACAACGAGCCCGGCGGATTCCAGTGGATCAACGGGGCTGACGCGGACCGCAATGTGCTGACCTTTGTCCGTTGGGACACTGAGGGCAACCCGCTGGTCGTAGCGGTTAACTTCTCGGGTGGGCCGCACAAGGAGTACGCCCTTGGGGTGCCGTCCGCCGGTGCCTGGACTGAAGTACTCAACACCGATGCGCCGGCATACGGTGGTTCCGGCGTTCTCAACGCGGGGAACCTGACGGCGGAGGACGAAGGTCTCGATGGCCAGCCCGCCACCCTGACTGTGACGCTGCCGCCGCTGGGTGCTGCATACTTCAAGCCGGCAGGCACGGGCGCTCCGAAACTGCAGAGCCGGTCAGCTGCAGCAGAAGCGCCGGACACCACGGTGAGTTGAGGCCGTCTGGTTCAGCCGGCCGTAGGGTCAGCCGACCGTAAGTGTCGGCAGAACACCTTTTCAAGGCCGGCTGATGAGGCCCGGAATCCGCGTGATTCCGGGCCTCATCCGTCCCTTCTGCGCCTGGGTTGGCCTCTGGCAAAAGTAGTGGTAGAGTTTATTTCCGCGCCGCTCCCCGGAGTTGGTCGGTAAAGCGAGTAGGATGCCCCAGGGCGTCACGAAGCCGCGGACGCCGATTTGACCAGGGTGAAGCGAGCGGGTAAGCTTGAAAAGTTGCTCCGGAGCGATCTGCGACTGGTTGTTTGGTTGTGGTGGTGCCGGGTGTGTCTGTTGTTTGAGAACTCAATAGTGTGCCAAGTTTGTTGATACCGGTTTATTTTATATGAATTGGTTGAATTGACCAGGTTGCGCCGCCCCTGTGGTGTGGTCTGGTTTTTACAGCTGGTTTC
>NZ_CAKKLY010000061.1 GCF_918698095.1 Arthrobacter sp. Bi83
AGTCTGAGTGGCGGAAGCACTGGCGATACCTGATGTTCCTGGGATCCTGTTCGGATCTCATTTGGGATCCCGTTTTGGGATCCCAAAATCCAAGGTAGAAGTGATGCGGCCCACTGTCAAGGGTTTCGGGACAGATGGCCGCCGCCGGCCCTATTTACCGATTGTGACTGGCCAAGACCCGGACGCGCTTGAAATGCCCGGACGCAAGGGAACAAGCCGCCGGCTTCCGCCGGCGGCTTGTCTCTGGCCTGGCTACGCCGTCTAACTTGACTGCGCGGTCGCCGGACGGATCCCTTCCTCAGTCGCCGGCACATGCGCCAGGATCTCGGCGAGTTCCGCGAGCCGGTGCGCCCGGGCCGATTCGGCGGGCGTGAAAGGCTCGCCCGGGCGGTAGAAGGTGATGGGTCCGTGCCATGCCGTCGGAATCTTAAGGAGGGTCCCGGCGTCGTTCGTTTCCCCCGGAAGCTGGGCGGATTCGGCACCGGGATCGAGGATCCGTGCGGACAGCAGCTCGGCGACAGCCAGCGGAAGCTCCCCGGGGGTCGCGGCGATGCGCGCAGCGAGGCTCAGCGCCTTGGTCTGCCCGTCAGCCATCGCCAGGGCGGTGGTCGGCCACACCTGCGGATGCCTGCCGCCGCCGTCTTCAAGCGCGTCGAGCAGCTCGCGCTCGCCAAGTTCCCCGGGTGCCGACAGTACGAATTCGTCCATCACGCCGCCGCGGACGGGATGGACATGAATGCTCAGGATATTGGCGTCCAGCAGCGCCAGCGACCGGGTGATTTTCTTCAGGGAGCCGGGCTGGTCCCGCAGAACGGTCCTGGCCCGCCACAGGGCAGGAGCGGCGCCAAGCCGGCGCCGGTGCCGCAGCGCGGGCGCGTGAAGCCAGCGCCGCAGGATCCGCGCCGCCGACGGTTCCGCCACCCAGATCACCAGGACGGTGGCCGTGAGCGTGAGGACCAGGACCTTTGCCAGGTAGGGCAGGTGTGTCTGCACCACCAGGGCATGGACCAGCAGTTCGATGGGGAGCATGACGGCGACATTGGCCACCGTGAGGCGGGTCTTGGGAGGCTCGGGCATCTGGCCGCACACTTCGCAGCTCAATTCAGCCGCGGCAGGAATCGGTGCTTTAGGCTTCATGCCTTCATCGTGTCTGGCTGCTGTTACGGGAGCATTGCCCGGGGGTTCCGATCTCGGGAAGAATTTCCGGCCGGACAGGGGTTTCCTGTTGCGTCGCGCTCTGGCCAGCCATAACGGCCGAATCTACACTGAAGAGACCATCGTGCGGAGCTCCCGTGCACCGGCCAGCTCGCACGGAAAACAGCCAACTCCGGAGAGCAAAATGCGCCTCAGCACAGGAAATTCTGGTTCTGCACGCCGCCGTGCCGCCATCGGGCTGATCGCCCTGGCGTCGCTGCTGGTCCCGGCACCCGTCATGGCCGCCAGCCAGCCGCAGTCAGAGGACGGACACTCGGTCATCGTCCTTCCCGGCGCCAAAGGTGCTGAAGGCATCGCGGCCGGCGAAGACAACACCTTTTTCGCGGGCGACCTTGTCACTGGGGACATATTCCGCGGCGACATCCACAAGGGCACCGCGAAGAAGTTCATCGACGTGCCTGACGGCCGGGTGGCGGTGGGCATGAAGGCCGATACCCGGAACGACCTTCTCTTCGTTGCCGGCGGGCCCACCGGTCAGGCCTATGTGTACAGCACCGAGACCAAGAAGACGGTCAAGACGTACCAACTAACGAAGAAGGCGTCTTTCATCAACGACGTGGCTCTGACCTCCGATGGCGCCTGGTTCACCAACTCCCAGGCGGCTGAGCTGTACTTCGTCCCCGTTGGTCACGACGGTGGCCTTGGCAAACTCCGGACTCTGAAGCTGACAGGGCCGGCAGCCGCGCTCACGAAAGGCTTCAACCTCAACGGCATCGCCTATTCCAGTGACGCGCGCCGACTGGTGGTTTCCCACTCCGACAACAAGGCGCTGTACACGGTCAGCCCACGGACCGGGGCGAGTGCCGAAATCAAGGGCGTGAAACTGCCGAATGTCGACGGCATCCTGGTGAAGGGCAGCACGGTCTGGGCTGTGCAGAACGCCTCCAACCAGATCAGCCGCCTCCGCGTGAACTTCCACGAATCAACCGCAAAGTTGCGCGAGGTCATTAAGAGCCAGCACTTCAACGTCCCGACGACGGTTGCACTCTTCGGCGATGACCTCGCCGCCGTCAACGCCAAGTTCGGGGTTCCGAACGCGAAGACCTTCGAGGTTGTCGTGGTGGACGCGCGGGGCCGCTCGCTCGACTGACGGAGACAAACGCAACACCATCGACGCCCCGTTTCACCGGGAGGGAGGGTAGCAGCCAAGTAAACTTACAATCGGACGCCAGCGCCGCCGTCGTGAGTTCCTAACCGCTACGAAAGGCGCCAATCCACCGTGAAGCTGCTGGCCGAGATGTTCACCGTTGCTCCGGCAAACAAGGACCATCGCGTCGCCATCCGGTGCGCAGTGGGGGTCTTCGTCCCGCTGATCACCCTCGTGCTGCTGGACCGCCTGGACTTGGCAATCTTTGCGTCATTCGGTGCGTTCACAGGGATTTACGGCCGCGGTGAGCTGCACAGGAAGCGTCTGTTCATCCAGGTGCGGGCCGGGTCGCTCATGTTCCTGGTTATGCTCCTGGCCACGTTGTCGGCCCGGAGCAGCGACGCGCTGGGGCTCTCGGCGTCCGCGAGCAGCTGGCTCCTGGTCCTGGCCACCACGCTGGTTGCCGGTGCCTGCTCCTTGGTCATCGCCAGGTGGCGGCACCGGCCGGCCGGCTCCCTCTTTCACATCTTCGCCTTCGCCGCGATCGCCTCCATCCCCAACCAGCCGCCGCTGTGGCAATGCATGCTGGTGGCCCTTCTGACCACGGTCTTCTGCCTGCTGCTGGGCCTGTCCTCCCGGGTGCTGCGCAGCCGCCGGACGCCGTGGGACATGCCTCCGCCCGTGAGGATCACGCCGGACGAGCGGCGGTCCGCGTGGCTTGAGGCCGTGGGCTACCTGGTCGCGGCAGGCCTGGCCGGGTCCCTGGCAACCCTCGTGGGGCAATGGCTTGGGTTTGGCCACAACTACTGGGCCATGGTGGCGGCCGTGGTTCCCCTGGTGGGCCGCACTACGCGGCACCGCGTCGCGCGCGGCGTCCAGAGAATCATCGGCACAGTGCTTGGCCTCATCCTGCTCGCGGGCATCCTGCTGCTGCATCCCGTGCCATGGCAGACCGTCCTCGTGATCGCACTCTGCCAGTTCGGCGCCGAGCTGTTTATCGCCCGCAACTACGTCCTGGCGCAGGTCTTCGTGACGCCGCTCGCGCTGATCTCGACCCTGTTGGCGGCTCCGGCTCACCCGGATCTCCTGCTCCGGGACCGGATCGTGGAAACGGTGATTGGCGCCGCCGTCGGTATTGCCGTGGTGCTCGCGCCTACCGCCTGGGCGCGGCTGCGGCGCTAGCCCTCATGCGGCCGAGCCTCATTCGGCCACGAGGAGGGCCTGCGGTGCCGCCTGTTTCATCCGCGTCTTGAGCCACCTGATCTGCAGTTCAGTGTCTCCCTCGCATTGCTTCACTATGCGCTGGAGTTCCTCGTCCCGGTCCCCCTGGGCGGCCTGGCCCACCAACATCCAGGTGACATCGATGTGATGGACCAGCACGTACAGGTCCTGCAGATCCAGCAGCAGGGCGAGGGGCCCCGAGCGGATCTCCGTCACGCCGTTGGCCGTCAGGCGGTGCTCCTCTTCGCCCTCGACATCTTCGCCGTAGCGTTCGATGACCGGCTTCAGGGCTTCGCGGTGGACGTCGCACTTCTTGGCCAGCGTCTGAAGGATTAAGTGCACGTCGGGCTCGTCCACGTGGCCCTCGGCGACCACCCGGAGCGATGCCGCCAGGGTCGCCTCCGCCTCGTCGAGCATACCGATGTAGACAGGCAGTTTCACGGCTGGCCTCCTGTGGCAGGGCGGGATGCCGCGGTGTCCGGCGCCTTGGACGGCCCGTCGCCGGCACGCAACCTTTCGACCCGGACCGCGGCATTCTTGAAGACCGGCTGCTTGGACACCGGATCCCATTCGGTGATGGTGAGTTCGTTGGCCGCCCGGGTGGGGCTGGCGGGCGAACCACCCTCGGACGTTCCGCCGTCGGGCGTGTCCCAGTACCCGTAGTGGAACGGTGCGAAAACGGTACCCGGGCGGATGTCCCCGACCCGCACGGGCACTTCGAGGCGGCCACGGCGCGAGGTGACCCGGACGATGTCCCCTTCCTTGCAGCCGGCGCTTGCCGCGTCCTGGACGGACATTTCGATCCACGGCTCGGGGGCGGCGTCGTTCAGGCGGCGGCTGCGGCCGGTCTTGGTGCGTGTGTGGAAGTGATAAACCGTCCGGCCGGTGGTGTATCGCAGCGGGTAGTCGGCGTCGGGCTCCTCGTGCGGCGGACTGTAGTCCAGTGCCTTGAACCACGCCTTTCCGGGCTGGACCGTTGCCTTGTAGACGGTTTCGCCGGTGGTGGCGCCGGTGAGGAGATCGTGCCCGTAGGACTCGCAATACTGCGGGGTGGTGGGGAATTCGCCGTCGGTGTAAAGGCGCTCGATGCCGTCCGGATGCGCATCGGTGCAGGGCCACTGGATGCCGCTGCCGCCCTTCAGTTTCGCGTAGCTGAGCCCGGTGTAATCGCAGGGCCGGCCGCGGGAGCACTCCTTCCATGCTTCAAAGCCGTCTTCCGGGCCCGACCAGTCAAGCAGCGGCCGGCCGTCCTTGTCTTTGAACTCCATCCGGCGCGCATAGTCGAGGAAGACATCAAGATCACTCTTCGCCTCGCCCGGCGGATCCACGGCCTTTTCGGACAGATGGACGGTGCGGTCCACGTTCGTGAACGTTCCGGTCTTCTCGCCCCAGGCCGCGCATGGGAGGACGACGTCGGCGCACTGGGCGGTCTCGGAAAGATAGATGTCCTGCACCACCAGGAAGAGGCTGTCCTTCCGGAGGATGTCCCGGATCCGGCTCAGCTGCGGCATCGACACTGCCGGATTCGTCGCCGAGATCCACAGCAGCCCGATCGATCCCTGCTCGGCGTAGCGGAAGATCTGCAGGGCATGGGTGGGAGGTGCCCAGTGCGGGATGATGCCGGGGTCCACGTTCCAGATACCGGCCAGCTCCCGGACGTGCTCCTCGTTCTCCCAGTTGCGGAAGGCGGGCAGATCGCCGTCGGCGCCGCATTCCCGGTTGTTCTGCGCGGTGGGCTGGCCGTTCATCTGCAGGACGCCGCGGCCGGGGGAGCCCAGCATGCCGCGGAGCAGATGCAGGTTGTTGACCTGGCAGGCCGATGCCGTGGCGTGGGCCGACTGGTAGAAGCCCTGAAGCACCGTGGAGAGCACCCTGTCGCTCGTACCGAAAATTTCGGCGGCGCGGCGGACGTCCGCAGCGTCCACACCGCACGTTTCGGCAACCCTTTCCGGCGTCCAGGGGTCCACCACGCTGCGCAGCTGCTCCACGTTGGCCGTGTGCCGCTCAATGTAGTCCTCGTCGATCCAACCGTTGGTGAAGAGTTCGCGGATCAGGCCGTTCATCAGCGCAAGGTTCGTCCCCGGATGAACCGGCAGGTGCACCTCGGCGCGGCGGGCCACCTCCGTGTCGCGCGGATCCACGCACACCAGCCGCGGCGGGTTGGGGCCGTCCAGCCGGTCCAGCACCCGTGACCAGAGAACCGTCTGCGTCTCGGCCATGTTGTGGCCGTACAGGAACATGGCGCTGCAGTGGTCTATGTCCGTGTAGCTGCCCGGCTGGCCGTCCGCGCCGAAGGATTCCTTCAAGGCCGCGGCGGCAGTGGCGGTGCACAGCCGCGTGTTGCCGTCCATGTGCGGCGTTCCGATCCCGGCCTTGCCAAGGATTCCCAGGGCGTAGTACTCCTCCAGGAACAGCTGGCCGCTGGTGTAGAAGCCGTGGCTGAGCGGTCCCTTGCTGGCCAGCAGGTCCTTGCTCCGGTCCACGATCCGGCCCATGGCGGTGTCCCAGTCCGTCTCCACGAGCTGGCCGTCCACCCGGATCAGCGGGCGGGTCAGCCGGTCCTTGTGAGTCTCGCCCTGCCAGCTTCCGTACAGCCCCTTGGGCCCCAACCGGCCGCGGTTCACCCGGTCCTGCACGCGGCCGCGGATGCCCACCATGCGGCCGTCCTTGACGGCGATGTCACACCCGCAGCCGTTGCTGCACAGGACGCAGGCCGACTGCACCCACTGGTCCACGTCGTCCCCGGTCAGCCCCTCCGCCAGGAACTGGTCCACCCGCTCGGGCCAGTCCTGGCCGCTCCCATAAGGTGTTCGCTCGCCCCAGATCTCCGTAATCCGGTCCGTCATCGGTTCACCCTCCAGCGATGGTAAGTGCGCTTGGTGTTCCTAGAGTACTCGCCGCCCTCGCGCGTTTGACCGGCCCTGGCCCGCACGACCGGCCCTGGCCCGCACGACCGGCCCTGGCGGGGCCGGTCATGCGCTCAAGGGCCGGTCAAACGGAGATCAGGTTCGTGCCGCAGTGATCGCGTGGGGGACGGTCGCCAGTGCGACGACGGCCAGGAGGGCCGCAGCGCCGAAGACGTAGAAGCCCCACGGGTACGCGATGCCTGCCGCCACCAGCGTCCCGGTCACGGCAGGGCCCATGATGGCGCCAAAGCGTCCCACGCCGGCGGCGAAGCCGAGGGCGGTCCCGCGGAGCCGGGCCGGGAAGAGCTGGCTGACCCAGGCATAGACCAGGACCTGCGAGCTGAAGACGAAGACGCCTGTGACAAAGACGGCGGCGTTGAGGAGGAACTCGCTCTGGATTTTGACGCTGAGCACGGCGAGGAAAACGGCGGAGAGGCCAAACCAGAGCAGGACGATCTTCTTGGTGCCGTGCTTGTCCGCCAGGATGCCGGCCACGATCAGGCCCACCACGGCGCCGACGTTGAGCACGAGCAGCAGGACCAGCCCGGTGCTTACGGTGTATCCGGCAGCGGACATGAGTTGCGGCAGCCAGGTATTCAGGCCGTACACGAGGAGGAGCCCCATGAACGATGCCACTGCAATGCCGAGTGCCACCAGCGGATAGGGCTTCTTTGTGAGGTCGCGGAAGCTGGCGCGTTGGCCGGCCGGATCGGCGGGCAGCAGGGACGCAGGCGCAGCCTCGGGCTCGGCGGCGGGGACTGCGATCGGGCGGTGTGTGCGGGCGTTCGTCTGGGGCGGGCGGACTTCCGCGTCCTGGAGTTCGGCGCCCTCCTGCGCATGTACAGGGGGCAGTGTTTCCGGGAGCCGGAACCAGAGGAACGGCACCAGAACGAAGCCGGCAAGTCCGCCCACCACGAACATGATGCGCCAGTCCGGCACCACCATGATGGCTAGAAACGCAGTGGCCACGGCGCCCACGTGGTAGCCGGTCATGGTCCGGGTAGTGGACTTCCCGGCGGTGCCGGCCGGGGCGTAGTCGTTCATGTACGCCAGTGCAGCCGGCAGGCAGGCGCCGAGGCCCACGCCGGCGAGGAGCCGGAAAACGCCGAACATAGCCACGTTGGGGGCGAACACCACGGCGATGGTGAAGAGGGAGAACCAGGCTACGCACGCCACGAGCAGGCGGCGGCGTCCGAACCGGTCGGAGAGGGGAGCAATGAACAGCGCGCCGATGCCCACGCCAACGAGGGAGATGGTGGCTGCATAAGTGGCTCCCACGGCGTCGAAGCCGAGTTCGTGGGTCTTGATCAGGGTGGGAATGACGGTGCCCAGCACCACCAGGTCGAATCCGTCCAGCATCATGGCCAGCCAGCAAAGCCAAACGGGCCACTGTGAACGGCGGGCGACTGAGAGCGTTGACATCGGAACCTCGTTGTTCGGGTTGAGTTGTTCGGGTGGAGCCTGTCTGTGGGGGCTGTCCGGAGCCACTGCTTCGAGCCATAGGTCCGAGTAGTGGTCTCGAGTGACTGTCCGGCAGCGGAAACTGCGCAACTGGTCGGGCGGCCGCGCAGGCCGCGGCGTCGTCCGACATGAGAGTTGTATCACCCACGGGTGTAATCTGGGACAACTTATACCGTTGAATGGAAGCAGAACGCCTTGGCCAACTCAGTTTCCGGAGACTCGGTGGTGGACCGGGTGGTCCGCGTCATCGCAGCCTTTCCCGAGGGTGTCAGCGTCCTGCAACTCTCGGAGCTGGCCGAGCGGGCGGGGCTGCCCCTCACCACGGCCCACCGGCTGGTCCGGCAGCTGGCACAGCACGGCCTGCTCGAGGCCGGGGCCGGCGGCTCGGTGCGGTTGGGCCTGCGGCTGTGGGAGCTGGTCAACCGCAATTCGCCCACCCTGGCGCTGCGCCAGGCGGCAATGCCGTTCATGGAAGACATCCAGCATGTGCTCAACCAAAACGTGAACCTCGCCGTGCTCGACGGCTGGGAGGCGCTCTTTGTGGAGCGCCTGTCCCGCCGTGGTTCCGTGGCAAACCGTGCCCAGATCGCCGGGCGCCTGGCCGTGCACGTGTCCTCGGCCGGGCTGGCGCTGATGTCGCACCAGCCCCGGTCCGTCCAGACGGAATACCTTGAGCAGTTCACTGATCCGGCCGGAAAGGTGACGGCGGAGGAACTCCGGGCACTGCTCAGCGAGGCCGCCCATCAGGGTTATGCCCAGCTGGCCGGTGTGATCGACCCCGATACGTGGGGCATTGCGGTCCCCGTGCTGGACGGCCGGAAACTGGCGGTCGCCGCGCTCGGCGTAGTTGTTCCCCTGCGGGAGGTGCGGCTCCAGGCCCTGGTCCCGGCGTTGCAGACCGCGGCCCGCGGCATCGGGCGGCGGCTTGGTGACGCCGGCACGTTGACTCAATTCCGATCAACGGAATCCTTGTAACGCCGAACACACTCCCCGGCGCACACTGTTAGCCACAAGAACTTACGGCCCAGTGGTCCAGAGTGATCCAGCAGAGGGCCCCGCGACGAAGCGAGGAACGACATGGCAGCACGCAAAATCATCACCACCCAGGTGGCCATCATGGGCGCAGGCCCCGCCGGCCTCATGCTTTCCCATCTGCTGGCGACGGCGGGCATCGAATCCACTGTGATCGAGATCCGCAGCCGCCAGGAGATCTCCGAGACCGTTCGCGCCGGCATCCTGGAACACGGCACGGTCAACATGCTCGTGGACAGCGGAGTCTCCGACCGGGTGCTCCGCGACGGCGACAGGCACGATGGCATCGAACTGCGCTTCAACGGTGAGAGCCACCGCATCGACTTCAAGGACCTGGTGGGGGAGAGTGTCTGGCTCTACCCGCAGACTGACGTTTTCATGGACCTCGCTGCCCGCAGGGAGGCCGACGCCGGAGACGTCCGCTACAGCGTCACGGACACCACGGTGCACGACATCGAGGGCAATCCCAGGGTGTGGTTCACGGACGCCGACGGGGTTGAGTACGAACTGCAGGCAGACTTCATCGCCGGCGCGGACGGTTCCCGCAGCCATTGCCGGTTCCAGATCCCCGAAGCGCACCGCCAGTGGTACTTCCACGAGTACCCCTTCGCCTGGTTCGGCATCTTGGCCGAGGCGCCCCGCAGCTCCGACGAACTCATCTATGCCAACTCTGAGAAGGGTTTCGCACTGATCAGCCAGCGCACGGAAACCGTCCAGCGGATGTACTTCCAGTGCGACCCGAACGAGGACGTGAACAACTGGAGCGAGGAGCGGATCTGGGAGGCCTTCCGGAGCCGGGTCAATGGCAACGGTTTCGAGCTTAAGGAAGGGCCAGTGATCGATAAGATGGTCCTGAAGTTCCGCAGTTTCGTCCACACGCCAATGCGCCACGGCAAGCTCTTCCTGGCCGGGGATGCCGCGCACACCGTGCCGCCCACCGGCGCCAAGGGCCTGAACCTGGCGATCCACGACGTCAAAGTGCTGTTCGAGGGCCTCGACAGCTTCTACAGGACCGGCTCGTCGGTCCTGCTGGATTCGTACAGCGACCGCGCCCTGGACCGCGTGTGGAAGGCGCAGCAGTTCTCGTACTGGATGACGTCCATGCTGCACACCCCGGCGGACGCCGATGATTTCTCCCGGGCGCGCCAGCTGGGCGAGCTCAACTCGGTGGTGTCGTCCCGGCACGGGCAGGCCTACCTTGCCGAGGCCTACACGGGCTGGCCTTCCGCCTAGCTCGGTCCGCATCCCTCTCTCCGCACAACCGGCCCCGGCCAGGGCCGGTCAAGCTGCAGACCGCCGTCGGGGATTAACATCGGTCCATGGAAGCCATAACCATCATCGGGGGCGGCGTTGCCGGCCTGGCGCTCGCCGCGGGCCTGGACCCTCAGCGCTTCGACGTCACTATCCACGAGCAGCGGCCCGGTCCGCCCACGGTGGAATCGTCTCTCGCCATGTGGCCGGAGGCGCAGAGTGCGCTGGCGCTGCTCGGGATCCTGCCGCACATCAGGGGCGTGGCCGCTACGTTCGGCGGGATGGCCCTGCGGGATGCGGCAGGCAATTCCTGGATCTCGCCGGAAGTGCGCGGAGTGCTGGGCGTGTCCCGGGCCGACCTCCTCGGGCTGCTCGGGGCCGCGGTTCCCCGCAGCGTGCGCCGGGTGGCGACGCGGGTGGAGGACATACCGGCGTCGGGGCCGCTGGCGTCAGGCCTGCTGGTGGGTGCCGACGGTGTCCACAGCGTGGTCCGGCGCGCCTTCTGGGGTGGACGCTCGGAAGCCACGCAGTCGCCCTACCTGGCGTTGCGAGGTGTCCTTGCCGATCCGGTCGCCGCGGATTCCGGCGGCGAATACTGGGGCCGGGGGAAGCTGTTCGGCATTACGCCGGCCTCGGGCGGCAGGACCTACTGGTACGCCTCATTCCGTTCGGACCTTGGACCGTCAGGCGTCGACGTTGCCGAGGCGCTGCAGCAGACCCGGGGCCGGTTTGCGGGAAGCGCGCCCGCCATCAGGCAGGTGCTGGAAACGGCCACTCCGGCGACGTCCCTCGCCCAGCGGATCTGGACGGTTCCAATCCTCGGCAGCTATGAACGGCCGGGTGCTGTGCTGGTGGGCGACGCCGCGCACGGCATGACGCCGAACCTTGGGCGGGGCGCCTGCGAGGCGCTGGTGGACGCCGTCACCCTGGCCGAGCTGCTGAACTCGCGGTCCGTTGCTGAGGCGCTCAGGGCCTACAACAGGAAGCGGGTCCTGCGGACGCAGCTGCTGCGCCTGGGCTCCTCCGGCATGACGCGCCTCGCGCTCGCCGAACGTGCGCAGCCCGTCCGCGACCGGCTGCTTAGGCTCGCCACCCAGCAAAGCCCGGCAGGCGCCGTCGGGCGTTCCTGACCCGGACGGACGGTCCCGGCCCGCACAGGCGGCCCTGGTCCCGGACGGACGGGCAAGGGCCGGTTACAGAGTGGATGCCCGACGGCGGTGCCCTAGTCCTGCTCCAGCGTCTCCGTGAGGTGGTGCGTGGGGATCCGGTCGCGGTCGTAGGTGATCTCGGTGTAGCCGTGCGGCTCTGGTTTGCCGTGCGCACTGAGGTTCACGAACACAATCTCCTCGATGGTGAGAATGCTCTGGCGCGTGATCATGTTGCGCACCTCGGCGCGCATGGTCAGCGAGGTGCGCCCGAAACGCGTGGCGGTCAGGCCCATTTCGACCAGGTCGCCCTGCACCGCGGAGCTGACGAAGTTGATCTCGGAGATGTATTTGGTGACCGCACGGCCGTTGCCCAGCTGGAGGATGGCGTAGATCGCCGCCTCCTCGTCGATCCACTTCAGCAGGCTTCCGCCGAACAGCGTGCCGTTGGCGTTGAGGTCCTCGGGGCGCACCCATTTGCGCGTGCGGAAAGTGATGTCTGCGGTTGCCATACAGCGAGATTAGCCGACGGCGGCCGGCCGGCTCCGAGTGTGACGGCCGCGGCCTTGCCCCGGGCCGGTCTTGCGGGCCAGGGCCGGTTGTGGGCATGAGGGCGGGTCAAGCCATGGCCGTGTGCGCCGCGCTGTGGGAGTCGATGGACTTGGCGTAGCAGTAGGAGTGCTCGACGCCGATGTAGGGGCCGAAGTTGGACACCGGTTCGAAGCCGGAGTTCTCGTAGAAGTTCCGGCCGTCCGGCTGGGCCGAGCCGGCTTCGGCCGTGACGCGGGTGATGCCCTGGGCGTGGGCCTCCGCCTCGAGGGCCGCCAGGATGGAGCTGGCCACGCCGGAGCCCCGGGTGTAGGGCAGAACGTAGAGGCGCTTGATTTCGGCGGTGTTCGAATCGAGTAGCCGCAACCCTCCACAGCCCACCGGCTGGCCCGATCCCTTGTCGTACGCCACCAGGAAGACGGCGGTGTCCACCTCCGACGGCTTCGGCCCGGGCTCGTGGTCGGTGCAGCCGAAGCGGGCATCGAGTTCCGCCTGCTGCGCCGCCCGCAGATCGGCACCCACCGGGTTGGACCAGCTGACTTTCCGAATGTTGAGCCTGGGATTGGTCTGCATCTCTGCCTCGATTCGCCGAAGGGTTATGCATATCAAGCCTAGGTGGCCGCCGTTTCCGCCGTGTTTCCCGTGCGTAAGCGTCCAGAGAACAGTGCCGCAACCAGGCCGCCGGCTACCCTGCCGAGCGTCCCATCGGGTCTTCGGCAGTGGGGTCAGCCAGGGCCAGGCCGCCCACGGGGCTGGCATCCCAATGGATCAGGGTCCAGCCGGCGTCGGGATCGCCTTCCAGTGCCACAATGCCGGTGTTCGCGAGCACGTGCCGCGCCGCAAATTCCATGTCGATGTTGTCCGCCCGGAGGCCTGCCCAGACGCGGATGGCGGCCCCGTGGCTGACGATGGCCACGGCACCGGGGTCCGAGGCTCCGGCGGTCACTTTGGCGATCGCGGCATCGTAGCGCTCGAAGAACTCGTGTCCGTTCGGGCCGGCAGGCATCCGCTTGCCGAAGTCTTTGTTGGCCCAGGCGAAGACCGTTGTCATGTACCGCCGGTGAGCCTCGTGGTCCGTGAGCTTTTCAAGGGCGCCGGCCTCGATTTCATGGATTCCGTCCAGCACCTTGACGTCCAGCCCGAGTTCGCGGCCCAACGGCGCCGCGGTGATCTGGGTCCGGAGCAGCGTGGAGGCGTATAGCGCACTGATCGGCTCTTTCACAAGCGCCTTCGGCAGAGCTTCCGCCTGGCGTTCTCCAAGTTCCGTCAGCCCGGGTCCGGGGTGGGCGGTGTCCAGCTGCCCCAGCACGTTCCCGGGCGTCTCTCCGTGGCGGATGAGCAGGAGCCTCATGGTTCGCATTCCTTTTCGTCGTCGTGAAGGTGAGCGGGACACGCTGGAAACGCGGCCGGAAACGGCGGCGGTGCCGGGCAGCGAGGCCCGGCACCGCCGTCGTACTTTATTTCAGGTGGTCCACCAGCTGGTCCGCGATGCCCGTGTACTTGCCCGGCGTCAGCGCGAGCAGGCGGGCCTCGGCATCCGCCGACAGCCCGAGGCTCTGGACGAATTCCTGCATCCGGGCGGCGTCCACGCGCTGCCCGCGGGTGAGGTCCTTGAGCCGCTCGTACGGGTTTTCCATGCCTTCGACGCCGGCAATCGCCTCGGCGCGCATGACCATCTGGATCGCTTCGCCCAGGACTTCCCAGTTGGTGTCGAGGTCCCCGGCGAGCACGTCCTCTGCCACGTCAAGGCGGTCCAGGCCCTTGGCCACGTTGGAGATCGCCAGCAGTGAGTGGCCGAATGCCACGCCGATGTTGCGCTGGCTGGAGGAGTCCGTGAGGTCGCGCTGCCAACGGGAGGTCACGAGGGTTGAGCCCAGCACGTCCAGGAGCCCGGAGGAGATCTCCAGGTTGGCCTCGGCGTTTTCAAAGCGGATCGGGTTGACCTTGTGCGGCATCGTGGAGGAGCCGGTGGCGCCCGCCACGGGGATCTGCGCGAAGTAGCCGATCGAGATGTAGCTCCAGATGTCCGTGCACACGTTGTGCAGGATCCGGTTGAAGCGGGCGACGTCGGCGTAGAGCTCGGCCTGCCAGTCGTGGCTTTCGATCTGGGTGGTCAGCGGGTTCCAGGTCAGGCCCAGGCCCTGGACGAACGACTTGGAGACCTGCTGCCAGTCGGCACCGGGAACGGAGGCGACGTGGGCGGCGTAGGTGCCGGTGGCACCGTTGATCTTGCCGAGATACTCGGTCTTGGCGATCCGGTCCAGCTGGCGGGTCAGGCGGTGCGCGATGACCGCGAGTTCCTTGCCCAGCGTGGTGGGCGTGGCCGGCTGGCCGTGGGTGCGGGACAGCATGGGGACGGCGCGGTTGTCCTCGGCCATCTTGCTGATCTGGGCCACGAGGGCCCGCGCGGCCGGCAGCCACACGTCCTCCACAGCACCCTTGACGCCGAGCGCATAGGAGAGGTTGTTGATGTCCTCGGAGGTGCAGCCGAAGTGCACCATGGCGGTCAGGTTCTCGATGCCGATCGCGGGAAGGCGGCGGCCGATGTAGTATTCCACGGCCTTGACGTCGTGGACCGTGACGGCCTCGATTTCGGCTAGTTCGGAGACGGAGGCGGCGTCGAATTCGGTGACGATCTTGCGGAGCCGGTCCTGCTGGTCCGCGGTGAGAGGACCAGCGCCGGGTAGGACGTTGTTGCTGGTCAGGTGGATGAGCCACTCCACCTCGACGGCCACGCGGTCGCGGTTGAGGGCGGCCTCGGACAGGTAGTCAACGAGGGGCGCGACGGCGGACTGGTAGCGGCCGTCCAGCGGGCCGAGCGCAATCTGTTCCGGAGACGCGGCGAGGGCCAGGCGTCCGGAGGGCGTACGGGTATCAGCTGTGGCGGCAGTTTCAGGCATGCCCTGATTCTTTCACGAACTTCTGCGCCGGCTAAAGCGCGCGGTTCGTTGTGACTTCTCCCCAACAGGACGCACCCCCGACGTCTGTCCACATAGCCGACGGCGGGTGTTCCGGAGCGCAGCCACGCTCCGTAGCGTCGGAGGCAGGAGGGAAAACCGGCGGGTGCCGGGTGCGGCAGAAGAAGGAGGAGTAACCGGATGAGTGCCAGCATCAGCGCGGCTGACGCCGCGGCGTGTTCATCACGCAGCTTTGAAGTCCAATTGCTGGCGCGGCGTTTGGAGGCGTGCGCAGGACAGGTTGAGGAGGCGCTTTCACGGCTGTCGCGCCTGCAGCTGTCTGGCTGGCAGTCACCGGCGGGCAGGGCGTTCCGGGAAAGCGCAGGACTGCAGGCCGGAGCCCTGCGCCGGGCCCGAGAGCGGATGGACTCGGCCGCTGCGTCCGTGCGAAGGCACGCCAACAATGTGTCCTTGTCCTCCCCGCGGACTGCGGCTGGCGGGTTCTGATGGCCGAACTTACGCCGTCTGAAAGTGGAGGCCCGCTGCTGCCGGTCGAGCCGGCCTCGGACGGATTCCTTTTGGTACGCGGCGGTGCAGGCGGAATCGCATTCCAACTCGAGGAACTCTCGGCAGGGGCGACCGAGCTCAACGCCCTTGCCCGGGATCTGGCTGCCGTGGAACTGGATGCGCATAGGGTCTGGACGGCACTGGGCCCGTACCAGAATGATTCGCCGTCCAGCGGGATGGAAGCAGTCACGGGCGTCTGGGAAGGACGGCGTGCCGTCGCGGCCGTGCGCGAGGAACTGCAGGACATCGCCAGCCAGGTTCAGGCGTGCAAGCGCGACTATGAAGCCGCCGAACAGCGAAGCCTGGCCAGCCTCCGCTCCGGCATCGATGCGCTGAGGCTCCTGCCGGCTCAAATAATGGATCTGCATCTCGGAGGCCTGGGCGATCCCCTCCGCGCGGACTTTAGCAGGCTGCTGAACCGGGACAGCATGGAGGAGGTCGCGGGCAACTACGCGGTCCTCCTTGCCCTATTGGGGGTGAATTCTCCGGCCCTCCTCGGAGCCGTCACTATGGCGGCGGCCACCGGGATGAAGGGATCCGGCGTCCCCGATGTCATCCGCATGCTTGCCGGCGGTGTGATGCCGCAACTCAGGCCTCGCCCTGTCACTGCAACAGCAGCATCCACGTCGGCGATCACCCTTGACGCTTCGTCTGCCGGCCTTCTGGCCAGGGCCGAGACCGTGGATGAGGACGGCCTCGGCAAGATCGAGATCATCCGGACGGAACAGGGCGGTCACGAGGCTTTCATCGTCATCATTCCCGGCACGCAGCCGGGTGCCGCAGGCGGTTCCAACCCCTTCGACGAGTACGGCATCGCCGAAGGCCTGGGGTATGGCTCTGAACACACGGGGGCCGCGATCCGGGACGCGCTGCGGCAGGCCGGCGCGGAGGCTGGTGCCCAAGTCGTGGCCGTCGGCTACAGCCAGGGCGGAATTCACGCCATGAACCTCAGCCAAGATAAGGCTTTCCTCGCGGAATATGACCTCAAGTACGTGCTGACGGCAGGATCACCGGTAGGCGGCATCAACCCCGAGCCGGGCATTAGCACGCTGCATCTCGAACATCGTCAGGACTGGGTTCCGGGAGCGGACGGGGTGCCCAGCCCCGACACGCGGGACCGCGTTACGGTGACAGTCCAAAACCGGGTGCTGACGCCTCTGGGGGAGGAGCCCGGTCTGGGACCGGGCCACAGACTGGCCAACTATGAAGCCGGCGCCAGGGCCATCTCGGAGAGCGGCGACGCGTCGCTCGTGGCGTCCACCGCCGCGCTTGCGGGCGTCGTGGGCGCCGGCGGAGCGGCAACCGCCACTCGCTTCCAGCTGGTCCGCGCACCGCAAGCGCCGGTAGCCACACGGCGGTACGTGGACCGGCGATTGCCCAGGCAAGCGGACATCCGGCCCACCGGCGGCCGATGAACCCCTGTCATTCCGCTTTTACCGGCGGCGCGCCCCGGGGATCCTGTCGGCCACCAGGGAAATGATGGTGATGACGATCGCCGCCAGCACGGCCGTCCAGAAGAAGGAGTCAATCGTGAAATGCACCGGCGTGTAGCTGCTGATCCAGGACGTCAGGTACAGCATGGCCGCATTGATCACGATCGTGAACAGCCCGAGCGTGAGGATGGTGATGGGCAGGGACAGGAAGCTGATGACGGGCCGGACGAAGGCGTTGACCACGCCGAAAATCAGCCCAATGAACAGGTAGGCCAGGATGATGCCGATGGCGTTGGTGCCCTGGCTGACACCCGTCTTGGCCACGGCCTCGGTGGTGGCCGCAGTGGAGATGTCCAGTCCGGGCAGAATCCAGCTGGCAATCCACAGCGCCAGTCCGTTGATGAGCACCCGCACGATGAAAGATCGCATGCGCCCATGCTGTCACATCGAGCTTGGAACGGGTCCGCGGGCGGAGACCCTCCGCCTCGGGTCGCAGGACTGGGGTCCGGACGGTGCCCCGGGTCCGGCCGGAGCCGGGGCACAGAAAGGGCGAAGTAGGCTAGTTGGCATGACTTCATCAGAGACCATGGCGGGCGGCGTCAGGCCGAGACCGGTAGTTGACCGGCTGCCCCGCTACGCCGCAGGCAAGCCGCCCGTCGCCGTCGACGGGCTGGCCAGCTACAAACTGTCGTCCAACGAAAACCCGTTGCCGCCCATTCCGGCCGTCGTCGAGGCCATTGCGGCCCAGACCGACTTCAACCGCTACCCGGACCCGCTCAGCACGAAGCTCCGGACCGCGCTCGCCGAATTCCTGGACGTGCCCGCCGAGGACATCGTCACCGGCGCGGGCAGCCTCGGCGCCCTTAACCAGTTGCTGACCACTTTTGCGGGCCAGAACGACGACGGCAAGGCCGACGAAGTCATCTACGCCTGGCGGTCGTTTGAGGCCTATCCCATCTGTGTAGGTCTGGCAGGTGCCGAGAGCGTCCGGATTCCCCTCACGGCGGATGGCAGGCACGATCTCGATGCCATGGCCGCGGCCGTCACGGTGCGCACCAAGGTGATCCTGCTCTGCACACCGAACAACCCCACCGGTCCCATCCTGACGGCTGAGGAAACCGAGCGCTTCATCAACGCCGTTCCCTCAGATGTCCTGGTGGTCATCGACGAGGCTTACCAGGAGTTCGTCCGGGCGGAGAACGCCGTGGACGGCATCCGGATGTACCGGAAATACCCCAACGTCGTGGTGCTCAGGACCTTCTCCAAGGCGCACGGACTCGCGGGCCTGCGCGTCGGCTACAGCATTTCGCAGCCTGAGCTGACCCAGCACCTGCGGGTCGCTGCCACCCCCTTCGCGGTGTCCCAGATCGCCGAGCAGGCCGCGGTGGTGTCGTTGCAGAATTTCGACCAGGTTGTAGAAAGGGTACAAAGCCTCGTGGATGAGCGGGACCGTGTGACGGCCGGTCTGCGAGCCCTGGGCTGGTTTGTGCCGGAAGCCCAGGGGAACTTCGTGTGGCTGGATCTGGGCGAGAACAGTGCTGAATTCTCACGGTTGGCGGGGGAACGGGCGCTTTCCGTGCGCGCTTTCGGCACCGAGGGCGTACGAGTCAGCATCGGCGAGCCCGAGGCAAACACCCGCTTCTTGGAACTCTGTGCAATCTATACAAAACCGCCACGGCGTTCCTAGCGCTTAACAAACGTCCGGGCCTACCTACGCCGGATAAAGTAAGGAACAGTAAGCCAAAAATATATGCCGCATCCGGAATGCATTCCCGATGCGGCATATATCCCAGCGACATTGCAACGCATCCGGATGCGGCAAGCAAGGAGACGGCATGGGCGCCACACATCTGCCCTCCACCGAGTTCGACGGAACCGAGGTGGACGACCAGCTAGAGGCCGAAGCCGAGGCTGCCTTGGGCGAGCCCCGGACCGAAATGGTCCAGCTGCTTGGGCCGGACGGCACACTCGGGACGGACTCCGTATTCTCCGAGTACGCCGAAAGGCTGGACGCCGAAAAGCTTCGCGGCTTCTATGCCGACATGGCGGCCATCCGGCGCTTTGACCAGGAGGCCACGGCCCTGCAGCGCCAGGGCCAGCTGGCCCTTTGGGTTCCGCTGACGGGGCAGGAGGCCGCGCAGATCGGGTCTGGACGCGCGAGCCAGCCGCAGGACTACATCTTCCCCACGTACCGCGAGCACGGTGTTGCCCTCACGCGGAACGTGGACCTGGCGGAGCTTTTGCGGCAGTTCCGCGGCATCTCCAACGGCGGCTGGAACCCCAAGGACACCAACTTCCACTTGTACACGCTGGTCCTGGCTGCCCAGACGCCGCACGCCGTGGGATACGCCATGGGAATCCAGCGCGACCAGCGGTTGGCAGAGGCGAACGGCCTGGCTGACTCCCAGCCGGCTGAACCTAAGGCCGCCGTCATGGTCTATTTCGGCGACGGTGCCAGTTCCGAGGGCGACGTCCACGAATCCATGGTGTTTGCCTCCTCCTATAAAGCGCCAGTGGTTTTCTTCTGCCAAAACAACCACTGGGCCATCTCAGTGCCCACTGCGGTGCAGACGCGGATCCCGCTGTCCAACCGTGCCAAGGGTTACGGCTTCCCGGGCATCCGCGTGGACGGCAACGACGTCATCGCCGTGCACGCCGTCACCGAATGGGCCCTCGAGCATGCGCGCCAGGGCAACGGCCCGGTGCTGATCGAGGCCTTTACCTACCGCGTCGGCGCCCACACCACAGCGGACGACCCCACCAAGTACCGGGAGTCCTCCGAGGAAGCGCTGTGGCGGGCCAAGGACCCACTGGAGCGACTCGAGAAATACCTTCGCTCCGAGGACATGGCCGATGACTCCTTCTTCGCGAAGGTCGCGGCTGACGGCGACGAACTCGCCGCTTACATCCGCAAGTCCACGTACGATTCCGAGACCCCGGACATCAGGACTGCCTTCGCCAATACCTACGTGGAGGCCCACCCGCTCGTAGCCGAGGAACTGGCCTGGTTCGAGGAATACACCGCCGGATTCGCCAGCGAGGACGCCGCAGAAGGGGCTGGCCACTGATGACCACCATGACCATTGCCAAGGCCATCAACGAGGGCCTGCGCGCCACTCTCAGCAACAACCCCAAGACCCTGCTGATGGGCGAGGACATCGGGCCGCTAGGCGGCGTCTACCGCGTCACCGACGGCCTGATCGGCGAGTTCGGTGCCGACCGCGTGGTGGACACCCCGCTGGCGGAATCCGGCATCATCGGCACCGCGATCGGCCTGGCCCTGCGCGGTTACCTGCCCGTCTGCGAGATCCAGTTCGACGGTTTCGTGTTCCCCGGCTTCAACCAGATCACCACACAGCTCGCCAAGATGCACTCACGCAGCAACGGGAACCTGACCGTCCCTGTCGTCATCCGCATCCCCTACGGCGGCGGCATCGGCTCGATCGAGCACCACTCGGAGTCGCCGGAGGCGCTGTTCGCGCACACCGCCGGAATCCGCATCATCACCCCCTCCAATCCGCATGACGCCTACTGGATGATCCAGCAGGCCGTGGACTGCCAGGACCCTGTGATCGTCTTCGAACCCAAGCGCCGCTATTGGCTCAAGGGTGAGGTGGACACCCAGACGGCAGGCCTCGCCGAGGACCCCTTCAAGGCGCACGTTGTGCGGGAAGGCACCGACGCCACCGTAGTGGTCTACGGTCCGCTGGTTCCCGTGGCTCTCGCGGCGGCCAACGCCGCCGCGGAAGACGGGCGCAGCATCGAAGTCATCGACCTCCGTTCCATTTCGCCGATCGACTTCGACACGATCGAAGCGTCGGTGAAGAAAACCGGACGACTGATCGTGTCCCATGAGGCGCCCACCTTCGGGGGCATCGGCGGAGAAATCGCGGCCCGGATCGGTGAACGCGCCTTCCACTCGCTCGAGGCTCCGGTCATCCGCGTGGGAGGCTTCCACATGCCCTACCCCGTGGCCAAGGTGGAAGAGGATTACCTTCCGGACATCGACCGCATTCTTGAGGCGCTGGACCGGGCTTTCGCCTACTGACGCTGTCACCCGCTGACGCTTTCGCCTACTGACGTTTCCGCCTCCGGCCGCCTCCGGGCGCCTGCCGGCAAGCCTGAGCTTTCGAAACCCGAGGACCCCATGACGCTTAACAAGTTCAACCTCCCCGACGTGGGCGAGGGCCTGACCGAGGCAGAGATCGTCTCCTGGAAGGTCAAGCCGGGCGACACTGTGGCCATCAACGATGTCCTCTGCGAGATCGAGACGGCCAAGTCCCTCGTGGAACTGCCGTCGCCTTTCGCCGGCACCGTCACGGAACTGCTGGTGCCGGAAGGTGTGACCATCGACGTCGGAACAGCCATCATCAGCGTTTCCGACGCTGTCTCCGGCGACCCCACGCCCGCCGACGTCCCGGCGCCTGCCCTGCAGGCGGCCGAGCCGGCTCCACTCATGTACGGAAAACTTCCGGACGACGCCGAGGATGCGGCCGCCGGGGCTGGCGCCGCCGTTTCTGGCGGGCAGGGAGTATCCGACGGCGGTGCAGCGGCCGGCGGCCTGGCCGGCGGTCCGCTGGTTGGCTCCGGTCCGAAGGCCGATGCCGTCAGGCGCCGCCCGCGGAAGGCTTCCGTCCCGCAGGCCGGGCCGGTGCTTTCGACAGCTCCGACGGTCCAGCCTCTCGAGACCCGCGGTTCCGCGATTTCGACAGGCTCCTTCACCGCTCATGCTCCCGCGACTTCGACAGGATCCATCACCGGCCCGGACAAGCCCACTTTCGGCGGGACCATCACCGGGCTGATGAACAAGGTCCTTGCCAAGCCTCCGGTGCGCAAGATCGCCCGGGACCTGGGGATCGACCTGGCCGATGTGGTTCCTACCGGCGCCCGGGGCGAGGTGACCCGGGAGGACCTGGTCAGCTACCAGGCCCAGCGGGACGCGGAACTGGACCAGGCCGACACCTTCTGGGGCAAGTCCGGACGGCCCCAGGACCAGCGGATCGAGCGGATCCCGGTCAAGGGCGTCCGCAAGGCCACGGCGAAGGCGATGGTGGAGTCCGCGTTCGCCGCACCGCACGTCAGCATCTTCGTGGACGTCGACGCTAGCCGCACCATGGAGTTCGTCAAGCGACTCAAGGCCTCCCGCGACTTCGAGGGCATCAAGGTGTCCCCGCTGCTGATCCTTTCCAAGGCAGTCATCTGGGCGGCAGCACGCAACCCCAGCGTGAACGCCACGTGGGTGGACAACCCGGACGGCAGCGATTCTGCCGAGATCCAGGTCAAGCACTTCATGAACCTGGGCATCGCGGCGGCCACGCCGCGGGGCCTGATGGTCCCGAACATCAAGAACGCCCAGGACCTTTCCCTCAAGGAGCTGGCGCTGGCGCTGAACGATCTCGCCACCACCGCCCGTGCCGGCAAGACCCAGCCTTCCCAGATGCAGGGCGGCTCGCTCACCATCACCAACATCGGCGCCCTGGGCATCGACACCGGCACGCCCATCATCAACCCGGGCGAAGTGGCCATCGTCGCCTTCGGAACCATCAAGCAGAAGCCCTGGGTCCTGGACGGTGAGGTCATTCCGCGCTGGATCACCACGCTCGGCGGGTCCTTTGACCACCGTGTGGTGGACGGCGACCTGTCCGCCCGCTTCATGGCCGACGTTGCCGCGATCCTTGAAGAGCCTGCGCTGCTGCTTGACTGACAGCGTTCTGGCGGCACCTTAGACTGACGTCACCGGGGGCCACAGGATGACGGAGGGCCGGCCATGCACGAAGAGCGGAACCTCATGAGCATCCGTGCCAGGAACCGTGTGGCATGGTTCCTCTCGGAGGCCTTCCAGCCGCCCGTCACGGTGGGTCTCCTGCTCCTGTTCAGCCCCGCGATTGAACCCGGGTTCCCCGGTACGGTCTGGTTCGGAGCGCTGGCCGTGCTGTTTGTGTGCGTGCTGCCGTTCGCCCTCGTGCTGCTGCTGGTGCGGCTCGGCAAGGTCACGGACCACCACGTCAGTGACCGCAGGCAGCGGGCACCGGTTCTGGCCATGGCTGTGGTGTCGCTGCTGGCCGGGCTGGGACTGCTGACAGCGATTCACGCCCCGCGGAGCGTGATTGTCATGGTTCTGGCGATTGTCAGCGGGGTTGTGGTGCTCGCCGTCATCAGCCTCTTCTGGAAAATCAGCGGGCATGCAGGGGCGATCGCCCTGTCGACGGCCATCGCCGTCATCATGCTGGGCGCCCCATGGATTCCGCTGCTGCTGCTGATCCCCGCCGTCGGCTGGTCCCGCGTGGTCCTGCGGGCGCACACCGTTGCCCAGGTTGTTGTGGGTGCGCTGATTGGCGGCGGGGTCACCACAGGATTGTGGTGGTTGCTGAGGGAACTGCTGGTCCGCACCGGCTGAGGCCGGCGGCCGCGAAGGTAAGACGACAACAGCAAAGACGGCGGTAAGCGGGCCTCAGTAGGCCGGGTAGGTGGTCAGCAGCTGTGCCAGGGCGGGATCGGAGGCGAGGCTGGGCAGGTTGACCGCGGCGGCAATCATCACCCCGGCCAGGGCTGCAATGCCGCCGGACACGGCGGTCAGGAACTTCCAGTCATCGCGGATGACACTCTGCAGGGTGTCCGGCAGGCGGAGGTCCGGGGAGATGAGGTTTGGGGCGCTGTCCACGGAGCCGTCGTCCAGCAGCGCAATGACGCGGCCCGCGCTGCGGTCCAGCCGCATGGAGCAGATGTGGTTCCCGTGGCGGGCGAGGAGGATGTCGTGGCCGACGAGCTGGCGTCGCTGAAGCGTAAGCATTTAGTCCCTGGCGGTAGTAGGTGCTGGCTTGTCCGCACCATCGGGGGCACCTTCAATTTTACCGTTTGAACTGGGGCTGATCTCCGGAAATACGGGTGAGACTACCCACCAGGGCGCGTGACCCGGGTCAAGTCGGGCGGGTTTCGCCGGGTCCCCCGGCGCGGGGTGGGCCGTACTAGAG
>NZ_CAKKLY010000062.1 GCF_918698095.1 Arthrobacter sp. Bi83
GTCAACAGGGCCTGGAACAACTGATCTCCCGGAGGTTTTTCAATGAGGCAACGAAGGGAGCCAACCGGAGGTTTTCAGATGAGGCAACGAATCACTCTTCCCGGAGGTATTGCAATGAGGCAACAGGGTGCTCTAGGTCCCCCAGAACGATAGATCCCGCCTCAATTCGGTGCTCGTCGTCCGACGAAAACTCACCCAAAGCCCACGTGAACCGAGCCCACCAATGCTCGCGACCCTTGAACTCTCTTTCGCGTGCGTCGGTCTTCTTGTAGAGCACACTGGCGTGCTTGGTCTGCTTTTCGTCAAGGTGGTCGGCGTGTTGCCGTGTCTTGGCTCCCTGGCGTGACGCTACAAGAGATGAAATGCCTACGGCGAGCAATGCGATGGTGGAAGAGACGACAACGGCAACTCCCTGCGCGGTCCAGTTCGGCCCGAACAGCTCACGCCAGAAATCCGCTGCTGGCTGCATAGATCAGATAGTACTGAGGCGCATGAAGAATGGCTCTAATTGCGGGCGAATATCGAGGATATGACAATCTCACGGAAGCCAATCGCTTCGATTCAGACAAGACGCCTGCATCGAATCGGGCTGCTGATGAGGCTAGCCAATCCCGCTGCTCGGCCAAGTGCTCACGTAGCTCGTCGTTGGGTCAATTGCAAGGCAGCCCCCAAAGGTCGTTTTCGAAAAGTATAAAGGCTCCATAAGACCGGTTAAGTTCCCTAACTGGAAATGCCCCACCCTCGCAAGGGGTGGGGCATTTTTGGTGGTCAGAGGTAGGGCTTCCAAGCGTCCAAGACCGAAGTAACGGGGCGGATGTCACCATTGGCCTTGGTGATTGCGCCGTCGCAGGCCTCGCTGGTCTGGTCCGAGCATGCGGTGGAGGCCTGATTGTCTCCGAGCGGCTCGAGGACGGTGATGGTGCGGTTCACCAGGTCCTTGATCTCCGCTGGCGGCGAGGGCAACTTCATGATGTCCCGAAGTGCTGTCTGCGCTTCAAGCGTCACGGTGCTGGCAGTGTAGGTGCAGGTGGTGCGCTTCACCTGGTCAATTGCGGCGCTGCTGATGCCTGCGAAGGCACAATCTACGATCTTCTCTTCGTAATCACGCCAGGACTTCTCATGCTCCGCGATGACGCTGGCGAACTGGGATACGGTCGCCGTCGGCGTTGGCGTGGCCGTCTCGACTGGTGTGGTGTTTGGCGCTGCCGCCGGTGCGCTGCTTCCGCAGGCAGTGACGGACAGCAGACAGAGTAGAAGGGCTCCCCCCAAAAGTGACTTCATGGGATGAAGTGTATCCCCGGCCCTTCAGTCCTTCGGGGCCTCCGATTTGGAAAAGTAAGCATGCTGTCGATAAGTTGGTTTAAGTGCCTCAACGTTCCCCCATTCGCTGAGGCATTGACCTAGAAGAACCCCCGCTGGCCAAAAGCTGGCGGGGGTTCTTTGCTGTCTGACACATGATCGGTCCGTGTCAGTGCCAGCCTTTAGCCTGCATGACGTGGTGAAACTGGATGTGGGTGCTGTGGTGCGGATGCTGGCCGGCGCGGGTAAGCAGCGCCGATATATTGGGTCAATGCCCACCTTCACTCTGGACGGCAGGGACTACGAGTACCTGCAACCCAAGCCCGATGCCGGGCCGGAGACGGCACACTCGTGGGAGTACGGTAAGTGGCCTCGGGTGGAGGCCGCCATACTCCTGGCGGGTGGTGGGACGGTCAACCTCTACGCCCAGGCGATGCGCTGGGTGGCCGACGAGATACTTGTGCAGTGGGTCGCCGACAGCGGGAGCAACCACTCAGCTTGGCTGCCGAAGGCCAACATTCGACGCTTGACGGCCTCGGAGTGGGACATCATCGAGTACCACCAGACGCCGGAGAACCTTCGGTCAGTCAGGTGGGCAAAACGCCTCCCGGGCTTCCTCCCGGAGTAGCCGAAGCTCAGGGGCAACTGAGGGGCAAACGCCTCCGACATATGGCCATTCCTCCGCCCCGATCAGCCCCGAACGGGACCCTTCGGATCCCCCTTGAGTGAGCGGTTTAGCCCCGGAATTACGCGGAATACGCAGGTCTTAAGTGGATGGGTTGACCGATACGCCGGGTTCTGTGTTCCCGTGCCGTTGCCGGCGCGGGAGTAGCGGCCATCCATCTACGGACGCCGTTGCCGACGCCCTCCAGCGGCCTACCCGGGCACTCGGGCGAGCAGCCCTCAAACGTGCCCTGTCTGGCCTTGCTCCGGGTGGGGTTTACCTAGCCTTCCCGGTCACCCGGGAAGCTGGTGGTCTCTTACACCACCGTTTCACCCTTACCTGCTTCGTGCCGCTTTCAAAACGGCGCGTGGCAGGCGGTCTGTTTTCTGTGGCACTGGCCTGCGGGTTACCCCGAGTGGGCGTTACCCACCACCCTGCTCTGCGGAGCCCGGACGTTCCTCGAGCCACTTGCGTGACGCGCGGCCGCCTGGTCAACCCATCCGCCCACCAGTCTACGGGCTCACGGGCATGCCCTCCTCCGCGGGCGATCCTCCGCGGAGCCATGCGCCCGTCGCGGTGAGACAATTAAGGAGGCTCAACTCTTAGTTATAAGGAGGGGATCCTGATGGACCCCACCAGCATCTTCATTGTGGCCGTGCTTGTGGCGCTGCTGCTCATCGCCGCCAGGATGTCCGTCCGGATTGTCCGGCAGTATGAGCAGGGCGTGCTGTTCAGGCTGGGCAGGGTGATCGGGGTCAGAATGCCGGGGCTGCGCTTCATCATCCCCGTCATTGACCGGCTTCACCTCGTCAGCCTGCGAATCGTGACGATGCCGATCCAGTCGCAAGGCATCATCACCCAGGACAACGTCAGCGTGGACATCTCCGCCGTGGCCTACTACCGGGTGGTCGATGCCGTGAAATCCGTGGTGGCGATTGAAAACGTAGCGGCGGCCATCAACCAGATCGCCCAGACCACGCTGCGCAAGGTGGTGGGACGGCACAGCCTCGACCAGACCTTGTCAGAGACCGAGCGGATCAACACTGACATCCGCGAGATTCTTGATGCGCTGACGCTCGAGTGGGGCGTGGCCGTCACGCTGGTGGAGCTCAAGGATATCCAGCTTCCGGAGAGTATGAAGCGCGCCATGGCCCGCCAGGCCGAGGCGGAGCGCGAGAAGCGCGCCAAGATCATCGCCGCCCAGGGCGAGGCCATCTCGGCGGCCGCCCTCGGGGATGCCTCCGACACCATGATGGCCCACCCGCTGGCGCTGCAGCTGAGAAATCTGCAGTCGCTGGTCGAGATCGGCGTGGACAGGAACACGACGGTCGTGTTCCCGGCGCCGCTCATGAGCACCATTGGTGAACTCTCGGCATTCCTCGCCCGGGAGAGGCAAGCCGCGCAGACGGCCGCCGCTGCACAGGCCGTGTCATCGCAGGCTGTGCCGTCCCAGGCCGCACCGTCATCGGTGAAGGCGGCTTAGCTGCCCGCCGGGAACGCTGCGCAGAGGCCGTCGGTCACGCGTGGCACGCCGGGAAACGCCGTGCGCCTATGATCGGGACATGGACGAGTCCGCTCTGACCCGGCGCCGCCTGCTGCAGCTGGCAGGAACCGGCTTCGGCGCGTGCGCCCTCGCGGCCTGCGAAGCCGGCCCTTCGCCGGCTCCCACATCCCCTGGCGGACCGCCATCCGTCGAAATGATCAGCGGATCCTTCGCCTCGAAGTTCCGGACGGAGGCACGCACGTACTGGACCGTCGCCACCCCGGTGGTCCCAGGGCGGAGCGGTACAGACTACCCCGTGGCGCTGTTCCTCCATGGCCGGGGCGCCAACAACCAGGTAATCTTCGACGACCTCGACGCACAAGACGTCCTGCAGCGCCACCTCGCCGCGGGCGGGACGCCGTTCGCCATCGCGTCGGCGGACGGGGGCGATACCTGGTGGCACGCCCGGGCAGATGGCAGCGACACCCAGTCGATGCTGGTGAAGGAATTTGTTCCTTTCCTCGGCGACCAGGGCTATGACCTTGGGCGGATCGGACTCTTCGGCCTGTCAATGGGGGGCTTCGGCTCGTTGCTGCTGGCCTCCCAGGCCCGGCTACCCGGCGTTCGGGCCGTGGCAGCCATGAGTCCGGCAGCCTGGAACCGGTACGGCGCCGGGATCGAGGGCGCCTTCGACAGTGCGGCTGACTTCGCGGCACACGACGTCTTCGCGCTCCGGCCCCGACTCGCAGCGACGCCCAAACGGATCGACTGCGGCACAGAGGACGAGCTGTACGCGACGGTCAAGGACTACGTCAGCGCCCTGCCGGATCCGGTGGAGGGCGGCTTCCGGCCCGGCGGCCACGACGCGGCCTACTGGCGGTCCGTCCTGCCGGACGTGGTTTCCTTCCTGGGCCGTCATCTCGGCTGAGCAGGCGGCCGCGTGAGAACGGCGGGCAGCCGGCATCGGTAAGATCGTACGGTGCTGATTCTGCTCCCCCCGTCCGAAGGCAAGACCCCGGCCGTCCGCGGCGACGCCATGGACTGGACGTCCCTGAGCTTCCCGGACCTGAATAGCTGCCGGGCCAAGGTGCTCGAGGCGCTGGGGACGGTGAGCGCGCACGAGGACGCCCTGGCGTTACTCGGCGTCGGAGCATCGCTGAGGGCCGACGTCGAACGCAACACCCGGCTGCATGCCGAACCCGCGGCGCCGGCCCACCAGGTCTATTCCGGCGTGCTGTACGACGCTTTGGGCTACAAATCGATGACGGCGCTGCAGCGCCGTCGGGCGGACGCGTCCGTGCTGGTGATTTCGGCCCTGTGGGGCGCCATCCGGTTCGCAGACTCCGTGCCCGCCTACCGGCTGTCCATGTCAACGGCACTGCCCGACGTCGGACGCCTTGCCTCGTTCTGGAAGCCGCAGCTCACCGACGCCCTCGCCTCCGCGGCGGTCGGGGAGCTGCTGGTGGACTGCCGGTCCAGCACCTATGCTGCGGCGTGGACTCCCCCGGCTGCGTCCACGGTGGCCGTGAACGTTCTCGCTGAGGTAAACGGCGAGCGCAAGGTGGTCAGCCATTTCGCCAAGCACACCCGCGGAGAACTGGCGCGGCACCTGCTGACCCGGCGCGGGAAGGCCCCGGAAACGCCGGCGCAGCTGCACAAGGCTGCCCGCGAAAAGTGGAATGCCGAACTGATTCCCGGGACCGCCCGCAAGGCGCATGCGCTCAACATCATTCTGCCCGGCTGAAACCGAGCTGGCTCGCAATTATGGCGTTTGAGGGCTCACAACGCCATCTAATGCGAGCTACTTTCGGTCAGGCCCACTCGGCGGAGCGCACCAGGATGCAGCCGGAGTCGGGGCAGAAGACGATGTCGTCCTCGGCGGCGGCCTTGATTTCGGCAAGATCGCCCGGGCTCAGCTGCATGCCGGACCCTTCGGACGTGCCGTGGAAGAGCCGCGCGGCCCCGACGCCGCGCCGGGCGAGGGTTTTCTCGTACACGGCCAGCATTCCGGCGTCCAGGCCGGCTGCGAATTCGGAGCGATTGGCTGACACCTCGGCGGCCTCGGTGCTGATCTCGGCCAGCTGCCCGTCCAGTTCCGCCCGGATCACGCCGAAGGAGCCCTGGATGTCATCAACAATCTGCTGCTGGGCCGACTGCCGTTCGCGGAGGGCATCCAGCCTCTCCATGACTTCGAGTTCGACGTCTTCGAGGTCCGAGCGACGCTTGTTGAGCGACACGATGTCCTTCTGCAGCGCCACAAGGTCCTTGGACAGGCCGGTTCCGCTGTTCAGCCTGGCTTCGTCGCGTTCGATCCGGCTGGCCACCTGCTCGACGTCGGCTTCTGCCCGCTTCAGCTCGGACTCGGCGTCATGGACGGCCATCTTGGCTGCGCCCAGTTCGCCGTTGGCAATGCTGAGGGCCGACTGAAGGTCTTCGATGCGGGGATCGGTCTCAATGCTGCGGCGGCGGTTGGACAGGGACTTGAGTTTGGCGTCCAGCCCCTGGAGTTCGAGCAACTTCAACTGTTCCGCCGGTGCTGCCTTGGCCACTATTACCTCCGCTTGATCCCATCCGGCCTGCGCCGGGCACCCCTGCAGGGGCTTTATAGACTCTAGTCCCCGCCGGGAGTCAGAATGAAGTCCCACGGATCGCTGTTGGTGGTGCTGACGCGGATTTCGACGTCCAGGTTCTGGTCCGAGAGGACATTGCCCAGTGCGTCCGCGGCCGCTGGCAGCCACAGCCACTCGCTGGCGAAGTGGGATACATCGATCAGGTAGGGCCGGCCGTTGACCGCGGCCTCGCGGGCTTCGGAGGCCGGATGGTGCCGGAGGTCCGCCGTGACGAACACGTCGGCGCTGCTGGCCCTGACTTCGTTGAAGAGCGAATCGCCGGCGCCCCCGCAAACCGCGATCCGGCGAACCAGGCCGTCTTTGTCACCGGAAACCCTGACGCCGCCCGCGACGGAAGGAAGGATCCCGAAGACCCTTGCAGCGAAGTCACCGAGCGTCATGGCCTCGGCCAGATCACCGACCCGGCCGATGCCTTCCTCCGGAAGGCCGTTGGCGGCTGGAGTCAGCGGCGACACGTTTTCGAGGCCCAGGGCATCCGCCAGGACGTCCGAAACACCGCCGACGGCGGAATCGCCGTTCGTGTGGACGGTCAGGAGAGCGGTACCGGACTCGATGAGGCGGTGGACGGCCTTGCCTTTGGGGGTGTTGGCAGCCACGGAAGTGACGCCCTTGAGCAGCAGCGGGTGGTGCGTGATCAGCAGCTCGGCGCCCCATTCGATGGCCTCGTCGATGACTTCAAGCGTGGGGTCCACGGCAAACATGACCCGGCTGATTTCAGCTGACGGGTGTCCCGCGACGAGCCCCACCTCGTCCCACTCCTCGGCGAGTGACTCTGGCCAGAGCTCTTCGACGGCCAGCATGAGCTGCCCGAGCGTCGGCGCGTCCGGCGCCTCCGCGGCGTCCGCCGCTTCCGCGGTTTCCGCCGGCTCTGCTGCAACGCCACTGTTCACAGGTTCCATACTCACATTTTTACCCTATGGGCGCCCACTGGCCCGTCCCGGCGCGGGGCCGTAAGGTGGCGCCGGGAATCATCGGCGCATCTCAACCATTGAAGAGGACATGAAAACTTTTGTGCTTGGCGGAGGCTGCTTCTGGTGCCTGGACGCCGTCTACCAGAAAACGATGGGTGTTAAGTCGGTGGTATCGGGCTACACCGGGGGCCATGAACGCCACCCTGACTACTATTCCGTCTGCTCGGGCACCACTGGCCATGCCGAGGTCGTGGCTGTCACCTTTGACGAGGAGGTCATTCCGCCGGAGGTCATCCTGGACATGTTCTTCGTGCTGCATGACCCCACCACGCTCAACCGCCAGGGCTACGACGTCGGCACGCAATACCGCTCGTCCATGTACTACGAGTCGACTGAGGAGAAAATCCTTTTTGAGGAAGCGATTGAACGGAACCAGGGCCTGTGGTCGCGTCCGATCGTGACCGAGGTAAGCCGGCTTCCGGTTTTCTACCCTGCCGAAGACGTCCACCAGGACTACTACGCCAAGTTCCCCGAGCAGGGCTACTGCCAGGTGATCATCAACCCCAAGCTGGCCAAGGCCCGGAAATATTACTCTGCATGGCTTAATGCTTAGCAGGGGCCCTTGCGCCCTCGTTAGGCTGACCAAAGTATTCCCTCCTGAGAGATAGGCGTAAGTACATGGCACGGATCTACGACGATGTGACGCAGCTGGTAGGCGGCACCCCCCTGGTCAGGCTCAACCGCTTGACCGAAGGCCTGGATGCCACGGTGGCCGTCAAGCTCGAGTTCTACAACCCGGCCAACAGCGTCAAGGACCGCATCGGCGTCGCCATCATCGACGCTGCTGAAAAGTCCGGAGCGCTCAAGCCCGGCGGAACTATCGTTGAAGGCACGTCCGGCAACACCGGCATCGCGCTGGCCATGGTGGGCGCGGCACGCGGCTACAAGGTCATCCTGACCATGCCGGAGACCATGTCCACGGAACGCCGTGTCATGCTCCGCGCCTTTGGCGCCGAGATCGTGCTGACCCCTGGTTCCGAAGGCATGCGCGGCGCCGTGGAGAAAGCCCAGGAAATCGTGGCCAACACGGAGAACTCCGTCTGGGCCCAGCAGTTCGCCAACGAGGCCAACCCGGAGATCCACCGCAAGACCACGGCCGAGGAAATCTGGACCGACACCGACGGCAAGGTGGACATCTTCGTCTCCGGCATCGGGACCGGCGGAACCATCACCGGCGTGGGCCAGGTCCTGAAGGAGCGCAACCCCGACGTTCAGATCGTCGCAGTCGAGCCGAAGGACTCAGCCATCCTCAACGGCGGAGCACCGGGCCCCCACAAGATCCAGGGCCTCGGCGCCAACTTCATTCCGGAGCTCCTGGACACCAACGTCTACGACGAGGTCCTGGACGCCACGCTGGAGGACTCGGTGTCTGTTGCCCGGGAACTGGGCATCAAGGAAGGCATCCTCGGCGGTATCTCCTCGGGAGCCATCGTTTGGGGTGCGCTGGAACTGGCTAAGCGCCCGGAGAACGCCGGCAAGCTGATCGTGGCCGTCGTCTGCGACTTCGGCGAGCGTTACATCTCCACCGTCCTCTATGACGACATTCGGGGCTAAGCCTTAACCTGCGCCTCGCCGTTTCCTGTAGAAAGATCTTTGTGGGCTTTTTCGCAAGACTTAAGGAAGACCTCGACGCCGCCCGGTCCCACGACCCGGCGGCTCGAGGTTCTTTTGAGAACTTTTTCGCCTATTCAGGGCTTCACGCCATCTGGGCACACCGACTGACGCACAAACTGTGGCAGAACCCGTCTACGCGGTTCCCTGCGCGTCTGGTCTCGCAGCTGGCGCGGTTCCTGACCGGGATCGAGATCCATCCGGGCGCCACGATCGGCCGGAGGTTCTTCATTGACCATGGCATGGGAGTGGTCATCGGCGAAACAGCAGAAATCGGGGAAGACGTGATGATCTACCACGGCGTAACCCTCGGCGGACGCTCGCTGGCCAAGGTGAAGCGCCACCCCACCATCGGAGACCGGGTCACGATCGGAGCCGGCGCCAAAATTCTCGGCCCCATCACGATTGGCAGCGACAGCGCCGTGGGGGCCAACGCCGTCGTGGTCAAGGATGCTCCGCCCGAGTCGATCGTGACCGGCGTCCCCGCCAGCTGGCGCCACCGCGATGCCCAGCGGGAAACAAAACCCGCGGTGGACCCGGCCGAGTACTACATCGAGTACCGGATCTGAACTTCTGAGCACGGCTAAGCTTCCGGTCTGGCCGGCTCAGCGGCCCACGCGCTTGAGGACAGCCGTGACCGCGGCGTCGAACATCCGGTCCGGAAGGATCCGGCGGAGCATCATGATGGCGGGTGCTCCCCGGCCGACCGGATAGCGCGTCTTCGGCCGCGCCGCGGTGGCGGCATGGACCACAGCGTCGGCAATGATTCCGGGATGGGTTGACGTGGCCGGCCGTCCCGTGGACGCGAGTACCGCGGCCATCTCCTTCGCCTGGTCCCGGTATGGACCGTTGCCCGAGCTGGCCAGCAGCCCCTCGGCGGAGATACTGCCCCATTCGGTCAGGGTGCTGGCAGGTTCGATGATCGCCACCTTGACACCGTGGGGCTTCAGTTCGAGCCGAAGCGCGTCGCTGAGGCCCTCCACGGCGAACTTCGAGGCGTGGTACCAGGTGCCCAGGGGTTCGTAGAACTTCCCTCCGATGGAGGAGACGTTGATGATCCGGCCCTGCCCTGCGGCACGCATTGCCGGTAGCACCAGCTGGGTCATCCGGGCGAGGCCGAAGACGTTGACATCAAACTGACGGCGGCCCTCCGACAGCTCCACCTCTTCCAGCGCGCCGAATGATCCGTAGCCCGCGTTGTTGACCAAAACGTCGATCCGCCCGTGTGACCCAAGGACCGTGCGGACCGCGCTTTGCATGGACTGCTCATCGGTGACATCCAGCTGCAGGACGTTCACGCCGTCCGCCTTGAGCGGCTCCATCTTGTCCACCCGCCGTGCGCCGGCATAAACGGTGAATCCGTTGCGGCTGAGTTTCTTTGCCGCTTCAAACCCGATGCCGGTGGAAGCTCCGGTGACAAACGCTACTGGCTGGGACACTGGGACTCCTGGTCTTGGATACGCAAACGGCCGGCGCTTCCCAGAGTAACGGGAAGCGCCGGCCGTTTGCCGATCAGACCGTTCCGGCGGTGCGCCGGTGGCTAGTGGGTGTCCACGGCCTCAATCTCGGACTTGTCCTCGCCCCACAGGGTGTGGAACGTGCCCTCGGCGTCGACGCGGCCGTAGGTGTGCGCACCGAAGAGGTCGCGCTGGCCCTGGATGACGGCGGCCGGCAGGCGCTTGCGGCGCAGGCCGTCGTAGTAGGCCAGCGAGGAGGAGAACACCGGCACGGGGATGCCCAGCTGCACAGCGGTGGACACCACGCGGCGCCAGGCCGGGAGAACCTCGGCGATGGCCTTGGTGAACGCCGGGGCGAACAGCAGGTTGGCCGGCTTCTCGTCGGCGGCGTAGGCCTTGGTGATTTCCTTCAGGAGTTCGGCACGGATGATGCACCCGCCGCGCCACAGCGAGGCGATCTCGTCCAGCTTCAGGTCCCAGCCGTATTCCGTAGCGGCGGAGGTCAGCATGTCCAGGCCCTGGGCGTAGGAAACGAGCTTGGACGCGTACAGCGCCTGGCGGACATCCTCGACGAACGTTTCCGGGACCTCGACGGCGATTTCCTCGCCGGCCAGGAGTTCCTGGGCCAGCTTCCGCTGCTCGGACTGGGAGGACAGGGCGCGGGCGAAGACGGATTCGGCAATGCCCGACGTCGGGGATCCCAGCTCAAGTGCTGAGATGACCGTCCAGCGGCCGGTGCCCTTCTGGCCTGCGGCGTCCACCACGACGTCCACGAACGGCTTGCCAGTGCGAGTGTCCACGTGGCCGAGGACCTCTGCGGAAATTTCAATCAGGAAGGAGGCGAGCTCGCCCTTGTTCCATTCGGCGAAGATCTTGGACTGCTCGGCGGGCTCGATGCCGGCACCTGAGCGCAGCAGGTCGAAGGCTTCGCCGATGACCTGCATGTCGGCGTATTCGATGCCGTTGTGAACCATCTTGACGAAGTGGCCGGCGCCGTCGGTGCCGATCCAGGCGCAGCAGGGCTGGCCGTCAACGTTAGCGGCGATCTTCTCGAGCAGCGGTCCGAGGGCGTCGTAGGACTCCTTGGAACCTCCGGGCATGATGGACGGGCCGTTCAGGGCGCCTTCCTCACCGCCGGACACGCCGATGCCCACGAAGTGCAGGTCTTTCTTGGCGAGGGCTGCTTCCCGGCGGCGGGTGTCCTCGTAGTGCGAGTTGCCGGCGTCGATGATGATGTCCCCCGCCTCCAGCAGCGGCTCGAGCTGCTCGATCACGGAGTCAACCGGCTTGCCGGCCTTGACCATGATCAGGACGCGACGCGGCTTTTCCAGCGAGTCAACGAGTTCCTGCAGGGTTTCGGTACGGACGAAGTCGCCGTCGTGGCCGTGCTTTTCCAGCAATGCGTCGGTCTTCTCAACAGACCTGTTGTGGAGGGCAACGGTGAAGCCGTTCCGGGCCAGGTTGCGGGCCAGGTTGGCACCCATCACCGCAAGGCCGGTGACACCGATGTGTGCTGACATCAAAACTCCAATTCATTTCTGTGCAACGTGTGCAATGAGTCCCGCACGTCCTGCGGAACACGCTTAAAGAAAAAGTGGCTGTGAATAAACCATATGTATTGCCGGCCGCATGGGGAAGTGGCGCCCACTTAGTGGAAGGAGACGCGTCACAAACAGTCTATGATGTGCTGCAGCGCCATGGACCGGGTGCCCGGCGCCGCGCGGGAAACAATCCGGCCGGGCGCCATTATGCTTACCCATATGTCAACCAGCCTCCACCATCGTGCCATCGAGCATCTGGGAACCCGAATCGTCGGTGGCATCCTTCCCACGGGCCATGTCATGTTGGCCGAACAGCTGGAAGACGAGCTCAAAGTATCCCGCTCGGTGGTCCGGGAGGCTGTCCGCGTGCTGCAGTCGCTCGGCCTCGTTGAGACCACCAAACGCGTCGGCATCAAGGTCCTGCCACCGCACCGCTGGAACCCCTTCGATCCGCTCGTCATCCGCTGGCGGCTGGCAGGCGAGGGCCGCGGCGCCCAGCTGCGCTCGCTCGCGGAGCTGCGTTCCGCCGTCGAGCCTGTTGCCGCCGAACTCGCGGCGGTGAACGCTCCCGATGATCTCCGCCGCGAACTCCTTGACGTGGCCCTCGCAATGCGCGACGCCGGCCAGGCCGGCGATGTGCCCCGCTTCCTGGAGCTGGACATCCAGTTTCACTCCCTCCTGTTGAGCGGCTCCGGCAACGAAATGTTCGCCAACCTCGTGGGCCAGGTGGCCGAGACGCTGACGGGCCGGACGGTGCACGGGCTGATGCCGGACCGCCCCCGCGACGTCGTGCTGCAGTGGCACCTGGACGTCGCCAAGGCAATCTTCACCGGGGATGCCGCGGAGGCGCGCGAGGCGTCGAACATGATCATGCGCCAGACCATCTCCGAGATGGAGCCGGTCTGGGTGGAACAGCCGCGGGTCTTCGTTCCGGTGCCGCGCGTCTAGCCGCGGAAGTCGAGCAGCACCTTTCCGGATTCGGCCGAGTTGCGTGCCACGGCGAAGGCTTCGAGCGCCCGCTGCGCCGGGTACTCATGCGTGATTACGGGTCCGATCTGCAACGAGCCGTCTGCCAGTGCCCCGATGACCTCGTCGATATCGTCGTTGAAGCGAAACGACCCGCGGAGCTCGAGTTCACGGGTGATGGCCAGCGAAATCAGGACGGGTTGCGGACCTGACGGCAGCAGTCCCACCATCACCACGGTGCCGCCGCGGACGGCGCCCCGGATGGCGGAAGCCAGTCCCTGGTGGCTGCCGGAGGACTCGATGACGATGTCCGCCTCGATTGCCGCGACGGCGTCGGCATCGTCCGCGGTGAGAACGTCATCCGCGCCGACTGCCGCGGCAATCTGCAGCGGCCTGGCGTGCATGTCCACCGCGGTGATCCGGCTGGCCCCTGCCCTTTTCAGCACCGCCACGGCCAGTGCACCGATGGGGCCGCAGCCGATCACCAGGGCGGTCTTGCCTGCCACTTCCCCGGCGCGCGCAACAGCATGCCAGGCAACGCTGGCGGGCTCGATGAGCGCTGCGGTCCGCAGTTCGATGCTGTCCGGAAGTGTCCGGAGCATGCGCGTGGGAAGGTTCACATAGCGGCTGAAGGCACCGTCCGTGTGCGGGAACCGCGCCGCGCTGCCCAGATAGGTGCAGCCCGGCGACAGGTTGGGCCGGTCTTCGGGGTACCTGGCCGCCCCCGGGGCCGGGGTCGCCGGATGCACTGCTACTGCAGCGCCAACGGAAGGGCCGCTCCCGTCGGCCGCGGAACGGACCACGGTACCCACAATTTCGTGGCCGAGGACCAAAGGAGCCTTGAGCACAGACTCGCCGGCGGCCCCGTGCAGCCAGTAGTGCAGGTCGGAGCCGCAGATGCCGCCGTATGCCACCTCCACCACGGCTTCGTCCGGCGAAGGAGCGGCGAGCGCGATGTCTTCCAGCCTCAGGTCCCCGGCGGCGTGGGCCACCACGGCCGGTGAGGTGGCCGGGAGTTCTGTTGGCGCAATCATCGGTGCCATCAGACCACCACCGTCATTCCGCCGTCGATGAAGATGGTCTGGCCGTTCACGAAATCCGAGCCGCTGGAGGCCAGCCAGACAGCCGGCCCCGCCAGGTCCTCGACTGTGCCCCAGCGGTGCGCCGGTGTCCTGCCCAGGATCCACGCGTTGAATTCCTCGTCATCCACCAGGTTCTGGGTCATTTCCGTATGGATGTAGCCCGGTGCGATTCCGTTGATCTGCAGCCCCGAGGCGGCCCATTCAGCGGTCATGGCTCGGGTCAGGTTCCGCAGGCCGCCCTTGGCGGCGATGTACGGGGCGATGGTCGGGCGGGCCAGGTCGGTCTGCACCGAGCAGATGTTGATGATCTTGCCGCGGCCGCGCGGAATCATGTGGCGGGCTGCTTGGCGGCCCACGAGGAAGGCGCTGGTCAGGTCGGTGGAGATGACTCGCTCCCAGTCGCTGACGTCGAGCTCCAGCATGGGCACGCGGTGCTGGATGCCGGCGTTGTTCACCAGGATGTCCAGCGGACCCACGTTGGCCTCTACCCAGGCGATGCCCTCCGCCGCCGCCGTGTCGCTGGTGACGTCGAACGCGCAGCTGCGGACCCTGCCTTCAGGGTAGTCGGCGGCCATCGAGTCTTCGGCGGCCTTCAGCCTGCCGGGGGTGATGCCGTTCAGGACCACGGTGGCGCCGGCGTCTGCCAGGGCCCGCGCCAAGGCGTTTCCGATTCCCCGGCTGGAGCCGGTTACGAGGGCGATGCGCCCGGTCAGGTCAAAAAGCGCGCTCATGCCTTGATGGTCCCTTCAGCCGCGGCGGCCGCGGCGCTGTTGCTGAGATTGGAAATGGTCTGCCTCACAACGGCCAGGTCCTGGTCGCCCAGTCCCTGCCGCTTGAGTTCCGCATAGAGGCCGACGCCGGCTGTCGCCATGGGGACTGCGGTGCCGGCCGCTTCGGCTGATTCGACGACGAAGCAAAGATCCTTGTGCATGAACTTGGCGGGTCCGGTGGGCGTGTAGTCCTTCTTGACGAGCCGGGGCCCCACGATGTCCAGCACCCTGCTGCCGGCCAGTCCCCCGGCCAGGACCTCATAGAGTGCTGCCACATCCAGTCCCGAGCGTTCGGCGAGTTCCGCTGCTTCGGCGAGGGCCGCCGTCGTGGTTCCTACGATCAGCTGGTTGCAGGCCTTCGCGAGTGACCCGGAACCCAGCGGGCCGAGCAGCCGGACGGTCGTGCCCATGGCTTCGAACAGCGGCAGCAGTCTTTCGAAGTCTGCGGCGTCGTCGGCACCGGCCATGATGGCCAGCGTCCCCTCGACGGCACCCTTCGTGCCGCCACTCACGGGCGCATCCACCACCACGGCATTGCCTGCGCTGGCTTCTCGCACCCGGCATCCGAAATCCCTTACTCCGGCGGGGGAAACGCTGCTCATAATCACGAGGGCCGTGCCAGGCTCCGGCGGCGAGGCCACCCAGCTGGCGAGAAGTCCTGCCGCTGCCTCTTCGATGTAGCCAAGGTCGGGCAACATGAAGACGATCACGGGCTCGTCGCGGAGCGATGACACCTCCTTGGCGTTCGCCCCACCGAGCTGCCCGAATGCATCCAGCGCCGCGGCGGAGCGGTTCCAGGCGGTAACCGTCCAGCCTTTCCTCACCAGGTTCGCGGCCATTGGTGCCCCCATGAGGCCCAGGCCGACAAAGCCTGCCTTCTGTATATTCATCTGTGGTGCTGCCTCACTTCGTCGTGGTTAATCTTCGGAACCTGTTCAGTATTCTAGCCTCCATTCAGTATGATGAACAGCATGACGACTGAAACCACCGTCGCAATCGCCGTCCCGCTCGAAGCCGAGCTGGTGGAGCGCATTCGCGCCGTAGATCCCTCCGTGACCGTTCTCTACGAACCCGAGCTGCTGCCCCCTGAGCGCTTCCCGGCAGACCACTCCGGTGATCCCGACTTCAGGCGGACCCCCGAGCAGGAAGAGCGCTACTGGGGGATGCTGGGCAAGGCCCAGGTCCTGTACGGCCTTCCGAACGAAAGCCCGGCCGGCCTGGCGAGGATCGCCCGCGAAAACCCCCACCTGCAGTGGATCCACGCGATGGCCGCAGGGGCTGGCGGGGCAGTGAAGGCCTCGGGTCTTGACGCCGAAACGCTGGACAAGTTCAAGGTGACAACCTCCGCCGGCGTTCACGCGCTGCCGCTCGCGGAATTTGCGGCGCTCGGCATCCTCAACGGCTTCAAGCGGAGCGCCGAGCTCGCCCAGGACCAGGCCGCAAAGGTCTGGCCGGAGCTGCGCACCCCGACGCGGCTGGTCAACGGCTCCTCCCTGGTGGTCACCGGCCTCGGCGAAATCGGCCTGGAAACGGCACGGATTGCCCGGGCGCTCGGCATGAAGGTCAGCGGAACGAAACGGAACGTCGAACCCATCGAGGGCATTGAGGAAGTGGCAGGCAACGATGGCCTGGCCGGCCTGCTGGCCTCCGCCGACGCCGTGGTGAACACGCTGCCCGGAACGCCCTACACGGAGAAGCTCTTCAACCGCGAGACCTTTTCCGCCATGAAGCCCGGCACCGTGTTCGTGAACGTGGGACGCGGCACGGTGGTGGACGAGGAAGCGCTGCTCGAGGCACTGGAGAACGGGCAGGTGTCCTACGCCTGCCTGGACGTTTTCGCGGTTGAGCCGCTCCCCCAGGACAGCCCATTGTGGAACCACCCCAGGGTCATGGTGTCGCCGCACACGTCGGCACTCAGCGCCGCCGAGAACCGCCTCATTGCGGATCGGTTCTGCAGCAACCTGCGCACGTTCCTCGACGGCGGAGAGCTCCCACACCTCGTGGACACGGTTCACTTCTACTAGGCCGGGCCTCAACAGGACGCACCCGCGCAGCGTGTAAGCCGATGAAACGAAGGGCCGGGCAACCACTGTGGATGCCCGGCCCTTTGCGGCACGGACTGAGCGCCTTGCCGTACCGAGTGAGCGCGACGGTCGCACTTGTATACAATGCATTGTGGAGTGCAGGCGCTGCAAATGCGGCACAGCCACCAGCTGATCCTCCAGGAAGCTACACGCCGGCTCCTCCACTTCCGATTGAGGCGTCTTCGCCGAAAATCAAGACAGATTTCGACGCTCACATGGCCAAAGTGAAGGAAGAAATCCGCATCAAGGGTGGCCGTATAGTCGGCGAACAAAAGGTTGCCTACGAAGCCGACCCGGTGAAAGGGTCAGCAAAGAAGCGCGGCACCGTGACACCCAGCGGGTGTGGCCAAGGACGACACATTTTGGGGTTGGTGGGATGATGTGGCTTCTGATTCTGATGGGAGATACAACGTAGCCTCCCTTACGACAACCCCCACCTTCACATGCACGACCGGCATCTATGGCGGTTTCTCGGGAAGCACCACCGGCGAGTTGTGTTCCGGCGGTACCCGGTACACCGCCTCGGCATACGACGGTAGTTATTACTGGAACTGCGGAAATTAACCTTTAGGGGCTGTAGGGGGCTTTTCATGACCTTCTACAGCTCCCGGAAGGCTAGTTACCCGATCATAGAATCGGCAAAGAAGTGCCTCGCCAGCCTGTGCCGCGTCCATGGCGAATGGAAGCGCGTCGGTGGGTTACGGCGTGGCAGGTCTGTAATGGGCCACACCTGCCGCGCGGGTGGGCATGCGTCTAATCAGGCCAGCGCTGTAGACAGAACCGATGCTGGGCCCGACCAAGGCGGGCCCCCGCCCAGCCTCGCACCGCTGGTTCCGTGGCCAGCGTCATGCCGCCGTGATCCGCCGAGCCATTATGATGGTAAGTGTTCAGCCAAATGAACAGCGATGGACTACCCCCGCCGCTGCCGCCGCTGACCGATTATGCTGCCTGCGCTGTCCTGAGCGCGTACCGATTGAAGGAGAATCATGGTCGATTCCCGCGCTTCCCGCCCCAGCGATGGATTAGGCAGTACCTCGCCGGCACCCGCCGTGACCCGGGCCGCGGCGGTATTGGAAGCCCTCGCCGGATCAGCCACGGGCCGCTTGACGCTCAGTGATCTGGCACGCGAACTGGGCATTCCAAAGTCCTCCACGTCCAATTTGCTGCTGGCCCTTGAGGATGCCCGCCTGATTAGCCGGCAAGGCTCTGAATTCACCCTGGGCCGCAAGCTCGTCGAGCTCGGCGCTGCCTACCTGAGCAGGCTGGATGAGGTCCAGGAGTTTTACCGCTTTTGTGAACAGGCCCCCACGCTTTCCGGGGAAACCGTCCGGATTGCCATGCTGGACGGCACGAACGTCATCTACCTTGCCCGCTATGAAGGACATCCTGCCGTCAGGCTGACCTCCAACATCGGAGACAAGATGCCGGTTTCACTGTGCGCGGTGGGCAAGGCCCTCATTGCCCGTCTTCACGATCATGACATCGACGCCATGTTCACTGACGACGTTGAACTGCCGGTACTCACCCCGAAGTCGATCCGCACCGGCGCCGAGTTCAAGGCCCAGCTCCGAGACATCCGGGAAAAGGGATACGCCTTCGAGGATGAGGAATCCACCACCGGCGTGGTCTGTCTCGCCGTCTCGGTGCCAACCCGTGGCGCCCACGGTCCCAGCCTGGGCCTGTCCGTTACGGCGCTCAAGGCCACGTATTCGGACGAGCAGGGCGCGCAAATGGTCAAGGAGCTGAAGGAGCTGGCGAGGTCCCTGGGCAACCCCATGGGCTGATCCGCCCGTCGTTCCCCGGTGCGAGCGACGTCACAATGACGCGTCGTCTCCTTTCCTTCCCCCGGGTATTGGCTAGTCGTTCAACTTGTTGTACTCTGTTCAACATAGTGATCGACGCCATAGGTGTTGCCGCTATCCCACCAGGCCAACGGGGGCCTGGAGTGTTCTTGAGGGAGTGCCTGTGACAACTCGTACTAATACACCGCTGGCTGAAGCGGATGACGCCGTCGTCGATCCGGACCAGCTGCGAAGGGCAACTCTTGCCAGCTCCGTAGGCTCGGCCCTGGAGTACTACGACTTCTACATTTACGGACTCGCGTCCGCCCTGATCTTCGGGCCGCTGTTCTTCAAGCCGCTTGGTGAAGAAGGTGCACTGATCGCATCCTTCGCCACGTACGGCGTGGGTTTCGCAGCCCGGCCATTCGGCGGCATTGTCTTCGGCTACATCGGAGACCGGTTTGGCCGGAAGATGGTGCTGATCCTGACGATCGGACTGATGGGCACAGCCAGCTTCGCGATCGGCCTGCTGCCCACCTTCGAGCAGGCGGGCATGCTCGGCGCCGTCCTACTGGTGACGCTGCGCATCCTGCAGGGCCTTGGTGCAGGCGCTGAACAGGCAGGCGCCACCACCCTGATTTCCGAAGTCGCGCCGCGCCGCCGTCGCGGATTCTTTGCTTCGCTGCCGTTCGTTGGTATCCAGCTGGGCACGCTCCTGGGTGCCGGCACCTTTGCGCTGATCGCCACGGCGGACAAGGCTGTTCTTGAGGGCTGGCTGTGGCGCGTGCCGTTCCTCGCGAGCGTGATCCTGATCGCGGTGGCCATCTTCATCCGGCTGCGGCTGAAGGAAACGCCGGTCTTCCAGGAGCTGGAGAAGCACAAGAATGTGGTTAAGAATCCCATCGGCCAGCTGTGGAAGCACTCAAAGAAGAATGTCCTGATCGGCATCGGCCTGCGCATGGGAGAGAACGGCAACTCCTCGATCTATTCCGCGTTGCTGATCGCTTTCCTGGCAGCAAAGGACGGGGTCTTCCCTGGCGACAAGTTCATCGGCCCGGTCGGTCTCCTGATCGCTGCCGGTTTCGCCGCCGTCATGGTGGTCACTTTCGGAGCTTTGTCCGACCGCTTCGGCCGCGTCCCGGTATACCGCTACGGGGCACTGTTCCAGGCAGCCATCGCCTTCCCCGCGTTCTATCTGGTAACCCTCGGCAACGTGACTCTCGTGTGGGTGGTCATGGTTGTAGGCATCGCGCTCGGTGTGCAATCGATGCTTGGCCCGCAGTGCCCGCTGCTTCCCGAACTCTTCGGCTCCCAGTACCGCTTCACCGGTGTGGCCATGAGCCGTGAACTCTCGGCCGTTCTGGCAGGCGGCCTGGTTCCGCTGGTCGGTGCAGCCCTGCTGGCCGCCACGGGATATTCGTGGCTTGTGCTGGCCGTCTACTCCGTGGTTCTCGCCCTCATTTCCTTCGGCACCACCTTTTTCACGCCGGAAACCGTGGCCCGCGACCTCTTGCTGGTCGAGGACGCCAGCTAACCCCTCCCTGAAAAGCGCGAACGGACACTTGCGGCCCCTGAATCAGAGGGGCCGCAAGTGTTCGTCCGCGTACGGGTGTCCGCAGCCCCGGAAGGCATCACACTGCCCGGTCAGCAATGTTGCCCCGGCATGACGACATAGTTTCCTGTTTCCGAAAGTTCACGGTATATTCAACTTAAGCCTTCCACCGCGGCATCCCCCAATAGTCGCGGTGGAAGGCTTTTCCAATTCATGCGGCATCCGCAACGGCACCGCGCAGTCGCCAGCCACCGCCCAGGCCGTCGCGCATGACCTCCATTGTGGTCAGTGCGGAGTCTTCATTCCGCCCCAGCCTCGCCTGCAGCCGCCAGACCTCAACATCCACACGGCTCAGGCCCAGCGGCATCCTGCGCTCGGCTTCCCACCAGCTGACCCGTTCAAACCAGCGGACCGGCTCCGCTCCGACCGTCCATTCGCGGCCTCCGCGGATGACAGCAGCCGGCTGGCCGTCTTCAGCAGTTCTCACCAGTACATGTTCCATGCCAGGAGACTATGGCCCGGCACTGACATTTTCTGGGGTGAGAACCTCGAACCAAACATCACGCGTACAGCAGAAAACCCCGCTGCCCCGGGCCGTAACGGCCGGGACAACGGGGTTCTTCTTTGTGGGTCCTACCGGGATCGAACCGATGACATCCACGGTGTAAACGTGGCGCTCTACCAGCTGAGCTAAAGACCCAATTTGCCGGTTTTCGCTCCGAAGCGCTCCAACCAACGAACATAGACTCTACCCGAACACTGGCTCGAAACGCCAATCCGGATCAGGACGGCGGAATGCCCGGCAATTCTGCGGCGAGCCAGGCAAGTGCCTCGCTTACCCCCGCAACGAGCTTGACGGTTGCCAGGTCATCGCCGCGCGTCTCTCCGCGGTTAATGATGACCACCGGTTTGCCCTGTTTTGAGGCGTGGCGGACAAAGCGAAGGCCGCTCATGACACTAAGGGAGGACCCGGCAACGAGCAGCGCCCCGGCTTCATCGACTATCGAATAGGCGCGCTCTACGCGATCCTTGGGAACGTTTTCGCCGAAGTACACGAAGTCGGGTTTCAGGGCGCCGCCGCAGGCAGGGCACCTGGCAACCACAAAGCTCCGGATCAGCGCCGAGTCCTCGACGGTCGCGTCGGCATCGGGTGCGATTTCAACGGCGCCGGATTCCAGCGCACGGTCAAGAAATCCCGGGTTGAGCTCCTCCAGCACTCCGGCGAGCAATTGGCGTGAATACGTGCGCCGGCAGTCCAGACAAATGACCTGGTCGAAGCGGCCGTGCAGGTCCACAACGTTCACGCTTCCGGCATCCTCATGGAGGCGGTCGACGTTCTGGGTGATCAGTCCGGTCAGGAGTCCCCGGCGCTCCAGGGTTGCGACGGCGGCGTGGCCGGCATTGGGGTCAGCCCGCCGGAGGTGGGACCAGCCGATGTGGTTCCGGGCCCAGTACCGCTGACGGTTCGCCTCGTCGCGCACGAATTCCTGGTAGGTCATGGGCGACCGCGGCGGCGAATCCGGCCCGCGGTAGTCAGGGATTCCGGAATCCGTGCTCAGTCCCGCCCCGGTAAGGAGGGCCAGGCGCCGTCCAGACAACAGATCCCGGATTTCCCCCAGGACCTGGAGTTCTGACGCCGACGGTTCCGTCCCAGGCACCGGAGGCAGACTGGCAAACCCTGTCAGGCCGACGCCGGTCCGCTGCCGGTCCATGGGGTCAGCCCTGCGCCAGTCCTGCCAGCACGCGGCGGTACTCGCCCAGATCGCGCGCCTGGCCGCGGGGATTGACGACGACGTACCGGATGATGCCGTCGCCGTCGATGATGAAGGTGCCCCGGGTAGCCATGCCGCTCTCCGCGTCAAACACGCCGTACTGCTCGGCCACGGCGCCGTGGGGCCAGAAGTCAGCCAGCAGGCTGAAGCCGTAGCCTTCCTGCTCGGCGTAGGCGCGCAGCGCAAACTTGCTGTCCACCGAGATTGCCAGCACTTCGGCGTCGGCATGCTCAAAGACGGCCAAATTGTCCCTGATCTCGCACAGCTCACCGGTGCAGATACCGGAGAAGGCGAAGGGATAAAAGACGACCACCACGTTCCGGCCCCGGAAGTCCGCGAGCCGGACCGGCTCCCCGAACTGGTTGACCAGAGTGAACTCCGGAGCCTGCTCTCCTACTGCGGGCACAACCGCGGCACCCGTTGGGGCAACGGTGTTTGTTAAGGTCACTTGTTCTTCCTGGTCACCAGGCGCGTGGCGCTCCAGTCCTTGGATACGCCCGGCGATGTGGTGAGGTGAAGCCCCGCGGTGGGTGCAGCTTCCTGGATCTCCGCCGGGGAGACGTAACCGGGCCTCCCGGACTTGGGCGTCAGCACCCAGACCACGCCGTTCTCGCTCAGGGTGGTCAGCGAATCCATGAGCGTGTCCACGAGGTCGCCGTCGCCGTCGCGCCACCAGAATATTACGGCGTCCACAACGTCATGATCGTCCTCATCCAGGAGCTCGGACCCTGTGAGGTCCTCAATATCATCACGCAAGTCGAAGTCGACGTCATCGTCATAGCCGAACTCCTGAATCAGATCCCCGGTCTTGAAACCCAATTTTTCCGCCACATTTACCGAAGTGGCGGCGTCGGCCTCACTCACGTGTTCCTCCTATGCATAGTGATATCGATTACTCCAAGCCAACACCCTTTGGGCGCGTGCTTCAAGCTGCTGCTGCCGCGGTGCGGCTTATTGTGCGTCACACAACCAGTATGACGGTCAAATACGACCGGGGCGCCAGACGCGGCTACGCATCGGCAAGCCGTCACAGCTAGAGTGACTGGTGACAGCCATACCTTCGGGGCGACCGCCTTGGACGGATAGGCAGTCGTAGACGAGATAGAACCCTGCCCGGCGCACATGACCGGGCTGTTGTAACCGATATGTCGCACACGTCGCGTTCACGCCAGGCAGCTACCCTGCCGGACCTGAGGGCGCCGATGCATGCGCGCAAAGAGAGGTTGGACGTGGCTGCAGGAGAAGATACCTCCCATATCCTCAGCGGGTTGACTAACCAGCTGCCTGATCGTGATCCGGAAGAGACCGCCGAGTGGGTTGAGTCCCTGGATTCGCTGATCAGGGAACAGGGCACC
>NZ_CAKKLY010000063.1 GCF_918698095.1 Arthrobacter sp. Bi83
CTCAACGCCTGCCACGCCCGGCATCCTCACCGCTACCGCAACAAACCCACCGCACCAGCCGCCCCGGCCCACGCCGGCATCAACTACAAAACCAACCAGCTGTCACAAACAGCTTGATTCATTCCGGGCTCCCGGCGAACTCGCGCGTTTCCGGCGAATTAGGTGCGGCGCTTGCGGGAGCTTGGCGCGTATCCTGATGGCATGGCAGGGCCTTGGCTTCGCGCCCGGTTGCGGCGGTTCGCCGCGCCGGCGGCCGCAGCCTTGCTGGTCGCCACAGTTGGCGGCTGCACCCCGGCACCCAAGCCGCCCGACCAGCAGACACCGCCAAGCTGGGTATTCGCTGACCTGCTCGATTTCAGCCAGACCATGCGGGAAGAAGGGGCTCCGGCCGTTCTTATCCAGGCCAGGAACAACGGCGCGGAGTGGACTCACGCGGAGGGAGTCCGGACCCTCGGCGGCGGGCAGCAGGTGCAACTCAACGATCCGATCCACATGGGCGGGCTCACGACGTCCATGATCGCTGTCTCCGTGCTGAAGCTCGCGGAGGAAGGCCGGATCGCCCTCGACGGCCAGGTGGACGACTATTTCCCCGGGTTCAGCCGCATTCTGAAGCCGCCGGAGCCCATTACCGTGCGCAGACTTCTCAACCAGGAATCGGGCATTCCGGACTACGGGGACGTCCTGTGGACGTCCGGCCCGCTCCGGCAGGTATTCAACTCACCTTTGACCCTGCGAGAGCGTTTGGCCCTCGCCGCCCGCCTTCCGTGGAAGTACAAACTCGCCCAGCCCTTCGAGCCTTCCGGCTCGAACTTGGTCGCACTCGCTTTGATCATTGAACGGCTCCGGGGTCGTCCCTTCGCCGAGGTCCTGCGGTCAGACATCATCGAACCGCTCGGGCTCACGGAGACCTTCATGACCGCCGAAGGGCGTCCGAAAGACGAACTGCTGCACGGCTACATCACTGTTGAGGACAAACAGTTCGACGTCGCCTATCCCAGGGTGTATATCGATGCTCCTGGCGGCATGGTTTCCACCGTCCGGGACGCCAATACCTATTACTCGGCGCTGCTTCAGGGGAAGCTGCTGAAGCAGTCCACCCTTTCGCAGATGAAGGAAGCGGTTTACTCCAACTTCAAACTCGGCCTGGCACGCTGGAACGACACCTGCACCAACGACTTCTACTACGGCAACATCGGTGACGTGCAGGGCTACGGGATGGTCTCGATGACCAGCGCCGACGGAAAGCGGCAGGTCACCATGGCGATGACCTATCCGCCGTCGCCGTTCGTGGCCTTCCTCCACCCGCTGGTGCCCGAGATGGTTGATCTGGCTGAGCAACTGCTGAACCAATGGTGTTGACCCCGCCAAGCCAAGAGCACCCCTTGCGTCGCGAACAGCCGCGCGGAAGCATGAAGGCATGCTGACGATCGGTACGACTGTCCTCGGGGTCAATGACGTCGCCCGCGCCACAGCCTTCTGGTGTGATGCTCTGGGCTATGTGCCGCGGGACGACGGCGACGAAACCTGGGTGGTGCTGGTCCCGCGGACAGGTGAGGGAGCCCGCCTTGCCCTCATGATCAGCGAGACGCCCGTGCAACCGCACCCGCGTATGCACCTGGATCTCTACGCCGACGACCAGGCGGGGGAGGTGGAGCGGCTCGTGGAACTCGGCGCCTCGCAGGTGGACTGGGACCTGTACCCGGAGGACCCCGACTTCATCGTCCTGGAAGACCCGGACGGAAACCGCTTCTGCGTCGTGGACGCCGGAGCCTGAGGCCCGATAGCTTCGCACGTCAAGCAACGGCTGGCGGGAGAAGCTGTCTCCCGCCAGCCGCTTTCCGGCCCTCGCTGCTGAAGGCCGGGTAACCGTTGCCCTCTAGGGCTGGAGGACCACCTTGATGCAGCCGTCCTCTTTCTTCTGGAACTTTTCATAAAGCGCCGGCGCCTCGGCCAGCCCCGCGCGGTGGGTGACCAGATCCGTGACACCCAGCGGATCGGCGTCGTCCTCCACCAGCGGAAGCAGCTCATCCGTCCAGCGGCGGACGTTGCACTGGCCCATCCGGAGCTGGATCTGCTTGTCGAACATGGTCAGCAGCGGCATGGGGCTGGCAGTTCCGCCGTAGACGCCGCTCAGGGAGAGCGTCCCGCCCCGGCGGACCGAATCAATGGCCGTGTGCAGGACCGCGAGGCGGTCCACGCCGGCGGTTTCCATGGCCTTTTGTGCCACTTTGTCCGGCAGGAGCGCGAGCGCGTGGTGGGCGAACGCGGCGACTGGCGAGCCGTGGGCTTCCATGCCGACCGCGTCCACAATCCCATCGGGTCCGCGGCCGCCGGTCATTTCCCGCAGTTCATCAGCCACGCCCTTGGAATAGTCCAGGACCTCGACGCCGTGCCGCGCCGCCATCTCGCGCCGCTCCGGGACGGGGTCCACTCCGACCACCCTCAGTCCCAGGTGCGTGCCGATCCGCGAGGCGAACTGCCCCACGGGTCCGAGCCCGAACACCGCGAGGGTGCCGCCGTCCTGGACGTCCGCATACTTCACACCCTGCCAGGCCGTGGGAAGGATGTCAGAAAGGAACAGGTAGCGGTCATCCGGGAGTTCCTGGCCCACCTTAACCGGGCCATAGTCGGCGTACGGTACGCGCAGGAACTCGGCCTGGCCGCCCGGGACCGACCCATAGAGTTCGGAAAAGCCAAACAGTGCGGCCCCGGAACGCTTCTCCCTGACTTGGGTGGTCTCACACTGCGACTGGAGCCCCTGGCTGCACATGTAGCAGTGCCCGCAGGAGATGTTGAACGGAATCACCACCCGGTCGCCCTTGGCGAGGTTAGTGACGGCGCTCCCCACCTCCTCCACGATTCCCATGGGCTCGTGGCCCAGCACGTCCCCCTTGTGCATATAGGGTCCCAGTACCTCATAGAGGTGGAGGTCCGAGCCGCAGATCGCGGTGGAAGTGATCCTGATGATGGCGTCCGTAGGCTCCTGGATCACGGGGTCCGGAACTTCTTCCACACTCACTGAGCGCTTGCCTTGCCAGGTCAGTGCCTTCATGGCGTTCCTTCCTTAAGCTGAAGATGGGCTTTTTCGACCGTATCGCCGATCCGTCGCGATGGGAAGATCAGTATGCTTATCAACTTCCGGCCCGGCCCTGTTGTAAAAGTAAGCCAGCTTGCTTTTTCGCTTGTTTCGGCCAGCGAAGGCTCCTAGCGTAGGAACTGTCGCTGCCCCCCAAGGAAAGGCATCATCATGACGCTGTACCAGCCCGAACCCGTGGAGATTTCCACCCGGATACGTCCGGGCGAATGGACGGAGGCCAGCCTTGAGGAGCTGGTCACCACCTACCGGGCAAAGATTCTGGCCATGGGGGCGGCTGTTGCGGAGGTGGTCACCGAAGTGGTCAGGAACGACGACGGTTCAGTTGCGGTTTCGGTGGCGTGGAACAGGGGCGACTACGCTGACGAACCGGGGGCCGGCGACCCTGCGGCCACCGAGTCCACAACCGGCCCGGCCACCTTGTAGGTCCGGTAGCCCGCGCGCAGGCTGGCTCGTTAACCGGCGAGGAGCCTCCCGATCGCACTGTCACTGAGGTGGTCCAGCAGTTCCCGGGGACCCGAGTACACGTCGACGGCGCCCGCCTCTCGCAACTCGGCCTCACTGGTCCCGCCGGAGGTCAGGCCGATGGTGGGCATGCCAAGCCTGGCCGCCGCATAGACGTCCCAGACGGCGTCCCCGACGTAGACGGCGTTGTCCGCCTCCAGCTCTACGGCGCGCAGTGCGGCGATGAGGATGTCCGGCTCGGGCTTGCTCTCCTCGGCATCGTTGGCGCTCGTTGCCGCATGAATGAAGGCATCGGCGGACAGGCTGGAGCGGAGGGCCTTGAGGTCCTGATCCTTGGCCGAGGACGCCAGCGCCACAGCCAGGCCGCTCTCGCAGCACTGGGCGAGGAGTTCCCGGGCTCCATCGAAGGGGCGCAGGGACGGCCAGTAAGTGCCGAAAATCCCGGAGTGGGCCGAAAGAATTTCTTCGTCCCCGGCCTTGTCACGCCCTTCCGGCAGCAGGTGGTCCACCAGCCGGGCACCGCCCATCCCCACGCAACGGTGGATCTGCGCCATGGGCACGTCGAAGTCCGACTGGCGGAACGCCTGCCACCAGGCGAGCGTGTGTATGTAGGCAGAGTCGATCAGGGTCCCGTCAACATCAAACAGGACTGCTTTGCGGCGCGGGCCGGCGGCGCTGCCGGCCGGCGTCCCGGGACCAAATATTCCAGCCATTCCACCGCTCCTTCTCCATAATTCACCAAGTCATTAGTAAGTATACTTATTGACGTCCGGCTGGCTGAGCGAAGCGGGGAATGGACGGCACCTATGAAGCCGTTCCCGCCCTCGATGGCAGGGGCTTATCACTTCGCCGCGCCCGTTGCTGATGAAGTTCCAAGGCGCTCGTCACGAGGGCGAAGTGGCTGAATGCCTGCGGCGTGTTTCCCAGGTGCCGCGCACTCTGGACACCCCACTCCTCGCTCAGGAGACCGACGTCGTTCCGCAGCGCAAGGAGGCGCTCAAACAGTTCGGTGGCCTGCCGGCGCCTGCCGGCGCCGAGCAGCGCCTCCACCATCCAGAAGGAGCAGGCAAGAAAGACACCTTCCTCCCCCGGCAGGCCGTCGTCGCTGTCCTGGGGCCGGTACCTCAGCACAAATCCGTCCTCGGTCAGCTCCCGCTGGATGGCGTCGATGGTGCCTATGACGCGGGGATCATCCGGCGGCAGGAACCCTACGCGCGGGATGAGCAGCAGGCTGGCATCCAGTTCCGGGCGGCCGTAGGACTGGGTGAAGGTGTTCCGCTCCGGGTCGTACCCGTGGGCCATGACATCGTCGCGGATGGTCTCCCGCAGCTCCTCCCAGCGGTCGGCAGGCCCGGGGAGCCCGGAGTCCCTGACGCCCTTGACCATCCTGTCCGCCGCTACCCAGGCCATCACCTTCGAGTGCGTGAAATGGCGCTTGGGCCCTCGCATTTCCCACAGCCCGTTGTCCGGCTGGTCCCACGCGCCTTCCAGATACTCCATGAGCGCCACCTGCACGTCCCAGGCCTCGTCCGTGTGCTTGAGCAGCGAGTTCCGGGTGAGTGAGAGACAGTCCAGCACTTCGCCCCAGACGTCCAGCTGCAGCTGGCCCGCTGCACCGTTGCCCACTCTCACCGGCGACGAGTTCTCGTAGCCGGCCAGCCACGGGAGCTCCATCTCGGGCAGCCGGCGTTCCCCGTGGATCCCGTACATGATCTGCAGGTCCGCCGGATCCCCGGCCACGGCGCGCAGCAGCCAGTCCCGCCAGGCGGCGGCCTCGGCGGTGTAGCCCGCGGCCAGCAGTGCCTGCAGTGTCAGGGTGGCATCGCGGAGCCAGCAAAACCGGTAATCCCAGTTCCGCGGACCCCCCAGCTGTTCCGGCAGTGACGTGGTCACAGCAGCCACGATGCCACCGGTCGGCGCGTAGGTGAGGGCCTTGAGGGTAATCAGCGAACGCTCCACCGCATCCTTGTAGGGACCTGTCACCTTGCACTGCCCGGCCCATTCGCGCCAGAACTTTTCGGTGGATTCCAGCACTTTCTCCGCGTCCACCGATCGCGGCCTGTGGACATGGCTGGGCGCCCAGGTCAGCACGAAGGGCACCCGCTCGCCGGCTTTCACGGTGAAGTCGCTGACGGTGTGCATGTGTTCGCCCCGAAGCGGCGCGGTGGTCACCAGGTAGGCCGAATCCGGCCCGGCGATAGCATGCAGGCCGTGGCTGTCCCGCCGGACCCAGGGCATGATGTGGCCGTAGTCGAAGCGCAGGGCAAGCTCGCCCTTCATCCTGACATGGCCGTGGAGCCCCACCACGATCCTGACGATGTCCGCCACCTCGTCGCGCGGAGGCATGAAGTCGATGACCCGGACGGCGCCATCCTCTGTTTCCCATTCGGTTTCCAGGATCAGTGTGTGGCGGCGGTAACGTCGCCGGGTGCATTCCCCTGCGCCTGCCGGAGCGATCCGCCAGCGTCCGGACTCGGGGGTATCCAGCAGCGCATTGAAGCACGCCGGCGAATCGAAGCGCGGCAGGCAAAGCCAGTCGATGGAACCTTCAGTGCTGACCAACGCCGCGGTGTGCAGATCGCCCACAACCGCATAATCCTCGATGCGTACCATGCCCTTACAGTGCCACAGCTGACACGTCCGCACGAGGGCACGCCGGGTGTAGCCTGAGGTTAGCTGAAGCAGCACCCCCGGAACCTGACCTTCGAACCTTTCGTGACGGCCCCGCCGAACGACAGAGCAGAACTGGAGCCTTCTTTGGACAGTCGCCTGAACGAGACCGATGTGGTGGGCTACGTCCAGGATCTCCTGCTGGACACCCAGGACGTCGGAAATTTCCTGAACGAGCTGGCCCGTTACTCCTCCGAGCAACTGTCAGGACCGCGCGGCCATGTGCACTGCGGAATTACGCTTCTGCGGAACCGCACAGCGGGCACTGTGGCCAGCAGCAGTGAGCGGGCCCAGGCGGTCGACGAGATCCAGTACCAGTTCGGCGACGGACCCTGCCTTCGCTCGTGCCGGGAAGGCGTCCTGGTCCATGTTCCGGATTTCAAGCTGGATACGGAATTCCCTGAATACAACGAGACCATCCTCCGGAACGGCATGCGCTCCGTTCTGGCGGTGCCGTTTGACCTGCCCGGAGATAATGCCCGCGCCGGCCTCAACCTCTACTCCGATAAGCCGAACGCTTTCGATGCCGCCGCGATCGAGCACGCAGTCACCTACGTCCGCCAGGCATCGAAGGGACTCCAGCTCTCCATCCTGCTGGCAAAGCACAGCGACACCGCCTCGAACCTGAAGGCGGCGATGGAGTCGCGGACCATCATCGACACCGCGGTGGGCATCATCATCGCGCAGAACCGCTGCAGCCAGGAGGAGGCCATCAAGCTGATTAAGTCGGCCTCCAGCAACCGCAACTTGAAACTCCGCGATGTGGCCGCCGCGATCGTGGAGTCCGCCGGCGGCGGAAGCCTGACCACGCACTTCGATTGATTACCTCCGACCAGCCTCAGCGGATAGTCTCCTGACATGCTGAAACTGTCATTTAACTCTACCCTGCCCCCTGTTTCCTGCGTGGCTTCGGTGCCGGCCACATCGGCTACGGCGTCGACGGAATAGACGAATGACAGTGCACATCGGCACCTCGGGCTGGAGCTATGACCACTGGGAAAACGTGCTTTACCCGCCGGGACTTCCCGCCCGTGACAGGCTGCAGCACTACGTGGCGTGCTTCGGCACCGTGGAACTGAACGCCAGCTTCTACCGCTGGCCGAGGGACACGTCCTTCGCCAGCTGGCGGCGGCGGCTGCCCGACGGGTTCGCGTTGTCCGTCAAGGCCCCGCGCGGCCTGACCCACGGCAAGAAGCTCTACAGCCCGGAGGTCTGGATCGAGCGGATTGCCCGATCCTGGCACGAGCTCGGTGAGAAGCGCGCCGTGCTGCTGGTCCAGCTGCCGCCCGGCCTGGCGCGTGACGACGCCCGGTTGGACTACTTTCTGGGCGCCCTGCCGGACTGGATCCGGGTGTCCGTGGAGTTCCGGCATCCGAGCTGGGACCACCCGGATGTCTACGCCCTGCTGGAGCGGCACAACGCGGCCTACTGCGTCATGAGCGGAGCCAATCTGCCATGCATCTTGAGGGCCACCGCACCCTTCGTCTATGTCAGGCTGCACGGGCCGGACCACCAGCACCTGTACGGCGGCTCGTACTCGGAGGAGGAGTTGCGCTGGTGGGCGGAGAGGATCCGGGAGTGGCGCGGCGCGGGCAAGGACGTTTACGCCTATTTCAACAACGACGGCGGCGGCAACGCGGTGCGGAACGCTGACACTCTGCGGTGGCTGCTGAGGGACGGTTAACGGCGTTAGGGCGGCGCGCGCCGTGCCGGCGGCAGGTAACAGAGCCCGGTAACCGGCCCGGCGGCCCCGGCCTGTGGCAGAGTGAAGGAATGGACACGGCGTCACAGGAAAGTTCTTTGTCAGGCACACACGTCTTCCGCCTGGCCCACCGGCTCTCGGCCGCAATCAACACCGCGCGGCTAAAACTCGCCCGCCGGTGGAAGTTCGAACCCAAAACCATCGCCTATCAGGGATACGGTTCCACGGACTGGGTGCGGGTGCTCGGCCGGGTGGTGCTGGCCAGCAAGCCCGTGCCCGGAAGCCGGGCCGAGCACGCCGCCAGGAACGGAACGCAGAACGTCCGGGGCTGGCGCGCCTTCACCAGCGTTCCCATTCCGGGCTCGGAGGTGGAAATTGAAGTGGGCGGCACTGTCACGAAGGTCAGAGCCGACAGGGGCGGACTCATCGACATTGATGTCAAGGTTTCCCTCTCCCCCGGCTGGCACACGGCCGTGTTGCGGTCCGAGGGCACTGAGCCCGCCGACGCCAGTATTTTCGTCATTGGTCCGGAGACGAAGTTCGGCATCGTCTCCGACATCGATGACACCGTCATGGTCACGGCGCTGCCCAGGCCGTTCCTTGCCCTGTGGAACACGTTCGTTCTAAGCGAGCGGGCCCGGATGGCAACGCCGGGAATGGCTGTGTTGCTGGACCGGCTGACGGTAGAGCATCCTGACGCCCCCGTCATCTACCTGTCCACGGGCCCCTGGAACGCGGCACCCACCCTTGCCCGGTTCCTCACGCGCAACATGTACCCCTCCGGCGCGCTGGTACTCACGGACTGGGGACTCACCCAGGACCGCTGGTTCCGCAGCGGACAGGACCATAAGCGCCAAAACCTGGAGCGCCTGGCGGCCGAATTCCCGCACATGCGGTGGCTGCTCATCGGCGACAACGGCCAGCACGATGAGCAGATCTATTCAGCGTTCACCCACGACCATGCCGACAAAGTGGCCGCGATCGCCATCCGGCAGCTGTCTGTCAGCGAATCAGTCTTCGCGGGCGGTCATTCGGAAGACGGAGACCACAGCGCCTCCTCGGTGACGTGGATCTACTCGCCCGACGGCGCGGGCATTGCCCGCCAGCTCAGGGACCTTGAACTGATCTGAGCTGAGTTGATCCGGACCGCCCCTGTACCTGGCGGTCACAGCCCCAGCGGCTGCGCACCGCCGTCGGACCTTCCGGGCTCCGCACCCGCCGCCAGCTCCGGCTCCGAGGAGGCGGCGGCGGCGACGGCGGCCCCCGCCGACGCTACGAGGTTCCGCTCTTCGAGGAGCTCCTGGAGCCAGAAGTAGGATGCCTTGGGCGTCCGCTCCATCGTCTCGAAGTCCACGTGCACCAGCCCGAATGGCTGGTTGTAGCCGCCCGACCACTCGAAATTGTCCATCAGGGACCACACGTAGTAGCCGCGAAGATCGACGGACTCGGCCTCGCCGCCGGGCGCCGTAGCGCGGAGCGCGGTGCCAATGTGGTCCGACAGGTACCGAAGACGGCGCTCGTCCGGGATGAAGCTGCGGTTGGCGGCTTTGTCCGTGACGATGATGTCCTCGAAGCTCGCTCCGCCTTCGGTGATGATGACTGGCGGGAGGTTCGGGTACCGCTCGGCCATTTCCTTGAGTGCCACGGTCAAGTACTCCGGTTTGACCGGCCATCCGTAGGCGGTGGTCTCGGTGTCCGGCCAGGGCTCAATGTGCAGCGGTCCGCCTGGGGTGGCGGCGCTGAGATCGTCCCCCATGGCCTCGGCCATGGCCGCGGGCACCGGGCTGTCGCCCGCTCCTGCCGCCACCCGCGTGGGCATGTAGTAGTTGAGCCCGTAGAAATCCATCGGCTGCGAAATGATGTCCATGTCCTCGTCCGGATGCTCGAACGACGAGAAGAACTTCCCGATGCGGACGAGGTCGGGGTATTTTCCGGTGAGGACCGGGTCCGCGTACAGGCGGTTCTGGGCCACATCCATGGCCCCTGCGCTCAGCCAGTCCAGCGGGTTGCCGGAATTCGGCACCATCGGCGAGTACACGTTGGTCATGCCGATTTCCCCGGCCACGTTGGCGGCCCGCAACGCCTGGAGCGCGAGCCCATGCCCCAACAGCTGGTGATGGACGCTGGGCAGCCCGTTCGCAAAATCCGCCAGGCCCGGCGAGTGCAGACCCAGAGCATAGCCGTTAGTGGTCACCGTGGCGGGCTCATTGATTGTCACCCAACGGGCTACGCGGTCCCCGTAGGCTGCCCCCGCGATGGCCGCGAACTCGCCCAGCCGGTAGGCGGTATCCCTGTTGAGCCATCCGCCGGCCTCGTCCAGCGGCAGCGGCGTGTCCCAGTGATAGAGCGTCATCATCGGGGAGATCCCGTTGGCCAGGAGCTCGTCCAGCAGGCGGTCGTAGAAATCCAGGCCGGCACGGTTCACCGGCCCGCTGCCGCCGGGCTGGATCCGGGGCCATGAGATCGAGAACCGGTACGAATCGATGCCCAGTTCCCTCATCAGCGCCACATCCTGCGGCATGCGGTGGTAATGGTCGCAGGCCAATGCGGGGTGGTGGCCGTCCACTATGTTGCCTGCCTTTGCCGCGAAGACGTCCCAGCCCGCCGGTCCGCGGCCATCCTCATCAAGGGCGCCCTCGATCTGGAACGCGGCTGTGGCTACCCCCAGGGTGAAACCCGGCGGGATCATGGCGGCCAACTCTTTGGCGGAAGTGTGCATGGCAGGGGACCTTTATGTTGTTGTCTCGAAGGGGCAGAAGGACAGTTTGCCTCAAACTACGCCGTCACAATAGCAGCCCGCCTGCCTTGATCACCGAAATCACGTTCCCTGCCGGGTCCTTGAACCAAGCAATCTCCGGACCCTCGCCTCGGGCGATGCCCTTTTCGTCGGTGGGCAGATCGGGGTCGTCGTAGATCTTGGTCCGGACACCGGCGGCGTTGAGCTCGTCTACCGCTGCATCGACGTCGTCCACCACCAGGTTCAGCACCGTGAAGGTGGCGGCCTCGTGGTTGTCCTTGGGATAGACAAAGACCTTGTGCCCCTCGGGCATCGTGAGCTCCAGGGTGCCCATTCCGCCGTCGGCAACGGTCAGGCCGAGTTTCGCTCCGTAGAACTCCTTGGCCTGCGCCACGTCATTGACGCTGAAGCTGGAAAACGAACCCTTTGGCGTAAACATGGTCTTCTCCTTTGACGGCACCGGGACTTGCGGTACCTCCCAGAATGGCACACGCCGCAGTGCCTGACGAGAACCACCAGGCCGTGCTGGAAGGCCGGCAGAAGGTCACTCCCCGACTTCCGGAGCGGCACTGATAGGGTCTGCCCATGGATGAAAAACTGGGGAAGTTCATCGATGATTTTGCACAGCTGGTGCAGCTTGCGCAGTCCGGCCAGCACCGGGTGCGGGCCGGGACACAACTGCTGACCACACTCACGGAACATTTGGCGGTTCCCGCGGAAACGCTGTCTGTGGTGGTGGAGGAGATCCCCCCGCACCGGTTCGTAGATGCTGACATCCTGATGGCAGAACTTGCCGCCGAGGACGGGGACTTCCGGCTGGTGGGCATCGGCGGCGGGGACCAGCGGCACCACCAGTCCTTGAGCGACATGCTGCAACAGTCCCAGTTCTTCCCGCAGTTCCCGCTCTCGCAGCCGGATTACGCGAACCTCGCGGTTGGACCCGACGAGCAGCGGCAGGCCGTTGCCCTTGGCCTGTGGCTGTTCAGCTATGCGGGCAGTCCGGTGGCCGTCCTGCAGCGGGACGCCAACCCGCGGTACGGGCGGCAGATGGCCTCCCTCGAAGTCGTGGCAGGTGACACCGGGAGCGCCGCCGCGTTCCTGGCCGAGTTCCGCCGCCGGATGCAGTTCCGCAGCGTGCTGAAGGGCCAGATCATTTCACTGATCATGGGCGAGTACGGTCCGAGCGCCGCGGGCGTCACCTTCCACGCCAGACCTGCCCTGGCAGCCTCCGAGGTCATATTGCCTGAGGGATTGTTGCAGAAGGTGTCCGACCACGCACTTGGCATCGCCGAACACCGGGCGTCACTCAGCGAATACGGGCAGCACCTGAAGCGGGGCATCCTCCTGTACGGCAAGCCAGGAACGGGCAAGACCCATACTGTGCGGTATCTGCTGAGCCAGAGTGAGGGGTCCACGGCCATCCTGCTGTCCGGCGGATCGCTGGCCAGAATCTCCGAAGCCGCAGCCATGGCCCGGGCGCTGCAGCCTTCCATCGTAGTTCTTGAAGACTGCGACCTGATCGCCGAAGACCGAAGCTTCGGCCACGGACCGCAGCCGCTGCTGTTCGAGGTGTTGGATGCCATGGACGGACTGGACAACGATGCCGACGTGGCGTTTGTCCTCACCACCAACCGCGTGGACATGCTGGAACGTGCCTTGGCTCAGCGTCCCGGCCGGGTGGATCTGGCCGTTGAAATTCCGCTCCCGGCCCTGGAAGAGCGCGTCGACCTCGTGAACCTGTACGCCCGGGGGATTCCGTTCAGTCCCGGCGCCATCCAGGATGCGGCGGCCAGCACCGAAGGGACCACCGCCTCCTTTGCCCGGGAGCTGGTCCGCCGGGCTGTGGTGGCGGCCGCAATCGAGGGGGTTCCTGTAGCTGACGGTCACCTCGGGACGGCGGTGGACGGGCTGATGGCCGACGGCCAGGCCCTCACCCGGAGCCTCCTGGGCAGCGGCCCGGTCGACGCCGACGGCTTCGGCGCGCCCGGCTTCGGCGGATTCAGCAGCGGGCCGGGGCCCACCTAATGCATCACCGAGGGCGGGCCGAAGAGAAAATCCTTGGCATGGGCCACGGCTTTCTTGAAGGCGTCATTCCTCAAGGCCACGAGGTGTTCGGAGCCGTCCAGCCCGGGCTCCAGGTAGCCTGTGAAACCGGGACGAAGCACCCAGATATCCCCCGCCGGAGGCAGGTAGAAGACTCCGAACGAGCGGTGCTGGCGGTCATCGTCCGTCCAGATGGGCACTACGGCCACGGCAGCACCGGTGGCGGGATGGATCCACTGCGCGCGTGGAAGAGGCTCCGCATGGGCCTCCGGGTCCAGGAAGGGTGCAGTTCCTTTTCCCCAGCGCTCCTCAAACCGCTCATAAAAGGCAGGAATCAGGTGGGAGTCGTATCGGCGCCAGTCGCTCATCGTCTTCGTTCTCCTCGGGGGTCGATGCGGATAGGGGCCCAGGGTCCGCTTTCCCATCGGACAGGCGTTGCCCGCAGCGGCGGGTCCTCGTGGCGAATCAGGCGGACGGGAATGTCCTGTGGCCGGTCCGGTGTCTTGTCCCGTGCCGGCCGGCCGCCATGGGCCGCTGCAGCCGTGTTTGCTTCGCAAATAGCTTCGCGGTCATAGGCCTGGCGGCGCTTTGGATCTCGCAAGACCTCGAAGGCCTGCATAATCAGTTGCAGTTCAGCGGGCGCGCCAGCGGGGTTGTCCAAATCCGGGTGGTGCGTTCGCATGAGTGACCTGAAGGCGCGCAAGATATCGCGCTGGGTCGCTGTGCGGGGCACGTGCAAGACGGCGTAGTGATCGGCGAAGTTGCTGGCCATTGTCTGTCCTGCTCAGGGTCGGTTCGCGAGACATCCTTCGGCGGCCGCTGCTGCAAGTGGCTCGGGGGCGGTCTCGGGCCTCAACCCGGAGGACCGCCCCGTCAGCAGCAACACCATCGGGACCGGACAGCCGGTCCCGCCTGGGGACTAGGTTTCGATCTGGTGCAGCTCACCCTTGCTTTCAATTTCAATCCTGCGGGGCTTTGCCTGCTCCGCAACCGGAATTCGGAGCGTCAGAACACCGGCGTCGTAATGGGCCTTGATGTTGTCCGTGTCCAGGGTGTCTCCGAGGATCAACTGGCGGCTGAAGACTCCGCGAGGCCGCTCGGCAACCACCAGCTCCACGTTGGGCTGCGTGGGGTCCTGGCGTTCCGCCCTGACAGTAAGGACATTCCGCTCCACATTCAGGTCGACCTTGTCCGGCAAGACGCCCGGAAGATCAAAGGCGACAACAAACTCTCCATCTTCCTGCCACGCGTCCATAGGCATGGCCGCGGGGCGTGCAGCCGTTCCGAAGACCTGCTGGGTAAGCCGGTCCAGCTCACGGAACGGGTCGGTACGGATGAGCATCATTTCCCACTCCTTCAGCATCTGGATGATTCATGTCGACCCGCCACTATCTATGGTGGCGGATACAGATTTTTTATAGCACCGGTGGCAAACTGGTGCAAGAGGCAAACCGAAGAAACGTCAACCAAGGGATAGCACCATGACAGGTCAGGCCGGCGACCGAAGGCTCTACGCCATTTCAGTCGTGGCGGGCCTGCTCGGCACCGGCCAACAAAACATCCGGCTGTACGAGCGCCGCGGATTACTGACGCCCGAGCGAACTTCCGGCGGGACCCGACAGTACAGCGAATCGGACCTGGCGGTCCTGCGCCGCATCGGGGAGCTTCTGGATGAAGGTCTCAACCTGGCAGGTGTGGCAAGAGTGCTGGAACTCGAGGTCGATAACGCCAGGCTCCGCCGGGAGTTGCAACGCGCACGCTCCCGCAACACGCGTCAACCTGAGGGCGCCTGAGCATACCTTCGGCACCCAGCCCGCGGCGGCGGAGGGCCTCTCGCTCAGATCTGTCCGCCGGCAAGCAGGAAGGACTCTTCCAGCAACTCGGCGAGTTCGCCGCCGTCGAGCTTTGCCAGCCGCACGAGGACCAACTGTGGCGACCGCTCGTGGTGCGGCGTCCAGAAATAAGTTTCGGGTTGTGTTCCGACGAGCGCCTCGCGCTCTGAAGTCTTGACCGTCAGCACGCCCTCGTCCCAGATCCGGGCCATGAGGGTTTTGGCGAACCATGCAGGCCGGTTCCAGCTGGAGCGTTCAGTGACTCCCGGGAGCGAGAGGCAGGTCCGGCGGACGTCAGCTTCAGTTGCCATGGCCCCGGGCTATTCCGAGGGGGAATCGGCTTTGGACAGCTCCCCAGTGACGGATTCCCCCGGTATCCGGGCGGTCCGCCACGTGTCCACCGCGATCACGGCCCCCATCACCACGAGTGACAGGGATATGGAGGCGACGGCGTCACTCACCCAGTGGTAGCCCAGGTACAGCCTGCTGACCGATGCCAGAATCACGCCAATAATGGCCACGACGAACCCCACAACGGCGGTCTTGGGATTCTTGCGCCGGGAGAAGACCAGGAACGTGCCGACCAGGAGGAAATCCGAGGCACCCAGCACATGGCCGGACGGAAAGGAGAAGGTGTGGTCTGCACCAAAAAGCATGAGATCCACCGGGGGCCGGTCACGCCCCACGGCATGGCCGATGAGCTGTGCGAGCCCGACTCCGGTGAGCATGGCGGCCGCCAGAAGGATGGGCCGCCAGGCATGCTTGGCCAGGATCCCCCAGGCGACGGTGACCACCAGGACAATGATCGGCAGCCCCACGGGCCCAAAGATGACCGCCAGAATGATCATGACAACAGTCAGTACATCCGAGCGGGTGGTCAGCAGCCATCTCCGGGCAGCTTCATCCGAACTCGCCATGCCGTTGTGCTGGAGAACCCCGGCGAGCGTCACGAAGAAAATCGCTGCGCCCACCACAGCGAGGACAACCGCAACGACATAGAGCCCTTTCCGTGCACCGGCGTCCATGTAGCGTTCTTCGACCACGAATTTGTCGTGGAACACCCGCCACCATCCCGCCTTGCCCGCCGATTCTTCTGCCACGTGGAAGCCTGCCTGTGCGTCGATCGATTGAAATGGTTTCTGTGATGAAGATTATCCCGTTTCCCGCTCCCGGGGTGCGGGCGCCAGGGGTGGGCTGCCCCTTACCAGGCAAAGCGGCCCCTGTTACCGTGAATTACCCAGCCCCCACGAGGTTCCAGGAGACGACATGAGCACTGAAGAAACCGGCACCGGCCAGGCCGATCAGACCACCGGGTCGCAGAATCAATCCTGGGGCGAGGCTCCCGGCTCCGGGAACGGCGCCGGCCTCGGAACAGGCGAAGCCAACACCTTCGAGCCGGAAGAAGGAACCGATGCCCGGGACGGTTCGGCCGCCGGAGAGCCCACCGTGGCCACGGCCGAGGACACTCCGGACGTGGACGACACCCCGGTGGACACGACCGAGCCAAGTTGACCGCAACTTCGTGTCATCCCATCGAGGGGTGAGATCTCGGCGCCCAGGTTCGCCCAAAACGCCGAGATCCCACCCCTCGTTTGCTTCCGGCTGCTGTCCGGGAGCTCTGTCGCGGAAGACACGCCCGGTGGATAATGGACACACACTGGAGTGGCGACGCAGCTACGGAGGATGCCATGAAGATCATCGGAACGCTAGTGATCCTCTGGCTCATCATCGGAGCCTTCGCCGCATTCCAACGCGGCTATTTCAGCGGTTCCCCGGACTCATGTGCTGAGGCGGGCACTGTGGCCGTGACCATCGCGGCCGGGCCGCTGAATTACATGGGCGCCAACCCCAAGATCGCCTGCAAGGTCCCGCAGCCTTCGAAGTAGCCCGCCGGCCCGTCAGCGTTCACGGGGGATTCACGCGCGCGTCCGCACGTGTCAAAACAGGGTGGCTACGTTCGGTCCATGGACATTTCGCGCAGAACGCTCATCACCACCGGCCTGGGTGCCGGCCTCGTCATCGCGCTCCCCGGCACCGCCGTCGCGGACCAGCGGAATTCCGAAGCAGGCCTCCGCGCCGACCCCTTCACCTTGGGCGTGGCCTCCGGCGACCCGTGGCCTGACGGTTTCGTTATCTGGACGCGCCTCGCCCTCAGCCCACTGGCCGAGGACGGGATGGGCGGCATGCCGTCGCACAATGTCGCTGTGGCCTGGGAAGTGGCCGAGGACCCTGCCATGCGGAAAGTCATCCGACGCGGTGTGGAGAGCGCTGCGCCGGCGAGTGCCCACTCCGTGCACGCCGAGCTGCGCGGCCTGAAGCCGGGCCGTGAATACTTCTACCGGTTCCGGACCGGACGCCATGTCAGCCCTGTCGGCCGGACCCTGACGAGTCCTGCGTGGAACGAGACTCCGGCAGCCCTGGCCATGTCCTTTGCCAGCTGCGCCCAGTACGAGCACGGCTTTTTCACCGCCTACCGGCGACTTGCCGACGATCAGCCGGACCTGGTCCTTCACCTCGGTGACTACCAGTACGAATACAAGAAAGGCTCCTATGTGGTGGGCGGCGGCAACGTCCGCGACCACGAGGGCCCCGAGACGGTGACGCTGGAGAACTACCGCCAGCGCCACGCGCAGTACAAGGCCGACGCCGACCTCCAGGCGGCGCACGCGGCCGCCCCTTGGCTGGTGGTGTGGGATGACCACGAGGTGGACAACAACTGGGCCGACGAGGTCCCGGAGAACACCGATCCAGCCCAGCTCAACGACACTGCGGCCAACTTCCGCAAACGACGGGCAGCGGCCTTTCAGGCGTACTACGAAAACATGCCCATGCGTGCGCCGGCCGTCCCCGCAGGCGCTGACATGAAGATCTACCGAACGGTGCAGTGGGGACAGCTGGCCAACTTCCACATGATGGATACGCGCCAATACCGGGATGACCAGCTGGCGGGTGACGGCTGGCGAGCGAATGTCCAGGAGCGCCTCGACGAGGACCGCAGCATCACCGGCCAGGATCAGGAGCAGTGGCTGCTGGACGGCTTCCGGAAGTCCCGGGCGCGCTGGGATGTCCTGGGCCAGCAGGTGTTCTTCGCAGAGCGCGACCGCAACAAAGCGCCGGAAATCGACGACGTGTCCATGGACGGGTGGGACGGTTATGCTGCCTCCCGCCGCCGCATCACACAGGGCTGGGTGGACGCGAAGGTGCGCAACGCCGTCGTGCTTACCGGTGACGTCCACCGCCACTGGGCCAACGACGTCAAGGTGAACTACCAGGACCCGGACGCGCCCGTGGTGGGGTCGGAGCTGGTGTGCACGTCGATCACGTCCACCGGCAACGGAACAGGCTCTGTCTCGGATCCGACCATGGCCTGGAACCAGCATCTGAAGTTTTACAACGACCAGCGCGGTTACGTCCGGACCACCATCACGAAGGACTCCATGAAGGCCGATTTCCGTGTGCTCGATTACGTGAGCGTGCCCGGCTCCCCGGTCAGAACCAGGGCGTCCTTCCGGATCGACGACGGCGTGCCGGGACTGCAGCCCCGCGGCTAGACCAAACGGGTGCAGGGCGGAACGCACCCTGCACCCGTGCAACCTTGCCGGCCCCGGCTCCTCGGGCGGCGGGGGAGCCCGCGCCCACGCGATTATATGTGATTTGACCCACACGAATGAGTGAGATATTCTCAACATTGTTAGCGCTCACAAGAGCGCGGCGACAGCTTCATAAAATTGCTAGGTTCGCAGCACCTGACCGAACTTACAACAAAAAGCCTTCTGGTGCGTGGCCGCAGGACCGCGCACCAGCTGACCGGACCCAACTGCCGGTCCCGTCGGAGGGCGCAGATGCCTTCCGACTCAGCACTAATTCGCGGCACGAGTCAGCCGCGGAAGGAGAACAACGTGCGTATCAAGAAACTCCTGGGCGCCTTCGCCGTCGTCCTGGCCGTCACGGTCGGTGCGACGGGCTGCGGCAGCCGGCCCGGAACCGCCGCTCCCGCCGCCAGCACTGATGCGGCGGGGTCCCTGGTGGGCATTTCGATGCCGACCCAGACCTCGGAGCGGTGGATCAATGACGGCAAGAATGTCAGCGATTCCCTGGCCAAGCTCGGTTACAAGACTGACCTTCAGTACGCAAACGACGACATCCCGACGCAGGTTTCGCAGATTGAGAACATGCTGACCAAGGGTGCTAAGTCGCTGATCATCGCTGCCATTGACGGCACCACGCTGACCGATGTCCTGGCCAAGGCCAAGGAACAGAACGTCAAGGTCATCGCCTATGACCGGCTGATCAACGGCTCGCCGAACGTGGACTACTACACCACCTTCGACAACTACGAGGTCGGTGTCCAGCAGGCCACGTCGCTGCTCACGGGCCTGGGCCTGGTGGATGCTTCCGGCAAGAAGGTGGCCGGCAAGGGTCCGTTCAACGTGGAGCTGTTCGCCGGCAGCCCGGATGACAACAACGCCAACTTCTTCTGGACCGGCGCGATGGACACCCTGAAGCCGTTCCTGGATGCCGGTACCCTCAAGGTGCCCAGCGGCCAGACCAAGTTCGAGCAGGCCGCGATCCTGCGCTGGCAGGCTGCGACGGCCCAGAAGCGCATGGAGGACATCCTCACGGCCGCGTACGGTTCGGGCAAGAAGCTCGACGGCGTGCTGTCGCCCTATGACGGCCTGTCGATCGGCATCATCTCGGCACTGACCAGCACTGGCGGCTACTCCAAGGGCGCCCTGCCGGTCGTGACCGGCCAGGACGCGGAGAAGGGCTCGGTCAAGTCCATCGTCGCCGGGGAGCAGTACTCCACGATTTTCAAGGACACCCGCAAGCTCGGTGAACAGGCCGTGAAGATGGTCGACGCCGTCCTCAAGGGCCAGGAAGCCGAAACCAACGACACCAAGACCTACAACAACAAGGTCAAGGTGGTCCCGGCCTACCTGCTCAAGTCCGTGATTGTCACCAAGGACAACTACAAGCAGGAACTTATCGACTCCGGTTACTACACGGACGCTGACATCAAGTAGCCACCGTGCCGGGTGCGGCCTGACTTTGGCCAGGCCGCACCCGAACGGGGCCCCGCATCCGCAGGAGTCCGGCTCTCGAACAGTCAGCAGGAATTGACCATGAACGTACCCATTCTTCAAATGCGGGGAATCACCAAGACCTTCCCCGGCGTGAAAGCCCTCCAGGACGTCACCCTGAACGTGAACCGCGGCGAGGTCCACGCGATCTGCGGTGAAAACGGGGCCGGCAAATCGACCCTCATGAAGGTGCTCTCCGGCGTCTATCCGCACAACACCTTCGACGGCGACATCCTCTTCGAAAACGAGCCGTGCGACTTTTCCACCATCAGCGACAGCGAAAAGCGCGGGATCGTCATCATCCACCAGGAACTGGCCCTCAGCCCGTACCTGTCCATTGCCGAGAACATCTTCCTCGGAAACGAAATCGCCTCCCGGGGGTGGGTGGACTGGCGCCAGACCAACCTGGAAGCGGCGAAGCTCCTGGCCCGCGTCGGGCTCAGCGAAAACCCCGTGACCCCGATCCAGCACATCAGCGTCGGAAAGCAGCAGCTCGTGGAGATCGCCAAGGCGCTGTCCAAGGAAGTGAAGCTGCTGATCCTGGACGAGCCCACGGCGGCGCTGAACGACGAGGACTCGGGGCACCTGCTGGACCTCATCCTGCATCTGAAGGGCCAGGGCGTCACCAGCATCATCATCAGCCACAAGCTCAACGAGATCCGCAAGGTCGCCGACGCCGTCAGCATCATCCGCGACGGCAAGACGATCGAGACTCTGCGCCTGGACCAGGGACAGATCACCCAAGAACGGATCATCCGAGGCATGGTGGGCCGCGACCTGAAAAGCCTCTACCCGGAGCGCACGCCGACGATCGGCGAGGAAGTCCTCCGGATCGAGGACTGGACGGTCCAGCACCCGCAGGACCACAGCCGCACCGTGGTCCACAACGCCAGCCTGAACGTCCGCAAGGGTGAAGTCGTCGGCCTGGCCGGGCTCATGGGCGCCGGACGGACTGAACTGGCCATGAGCGTTTTCGGGCGTACCTATGGCCGGGCCACCTCCGGCCGGGTATTCAAGTATGGCGAGGAGATCAACACCTCCACCGTGTCTGACGCAATCCGGCACGGCATCGCCTATGCCACGGAGGACCGCAAGCACTACGGCCTGAACCTCATCGAGGACATCAAGCGCAACATCTCGATGGCGGCGCTGGGCAAGCTCGCCAAGAAGGGCTGGGTGGACAGGAACGAAGAGACCGTCGTTGCCAACCGGTACCGGAAGAGCATGAACATCAAGGCGCCCTCGGTGGCTGCCATCACCGGAAAACTCTCCGGCGGCAACCAGCAGAAAGTCGTGCTGAGCAAATGGATGTTCTCCGACCCCGATGTGCTGATCCTCGATGAGCCGACACGGGGCATCGATGTGGGCGCCAAGTTCGAGATCTATTCGATCATCGCCGGACTCGCCGCCGAAGGGAAAGCCGTCATCGTGATCTCCTCCGAACTCCCCGAACTCCTGGGCATCTGCGACAGGATCTACACGCTGTCCGCCGGGCACATCACGGGCGAAGTCCCGATTGCCGAAGCATCCCAGGAAACACTCATGCACTACATGACCCAAGAGAAGGAATAACGACCATGTCCGCCCTCCGAGAATCCATGGGCTTCCTGGCAAGCCGCCTCCGCCAGGTCGGCATCTTCGTCGCCCTGATCCTGATCGTCCTGCTGTTCCAGGTCCTGACCAACGGCATCCTGCTCGAGCCGCAAAACGTCACCAACCTCGTGGTCCAGAACAGCTACATCCTGATTCTGGCCATCGGCATGGTGATGGTCATCATCGCGGGCCACATCGACCTCTCCGTCGGCTCCATCGCGGGCTTCATCGGCGCCGTCGCCGGCGTGATGATCGTCCACTGGGGCTGGGCCTGGTGGGCCGCGATCCCGGCCTGCCTGCTCGTCGGCGCCCTTGTGGGGGCCTGGCAGGGATACTGGATCGCCTACGTGGGCATACCGGCCTTCATCGTCACCCTGGCCGGCATGCTCATCTTCCGCGGCCTGACCCTGATCACGCTCAAGAACCAGCAGATCACCCCGTTCCCGGCCGAGCTCCGCGCCTTGGGCGGAGGCTTCCTCCCGGACATCTCAGGCGGCACCTCAGTACTGGAGTGGCTGACAGTCATCCTCGGTGTCGGAGCCACAGCCGCTCTGCTGATTCAGTCCATCAAGGAGCGCCGCGTCCGCCGGAAGTTCAACCTCGAAAACGAACCCATGGCCTGGTTCGCCATCAAGACAGTCTTCATCGCGCTCCTGATGCTCACCATCACGTTCCTGCTCGCGAGCTACCGCGGCACCCCGATCGTGCTGATCGTCCTGGCCGTCCTCGTCATCGTCTATTCCGCGCTCATGAGCAACAGCATCTTCGGCCGCCACACCTACGCCATCGGCGGCAACCTCCACGCCGCCGAGCTCTCGGGCATCAAGACCAAGGCCGTCACCTTCCGGCTCTTCGTGAACATGGGAGTGCTCGCCGCCCTGGCGGGCCTCGTATTCACGGCTCGGCTGAACTCCGCCCAGCCGGCCGGCGGCACCGGCTTCGAACTGGACTCCATCGCTGCGGCCTTCATCGGCGGGGCCGCCGTCCAGGGCGGAATCGGCACCGTGGCCGGAGCAATGGTCGGCGGCCTCATCATGGGCGTGCTTAACAACGGCATGTCCATCCTGGGCCTGGGCACCGACTACCAGCAACTGATCAAGGGCCTGGTGCTGCTGCTTGCCGTCGGCTTCGACATCTTCAACAAGAACCGCAGCGCCGGCGGCGGATCCACCCTCGGCAAGCGTTTCAAATGGAAGACAACCCCGCCCGCCGGTGTCGAGGAGACCAAGCCAGCGGGCAAGACACCAGTCTCTGTGGCTGCCGTGGCTCACCCGGCAAGCGCTGCTGAGAAGCCCTGAACCCCACGGCACCGTCGGATGGCGTGCTGCCGGGACGGACAGGAAGGAAACCATGGCCGAGGCAGACAACGACTGGACCCTGCTGGTGGGCCGCACGGTCGAACTGCGGCGCGGCGGCCAGCACGTCCGCACCGCCGAGGTGGAAGACGTCACGTGGGATTCCTCGGTCATGTGGCTGCGTTTTGACGGCAACCACGGCCGGCAGCTGATCAGCAAGGCCGATGGCTACGAGGTCCGGCCGATTGCCTGACCTCGTTGCCTGACACTACTGCTTGACATCATTGCCTGAGCCGCAGGCGGCACGCCGCCTGCGGCTCAGGTCGTCACCAGTGGTGCCTCACCAGTCATGGACGGTGCCGTCGACCAGGCGGTTGTAGGGCAGGTAGGCCTGCTGGTACGGGTAGGTGGCCGCGGCTTCCTCGTTGAATTCGACGCCGATGCCGGGCTTGTCGCCC
>NZ_CAKKLY010000064.1 GCF_918698095.1 Arthrobacter sp. Bi83
CTCCATGCGGGCGCGGGCGACGCTGAGGGCGCGTTCGATCTCTTCGCCGGCTTCTGCAACGGCCATGCCGGCGGGTGTCAAAATCGAGCCTTTGGGTGTGCGCACCACCAGCGCATGCCCCGTCTCGTCCTCTAGTTTGCTGAGCTGCTGGGACACGGCCGAGGGCGTGATTCCCAGTTCGTCAGCCGCGGCGAGCACCCCGCCGGTGCGGGCGATCGCAAGGAGAACTCGCAGCCGGCGCGGATCAATATCCATGTTAAGTAGTTCTAAACCACATCTTCAGAGGAATGCAATTGAACTACACGCATGTCGTGCTCATAATTGCTTTTGAAAGCCAAAACCAACAGCGGAAATCCAGACTGGCGGTCCAAGCGAATGAAGCCCTCGCGCGGACGGCGGAGCAAACGCTGATCCAGTGGTTCAGTCGGCAATGGCCTCTACCAAAACGCCCACCTATAGCCCGCCAGCTCCACTCCGCCCGGCGGATGGCAACCGGGCACCACCCCCGAAAGGACATCATGGAACTGCTGTTTGAAATTTCCGGCTGGGCAGGCGCGGTTGCGATTCTCAGTGCTTTCCTGGCGGTGTCCATGGGGTGGCTGAAGGCTGGCAAGGGCTTCCAAGCCGCGAATCTCCTGGGTGCCTGTGCCTTCATTATCAATGGCGCCTTCCACGAAGCGTGGCCGTCCGTGGTCACGAATATTGCCTGGTTCCTCATTTCCGCAGTAGCGCTTCTTCGCATGCGGTCCGTACAGGATTCGCCGGCGGCCGCTGCCGAGGCCCCGCAGGTGCAGTTTCCTGGCGTCCCTGACACCACCGGCCAACTGGCCATCGTTGAAGCGCCTCGAGCAGCCAGCTTTACTTAGCCAGCTTTTTCTGAGCGGACGACGGCGGGAAGTCCCGCCGTCGTCCGCTTCATCGCCTGCTTCGCGCCTAAACCTGGCTGCGCGAAGGCGCCCCATCCGCTCTCGGGAATCTGAACTATATTCGGACAAGGGAGAGGACCAGATTGCATCGCAGGAACAGGGAGGCGGATCTCTGAATGGCGGGGATGCCACCAGCAACGGTGGAAGTGAGTGACGCAGTCGTCCAGCGCCTCGTCCGGGACCAGCGGCCCGACCTCGGCGGTCGTCCTTTGGCGCGGGTTGCGAACGGCTGGGACAACGCGACCTTCCGGCTCGGCGAGGACCTGGCCGTGAGGCTGCCGCGCAGGGCGGAGGCCGTTTCGCTAATACTGCATGAGCGGCGCTACCTTCCCGACATAGCCCGCCGCTCCCCGGTTGCGGTTCCTGTGCCCGTCCATGCCGGCCGGCCGACGTCGGACTTTCCTTGGCCTTGGAGCATCGTGCGGTGGGTCCCCGGAGCCGCCGCGGCCGACGTCGGTCCGGCAGACCGCGGGCGGGCCGCTGAGGGCCTGGCCGATTTTCTCCGGTCCCTCCACGTGCCCGCCGAAACATGCGTCCCGATGAATCCGTTCCGCGGCGTGCCGCTGACGGACCGTGACGCTGCGGTGGTGGAACGGCTCGGGGACCGCGAACGCTACCCGCAGGCAGCAGCGCTGAGAGCGGTGTGGGCGCGGACCTGTGCTGCTAAAGCCTGGGATGGTCCGGCGATGATGCTCCACGGGGACCTTCACCCGGGCAATATCCTTCTGGCGGACGACGGCTCGCTGGCTGGGGTCATCGATTTCGGCGACGTCGGGGCAGGGGACCCTGCTGTCGATCTTGCGGTGGGGTGGCTGATGTTCGACGCCGGCGCCCGCCGCCGCTTCATGGACGCCTTTGGCCCCGCAGTGGAACGGGACACCTGGATGAGGGCCCGGGGCTGGGCTCTCATCCTGTCCACCGCCATGCTGAGCAACTCCGACGATAATCCGCGGATGTTCGCTGTCGGAAAGTTCGGGATCAGGCAGATTCTGGAAAGCTGACATTGCCTGGAACTCCGAGGCCGGCGTTATTGTCAGTGCCTGCTGTCATGCTGTGCGTATGGAAGGCAGAGCAGTTGCGGAGACGTTGGAGGCCATGCAGGCCTCCCTTGCTGCGTTGGCTGCATTTGCCGGTCGCGGGGCCGGGAACGTGGCCCCGCCTGGTGCTGATTCTCTTCAGGACGAAGCGGACGCCTGCCTGGACGGTCTGGCTGAGGCGGGCACCATGGAAGCCATGATGGCCGCGCTGAAAGTGCACTTCGCCGCCGGATACGCCCACGCTGCCGCAGCCATGGCGGCCCCGGCGGTTTCGCCGCAGGAGCGCACGGCCCAGGAAATGGCAGTGACAGCAGAGGTGGCCTGTGTCATGACGGTGAGTGAGAGATCGGCAGCGGCGTTACTGGCGGACTCAGCCACCCTGACCACCGGGTTGCCACTGACGTTCGCTGCGCTGCGGGCAGGGAGCATTTCATGGCAGCACGCGCGGGTGATGTGTGATGAAACATCGGGTCTGGACCCTGCCGCGGCTGCTGCCTTGGAGGCTCACTTCCTGGACCCCGAAGCTCCCTTTGCAGCGCGTGGCTGCCCGGCGGGGGAGCTGGTGCCGGGAAGGTTCCGCGCCAAAGCGCGCAGCTGGCGTGAGCGGCACCATCCCGTAAGCATCGAAGCGCGCCACCGCAGGGGTGCGGAAGGCCGCCGGCTGGAATATGTCCCGGACCGGGACGGCATGGCCTGGCTCTCGGCCTATGTGACTGCGGATGTGGCAGCGGCTGTTTGGTCCCGTGCCACGGAAGCGGCGCGTACCCTGCAGGGGCCGACCGAATCCCGGACTCTGACCCAGCTCCGTGCGGACGTCGCCGCTGACTGGCTGCTGGTGGGGGTGGCGGAAGGAACCCCGTCGCCCAAGGCGCAGGTCATGGTGACCGTTCCGGTGTTGTCGCTCTTGGGCACCGGGACGGACCCGGCCACGCTGGACGGGTACGGTCCTATTCCGGCGAGCATGGCCCGCCGGCTGGTCGCGGATGGCGCCGGATCGTTCCTGCGAGTGCTGACCGATCCGGGCAGCGGAGCGCCGCTGGAGATCGGCCGCACCAGCTACCGGGTTCCGAAGGCGATGCGCCAATGGTTGCGGCTTCGGGATGGACGCTGCCCTTTTTCCCGGCTGCAACAACCACTCCTTGGATAATGAAGCGGACCATCTGCTGGCTTGGTCCGAGGGAGGCGGCACCGGCATCACCAACCTGGGCCAGCCGTGCCGGAGGCACCACCGACTCAAACACACCTCAGCGTGGAGGCCAGGTGACGCCACCCGGGACCAGCCGCCACTGGATCTCACCCGCGGGACGCTCCTATCCCAGCGAACAACAGGAGTGGGAACCGCCCGACTGGCCGCACGTACTTGCCAGTGCCGCCTGTCCCGGAGAGACCGGGCCACCATTACCGGTGGATCCCTTGCCTGGCTGGGCACTATTCATCGCGGCGTAGGGTTGACTCTCGACGGTCTTGCTGACGTCGACAACCAGCAAGACCTAACCCGTGCCCACCAGAGTGCAGCCACAGCGCGGGGCTAAACCAATGTCGGCGGCGGGGACGTCCCGCCGTCGGCTAGCTCTCCAGCAGCCCGCCGCCGGCCCAGCGCCGGAGCGCGAGCTTTTCTGCGTCGTCGAACTCCATGAGGGCAAGCCGGCACAGCTCTTCAACATTTCTTGTCCACGCGGCAGCGAGGTCCCTGGCCGGCATGTCGTCCGGGAGGGATCCGCCCGCGTACACCACGCCTTGGATCACGAAGTTGACGGCTGAGCGGGACACCGGCTGCCCGGCCGCAACACAGTCGTCCCGGACGGACCGTGCCAGTTCGCTGCGATTGCCCGAGTGCTCGCGCAACTTCGCCTCCAGCGACAGGAAAACCTGACGGAATTGTTCGGACGACAGCGCCGGCACGTCAGTGACCCGGGTGACCTGCTCCTCGATCGCCGGCCGGCCCTCGGGTGCCAGCGCGGAGAGCTCCGGCGAAAACCGCTTGGCGTCCCACACCCAGCCGGGCGACGGCGTGGACGAGTACTGCACGCCCTGGCCGATCTGGGCGATCCAGGCCCCGAACTTGCCGAAGCCGCCCCAGTCGGTCTTGAGCGACGGGTCTGCGGTCAGGGCCCTGTGCGCCGCAACCGCCCCGGTGACCGGGCCCGGCGCAGCCTGCACCAGGGCGCGGACCTCGTCGGCCGCCGCCGTCGCGGATCCTGGGACACCTGGTGCGGTGCGGAGCGGTGCACCAAGTCCGGCAGATGCCACCATGCGGGGGACTCCGGCCGGGGTCCCGTTGAGAATTGCCACGAAGTCGTGGGACTCCACCACGTTATCGGCCATCTCCCGGTACGCGAATGCTACGGCGCCGGCGGCAATGACGGTTGTCATGCGGTCAGCCGCCCGGAACCGCTGGATCAGGGACGTGAAGTCCGCATCCGCCGACGCGATGAAGAATTGCTCGACTTGTGCCGCGCCGGACAGGGCGTCCATCGCGTCCAGCACCAGATTGATGTCGGTGCTGGACTTGCCCCGTTGCGTGAGGGAGGGGCAATCGATCACGCGGAAACCCGCCCGGGTCCAGTACGGCCTGTACTTGGAGTAGACCACCGGATTGAGATAGCAATTGCGGATCAGGAAGCGCCGGGATTCCTCACCTGCGCCGCCATCAGCCAACGCTTCCGTCCAATGTTTGGGATCCTCTGCGAATCTCCTGGCCGCCGCCGGGTCCAATGCCATCAGGCCCGTGTAGACGTTGTCGAAGTCAACGAACATCGCGGCGCGGATGCCGGGCCGCCTGGACTGGTGTTGAGGTTCCGTCATCGGCTCAGTGTGCCAGCAAGAGCGGCGGACAGACCAGATGTGTCCCACACCTTGGCGCCCTTTGAACCGTGGCTTACCCCGCTGGCATTCTCGAGGCGTACTAGTAGACGGAACCTTCGAGGAGTTCCGAGAGCCTGCCGGCGGCGCGCCGGAGTTCCGGAACGCCGGCATTGAGGCCGCCTTCGCTGGCTGCCTCGACGGGACTGGTCAGGGCGATGGATTCGCTGGGGCGGCCACCCCTGTTGGGCACGGCGACGGCTACGGACAAGACGCCGGTGGCCCGCTCATCGGCGGAATAGGCGTAGTCGACCCCTGGTTCCGGCAGGCGCGCCCGAAGCTCGTCGGCCGTGAACGTACTGTCTTCATGCCCGGCTGCGATGGCTGCAGACACCACCTGCTGAAGTTCTTCCTCCGAGACCGAGGCCAGCAGGATCTTCCCGGCCGCCCCCACCGTGAGGGGGAGGCGCTTGCCCAGCGGCAGGTCGTAGCGGAGGGGCGAGTCGCCGTCGACGCGTGCCACGAGGATCCTTTCGAAGCCGAGCCTCGTGTACAGCGATGCCGTTAGCCCGGTCTGGGAGGCCACCTGCTGAAGGATCGGTCGCGCGGCCACGACCAGGGGGTCGTTCTCTAGATAGCTTCGGGCGGCAGGCAGGACCGCCGGCCCTATCCGGTAGGACTTGTCAGTCTGGCTGACCATGCCGAAATCCTGAAGGACGCGCAGGATCCGCAGCGTGGTCGGCAGGCTCATGCCGCAGGCCCTGGCCAGGTCACTGAGGCGCTGTGGCCGCTCCGCGCGTTGCAGTTCGGCGTAGAGCTCCATTGCCCGTGACAGCGAGCGCATGTTCCCGGACTTCGGGCCGTCCTCGGGAGAGCTGGCTGAGTGTGTCGAAGTCACCGTCATTCTTTCATTGTATGTAACTTCCTTGCGCTTGACAGGGCCTGTGTCGCCTGTCACTATTTCTTCAGGCGCAATATTCTTTCATTCTATGAAATGAACTAACACGGAGCGTAAGAAGGAAAAGATGACAATGGAGTCAGTAGTGACCAAACCAAGGAGCACCAGCCGCGTCGCTCCCTCGGTGCTGACAGGCATCGGTGCGTTCACCGCCGTCGGCGTGTACGTCCTGGTCAGCTCGGTCGGCCTCGGCCTGTGGACATCGCTGGGCCCTGGCCCCGGCCTGTTCCCGTTCGCCATGGGAGGGGTGCTGGTGGCCATGTCAGCTCTCTGGTTGGTCCAGGAGCTTCGCCGGCCGAGTGAGAGGTCCGAGGGGATCGACCGGGGGGTAGTGATCGCCGTCGGGGTCAGCCTCGTTGTTCTGGCGTCGGTCATGGACTTGCTTGGCTTCCAGCTGAGCATGTTCCTGTTCCTGCTGTATCACCTGAAACTGCGCGGCGGCCGGACCTGGGTGTCTTCGCTGATCATCGCCCTCGCCGGAAGCGTCGGCGCGTTCTATGCCTTTAACTACGGCCTCAACGTCGCACTTCCCGTTTCGGCATTCGCTCCGCTGAACTTGATCGGACTCTAATCGTGGACACACTCACCGAACTGCTCGGCGGCTTCGCGGCCGCCATGACATGGCAAAACCTGATCTTCGCCTTCCTGGGCTGCCTGCTGGGCACCATCATCGGAGTCCTTCCCGGCGTCGGCCCCGTAGCAGGCGTGGCACTGCTGATCCCTCTCACCCTGAACCTGGATCCGACCGGCTCGATCATCATGCTGTGTGCCATTTTCTACGGCACCCAGTACGGCGGAACCATCACCAGCGTCCTTTTGAACACACCGGGTGAGGCATCGTCGGCGATCACTACCATCGACGGCTACGCGATGACCAAGCTCGGCAGGGCAGGTGCCGCGTTGACCCTGGCCGCGGTGGGATCCTTCGTTGGCGGAACCATCGCCACCATCGGCTTGGTCGCCGCCGCCAAGCCACTCGGTGAACTGGGCCTGCTCGTCGGCCCGCCGGAGTTCTTCGCACTCATGGTCGTCGGCATCTCCCTGCTGGTTGCCTTGGCCGGCAAGTCAATGGTCAAGGCCCTCATCTCCGGGGCCCTGGGCCTGCTGATCTCCATGGTGGGTATCGACCCCGTCGCCGGCGCCCCGCGCTTCACCTTCGGGATGGACCGGCTCCTGGACGGCGTCAGCTTCGTCGCCGTCATCGTCGGCGTCTTCGGGCTCTCCGAAATCCTGTCCTACCGCAAGAACGCGGAGACCCCCTTGGTGCACGCCCCCGGCATGCGCTCACTGCTCCCGACCCGGGCGGAATGGCGCCGCAGCGCCCCCGCCATGGCCCGGGGCACAGGCGTCGGCTTCGGCCTCGGACTCATTCCAGGCATGACCGGATCGGTGTCGTCCCTCCTGTCTTACGCCGCCGAGAAGAAGTTCTCCCGCTTCCGCCACCAACTCGGCAAAGGCGCGGTGGAAGGAGTGGCCGGCCCCGAAACAGCCAACAACGCACACGCCAACGCCGCCCTGATCCCGCTCTTCACCCTCGGCATCCCGGCATCCCCGACCATCGCCGTGCTGATGGGCGCCTTCCTCCAGCAAGGCCTGACGCCCGGACCCAGCCTGTTCACTGAACACTCCGACATCGCCTGGGCCATCATCGCCAGCCTCTTCATCGGCAACCTGCTACTGCTGCTGCTCAACGTCCCCCTGGTCGGCCTCTGGACCTCTATCCTGCGCGTCCCCACTCCCATCCTGACCGCCCTGATCCTGCTGTTCATGGTCATCGGTGCCTACACCATCAACTTCAGCGTCTTCGACGTCTTCGTCATGATCGGCTTCGGACTCCTCGGCCTGGCCCTGAGGAACCTGGACATCCCACTGGCGCCGATGGTCCTCACCCTGGTGCTGGGCCCGCTGATGGAACGTTCACTGCGCGAATCCCTGGAAATCTCCCAGGGCGACTTCAGCGTCTTCGTCAACCGCCCCATCTCCGCCGTACTGATCGGCCTTGGGGTGCTGATCATCTGCAGTCCGTTGCTGAAGTTCCGCAAGCCCAAGGCCCTCACCGAGGACCCCGAAGCCTAACCCTGCTTTATCCCCTACGTCCGACTACCTACCAACCCACACCTCTCTTCGAAGGAGAAGACCCTTGTCACGCATAAAAATCACCGCAGCCTTCGCCGCTGCAGCCCTCATCGCTCTCACCGGCTGCGGCGCCAACGCCGGCGCCTCCACCGTCTCCGGGGACGACTTCCCCAAGAAGGGCAAGTCCATCGACCTGATCGTGGCCTTCTCCTCTGGCGGTGCCGTGGACACCGCGGCCCGCCTCGTCCAGCCCATTCTGGAAAAAGAACTAGGCACGAACGTCGAGGTCATTAACAAGCCCGGCGCCGGCGGGCAGATCGGCTACACGGCACTGACCAGCGCCAAGCCCGACGGTTACACCATCGGCGCAACGGGCTCCCCGTCGGTCGTCGTCTCACCCCTGGACCCGGCCCGCGGCGCCAAGTACACCCGGGCCAGTTTCCAGCCCCTCGGACGGCAGGTTGTCGATCCGGCCGTCATCGCCGTGCAGCCGGACAGCCCCTACAAGACGCTGAAGGAACTCCTCGACGCCGCCAAGGCCAATCCGAAATCCATGACCGCCAGCACCACCGGACTGCAGACCGGCGAACACTTCGCCCTGGCCCAGATTCAGGAAACCACCGGTTCCGAGTTCGCCCCGGTGCACTTCTCCGATGGCGCATCCCAGGCCACCACCGCGTTCCTCGGCAAGCACGTGGATGTCCTGGTCGCCAACGTCAGCGACGTGACCGACCTGACCAAGCAGGGCAAGGCCCGTGTCCTGGGCATCATGACGGCCGAACGCTCACCCTCGCTGCCGGACGTCCCCACCTTCAAGGAATCCGGCTACGACGTCGAAGCGGGCACCGCCCGCGGATACTCCGCACCCGCCGGGCTCCCTGACGCCGTCGCCAAGAAGCTCGAAGCCGCCCTGCAGAAGGCCATCGAGGACCCTGCCGTCAAGGAAAAGATGAGCGCCCTCGGCCTTCAGACCAGCTACCTCTCAGGCGCCGACTACGAGAAGTTCTGGGCCGGACAGGAAGAGGACTTCAAGAAGGCCCTTCCGCTGGTCCAGAAGAAAAACTAGCCCCTCCTCCTGCCGCCACCCACGGAAGAATTCACCATGACAACGCCCGTCCTTGAAGACACCAACGCGGACTTCGCCCGCCCCGACCGGGCCCTAGTCGAGCGCCTCGCCAAGCTCCCCGCCGCCAACATCGGCGACGCCATGGACCGCCTCGGAGTCGCCGACTCAGCCATCCAGGCCATCTGGCCCGGCGCCCGCCTGGCCGGACCCGCCTTCACCGTCTGGACACGCCCGGGAGACAACCAGGGCATCCACCGCGCCCTGAAGCTCGCCCGACCCGGAGACGTCATCGTCGTTAGCGGCGGCGGGGACGAATCCCGGGCGCTGCTGGGTGAACTGATCGGTGAACGGGCCATCAACCTCGGCCTCGCCGGATTCGCCCTGGACGGCGCGGCCCGCGACGCCGAAGCCCTCGGCGAGATCGGCATGCCCGTCTTTGCCCGAGCCACCACCCCCGCCGGCCCCTACAAGGACGGGCCCTCCCGCTTGGGGACACCCGTCTCCTTCGGAGGTGTCCCCGTCCTGCCCGGAGACATCATCATCGGCGATTCAGACGGCGTCGTCGTCGTCCCCCGGGAACAGGCAGCAACCGTGGCGGAAGCCGCCGAGGCCGTCTTCGCCGACGAAACCGACCGCCGGGCCACCATCGTCGCCTCCCGCCACTAAGCAAGAAAGACACAAACTCATGACAGCATGCACCGTCATCGGTCTCGGAGAAGCAGGGGCAACCTATGCATCAGCCCTGGTCGCAGCAGGCCACAGCGTTACGGGATTTGATCCTGTCGCCCCGTCCACTCCGGCCGGAGTCGTCCGGGCGGCAACCGCCGGCGAGGCCTGCCTCGGCGCGGACATCGTCCTCGTCCTCACCGGGGCGGCCGCCGCGCGAAGCGTGGCCCAGGAATGCCTGCCGGTCCTCCCTGCCGGCAGCTGCTATGCGGACTTCACATCCTCCTCACCCCAGGTGATGCAGGAACTGGGGCGGCTGCCCGGCGCCGCCCTCTTCGCCGACGTCGCCATCCTCGGACCCGTCCCCACCCAGGGTGTAAAGACACCCCTGATGGTCAGCGGCCCCGGCTCACAGGCGGTGGCCCAGCTCCTGTCCCCGCTGGGCGCCGACGTCGACATCGCCGCCGGGGAACCGGGAGCCGCGATGGCCCACAAACTGCTCCGCAGCGTCCTGATGAAAGGCATGGCCTCAGTCGTCGTCGAAGCGGTCACCGCCGGACGGGCCGCCGGGCTGGAAGGCTGGATCCGCACCCAGATCGCCGGGCAACTCGCCGGCGACGGCCAGGCAGTCATCGACAGGTTCCTGACCGGCACCACCAAACACGCCCTGCGCCGCTCCAAGGAAATGCAGGACACCGCCAGCTATCTCTCCGAGCTCGGAGTACCCGCCGAAATGACGGCAGCCTCAGCCACCGCCATGACACGCATGGCCCAGGAAACGGCGCCGATGGCGCCGGCCTTGCGCTGACCCCGGCATCGGGCAGAATCATTTACAGGAACCAACGATGAACCTTCTAGTACGAAATTCCCTGTCAGGAGCAGCAGCATGATCGGCATCTGGGCCCTTGGGGCCTACCTGGCCGTCATCCTGCTCTGGACGACACTGATCAAACGCAGCGTCGGCGAAGCCATGATCCTCGGCTTCCTGGCCGTGCTCCCGTTCACGGGAGCCGCCGCGGCACAGATCGGCTGGTCCTCCCTGTACTCGGCCGCCACGGACGAAATCGTCTACGCCACCATGGCGTTCGTCTTCATGGGATACCTGCTCGACAAAACCGGCGTGCTGGACAGGCTCATCGACCTGCTGAACTCCCTGATCGGCGGCGTCAAGGGGGGCCCCGCCTGGGTGTCCACCGTGGCGTCCGCCGGTCTGGGCGGGGTCGTGCACAACCAGGCTGCCATCGCCGCGACCGTCGGCTCGGTGACCATCCCCTGGATGGAGAAATCCCGGCTCGACAAGCCCTCGGCCGCGACGCTCGTGGCCGGAAACGCCGGAATGGGCATCACCTTCCCTTTCAGTGCCTCCATGTTCGTCCTCGTCGGGTCCGCCACCGTCGGCCCCCTGCTGAACGTCAATTCGCTCGTTCTTCCCCTGCTCATCGGCGGTCTGTGGTGCTTCCTGCACCGGCTGATTGTCACCTGGCTGCTGATCCGCAAGAGCGGGATGACGCCGCTGGACCCCGCACACCGGCTGACTGCCCGGATAGCCTTTGGGCGTGGCTGGGCCACCCTGCTGCTGTTCATTGTGGTGGCCATCCCGCTGATCATCACCTCCGGCGCCATCGCCACGGCACTGTCGGAGTGGACCGGAGGCGACATCACCAAAACCGTCAGCGTCATCGTCTGGATCCCGGTCGTCCTCCTCATCACCGGGGCCCTGCTGGGCAGGAAACAGCTTCCGGGCAGCGGCCGCGCCTGGTGGGCCCTGCTGCGGGAGTCCTCCCCGAGGTTCGGCATTGTGGGGATAACGGTAGTTTTCGCCTTTGCCGGGGCCAACGCCCTCGCCGCCACCGGGCTGCCAAAACAGATGACGGCGCTGCTCAACCAGCTGAACCTGCCCCTGTGGCTCCTCGCGATCCTCATCGGGCTGATCGTCATCGCCGTCGCCGCGCCGCTCTCCGCCACGGCCACGATGGCCGCCGTCGGAACCGTGGGCGTCGCCACCCTCGTTGCCGCCGGCGTCCCGGCGACCACCGCCGCCGTCGCCGTGCTGATCTTCTCTTCCTGCGAAGCGGCGGTTCCCCCTGGAGGCGCGCCGCTCTACGTCGCCTGCGGCATCGCTGATGTGGACCCGCTCAAGACCTTCGCCCGCCTGCTCACCCACTATGCCCTGCCGCTGCTGGGAATCGGCGTGCTGATCATCGTCGGCATTCTGCCGATCTAAAGGAACCAAGACATGCACCAGACCAGACGAGCCATCGAAGCCATCTTCGTCCTGACCCTCGCTGCACTCCTCCTTGGCGGCATTCTGTTCGTGGCAGGCCAGGCCATCGCCCTCACCACCGGCCAAAGCGATTGGCTGGGATTCTTCAACGAATCCATCAAACCCCCGCTGTGCATCGCGGCCTCCGTGTGCGCCGTCGCCGGCTTCCTCCTCAGCTACAAGCACCCCCAGAAACAGGGACAGACACGGCAGGAAGCAACCACACGATGACAAACCCGACCGGCGACGGCACCTACCCGAGGTTCGCCGAACTGCTCGAAAGGGAAGGCCGGCTTGCCGGGACATCCTGGGGATTGTTTCCCGAACCGGACCGCGGAACGCCATCCTTCATCGTCCAGGACACCATCCTGGAAGCCAGGAGCTGCATCAGGACCGGCACGGTCTTCGGCCTCGACTACCCAGCCGACGCCTTCGATCCCGGAATGTCACTCAAACGCAGTGCACCGCGCCACACGATCTACTCCTCCCATCCTGCCCACCGCGACGACTACCTGGACGGGTACTACCTCCAGGGATCTACCCAGATCGACGGACTGCGCCACCGCCGGGCGGACGACGTCGGCTTTTACAACGGCACCCCGGATGACCGGATTAGGGAAGGCACGCCGGACCTCGGCATTCAAGAATGGGCAGACAAACCCATTGCCGGCAGGGGAGTGCTGATAGACCTCGAGGGATATCGCGCCGGCCAGGGTTCTCCCATCGACCATGCTGGAGGCGAACCGCTCGGCCTTGACCTGATCCAGGCGGCAGCCGAGGCCCAGTCCGTCAGCCTCCGGCCGGGCGACATCGTCATGCTCCACACCGGCTGGTGCGAATGGTTCCTGGACCTGACACTGGAGGACAAACAACGGACCCGTGACAGCCGGCGGGCCACCGGCGTCGGTCAGTCACAGGAGTTTGTCGCCTGGGCGTGGGACCACCGGGTCGCGCTCCTTGCCGCCGACAACTTTGCTCTCGAATGCCTACCCCCGGTCCCAGCAAGCCCCTTCCTTAGCAGTGCCCCCCACGACCACGGCATGATGCACCAGCAACTCCTCGCCAAACTCGGCATGCCCCTAGGCGAACTATGGCGGCTCGGACCCCTCAGTCGATACATGAAAAGCGCCGGCAACTGGGACGCGTTCATCAGCATCAAGCCTCTGAACATCACCGGAGGAACCGGTTCACCCGCCAACGCCACCGCGTTTATGTGATTCCGGTTGAAGAGGCAGAGCGCACGGAACTGGACCAATGGCGCGACCTCAGCCTCAGGCCGGGCATCGACGGCTGAGGTGCAGCCGTCAAAGAGTCCTGGACACTCACACCAGCGGCCACGGGTACCGCATGCCGGTGCGGTCAACCGGCAGCACCCTTTCGTGCAGCATGCGCCGCACCCGGCGCTGCAGTGCGGTGACCTCCGCGTCGTCGAGGAGCTCGGCCACCTCGACAGGCACGGCCTCCGCGAGCGGAGCGATGTCCTCGAGCAGGGCGCCGGGGATGGGTTCACCCGCGAAGTCCCAGATCACGGTGCGCAGCTTGAACGCTGCCGAGAAGCACAGCCCGTGGTCTATGCCCCACACCCGTCCGTCATGGCCGCGCAGCACGTGCCCGCTCTTGCGGTCGGTGTTGTTGGCGATGTAATCGAACAGGGCGATCTGGGACAGGTCGCGATGGGTCTCTGGTGCGTCCGCATACAGAGTGAAGTAATGCTCGCTGAAGTCGCACTCGATGAACCACTGAAGCGAACCGATCCCCAACGGGGCGTCCTCGCGAATCACCGTCAGCGGCACGATTCCCCACTCCAGGGCCTCGCTGAGCAGGTACGCCGCGCGTTCCCGACGGTACAGTCCGGGCTCGAAATCGGACAGCGGCCGTTCCCCGGTTTCCGGCTTGTAGACCGCCCGAGCGGAGTCGTCCCCACAGGAGACCTGAACAAGGAACGTCTCGTTGCTGCTGCGCGGGAGGCGTCCGAGCAGCTCGACGCGTCCCGCGCCGAGCAGTGTCACCTCCCGCCCCGACACCCGCTATCCCGCCCTCAGCCCGCTGAGGGGTTCCGACGTCGAATTCACCATGAGCACAGCGGGCGCCTGGCCCTCCACATACGCGATGGCCGAAACCGACCCCGGGCTGATGGCGATCCGCTGGAAGAGGTCCAGGTGCGTGCCCAGGGCGTGGGCCACAGCGGCCTTGATGGGATCTGCGTGGGAGAAGCATACGACGACGCCCCCGGCGTGGGCTGCGCACAGTGCCTCGAGCGCCCCGACGATCCGCGCCTGCATTTGCGTGAAACTCTCGCCGCCTGGGAAGCGGAAGGCCGACGGACTGTGCTGCACGGTCTGCCACTGCGGCAGGCCCGCCAGTTCGGCGAGCTGGACGCCGGTCCACTCGCCGAAGTCGCACTCGATGAGGCCGGCGTCCTCTTGCACCGCCAGTCCGGTGCGGGCTGCCGCGGGCTCCGCTGTCTCACGGGTGCGCTCCAGCGGCGAGGAGTAGACGCCATCGACCGGAAGGCCCGCGAGCCGTTCCGCGACCCGGTCAGCCTGGGCCCGGCCCCGGTCGGACAGATGCAATCCCGGGGCCCGCCCCGGCAGGACCTTGCCCGTGGTGGGCGTTTCCCCGTGGCGCACCAGCAGGAGAAGGGTTCTCTGCGGTCCCGACGGTGGTGCCGGTGGTGCCGCCGGCGCTGCTGCAGTCATCAGGATCAAGCGTAGCGGCAGGGGCCCCGACCGGGAATCGGAAGAATTTGCTCGATTCCCCGCACGTTCGAGGACTACCGTAGAGAGGTGAGTGACCGTCCCGATATCTTCACTGTTGGCGAACTGCGTGCAGCCGGCCACGTCCACAAGGACCTGCGCCACGAAATCCGCGACAACCTCCTCGCTGCGCTCGCCGCCAGCCGCGATCCGTGGCCCGGGATGTTCGGTTTCAGCCGGACCGTCCTTCCCCAGCTCGAGCGTGCCCTGATCGCCGGCCACGACGTCGTCCTGCTCGGCGAACGGGGACAGGGCAAAACACGGCTGCTCCGCACGCTTGCCGGGCTGCTGGACGAGTGGTCGCCAGTGATCGAGGAATCGGAGCTGAACGAACACCCGTACGAACCGATCACGGAGCACTCCCGAGCCCGCGCCATCACCGAAGGGGACCGGCTGCGGGTGGCGTGGCGGCACCGCTCGGAACGTTACGTCGAAAAGCTCGCGACGCCGGACACTTCCGTCGCCGACCTCATCGGCGACGTCGACCCGATGCGGGTGGCCGAAGGCCGCCGTCTCGGGGACCCGGAAACCATCCACTACGGTCTTGTCCCGCGCTCCAACCGCGGGATCATCGCCATCAACGAGCTGCCCGACCTCGCCGAGCGGATCCAGGTGGCCATGCTCAACGTGATGGAGGAGCGCGATATCCAGATCCGCGGCTACGTGCTGCGGCTGCCGCTCGACGTGCTCGTCGTCGCGTCTGCCAACCCTGAGGACTACACGAACCGCGGCCGGATCATCACGCCCCTGAAGGACCGCTTCGGCGCCGAGATCCGCACCCACTACCCGATAGAGCTCGACGACGAGGTTTCCGTAATCCGGCAAGAGGGGCGGCTGGTGGCCGATGTCCCGCCCGTCATCCTCGAGATCCTGGCCCGCTATACACGAGCACTGCGGCAGTCCCCGGCCATCAACCAGACCTCCGGGGTTTCCGCGCGGTTCCCCATTGCGGGCGCCGAAACGGTGGCCGCCGCGGCCCTGCGCCGGGCCAGTATGCGCGGGGAGGACGAGGCCGTCGCCCGGATCGTCGACCTGGAGGCCGCAGCGGAAGTCCTCACGGGGAAGCTTGAGTTCGAGTCCGGTGAGGAAGGGCGTGAACAAGGCGTCCTTGACCACCTCCTGCGCACCGCCACCGCCGAAGCGGTGCGGGCGCACTTTAAGGGTCTCGATATGGCCCCACTTGTGGCTGCGCTCGACGGCCACAAGACCGTAACTACCGGGGAACAGGTCACCGCGCGGGAGTTCCTCCAAAACCTCCCGTCCCTTAACGGTTCCCGCCTTTACGACCAGATCAGTGAGCGCCTGGGCGCGAAAAGCGACGGGCAGCGGGCTGCCGCCGTCGAACTTGCATTGGAAGGTCTCTACCTCGCCCGGCGGATCTCCAAGGAGTCCGACGACGAGGCGACGACCTACGGCTAGGTACAGGAGGGGTCATGGGCGTTCACAACCGGTCCTCCAAATACGGCCGGTACACCGGAGGGCCGGATCCGCTCGCCCCGCCGGTGGACCTGGCGGAGGCACTTGACGCCGTCGCCGAGGACGTCATGGCAGGCTACTCGCCCCGGCACGCCCTGCAGGAGTTCCTGCGGCGCGGCGGCCGGAACCGGGAAGGGCTCGACGACCTCGCCCGGCGCGTTCAACAGCGCCGGAGTGAACTGCTTAGCCATCACCGGCTGGACGGCACCCTCAGCGAGGTCCAGAAGCTGCTCGACACCGCGGTGCTGGAGGAGCGCAAGCAGCTCGCCCGCGACGCCATGATGGACAACACCGACCGTGCCTTCCGGGAGCTGCAACTGCAGAACCTGCCCCGATCCACGGCAGCAGCGGTCAACGAACTCGCCTCCTATGACTGGCAGTCGAGCGCCGCCCGGGAAGCCTACGAGAGGATCAAGGACCTGCTGGGCCGCGAAATGCTTGACCAGCGGTTCGCCGGCATGAAACAGGCGCTCGAGAACGCCACCGATGAGGACCGCGCAGCCGTGAGCGAGATGCTGCGCGACCTCAACGAGCTGCTCGGCAAACACCGGCGCGGTGAGGACACCGACGCGGACTTCCAGGAGTTCATGGCCCGGCACGGCCAGTTCTTTCCGGAAAATCCACAATCAGTCGAGGAGCTGGTGGACGCCCTCGCCCAGCGGGCTGCTGCCGCCCAGCGGCTCCTGCAATCCATGTCCCCGGAGCAGCGCGATGAGCTGATGCGGCTGTCCGCCCAGGCGTTCGGCTCGCCCGAACTCATGGCCCAGCTCGGTCAACTCGACTCCAGCCTGCGCGCCCTGCGCCCCGGCGAGGACTGGAGCGGCTCCGAACGTTTCGAGGGTCAGGAAGGACTCGGGCTGGGCGACGGCACCGGCGTGCTCCAGGACATCGCCGAACTCGACGAGCTGGCCGAACAGCTCTCCCAGTCGTACAACGGGTCGCGCCTTGACGACCTGGACCTCGATGCCCTCGCCCGCCAACTCGGACAGAATGCTTCCGTGACGGCCCGCACCCTCGCCGAAATCGAGCGGGCGATGCAGGACGGCGGCTACTTGCGCCGCGGGGCCGACGGCGACCTTAGGTTGTCGCCGCAGGCCATGCGACGGCTAGGCAGGTCGCTGTTGCGGGACACCGCCAGGCAATTGTCCGGCCGGCAGGGGCGCCGCGACGCGCGCGTCGCCGGGGCGGCCGGCGAGCAGACCGGGTCCAGCCGCCAGTGGGAGTTCGGCGACGCAGAGCCGTGGGACGTTACCCGTACCATGACCAACGCGATCCGCCGGACCATTGCCGACGGCGGTGATCCCAGCCGCGGCCTGCGCCTTGGCGCTGGTGACATCGAGGTGACGGAGACGGAGGCGCGCACGCAGGCCGCCGTCGTGCTGCTCGCCGACGTGTCGTTCTCGATGGCCGCCGAGGGGCGATGGGTGCCCATGAAACGCACCGCCCTCGCCTTGCACCACCTCGTCTCAACCCGGTTCCGCGGGGACCGGCTGCAGCTGATCACGTTCGGCCGCTACGCCCAGTCCATGGACATCGGCGAGCTCACGGCCCTTCCGGCCCTGCGGGAGCAGGGAACCAATCTGCATCACGGTTTGCTGTTGGCTGGCCGTTTCTTCCGCAAGCACCCTTCGATGCAGCCCGTCCTCCTCGTGGTGACCGACGGCGAGCCCACGGCGCACCTGTTGCCCGACGGCGAGTCGTGGTTCTGCTGGCCGCCGGACCCGGAAACCATCCGCGCCACGGTCGCCGAGCTGGACCGCCTAGGGCGTGCCGGCACCCAAGCAACGTTCTTCCGGCTCGGCGATGACCCAGGCCTCGAAACGTTCGTCCAGCGTATGGTCCGCCGGATCGACGGCCGGGTCGTTGCGCCCGAGGCCGGGGACCTGGGGGCTGCCGTTGTGGGGGAGTACCTCCGCGCCCACTTCCGCGGCCGCGCCTACGACGACACCGACTGGGCGGTTTAGAACTTCGCCCCGGACCGTCTACGCATGTGCATTGGCAGGAACGACTGAAGGGCCCATATCGCAGGCCGAAGCGGGTTCGCGGTATCGTTCAGCACCCGGCAAGCAGGCGCCGGACTGATGTCCCGTAAATTCCGTTTGGCATCCTCCCGGATTCTGCGAAACCGATGTAATTTGCCCCTGCGCCGATGCGGTTTGCAAAGAACCGATGCTGATTGCTGGTTCAGCGGCGTTGCCCTTGCGCAGGATCCGCAGGAGGCCAGTGACCGAGATGAGGAACCAGACGATGTTGGTCACTACGGAGGGCCAGGCGCCGTGGTAGGCGCCGTTGATGATGAAGGCGAATGAACCTAGGAGATTGCCCACTTGGAAGCGCCGTCCCGTCCGGACCCAGCCCATGGATACGGACAGGTAGGCGGTCAACATCACTGCTGCTCCAGTCCATCCCGCGATCTCGGACAGCACGTCCATGGTTCTCCTTCTGCTTTTTTGTGTTCTTCAGGGCTGGCGGGAGCAATGCCAGGGCTTGAGGGGGTTGCGTGAACGTTATGTTCACTCCGTGAACGTTCAGCTAATTGTGGCACGGCAAAAGGCCGGATTCAACGCCGGCGCCTGCTTACCCCCCGCTTAAAACCTCTTTAACCTGAGGGCGGCCGGTCCGCCTGGCGGCGTGCTTCAGTTCGCCGGCGATGGGCCTGCTCGACCAGTTCAATCATCCACGGACGGTGCCCGCGGTGGAACGCCATCCCTTCAGGCAGTCCCTGGACGGAGGGGACGGAGTTGGCAATATCGATAGTGATGCGGCCACCGCCCAGCGGAGCGTTGGTGATGTGCAGGTCCCCATACGACTCCGGAAGAACGGGATCCATCCATACGCCGCCGGCGGAAACGACCGGGTCATACCGCATCAGGCTGGTCACGAGCTGGATCGGGGCGGTCGCTGCCCAGGCCTGCGGCGAGCACGCCGTTGGATAGGGCACGGGTGTGGCGAGCTGCTCCCGGCTGAAGCCGCAGAACAGCTCGGGGAGGCGGCCGTCGGAGTGCTCGGCCGCATCCATCATGCCGGTGGCGATCCGTTGCGCCTCGGCCACGAAGCCGTAGCGGAGGAGTCCGGCGGCGACGATTGCGTTGTCGTGGGGCCAGACCGATCCGTTGTGGTAGCTGGCGGGGTTGTACGCGCCCATGTCGCTGGCCAAAGTACGTACGCCCCAGCCGCTGAACATTTCCGGGGACATCAGGCGTTCCGCCACCTGCGGGGCCTTGTCCTCGTCAATAAGGCCCTGCAACAGGCAGTGCCCCATGTTCGAAGCGCACGCGTCGACCTGCCGCTTCTTGCCGTCGAGGGCGATGGCATAGTACCCGCGTTCAGGTATCCAGAACTGCTCGTTGAACTGTTTCTTCAGCCGCGCCGCCCGGTCGGCGAGTTCGTTCGCAAAAGCCGTGTCCCCGGCGTCGTACGCCAGCCACGCGCGCGACAGATACGCGACGTAGACGTAGGCCTGGACCTCGCAGAGTGCGATGGGCGGCTCGGCCAGGGTTCCGTCGGCGAAGTTGATGCCATCCCAGGAATCCTTCCAGCCCTGGTTGATCAGCCCCTGGTCATTGAGGCGCTGGTACTCGACGAAGCCGTCGCCGTCCCTGTCCCCGTAGTTCATGATCCACTCCAGCGCACGGTCCGCATGGGGCAGCAGGGCAGCTATGGTATCCGCGGCGAATCCCCAGCGGCTGACCGCCCCGAGCACCATCAGGAACAGGGGCGTCGCATCGACGCTGCCGTAGTAGTTTGATTTGCCGCCCAGAGATAGCCCGCTGGAAACGTCGAGCCGGACCTCGTGGAGGATCTTGCCCGGTTCCTCCTCGGTCATCGGGTCCACCACGGTTCCCTGGCGGTCTGCCAGGGTCTGTAACGTGCCCAGGGCCAGGGACGGGTCCACCGGCATCGCCATTACCGAAGCCCACAGCGAGTCCCTGCCGAACAGGGTCATGAACCACGGCGCGCCAGCGGCCACCACGACACGTTCCGGATGATTGGGGTCCTCGATCCGAAGAGCGCCCAAATCGTCGTAGCTGCGACGCAGGGTCCTTTCTATCGAGCGGTTCCCCATCTGCAGGACCGGAATCTTCGCCACCCAATCCCGTCGGCGCCGGTCCCGGGGGGACAATCCCTCCCCGTCAGAATGGACAAATGCCGTCGCGGAACCGGCTCCCTCGGTGCTGGGCAGCACGGTCAGGACTGTGCTCCAGTGTCCGTGCGACGGGACGGACACCCGGTACGTCACGGTATCCGCCGAAATGTCCGCACCGGGGGCTTGGACAACCACGCCCTTCCGGACGTCCTGCCAGACGCCCCGAACGGTGAGAGCGTCGGCGTCGGCCTGGCGGCTTTCTTCCCAGCGCCGCTGGATCCGTGCCTCTTTGACCTCGAAGAGGTCCGCGAAGTCCGCCTCGATCCTCAGTGCTATTACGCAGTCGGCCGGTTCCAGGGAGTAGTTGCGAACGGTGACCTGCTCCTGGATGCCGGCCCCCACTTCCCGCAGGCGCTCCACGATCAGGGGGCTGTCGGCGTAGCCGTCTGAGCGGGGAACCCGTCCGACAAACAGCGCCCGGTACGGCTCCTTCGTTTCGGCCGCCAGCGGCTCAAGCGGCTGGCCGTCAACCGTAAGGCTCCAGCCCGAGAGGATGCGGGCGTCTTGCACGAAGAGGCCATGGGGATGTTCGGCACGGATGTCCCCGTTCGGCAAAGAAATGCAAAAGGATGAACCCTCGACCAACGTGACCGTCCCGGCCCCCAGCGGGCCGGCCGCCGTATCAGCATTCCACCCAGCCATCGAGGCCACCTCCGAGCAACTAGCGACAGCGTGCCGTCACCTGTGAGTCCTGCGGCTGCCCGCGCCGCCGTTTCTCCGACCGACGCTACGCTTGCTGGCTCCCCCAAGCTAGGGGCTGGCGTCGGTAGTGCTTTGCGAGGTTAGCGTGGGTGACATTGGATGCTGATTTCTCTATTCGCCGTACATCAGACCAAGGAGGAATGCATCCAATTCCTTGCTGACGCTCCGGGAGGATTCGGTGCCGCCGGAGGCATCAATCTCGTCGCCCTCCAGGCATAGGCCCACCCACGGCAGGCACGTTAGCTGAGGGGAGCGACGGTGTGCCTGCACGTCCGTTTCAACCTGGCGCGGGGAAGCAGCAGCCGCGGCGAACGTGCGGACCGGGTGCTTCTGGCCGATGGCGACGGCCCGATGAATGATCGACATGATGTCTTCCTTTCTGACTGTGCCGCGGGGAACGTCTATGTTCTCTCGGCGGACATTTACGGGGAGCGGGGTCTAAGATAATTGAACGTGACGTTCATTTTTCGAACGACTGCGTTTCATTGTGGCATGGCTCACCTTGGGAATCAATGCCCTTCCGGAGAATCCTGCTTGCGCCACCGAACGAAACGCTAGGGTTCTGCAGATCTTGCCAAAATCGGCAGGCAAAATGATTGGAAGAGCTATGCAACTTGAAGGCAAGACCGCCCTGATCACCGGCGGGGGACGCGGAATAGGCCGCGGTATCGTGGACCGCTACCTGGAGGAAGGAGCCCAAGTCGCCGTGGTCCAACGCCAGCCACTCGAGCCCGCCCTCGAGGGGCACCCGGGCCTTCTCGGCATCCAGGCGGACCTGAGCGTCCCGTCCGCTGCAGCTGAGGTTGTCGATGGCACAGCTTCGCACTTCGGCGGCATCGACATCCTGGTCAACAACGCCGGGATCATGTTTGAGCGCAGCGTCTCCGAAATCCTGCCGGCCGAGTGGGATCTGATGATGGCCCTGAATATGCGGGCGCCGCTGTTTCTGGCCCAAGCCGCGTTACCGCACATGCGCCGGCGAGGCGGGGGAAGCATCATCAATATCGGCTCCATCGAAGGTCTGGCCGCCAACCCCGGCCATGCCGCCTACTGTGCGTCCAAAGCCGGCATTCACGGGATGACCCGCGCCATGGCGGTGGACCTGGGTGCGGACAATATCCGGTGCAATGCGATTGCGCCAGGATGGATTGCTTCCGAACTGAGCGAAGCCTACCTGGCCTCCCAGCCCGACCCGGCAGCCGCATACAGGGCCCTGGATCGCCTACACCCTGTGGGGCGCATAGGGCGCCCCGCCGACGTCGGCGACCTCGCCGTTTTTCTGGCAAGCGACAGGTCCAGTTTCATGACCGGGGAGATCATAG
>NZ_CAKKLY010000065.1 GCF_918698095.1 Arthrobacter sp. Bi83
ACCCGGCTCCGCAACGTGATCGAGTAGATACATGACTGAACAGACCGGTACCGCAGACACCACGCCTCTGAACGACCTCGAAGAGAAGCTGGCCCAGGGGGACCGGCAGGACGCCAACCCTGTGGACGTCATCCTGTCGTTCCTCAACAACGAGGTCTACATCATCAGCTCCGACGCCCTCGAAGGCGAAGATTCCCAGGTTGAGCCGCTGGTGCTGGGCAACGCCGAGGGCCAGCCGGTCCTGGCCGTGTTCTCACACCCAAGCCGCGTCGACCCGGAGTACCTCGAGGCGGCCCCGAATGTGCTCGGGACCCAGGGTGCAGCCATCATCGCGAACATCGGCGACGAGCTGGGCATGGTCATCAACCCGGGGGCTGCCTATGGGTTCGAAATCAACCCCGAGGGCATCGCCAACATCAAGCGCGACTTCAAGCGCGCCGATGAGGCGGATACCAACCCCGCCGGCCTCGAAGGCGAATAGCTCCCTTCTGCGTCTGTGCAGGCCAGAAATGTGCCTGAACCGATTGCAGCCTCCGCTGCTCCTCGGGGAATAATGGCAGGATGCGGCTAGGCGTCCTTGATATCGGGTCCAACACTGTCCACCTCCTGCTCGTGGACGCGCACCCCGGCGCGCGCCCCGTGCCCTTCGCTTCCCACAAACGGCCGCTGTCCCTCGTGCAGTATCTCGACGGCGACGGCAACATCACCGACGCCGGGCAGCACGAGCTGACCGAGTTCGTCCTTGAGGCGTGGGAGTTTGCCGCGAGGCATAAGGCCGACGACCTGCTGGCATTCTGTACCTCGGCCATCCGGGAAGCCACCAACGGGCCGGCAGTGCTGGCCCGGGTGAAGCACGAGACCACTGTGACGCTGCAGGAACTGACAGGCAGCGAGGAAGCATCCATGACGTTCTTCGCCGTCCGCCGCTGGTACGGCTGGGGGGCGGGCACCATCCTGAACCTGGACATCGGCGGGGGCTCCTTCGAGATGGCATCCGGCGAGGATGAGCTCCCGGAGCTTGCCACGTCCGTGCCTCTCGGCGCCAGCCGCCTCACGCGGGACTGGCTGCACGAGGATCCGCCCTCAGCCAGGAGTGTCAAGGACCTCCGGCGCTACATCCGGGCAACCCTCAAGCCCGCGGCCAAGAGCTTCGACGCGGTCGGGAGGGCCAATGTCGTGGCCGGGACGTCCAAGACGTTCCGTTCGCTGGCCAGGATCGCAGGGGCGGCCCCCAGCGGGGCCGGTCCGTATGTCAAGCGCGAGCTGCACGCCACCGACCTCGGACTGTGGGCCCAGCGGATCTCGGCCATGAAGAGCGAGGACAGGCTGCACCTTCCGGGTGTCTCGGAGGCGCGCGCCAACCAGCTCCTCGCGGGCGTGCTGGTGGCTGAAGCTGCCCTTGAGCTGTTCGAATTCAAGAAGATCAAGATCTGCCCGTGGGCCCTGCGGGAAGGCCTCATCCTGCGGCGCCTGGACCAGCTGGTCTTTGACGGCCCGCTGGAGCCTGCTCCGCACGTCGGGACGCAGCAGTCGGAGCCGCTGGCTGCCGGCTGAGCAGCTTTACACGGCAGGGTTGAGCTGCCTGCCCCTAATGGGCTGTCCTGCCCCTTCATGAGCAGCCCCGCCCTTAAGCGGTGAAGCGCCGGACGGTTTTGCAAGAGGAGCTGGGGGAACACTCCTGCAACCGACCGGCGCCGCGCCGATCCCGAAGGACCGGCTCCATCACTCGCACCTTGTGAGGCACTTACGACGTTAGCGAACGAGAATGTGCGTTCAGGGGGATTCACCTGAAAGGGAGCTGGGAATCCGCGCCACCCTCAGGGCCGGCTTAAAAGCGAAGGCACCGGCGGCCCGCTGCAGGAAAATGGGTAAACCGCTGCAGACCGTCGGTGCCAGGCAAACATCCCCATGCTTGCCTTATCACTCGCACCCTCAATGAGGTACTTCCAAAGTTATGACCCAATGATGTGTGCAGGCTTCAGTGAACATGGGAGCTCGCTGTGAATCCTGCCGGCCTGCATCCGCGGCGGTGAACTGCAATGATGGAGCCATGAGCAACCGAATCGCATTCCTTGGCTGTGGATCAATGAACGAGGCCATCATGGGCGGCCTCCTACACGGCGGCACCGATCCCATGGACGTGGTGGCCACCGTCCGGCGCGCAGAGCGGGCCGCCGAACTGGCGGAACGCCACCACGGCATTACCGCCATCGCCGGTGCAGAGGAGCCTGACAACAACAAACAGGCGGCGAAGGGCTCCGCAGTGGTGCTCCTCGGCGTGAAGCCTGTGGGCATCACCGAGCTTGCCCGCGAAATCAGCGATTCGCTTTCCCCCGACACCATTGTCATCAGCGTGGCTGCGGCTGTCTCGATCGCTCAGCTTGAAGCCGCCCTGCCACAGGGCCAGCCCGTGATCCGGACCATGCCCAACACTCCTGCCAGGCTGGGTCGCGGTGTGGTCTCGGTGTCGGCCGGTACCCACTGCACGCCCGAGCAGCTCCAGAAGGCGAAGGACATCCTCTCCGCGGTGGGCACCGTCGTCGAAATTCCTGAGGAGCAGGTGGATGCCCTCTCGGCCATCAGCGGCTCAGGCCCTGCATACGCCTTCTACCTCGCGGAGGCCATGGCGGCTGCCGGCGTCGAGCTCGGCCTTGACGAGGAACTTTCGCTGCTGCTGGCCCGCGAGACCGTGGCGGGCGCGGGACTCATGCTGGCAGAACCCGGCGCCGAGCCGTCCGCACTGCGCAAGGCCGTGACCAGCCCCAACGGCACCACCGAACGCGCCATCGCCACCTTCGATGAAAAGGGCATGCCGGCCATCATCGCGGCCGGGGCCCGAGCCGCGGCGGACCGGGCCGCCGAGATGACCAAGCAGCTCGGCTAGGCCAAGCAGCTCGGCTAAGCCGGCAGCACACACACGCGGCCACGCACCGCGGCAGCAGAAATGCACAAACCCGGGCACCACGGTGCCCGGGTTTGTGCATTTGGGAAGTGATTCTGCCGGGGTCAGGTCCATCCTGCGATGGCGCGTCCAGTGACCGGTCCGGTGCGTCCTGCCATCGGCTACGGCCGTGCGGCGAAGCGCTCCAGCAGGTCCACATGCCCGGACACGATCAGCATGTCGCGGGAAGACACTTTGGTCTCCGGGCGCGCGTAGGTGAAGTCCTCGCCGGGAGATTTCACGCCCACGATGGTCACGCCATACTTGGAACGGACTTTGGATTCGTCCAGGGTGAAGCCCACGGTTTCGCGCGGAGGGTACATCTTGACGATCGCGAAGTCGTCATCGAACTCAATGAAGTCCAGCATGCGGCCTGACACGAGGTGCGCGGCACGGACCCCGGCGTCGGCCTCGGGGTAGATGACGTGGTTGGCGCCGATCCGGGTGAGGATCTTGCCGTGCGACGGCGTAATGGCCTTGACCCACAAGTGCTCGATGCCCAGGTCCACGAGGTTCACGGTGATCAGCACCGAGGATTCAATGGATGTGCCCACGCCGACGACAGCAGAGCTGAACTCCTGCGCGCCGAGCTGGCGGAGCGCGTCAATGTTGGTCGCATCTGCCTCCACCACATGGGTGAGGACCGGCGCCCACTTCTGCACCAGGGACCGGTCGCGCTCGATCGCCAGCACCTCGCGGCCCTGCTTGACCAGCTGCTCGGCAGTGGAGGAGCCGAAGCGGCCCAGCCCGATCACCAGAACGGGAGCATTGTGGGCGGGCCGGTTGACGGCCCCTGACGAATTAGCCAATGATCGGCCTCTCTTCCGGGTAGTGGTACAACTGGCTGCGCTGGCGCAGGGCCAGGGCAGCGGCAAGCGTGACGGTGCCGACGCGGCCGGCGAACATCAGGGCGGAGAGCACGTAGACGCCCGACGGCGGGAGTTCGGCGCTGAGGTTCGTGCTGAGGCCCACGGTGGCGAAGGCGGAAATGGTCTCGAACAGCACCCGGTCCAGTGTCGCCCCGCTGATGTGCAGCAGCAGGAAAGCGGAGACGGAAACCAGGGTAGCGCCTGCGACGATGACGGAGATGGCCACGCGCATGGTTCCCTGGGGGATGGTCCGGCCGTAAACCTTGACGTCCGCGTCACCGCGGGCTTCTGCCACGATGGCCAGGAACATCACGGCAATGGTGGTCACCTTGATGCCGCCCGCCGTGGAGGCGGAACCGCCCCCGGCGAACATGAGCGCATCGGTGAGCAGTTTAGTGGTGGACTCCATGTGGTTCTGGTCCACGAGGTTGAAGCCCCCGGAGCGTGTCATGACGGAGGCGAACAGCGCATGGGTGATCTTGTCCCCGATGTCCATCCCCCCGATGGTCCGGGCGTTGTCCCACTCCATGAGGCCCCACAGGACCGTTCCGGCCGCCAGCAGAATAAACGACACCTGGATGGTCAGCTTGGTATGCAGGTTCCATTTCTTCCAGTTGAGGCCGTTCTGCTGCAGGACCATGACCACGGGGAAGCCCAGGCTGCCCATGAACACGCCAAGCATGAGTGGGATAAGGATCCAGAGATCCGTCTCGTAGGGGACGATGCCGTCCGAATGCGGGGTGAAGCCGGCGTTGTTGAAGGCCGAGATCGAGTAGAAGACGCCGTGCCAGACGGACTGCCAGAACGGTTCACCGAGAGTGAGGAACCGTGGAACGAGGGCCAGTGCCAGCGTGCCCTCGATGACCACGGACGTGGTGATCACGATCCGGAGCAGCGTGCCCACCTCGCCCAGGCGCCCTGCGTTGTTCATCGCCTCCTGGGCGATCAGCTTTCCGCGGACGCCTAGCTTTTTGCTCACCATCAGTGCCAGCAGCGAGGCCAGCGTCAGGGTGCCGAGGCCGCCCACGAAGATGCCCACCAGAATGACGAGCTGCCCGAAGAACGACCAATGGGCCGCTGTCGAAACCACCGTCAGGCCGGTCACGCACACGGCCGAGACGGCGGTGAACAGGGCCTGGTGGAGCGGGGTGTACTCGCCCGTGGCCGACGCCGCCGGCAGGGACAGCAGGCCGGTGAAGAGCACGATGACCACGAAGAACGCCGTGAGAGCCAGGCGCGCGGGGGAGGTGTTGGCGATGTTGTCGATAAAGTCGCGAATACCGGTGAAGATCCACAGGCCGTCCCGCTCCGGCGCTGCGGGTTGCCAGTTGGCCGGGCTCTTGGACCTCGACTGGCTTTGCGTCATGTGTGGCTTTTTCCTCGGTTGAATCTGCTTCCTCCAGTAGTAAACCACTAAAGTCCGCCATATGGCCGGGCCGGGCGCGGAGCGCCGCGGCGGTAACCCCGCTCGGGTAGCCTGTGAGTGATGACTTTCCTGCCCGGACTCAGCCTCCCCGTACTGCCAACGACGGTGGTATGGGACGCCGCCATGACGGCGTACAACTTTGGTCCGGGCCACCCGATGGCGCCGGAGCGGCTTGAGCTCACCGAACGGCTGGCCCGGAGCCTGGGCCTGCTGGACCTTGCGCACGTCAGGCTGGCGGCCCCGGAGCTTGCCGATGACGGCGAGCTGACCACTGTCCACAGCCCCGAGTTCGTTGCGGCGGTCCGCCGCGTCAGCGAAGATCCCACAGCCACTGACGAGGCCCACGGGCTGGGCACCGAGGATGACCCGGCCTTCGCGGGAATGCACGAGGCCGCCGCACGCCTCGCCGGGGGATCCCTGCTCGCGGCCAGCTCGATCCTGGACGGCTCAGCGGTGCACGCTGTGAACTTCGGCGGCGGGCTCCACCACGCGTCACGCGACCGGGCCAGCGGTTTCTGCATCTACAACGACGCTGCGCTCGCCATCCGGAAACTGCTCGACGGCGGCGTGCAGCGCGTGGCATACATCGACGTCGACGCCCACCACGGGGACGGGACGCAAAGCATTTTCTGGGACGATCCCCGGGTCCTCACCATCTCCCTGCACGAAACGGGGATGACGCTCTTCCCAGGCACCGGCTTCGCCAACGAGATCGGCGGCCCGAACGCCCTGGGCAGCGCCGTTAACGTTGCCCTCCCGGCCGGCACGGGCGACGCCGGCTGGCTTCGCGCGTTCCACGCGGTGGTTCCCCAGCTGGTCGGGGCCTTTGAACCGGACGTGATCGTGAGCCAGCACGGCTGCGACTCCCACCGCCTGGATCCGCTGACGCACCTCAACGTCAGCGTGGACGGCCAGCGCGAGGCGGCCACCGCCGTCGGGAACCTCGCCGCGCGCCACTGCGACAACCGCTGGATTGCCACCGGCGGCGGCGGGTACCACATCACCGGGGTGGTGCCGCGGACGTGGAGCCACCTGATCGGCATCGCCGCGGGCCGCCCCGTGCCTTTGCGCACGCCGGTGCCGGAAGCGTGGCGGACGTACGTCCACGAGCGGTACGGCACTGCAGCCCCCGCGTTCATGGGCGACGACGCTGACGTCTGGTGGCGGTCGTGGGAGGTCGGGTTCGATCCCAACGACGACGTGGACCGCACCGTGATGGCCACCCGCAAGGAAGTGTTCCCGTTGTACGGCCTGGATCCCTGGTTCGACTGAGACGGCTCGGACATGAGCCATCGGATGGGCGAAATAGTAGATGCCATCCGGCGTATATGTCGCTAGGGTTGGACTCATGGTGACAGACGACGTATTTGCCGTCATTGCTGAGGCAACACGGCGTGACATTCTCGCGTCCCTCCGCGAGGGGGACAAAGCAGTGGGGGAGCTGGTCGAGGAGCTCGCCGCCAGCCAGCCCACCATCTCCAAACACCTCAAGGTGCTGCGCGAGGCCGACCTCGTGAGCATGCGCGCGCAGGGCCAGAAACGCTACTACGCGCTCAACCCGAAACCGCTGGCGGGGATCGCCAGCTGGTTGGAAACCTTCGACGTCGGCCCGTCGGCCGCCGCGGCCACGTCGCCCGAGACCACGGCCCACGGCGGGTCCGACGAGGAACCGCAGCGCGCGAACGCGCTGCCCCAGAGCGCCGGAACTGCCCGTGCCGCCGCCTCGCCGGCGGCTGCTCCGGCCACGGTCGTCCCGGAAGCCTTTGCCGCCGCCGGTTCCGCCGCGGCCGGTCCCGCCGGCACAGCGGCCGGCGCTGCAGAACCTGCCCTCGACGCACCCGGGCGACCCGCCCACGGGCAGCTGAGCCCCGCCGTCGTGGTTCCAGGGGGCCCCGCCCACGACGACACCGTTCCGCAGCAGATCGGACGCACCGTGGGCCGCGGTGCGAAGAAGGCGGCCGACCTCCTGGCAAACCTGCCGAAGTTCGGCCGCAAGAAATAGCCCAAGGGCTGGCGGGCGGCTTACTTGCCGAGGATCCGCACGTGGTCCGGGGTAAGTTCTGAGAGCTTGTTGACCCCGAGGAGGGCCATCGTCCGGGTCATGTCCTTTTCCAGGATCTGGAGGGCGCGGTCCACTCCGGCCCGGCCGCCCGCCATGAGCCCGTACAGGTAGGCGCGGCCAATCAAAGTGAAGTCCGCGCCGAGGGCCAGAGCTGCAATGATGTCCGCGCCGCTCATGATCCCGGTGTCGAGAATGATCGCGGCGTCACTGTTGTCCTTGGTGAAGGCTTCCTTGACGTCCGGGAGCAGGTGGAACGGTATGGGCGCCCGGTCCAGCTGGCGCCCGCCGTGGTTCGAAAGGATCACGCCGTCGGCGCCGTGGTCCACTACCTTGCGCGCGTCATCCACGGTCTGGATGCCCTTGACCACGAGCTTGCCCTTCCACGTCTCGCGGAGCCAGTCGAGGTCCTCGAAGGTCAGGGTGGGGTCGAACATCGAGTTGATCAGGTCAGCCACCGTGCCCGTGTAGCGGGAGAGCGAGGCGAACGTCAGCGGCTCGTGGGTGAGGAAGTTGAACCACCAGGCCGGACGGTAGGAGGCATCCAGCACGGTCTTCAGTGTCAGTGCCGGCGGGATGGTCATCCCGTTGCGGACGTCACGGAGCCGGGCGCCGGCGACGGCGGTGTCCACGGTGACCATGAGGGTGTCGTTGCCAGCCCTGGCAGCCCGCTCGATCAGCTCAAGGGAGCGGTCCCGGTCCGTCCACAGGTACAGCTGGAACCAGTTGCGCCCGTTGGGCGCCGCCTCGGCAACGTCCTCAATGGACGCGGTGCCCATGGTGGACAGCGTGTAGGGGATGCCGGCGGCTTCGGCTGCCTGCGAGCCGGCGTATTCGCCTTCAGACTGCATCATCCGGGTGAAGCCGGTGGGGGCGATGCCGACCGGGAGCCGTGAGGGCTTGCCCAAAATGTCGGTGCCCAGGTCGATGCTGGAAACATTCCGGAGGATGCCCGGGCGGAACTCGATGTTCAGGAAAGCCTCGCGGGCGCGGCGCAGGGTGATCTCGGCTTCAGCCGCGCCGTCGGTGTAGTCGAAGGGGGCCTTGGGCGTGCGGCGCTTTGCAATATCGCGGAGTTCCCAGATGGTGCTTGCCCTGTTGAGCCGTGCCGCCTTGCTGAACTCGGGCTTCTTGAACTGCATCAGCGGGGCAAGGTCCGAATACTTGGGCACCCGGCGCTTGAGGGCATCGGGTATGCGGGGAGCCTTAGGAGTACTGACCTCCGTGCCCGCTGGCGCCGTTTCCTTCGGCGTGGTGGGTGCCTTCGGATTGGTCGATTCAACTGTCTGCGTCATTGCTGCCTCCGAGTGCGGAATCATGTGGTTGGACCACACTCTAGTCCATGTGGTCCAACCACATCAACTAGGATGGGCGCATGCGCACGCACCAACTTGTCATGCAGTGGATCGAGGACCAGCTCTCGGGCGGGCAGCTCGCGGTGGGCGGGCGCCTCCCTGCGGAGCGCAGCCTGGCCGAGCAGCTCGGCGTGTCCCGGACCTCGGTCCGGGAAGCCATCCGCATCCTGGAGGCCATGGGCGTGGTGCGCGCCGGCGTCGGCTCGGGACCCGAGGCCGGGACGGTGGTGATTTCCGACCCGACTGCGGCGCTTGGCTCGGCCCTGCGGCTGCACGTGGCCACCCAGCACCTGCCGGTGTCAGACGTCGTGGAGACCCGCGTGCTGCTTGAGTCCTGGGCTGCGGCCCGGGCGAAGCCTGATGCCCCGGAGCTCCTTCACGCTTCAGAACTGCTCGATGACATGGACTCCGCCGGACCGGGAGTGGACGAATTCCTGGCCCTCGATGTCCGCTTCCACATTGCGCTCGCCGACGCCGCAGGAAACGCCGTGGTCAGCGCCATGATGGGGTCCCTGCGCGAAGCCATCCAGGGCTACGCCGCGAAGCTGACGGCGAACCTTCCCGATTGGGATGCAACCGCTGCCCGGCTGCGCTCGGAGCACAGGGAGATTCTGGAAGCCATCAGGAACGGCGACGGCGGCCGCGCAGCTGAGCTGGTTGCCGCCCACATCGAGGGGTACTACAAAGAATCCGGCCTTGGGCGCGGCCACGGCTGACAGCTCGCCCATAAAGCAGCTCGCCCAGAAGGCAGTTGGCGGCAGTGTTCACGACGGACACTGCCGCCAATTGTCATGGCAGGGAAGGGCTGGCTAGCGGACCTCGATCTCCAGCTCCTGGAAGTCGTCGGCCGCGTGCCGGCCCACCAGCAGCCGGAACGCCCCGCGCTCAAACTGCCATCCGCCGTCGTAATGGCCGAACGCCCTGGCGGGGATCCGGACCTCGACGCTGCCTGTGCCGCCGGCGGCCAGATGCGTCCCGGCATAGCCTGCAAGCCAGCGGACCGGGCGCTCCACTGCGGAGTCCGCACGGGCAATGTAGACCTGCACCACTTCGCGGCCCGTCCGGGCTCCGGTGTTGCGGACCGGAATGTTGACCACCACGTTCTGGCCGGCGGAAACGCACTGCGGCGCGTGCGCACGGCCAAGCTCGAACGCGGTGTAGCCCAGGCCGAAGCCGAACGGCAGCAGGGGCGCGGCACCGCCGGCGGCTTCCTGCTTGAGCCAGGCGCGGTATCCGACGTGAATGCCCTCGGAGTACACCACCTTGCCGTCCACGGGTGTGGTGTTGAGAACCGGCACGTCCTCAACCGCGGCGGGCCAGGTGGTGGGCAGGCGGCCGCCTGGTTCCTCCTTGCCGAGCAGGATGTCCGCCACCGCGGAGCCAAACTCCTGGCCGCCGAACCAGCCGAGCAGCACAGCGCCGACCTTGTCGATCCACGGCATCAGCACGGGAGAACCGGAATTGACCACCACAACGGTGCGTGGATTGACGGCGGCCACAGCTTCGACGAGCTCGTTCTGGTGACCCGGCAGGTCCAGGTCCTTGCGGTCGAATCCCTCGGACTCTATGGCCGCGTTGGTGCCCACAACCACCACGGCGACGTCCGAGGTGCGGGCGTCTTCGACTGCGGCCCGGATCTCCGCCTGGGGATCATCGACGACGGTTTCCTCGCCGAGCAGGATGGCGATGAGCGGGATCTCCTGCTGCTGCGGCAACTCATAGAGAGCCTCGATGGCCGTGCGCTGGCCCGCCGTGGTCTCGATGGCATGAACTGTCTGGGGCGGATCGAAGAGGGCGGCTCCGAGGACATCGGTGTCGTCCTCCAGTTCTCCGCTGAACACGTCCGCGCCGTCGACCGACAGCCGGATGCGGCCTACCGTGCCCACGCCCACGTGATGGGTGCCGGCAGTTTCAGCAGTCCATTCGGTCTGCATCCGGACGAAGGCCGTGCCGTCCGGAATGCCGACGCCGAACCAGATGAGGTGCGAGGCCAGCCGGTCCTCGCCGGAGATCTCCCTGCCGTCGGCGTCAAGGAAGGTCACGCGCATCCCCGGGACGCCGCTGACCGGATTGTGCAGCGGCCTCCGGGCAAACGGCTGGATTCCCTCGGCAACCTTGGCGCCGCGTGCAAAGGTGACGGCAGCATCGCCCGGCAATGCCTTTCGGAGGCCTTCCAGCGGTGAGACGTTGTACCTGGGCATGACCGTGGCGCTGCCGCCGCCCTGCGTTCGGGCCTCTTCGGCGTTGTGGCCGATCACCGCCACGCTGGTCAACGACGCAGCGTCGAGGGGGAGGAGGCCGCCTTCATTGCGGACCAGCACAGCACCGCGGACGGCCACCTCGCGGGCCACCTGGGCGCCGTCGAGCGCTCGGGGGAACTCCGTGACGGCGGGCTCGAAGCCCGCAAGCGAACCGACACGGGCGGCCAGGCGCAGGATCCGCGTGGCCTTTTCCAGGATCGCCTCCCGGCTGACGCGGCCGTCGTGTACGGCGGCAATCAGTCTTGCGCCCCAGTGGCCCACCGGTCCGGGCATCTCGAGGTCCTGGTGCGCGTTCGCAGCAGCCACGGACCGGACGCCGGTCCAGTCGGAGACCACGACGCCGTCAAAGCCCCACTCGGTGGAGAGCGGTGTTTCGAGGAGCTTGTTCTCGCTTGCGGTGGTGCCGTTGATGGAGTTGTAGGAGCTCATGACCAGCCAGGCGCGGGCCTCGGTGATGGCGTCCTCGAAGGCGGCAAGATACAGCTCGCGGAGGGGGCGCTCGTCCACTACGGAGTCCGACGTGAATCGTTCAGTTTCGGCCTCGTTGGCCAGGTAGTGTTTCGGGGTAGCGCCGACGCCCATGGACTGCACCCCGGACACGTAGCCGGCGGCCATGGTGGCGGTCAGGCGGGGGTCCTCGCTCATGCACTCGAAGTGCCGGCCGCCCAGCGGTGAGCGGTGCAGGTTAATGGTGGGGCCGAGCACGGCGTGGACGCCCTTGCGACGCGCCTCCTGGCCCAGCACCTGGCCGTAGCGGCGGGCCACGTCCACGCTCCAGGTTGCGGAAAGGGCGGACGACGACGGCAGCGAGACGGAATCGTGCCGCTCGTCGAAGTCTTCGCCGCGGACACCGGCAGGGCCGTCGGAGAGCACGATGCGTTTGAGGCCGATTTCCGGCAGGGCGTGAGTGGACCAGACGTCCGCGCCGGTGAGGAGCCTGACCTGCTGCTCCAGGCTCAGGCTTGCTGCGAGCTCGCGCAGGCGGGCCTCGGCGGACGGGTCCAAGGGTGCGTCCAGCGGCGCGTCTGCGGGGCTGGCTGCAGACTCGTCGGATGCGCCGGGCTTCTGCGTCGAGAGTGTGGGGTTCATTTACTTGACTCCTTTGATGCGGGTTACGAGGACGGCGCCGATGATTCCCACGACGGCACCGCCGAGGAACAGTGCTGTGTAGCCGCCGAGCGCGATGACGGGGAAGGCGACAGCCGGAACAAGGGACTGGGGGAGTGCCTGGGCGATGTTGAAGACGCCGAAGGTCTTGGCGTTCTCAGTCTGTGTGCCGGGAAGCAGGTCGGCGATCAGGGCGACGTCGACGGCACCGAAGCAACCGAGGCCCAGGCCGACGATTGCCTGTCCCACCATGACCTGGTCTGTGCTGGAACTCGTGGCGATGATGATGAGGCCCGTCATCATGATGAGGGCGGAGGCGATGACGAGGGCCTTGCGCTTGCCGATCCTGTCGCTGATCCATCCTCCGGCAAGGCTCGTGACCACGGTGCCCGCCGAGCTGACGAGGGTTGCCTGGAACACCAGGCTGGCGATGCTCTCCTCTGCAACGTGGAGCTGGTCGGCAAAGAAATAGGGAAGGTACAGCAGTGCGGCGCAGTAGCCCACGTAGACCATGAACTTGGTGAGCCAGGCCCAGCCGAGGCCGGGATGGATGCGGGGGTTGAAGTGGAAGGATCCCAACACTTCCTTCAGGTTCAGAGGCGCGGGCTTCTCGGTGAGGACGCGGTCCTTGAAGGTGAAGGCGAATCCGATCGCCACTGCCGTGCCCACTATGCCCGGGACGATGGCCATCTGGAAGGCGTTCTCGAACAATTGCGCGAAGTAGGCACCGGACACGAGTCCGATGGACAGGGTCATACCGATCAGGCCGGACAGCCGGCCACGCTCCTGGGGTGCGGCCTGGTCAGGAAGTGTGGCCACGAGCGCGGCCAGTGCCGCGTTGAAACCGAGCTGCGCCACGATCCAGGCCACCAGCACCCCGGACACGTCCGCAGCCGCACCCAGGAGGAACAGCGCACCCAGACCGACAAGTGAACCGCCGATGATCCACGGCTTGCGCATGCCGAACCTGGACGTCGTGCGGTCGCTCAGCCGGCCGATGAGCGGATTGGCCAGCAGTGCCACAACGGCTCCGACGCCGGCCACGAGGCTCAGTGCGCCAGCCCGGGTGTCCGGCGTGGTGATCTCGGAAACCTTGATGGCGAGCACCACGATGGCAGGCGCGAGCAGCGCCATCCACAGGCCCGCACTGGCGATCGGCATGCCGATGACGTAGGCGCGCGGTGCCTTGGTGACTGAAGGGCGGGGTGATGGGGATGGGGCGGCCAGAGCCGCGGAATCTTGGGTAATGGTCGTGACGGCCACGGTGCCTCCTGACGAAAAGTGACCCTCCGTTGGGTCTTCGAGAAATAGCGTACAAGTAAAAACCAAGTCTGACTAGGTTTTGTCTCAGGTGACATAGCCGAACGTGAAATAAACTGGCGGAATGTCTACAACGAAGCCCCGCGGGCCGTATGCAAAAGGCGCGGAACGCCGTGAGCAGATCGTCCAGACGGCCACCGACGTGTTTGCCACCGAAGGCTTTGAAGGCACGGCCCTCAAGCGGGTGGCGGAGCTGGTGGGAGTCAAGGAGGCCACGCTCTTCCACTACTTCACCGGCAAGCAGGAACTCCTGACGGCGGTACTCGCCGAGCGCGACCGGCGCGGCCGGGAGCTGGGCAGCGCCGGGGAAAACGGACTGGCGGCGCTGGTGCCCGTCGCGGAACGGAACCGCGGCGCCCCTGGGCTGACCACGCTGTACGCCGTGGCGTCAGCTACGGCAAATGATCCAGGGCATGCTTCCCATGGCTATTTCCAAGACAGGTACGCCCGGTTGGTCGAAGAGCTCGCGGCGGATATCGGGCACAAGCAGCAGTCCGGGGAGGTCCGGTCGGACGTTGCGGCCGAGTCCCTGGCGCGCCTGGTCATTGCGGCCTTCGACGGGCTGCAGCTGCAATGGCTGTATGACAAGAATGTGGACATGGCGCAGGGGCTCGGGGAGCTCATCGGCGTCCTGCTCGCCCCGCAGGCGTCCTAGTTCGCCCCGTCCGAGTTTTTTTTAGTTTTTGGCCGGTCCCGTACTGCCGCGGACCTCCACCTGCGGCCGAAAGATATTCACGGCATCCTGGGAGCCTTCGTTGCGGATCAGCGCACGCAGGCGGTGCCAGGCCTGAGCGCCGAGCTCCGTGATGGGCACCGCCGCCGTGGTCAGGGGCGGGGTGGTGTACCTGGCGAACTGGATGTCGTCAAAGCCTGTCACTGAGATATCCTCGGGCACCCGGACGCCGCGCTCGTGCAGTCCGCTGAGCAGGCCCATTGCCACAAGGTCGTTGAATGCCAGCACGCTGGTGCCGCCGCTGGCCAGCACGGCATCCACTGCACCGTGCCCGGCCTCGAAATTTGAACCGCCGTCAATCATCTGGAGTTCGATGCCGGGGTGCCCGGCCTGGAATTTCTCGAGCCCTTGCACGCGTAACGCGTTGGAGGCGCTGCGTGACGGGCCTGAGAGGAAGACAATCCGGGTGTGGCCTAGTTCCACGAGGTGCTCGGCCAGCTCCTGGATTCCCTGGCCATAATCCACCATGAGGCTGGGGACCCTGCTTTCGGTGGTGGTGCGGTTGATCAGCACCATTGGTTGCAGCGACGGCGCCAGCTCCTCGAGTTCGGCATCCCCCATGCGCGGTGCGCAAAGCACCAGACCGTCGCACCGCCGTCGAGCCTCTCCGGCCAGGATGGCCTCCTCGCTGGAGACTTCGGAGGAATCGGCGATGAGCACGCGGTAACCGTCCCGGGCAGCGGCCCTGCTGAGTCCCCGGAGGATGGCCTGGAATGTGGGGTTGGCCAGGTCCGGCACCACGATGCCGATGGTGTCGGTCTTGCCCAGTGCGAGGCTGCGGCCCACCGGGTTTGGCTGGTAGTTCAGCTCGGCGGCCGCCTCCCGGACCCGGGTAGCGATGGCAGGGTCCACCGTGAGGTTGCCGTTCATGACACGCGAAACCGTCGCGTGCGACACCCCCGCCTTCAGCGCAACGTCGGCTATGCCGATCCGCCGAGTGGTTGATCTCCGGCCCATGTGGTCCCTTCCCTGGCTGGCAACATCAGATCCCGCCGGAGCTGCGGATATTTGGTTGACGTACCTGCTGATGACTTGATACAAAGCATATAAGGCAATGAGAAAACGCTTTCTCATCCGATTCTTCCCATTCCAGGCCAGCCCGTCAACCGGTTGGCACCTCTGCCTTTGGAAAGGGGCAATCCATGGTCAACGTCGATACTGCTGGAGAAACGCCCGCGCTGGCTGAGGCCTCCGGCGCTGCAGCGGGTGAGGGCCAGGGGCGCACCCGTTTCGCCCTCGTCGGCACCGGATCCCGCTCGGAAATGTATGTCCGCGCCATTCTGGGCCAGCACGCCGACGTGGCCGAACTCGTGGCCCTCAGCGACGTCAATCCGGGCCGGGTGCAGTATTTCCAGGACCTGGCCAGCGAGCTGGCGGGCGGAAAGCCGGAACCCCTGGCCACCTTTGAACCGTCCAGGCTCGCTGAGTTCATCGCTGATCACGACATTGCGCGGGTCATCATCACCACGCCCGACTACACGCACGCCGACTTCATCGTCACCGCGCTGGAGGCGGGAGCCGACGTCGTGGTGGAGAAGCCGCTGACCATCGACGCCGAAGGTTGCCGGCGCATCACCGCGGCTGTGTCGAAGACCGGGCGCAACGTTGTGGTGACGTTCAACTACCGCTACTCGCCCCGGAACAGCGCCCTCAAAGAAGTCATTCAGAGCGGAGTGCTCGGCAAGGTCACTTCGGTGGACTTTTCGTGGATGCTGAACACGGTCCATGGCGCGGACTACTTCCGCCGTTGGCACCGCGAGAAGGCCAACTCGGGCGGGCTCCTCATCCACAAAGCCTCGCACCACTTCGACCTCGTGAACTGGTGGATCGACGATGTCCCTGTGCGCGTCTTTGCTTCAGGCGGCCTGAAGTTCTACGGCGACAAGAACGCAGCCGAACGAGGCCTGGGCGTCCGGCCGGAACGCGGCACCCCAAGTCCCGCAGCAGGCAATCCCGACGCCGGGATCCCGGCCACGGGCGCCGCCGCCACGGGAGCCACCGGCGCCGTCACGGACCGTGAGGCCGGCGCCGTCACGGACCGTGAGGCCGGCGCCGACCCCTTCCTCCTGGACCTTCGTGAGGACGAAAAGCTGCGGGAGCTCTACTACGAGAATGAGCGCTATGACGGCTACCGCCGTGACCAGGACGTGTTTACCGCCGGGATCACCATCGAGGACAACCTCGCGGTCGTGGTGGATTACGACGGCGGGCCCACCCTGAGCTATTCGCTCAACGCCCACAGCCCCTGGGAAGGGTACCGGGTGGCCATCAACGGCACTGAAGGCCGGGTCGAGCTGGAGGTGGTGGAGCGGTCCGCCGTGCTGCACGGCAACGGCAAGAAGACTGTGGTGGACCCAAGCGCCACACCGGTCGAGGAGGACGACGCCGTCCGCCGCAATGGTGAGCGACTGGTGGTACAGCACCACTGGGAGGCTGCCTACGAGATGCCGATCATCAACGGCGAGGGCGGCCACGGCGGGGGCGACATCCTGCTCCTCTCGGACCTTTTCAACGGTCCTGGCCCGGATCCGCTGGGCCGTCCCTCCGGTTACCTGGACGGACTCCGCTCGGTATCCGTGGGCATTGCCGGAAATGAATCCCTGGCCTCGTCCCTCCCCGTCCGCATTGACGAGCTCAACCTCGGCGCGGACCTCCACCGCGGCCGCTGAGCCGGCGGACCACAAGTTAGGAAAATCGATGAGGATTTTAGTTACCGGCGGCGCAGGCCGTCTGGGACGCAGCGTCGTCGAAGGCCTCGCCGGGGCCGGCCACGATGTCATCTCAGTTGACCGGGACGCCGTGCCCGCAAACCGGCTGCCCGCCGGCGCCGTTCAGCTCACCGCTGACCTTCTAGCGCCGGGGGAGGCCCTGCGTCTGCTGCGGGACTCAGCGCCCGACGCCGTCATCCACCTCGCGGCGATTGCCGTACCTTTCAGCGCGCCGGAGGACGTCATCTTCGGCACCAACACCCGGCTCGCCTACGCCGTTCTCAGCGCCGCCACGGAGGCGGGGGTCCCGAAAATCGTCACCGCGAGCAGCCCGACCGTGCTGGGTTACGGTTCACCTGCCGGCTGGCTGCCGGATGCCTTCCCGCTGGACGAGGACACAACACCCAAACCCTGGAACGCCTACGCCCTGTCCAAGCTGATCGCCGAACAGACGGTGCAGATGTTTGCCGCGGCGCAGGGCGGAAGGATCCGCTACGCCGCGTTCCGTCCCTGTCTCGTGATCTCGCCCGAGGAGTGGGAGGGCGCGCCAACCCAGCAGGGCCATACCCTGGCCGAGCGGCTGGCCGACCCCGTTCTCGCCGCACCCGCTCTGTTCAACTACGTCGATGCCCGCGACGTGGCCGATTTCCTGGGCCTGCTCCTGCAAAAAATGGACTCCATCCCCAACGGCCAGACGTTCTTTGTGGGCGCGGCAGACGCCCTCGCCACCGAGCCCCTGGCGGAACTCATCCCGCGTTTCCTCCCCGGCAGTGCCGGACTGGCAGCAGCCCTGACCGGCACGCGCCCTGCCTTTTCCATCGCAAAAGCCCGGGAACTGCTCGGCTGGGAGCCCACACGGAGCTGGCGGACAGAACTGAGAAATCCAGCACTAGGAAACCCAGGACTAGGTGACCCGGCACTAGGAAACCCAGCCCCACCACGCCTCAACGATGAGGCCCCCACGGCCATGGCCACGGCAGGAACCGGACTCAAGGAGACACCATGAAGTTCGACGGCGTACTTTTCTTCCCTGTCACCCCGTTCGCCCCCACGGCACCGTGGACGTGGCCGTCCTGAAGGAACACATCAGCTCCCGGCTGCCGTTCGGACCCGCTGGAGTATTCGCCGCCTGCGGCACGGGCGAGTTCCACGCGCTGGGCATCGACGAAGTGGGCACTGTGGTGGCAGCCGCCGTCGAGGTCGTTGCCGGCCGGGTGCCGGTCGTTGCCGGAGCGGGCGGACCGCTGGGGCACGCCACTTCGGCAACCCGGGCTGCCGAAGTGGCTGGCGTCGACGGACTTGGATTCAGCTTCAGCTAGTCAACGCTTAGCTACTCAACGCGGGCGCCGCTGCAGACCCGGTGAGTTGACCGCCGTCGTCACTCCGCGGCAGCGGATCCAGATGGCTGATACCGGCCGGGGTGACCTGCAGAACCTGGGCTGTGGCGATGTCGTAGAACAGCCCGGTGAGGTGCAGCTCGCCGGACCGGAGTGCCGCCTGAACGTCGGCATGGCGCTGCAGTTGCTCAAGCTGGACGGCCACGTTGACCATTGCCAGTTGGTCCACCTCTCCATATCCCGCGTTTGCCGCGGCGGCCTGTACCGGATGGCCGGCGCGGAATGCGGCCAGGCTGGGCCGGGCGTGATCGAGCCAGGCGTCGACGGGGCTGCGCCCGGCCTCTTCCCGACCGTCACCGGCCTTCGTGTCCCAACCCGCTGCGGGCTCAGCCAGCAGGGCCGTCATGGCACCGCAGCCTGAGTGCCCGCAGATGACCACGGACCTGACGGAAAGTTCGTTGAGCGCGAAGTCCAGAGCTGCTTCAACCGAGGGATCGAGCCGGTCGTTTCCCACCACGTTGCCGACGTTCCGGACGGTGAACAGGTCGCCGGGGCCGCTGCTCGTGATCAGGTTCGGCACCAGCCGGGAATCTGCGCAGGTCAGGAACAAGGTGTCGGGGTTCTGGGCTGTGGACAGTTCCTGCACGTGGGGACGGAGCAGGTGCGCGTGGCGCCGGTGGTAGTTGTCCACGCCCTCGAGTACCGGACGCAGCGGAGCTGGAGCCTCGGCCGCCGCGCCCGCGTGGGCCGGCCGTTCATGCTGCTGCCAGCTGTGCCACGGGGCAAAGCCGCAGCGGAGGGCGGAACGCGAGCTGCCACGCGCCGGAGGGCCGGCCTGGGCATCGTGCAGTGTGGCTGTACCGCTTTCCTCGATCTTCACGGTGCCGCCGTTGCTGACGTGCCGCCGGCGCCAGGCCTCCAAGGTGTCGTGGACGGGGTGATCAAGGAAGTCCACCTCAAGCTCCACGGTCACGTGTGACTCCGACGGGACTGAAGCCAGCACATGGCTCAGGCGGGGAAGGGAGAGGAAGCTGCAGGAGCCGTCAATGACCACCCGCCAGCGCCGTTCGTCCCTCTCGCCCAAAGGTTCCGCGTGGATGCTGGCCCGGACCACGCGCCACAGGACGAGCGCCACGGCCAGGGCGAGTCCGGTGAGCACGCCTGCGAGGAGGTTGACGAACACCACGGTGAGAAGCGTGACGGCATACACCGCCAGGTCGCCGGTCATGCGGGCGGTCTTGAAGTCAGCCACCTTCACCAGCCGCATGCCGATAATGATGAGCAGGCCTGCGAGGACGGCCACCGGAACCAGTTCGATAACCCCCGCAAGAAGGAGCGAGAAGACGAGGACCCAGATGCCGTGAAGGACGGCCGACTTGCGGGTCCGTGCCCCTGCTTCAAGGTTTGTCGCGCTGCGCACGATCACACCAGTGACGGGCAGGCCGCCCAGCATTCCGGACGTTACGTTCGCGGCTCCCTGGCCGAGGAGTTCACGGTTGAAATCCGTCCGGGCGCCGTGGTGCATCCTGTCCACGGCGACGGCGGAGAGCAGCGACTCCACGCTTGCTACCAGGGCGATAGTAATGACGCCGACCGCAACGGCCCCCCAGTGTCCGCCCGGCAGCTGAGGCAACGACACTGCGTCCAGCAGCGACCCGTCAAAGGTGATCCGGTCGACGTCGGACTTGAAAGGCAGTGACAGAGCCGTGGCGGCGACCACTGCCACCAGTGGCGCGGGGACCCGGCGCACGGCGGCCGGCATGTGCTTCCAGCCGAGCACAAGGAGGATGACGGTGACGCCGAGGACAGCGGCCTGGTGGTCCAGCGAGGCGATGGTGGACGGAAGGGCCTTGACGTTCTGCCATGCTGATTCGCCGGCCTCGGCGCCGAGCATGACATGCGCCTGCTGCAGGACGATGATGATGCCGATTCCGGCCAGCATGGCGTGGACGACGACGGGGGCGATGGCCAGTGCCACGCGGCCAACTCGTGCAAAGCCGAGCAGGGCCTGAAGAACTCCGGCGGCCGCGGTGATGGCGCAGGTGGCTGGCCAGCCGAACTGGTCGATGAGACCGGTGACGATGACGGTGAGTCCTGCGGCCGGGCCGCTGACCTGCAGGGGCGATCCTCCGAGGGTGCCGGCCACGATGCCTCCGATGGCTGCAGCGATCAGGCCGGCCATAACCGGGGCGCCGGAGGCCGCGGCGATGCCAAGCGACAGCGGAACCGCAACGAGGAACACCACCAGGGACGCTGGCAAGTCCCAGCGGAGTCCGGATGTGAGGACGGTTCGTAGGGGAATTCGGCTTCCGGTGTGTAGGGGGATTGGATCCGTGGCGGCTGTTGAGGGCATTTCAGTCCTTGGCTCGTTTGGCGGGTCCTTGTCCACGCTATTGATGCCGCTGTGAGGGCCGCAAGGGTCTCCATCGTGAGAAGAAACACCCGAGTGAAGCCGTAAACCCGGGCTTAATAAAGTGTGAACGGCTCCTTTTGACGTGATGAGAGGCGCCGCCACCTCGGGTTCGGTGAAGGCGGCTTCATCGCTTGCCCGATGGCTTCCTGCCGTGGTTCCGGGGTGGACGGCAGATGAGGAGTAGGCGCATGGGGATGGTCGGGCTTCGCCTCGGAATTCAGGAACAAAATCAAGTCAAGTTAGTAATTCAGCTCATCTGACGGTTCCCCGCCGCAAAAAAATTCTGCCCGTGCCTGGCCTCGCAGCCGCAAAATGAGCTTCACAACTGCAGCGTCAGCGGTCTTTCGATGCCGTCAGCCGGAGCGGACGGCCAGCGCGGGTGTGCAGTCAGGACATTGAGCCCGTTGCCGGTCAGCTGGATGGTGTCCTCGATTTTCACGCCCGGACCGGACGGGTTCCAAGTGAAGGGCTGGTTGACCACCACGGCATACCCTGCGCCTGCCGTGACCCGGATCGCGCCCGGCATACCCTGCCGGACCGCCTTGGTGATGCAGTTCCCACTGCTCCGGACCGAAGCCGTGGCGGACGTAAGCCGACTGGATTTCCGTGAATATGCCGGCCAGCCCGGCCCCCTGGCACCGTGGTAGCGAAGACGTCCGCGTCGACTGCAGCGATTCTGGCCTCAGCGTCCCGTTCCTCGGGGCTGGACGCATCGAAGCGGACACAGCGGGTCGCATTGGCCACGAGGCCGTCACGCCTGGCGCAGGCCACCAGCATTGCCCTGCGGCCAATCGGTAAGCGACGAAGCTTTGGGC
>NZ_CAKKLY010000066.1 GCF_918698095.1 Arthrobacter sp. Bi83
CCCTGAAACCCAATGGAGACCACCGATGAGTGAAAACCCGGACGCCATCCGCGCCGACATCGAAGCCACCCGCGCACGCCTCGGCACCAACGTGGACGCCGTGGCCGACAAAGTAACACCGTCCAACATCGTCCACCGCCAGACCAGCAAGGTCAAGGACGCCGTTTTCGGAGTAAAGGAGAAAGTCATGGGCACCGCCGAACACGCCACTCACAGCGCCTCCGGCACCGCACACCACGCCGCCCACAGCACCGGAAGCGCCATCAGTGACGCCACCGACGCGGTCGGCTCCACCCTTCACGACGCAGGCGAGGCCATCGGCGATGTCCCGCACAAGGCGGCCGCCAAAACCCAGGGCAACCCTCTCGCCGCCGGCCTGATCGCGTTCGGCGCCGGGCTGCTGGTCTCCTCGCTGATCCCGCCGAGCGAGAAGGAACGCGAGGCTGCCGACGCCCTAAAATCCGCCGCGGAACCGGTCACCACGCAGCTGACCGAAGCAGCCAAGGACATGGCGCAGGGTTTGAAGGAACCCGCCCAAGAAGCCATGGAAAACGTCAAAGCCACCGCCACCGACGCCGCCCAGCACGTCAAGGAGGAAGGGCAAACTGCCGCCTCCGAGGTCAAAGAGACCGCCACGGATGCCAAGGACCACGTCCAAAACACGTGAGCCAGCATGAGCCTGGCTCATTCGACAGGACCGGAACGCTGGCCAACACACCGGCTCCTCAGCATCGCTGCCCGTCTGGATGAGCTGCAGATCAACCGCAACCTCACGCAGTTGGGCTTGACCAAAGCCTCGCTGGACATAATGGAGTCGGTGGCGGAACTCGAGCCGGTCACCGTGTCCGACCTCGCCGCGCTGCTCTGTGTGAGCAAGCAAAGCCTGGGCAGGGTGGTCCGCCGACTCCAGGGGCTTGGCTTCCTGAGCAGAGAACGCGCCGGCGACCGCCGCTACACAAATATCCGGCTCACGCACAACGGCCGGAAAGTGCTCGCCACCGCCGAAACGCTCGTCCAGCGGCTTAAACGGAGCAGGCCGGATACCGAATCCGCCCTGCGACTCGACCTGGAACGCTACATCCGCGACCTGCGGATGTAGCGTTCCACGTCTGGCCTCCGGCGCCCAGGCCGCCGCAGATATTCCGGGGCCCCTGCTTGCACTTGTTTCCTGCGCGGTCCATGGAGAGTAGGCTCAGAATCAGCGGCGAAGCGATCACCAAGTGCGGAGCCAACTTCAGGACTCCCGGGGTCGTATTCGGCCTGTTTGTCGCGTCATGGCCGTGGACGCAAGGAGTCCGCGATCATCCCCGGACGTTGAATCCGGCCAAAAAAGACGGATCGGGGGACCCGGCTCCAAGTGGATCGAGGCATGCGATGACCGCTGAGTCTGGCCGGCCACCGGCGCCAGGGCAACTCCCGTCGCCGACGATGGAACAACTGCAGGATCTCCTGCTGGAAAGCCCCGGATTTGACGATTTCCTCCTTGAACTGACGGTCTTCTCTGCTTCGAAACTCGCCGCACCCGAACCGATGCTGTGCGCGATTTCACTCGAGCGTGACGGGCGGCCGGTCACCGCGGCCAGCAGCAGCGACAGTGCCAAGCAGATGGACGAAAGACAGTACGGATTCGACGACGGCCCCTGCCTCACAGCGCTCCGGGAAAACCGAACCGTCCTCGTCTCGGACCTCAAAACGTCCGAACGGTGGAGTCGGTACTCACAGGCGGTCACGGACGACGGCATCACATCGGTCCTTGCCGTTCCGGTAAATGCAGGACCGAACGCAGCGGCAGCTCTCAATTGTTATGCCCGGAGCACACACACGTTTAATGCGGCAACCATTGCCGCGGTGGAATCGTATGCGGTGCCGCTGTCCCGGATTCTCCGCTTGGCGCTTCGGGTGCACCGGCTGGAGATCCATCCCGAAGGCCTGCACGGGGCGCTGCAGTCCAGGGCAATCATTGACGCCGCCCTGAGCCTCATCATGGCCCAAACCCGGGGCAGCCGCGAGGATGCTGCCACTCTTCTGCATGAGATGGCACGGTCCAGCAAACAACAACTGAAGCAGATAGCCACGGACATCTTGAACGGCTCAAAGCTCCCAGAGCAGGTGAAACGTGATGACGAAGCACAGCAGTAAGCCCACGGCAGTCCTTGCAGGGCGCAGCACTATGATGGGAAGCACCTGCCGGACGTATCCCTCCAGAGGGATGCTCACGACCCTGATGACATGTGAGGCCAGCCAGTGACGCGGAAGCACCCAATGGCAGGCGAGCTGCCCGAGATCTTCGCTCGGGTCACGGGCCTCCTGCTCACAGAACCAGTGGTTGACCGGGCCGTCGCCAACATTGCACAGGCAGCGCACCAAAGCCTGCCCGGCAGCGTCGGCGCCGGAGGCACGCTCATCGATGCCCACGGCCGGCCGACGAGCACAGCGTCCACCAACAGCATCGTGAAGCGGGCCGACCGGCTGCAGTACGATCTCGGCGATGGACCCTGCCTCGCGGCCTGGGCGAGCGCCCAGACGGTGCGGGTGGACGACCTTCGCCATGATCAACACTGGCCGGAATGGAGCAGGGCGGGCGCCCGTCTTGGCTTACTGTCCTGCATCAGCGTTCCCCTCCTGGTTCCGGACGTGACCGGACGCAGTGAACCCGAGGCTATTGGCGCGATGAAGGTCTATGCAGATGTGCCCCACGCCTTCGACGAACGCAGCGAACAGGTCTTGTCCCTTCTTGCCGGACCTGCTGCGCTCATCCTGGCCAACCTCCAGGCCCGGGAACGCGCCGAGCAACTCAGTGACGCACTGAAGGACGCCCTGCACAGCCGGAGCCTGATTGACATGGCCAAGGGCGTGCTCATGGAGCGCCTCCGCGTGAGCGAGAGGGCCGCCCTGCAGGTCATGATCGCACGCGCCCGCACGCAGGAGATCCCTCTTAGCGCCGTAGCCCACGAGACTCTTGAACCGACGACGGACCTCGACCGAACGCCATGAGCGTTGACTCGGACGGCGAGGCTCAACGGGACCTGACGGCCAAAGCATTCCGGCAGGCCGACCTTGATGTCGATGAGTTATGGATGCACTACTTCAGCATCGGCGGAGACGCGGGAACCATGGAAATTGACGCCTACCTCCACGGCTCATACATGCTGCGCCCCATCCAGCGGGACCTCCTGGACCACGCCATCTACGAACTTGGCAACGCTCAGAAGGCGTGAGCCGTGAACCCGGCAGGGATCAGAAGTGACCGTCAGGGGCGGGCCGGCACCCTCGCGTCTCCAACAGGGAAGGAGATGGCGAGTCCCGGGATTTAGTCGCGGAACGCTTCCGGGCCCGGCACTCCGCCCACGGCGGCCACGAGGCGTTCTCTGGGGCGGCTAAGGTGCTCGTCGAGGACGTTGCTGGCAGCGGCTCCGTCGCCGGCTTCTATGAGTTCGAGCAGGTGTTGGTGTTCTTTGATGATGCGTTCGGGCTGGACGAGCTGGAGGCCCTGGATCTGGGCCATGCAGAGTTTGACCTGGGAGACGAGTGAGCCGTACATGCGGCTGGTTCTTGGACTGCCGATACTGTCCACGAGTGCCATGTGAAAGCGCATGTCCGGGTCCACGGTGTCAAAGCCGGAGTTGGCGTCCAGTAGTTCGAGTTCCCGCTGGGCGGCTATTGCTCCGGCCGGAACCGAACGTGCCTGCGCCAGTTGCAGGAGGACGGCTTTTTCAAGCCGCGCCCGCGTGAAGTAGATGTCGCGGACATCTTCGGGCCCGAGTTTGATGACTCTTGCCGTCTTGTTCGTGCTGCGCTCGAGCACTGATTCGGAAACAAGCTTTTCTATTGCGGCCTTCGCGGTGGGCCGGGCTACGTCGTAGCGGGTGGCGACGTCCGTTTCGGTGAAGGAGGTATCGCCAACGTATTCGCCGCGCAGAATCCGCGAGCGCATGTCATCGGCTATGACATCGACGCGGGACGCGGTCGCTGGCTGGGCTGTCACTGGGAACTCCTCTGTTTCCCCGCCACTTTATCGCCTTTGGTTAGGCACATCCACTTGTGATTGTCAGACAAAATTATATAAATTGCTAGACAATATGAGTTTTGTGATGTCTACTTTGTTGGACACAGCAACGACGCATAGCCCTCCCCAACACCGCACTGAAGGAAACAGCATGAGTCAACTCACAGCCGGCCGCCCCCGCGAGGAATCCGGTCCGCATGCCCGTGACGCCGCCCCCCGTGCCACGCGCGTTCTGGTCGCCCCTGACAAGTTCAAAGGCTGCCTGAGTGCGCTTGGCGTCGCCGAAGCCATCCGCTCAGGAATCGACTCCCTGACCACCGACGCACAGGTCCAGGTAACAGTCCTCCCCCTCGCCGATGGCGGAGACGGGAGCGTCGAGGCAGCCGTGTTCGCCGGCTCACGGGCGCAAACAGTTGAGGTCCACAACGCCGACGGCGAAGTGCAGTTCACCCAGATCGCCTTTGACGGGACAACAGCGGTGGTGGAAGTGGCAGGAACCTGCGGTCTTGCCACGGTGCAGGGCCCGTTACGTCCCTTGGCGGCGTCGAGCCGGGGCTTGGGCGAAGCCATCCTGGCTGCTGCGCTCCTGGAACCGAAGACCATCGTCATTGCCCTCGGAGGCAGCGCCAGCACCGATGGCGGGGCCGGAATGCTTGCCGCCCTCGGCGCGGAGTTTCGGGACGAACAAGGACGCCTGCTGGAACCGGACGGAGGCTCACTTCACCGAATAGCGCACGTCGATTTGAGGACCGCATTCGACTTCGATGGAATTGAACTCATCGGTGCCAGCGACGTAACCAGCCCCCTATGCGGAGTTCAAGGGGCCGCGCACGTCTTCGGACCGCAGAAAGGAGCGGACCCTGAGCTGGTCGCGGTGCTCGACCAAGGCCTCCGCGCCCTCGTCCAAGCCTGCAACACCATCCCAAACATCGACGCGCCCGCCCTCGCCGATATCCCCGGAGCCGGCAGCGCCGGGGGCATTGGCTTCGGCCTCCTCCTTCTGGGCGGCTCCCTCGTCTCCGGAGCCGACTACTTCCTGGATCTGCTGCGCTTCGACACGCACGCGCAGCAGTGCGACATGCTCGTGACCGGAGAAGGACGCCTCGACGACCAGACATCAGGCGGCAAACTTATCTCCGCCGTATGCAGCCGCGCAGGAAACACCCCGGTGGCTGCAGTCGTTGGCGCCTCGACCCTGGACCAGCAAGCAGCCCGCCAACTAGGCCTGTCAAAGGTAATAGCGCTGCGGGACCTCACGGCCCAAGACACATCCAAAGATCCAGCCCAGGCGACCAACGCACTGCAGAACGCCGGGCGAATTCTCCGCGCCCTCGCCTCAGGCCCATTCGCGCCATAAATCCCGGGCGTGGCCTAAATACGGGATGTTTCCAGCGCCCCTGACGCCCGTCGGCAATGCTCGCAGGCGTCCCAAAATAAGTCCTTCGTGACACACCACGCCGTCAGTTGCCTGCGATGGTGTACAGAGCCCAGCCCTTGGTGAAGGTCTGCCGCGGCGCCCAAGCGCTCCTGTTTGCCGGGTAGTAGTGAAGGACCCCCGCACTGTCCCGAGCCATCAGGCCGACCGTCCCGTTGCCGGTGAGTCCTGACATGGCGCGGATGGAGCTCATGGCGTTCCAGCCGGTGCCGATAGTCGCGCGGGGTTCGGAGATGAACGATCCGGCACCGTTGGTCCGGTACAACTTGAGTTGCCCGGAGGAATTTTTGGCAACAACGTCGTTGTTGCCGTCCCTATCCCAGTCCAGCAGATTGAAGGACAGCCCATTCCAGCCGCGGCCGATCCTCACCCGCGGTGAAAGACCCTTCCCCGACGGGTTTCCGTAGTGGAACAAGTCACCCGTGGCGTTGTTCCTGGCGATGATGGACGGGTATTTGTCCGTCTTCTTCCACTGGCCCACGGTGATCTCGTAGTTCTGCCAGCCGGTGCCGATCGCGTAATCGTGGAACCCGCCGGTGCTGATTCCCTCACGGTATGTCAGGGTGCCGTTCTTGTTCTGCACGATCAGATCCGGAACACCGGCATCGTCAGAGTTCCAGTTGGTAACGAAGAAAACCTTCGGGACCGTAGACCCTGCCGGCCCAATGGCCCTGCGCTGCGGCGTCACCCCGGGTGACATCCAGGAATAGGACCAGAGAGTGCCGGCGCCATCATAAGCAACCACATTCGCGGTTGAGTCGATTGCGAAGTTCCAGTTGGTGTGCGGTGTCTGCCGCCTGGGCAGGCAGGATGCCGGATACCGCGAGGGACAGTGCTGCGGCGATACTTACCAGCCCTGCTCTGGTGCGAATGGTCTTTTTCATGTAGCTGTCGAGCCTCCCCAATATGCGTTGTGAGTACACTCGCTTAGTTTCCGGGGAAGTCGCGTTTATTACATCGGAGCGAAACAAGGTCAACACAGCGGACGACGGCGGGACGTCCCGCCGTCGTCCGTTTGCGTTTTGGCGAGGTGCCCTACAGTGCATTTTCTGGTCAGTGCGCGGCCTCTCCCCTCCCGACCACTGTTCAACCAATCGATTTCCGCTGCCCCCGAAGTGCGTGTGCGGGTGGGCGACAGAGAATTAGCAGAAGTACTTAGGAGTCGAAGGACGCGACTGCGACCAGGCTCAATGTTGGACGGGCCGAGTGCCTATTATCCGAGGCAGTACAGGCGTAGCGTCTAGCCAACGGGGTAAGGGCGATCGATGGCTGGACCCAGACTCGCATAACGCCGCCCCGGTCTTGAACCGTTGAAGGAGGCGGGGATGGCTGGATGGAATGCTGACACGGCTGCCGGGCCTGTGGGGGCAGGCACGGTTACTTTGGTGGAGGGTTCATCCTTCTGTATTTCGTCGGCGAATGGTGACATCCATCCGGAGCATCCGCACGGTGTTTTCCACGAGGACACCCGCATCTTGTCCCGCTGGAACCTGGCAATCAATGGGCAGCCTCTGGAGCCGCTGACAGCATCGGCGAAGGAACCTTATCGGGCCTTGTTCATTGGCCGCGTCCCCCGCTCCGATGGGTACGCGGACAGTCCGCTGATCGTGGAACGCCTGCGGGAAGTGGGTGTCGGGGTCCTTGAGGAGATCACCATCCGGAACTACTCCTCGGACGAAGCCGCATGCGTGGTAAACCTGAACGTCGAATCGGACTTCGCGGATCTCTTCGAGGTGAAAGAGGCGCGCGTCCAACGGCACTGGGAAGAATCCCGTCACGCGGACGCGGACTCGCTGACCATTAGGGCGGTCTGGCAGGACGTCCGGAAGGGCGTCGTCGTTTATTCCAGCGGCGCCGACGTCACCCCGGAGGCCCTGACCTACCGGGTGGTTGTCCCGCCACATGGAGAGTGGAGCACCCTGCTGACCGTGGTGCCCACTGTCGACGGCTCTGCACCGGTGGCGTCGTTTGTTCGTCCGGTTCGAGGTGAGATGTCTCCCAGCGACCGTCGGCGCCAGGATTGGGTAGCGAGGATTCCCAAATTGCATATAGGCAACCGTTCCATCGAACGGACTCTGCGCCGCAGCTACGACGATCTGGGCGCGCTGCGCATTGAGGATCCCGCCCATCCGGAGCGGATCGTCGTGGCCGCCGGGGCGCCCTGGTTCATGACGCTCTTCGGCCGGGACTCGCTCACGGCTTCGGAAATGGCCCTACCGGTGGACCCGTCGCTGGCACTGGGCACGTTGCAGACGCTGGCTGACCGCCAAGGCCGGGTGGTGGATCCCATGAGCGAGGAGGAACCGGGGAAGATTCTTCACGAGGTCCGGCTCGGCGTCTCCAGCGGGCTTTCCCTGGGCGGCAAGTCCGTCTACTACGGCAGCGTGGACGCGACTCCACAGTTCGTGATGACACTCGCATCGGTTAGCCGTTGGGGTTTCGCCAAGGACACCATCGCCGCACTGCTGCCTCACGCCGACCGCGCGCTGGACTGGGTTCGGGACTACGGGGACAGGGACGGCGACGGCTTCGTCGAGTATGAGCGCCTCAATGACCAAGGCCTCATCAATCAAGGCTGGAAGGACTCCTGGGACGGCGTCAACTTCGCGGACGGTCGTATCGCCGAACCCCCTATCGCGCTGTGCGAGGTCCAGGCTTTGACCTACAGCGCATATCTGGCCCGGGCTTTGTTGGCGTACGACGCCGGTGACGCGCCTTTGGCGGCCCGGCTCGCCGCGGAAGCAGCACAGCTGAAAAAGAAATTCAACGAGGAATTCTGGATGCCCGACCGCGGCTACTACGCTATCGCCCTGGACGGCCGGAAACGGCAAGTCGATGCATGCGCCTCCAACATGGGGCAATGCCTGTGGCACGGCATCATGGATGAAGACAAGGTCCCCCTGGTAGCCGAAAGGCTCATGTCCCCCGAGATGTTCAGCGGCTGGGGTGTGCGAACACTCGCGAGCGACATGGGCGCCTACAACCCCGCGAGCTACCACAACGGCTCGGTCTGGCCGCATGACAACGCGATCATCGCCGTCGGACTGATGCGGTACGGCTTCGTGGAAGAGGCACAGCGCATCGCCACCGCCCTGTTCGAGGCGGCCGATTACAGCGACGGCCGTCTCCCGGAACTCTTCTGCGGTTTCAGCCGTGACCAGGTCGCCGAGCCTGTGCCCTATCCAACGGCCTGTTCCCCACAGGCGTGGGCAGCGACCACGCCGATCATGTTGATTACAAGCCTGATGCGGTACGACGCCCACATTTCCCGTGGCGGCTTTTGGATGGACCCGGCACTCCCCGATTCATACGGTGACCTGCACATCACCAATGCGCCAATGGCGGCCGGCCGCATCACCATCGATATCAAGGGATCTGAACCAACCGTTCAGGGTCTGCCCGAAGGGATAGCGTTCCACCGTGAACACCGGCCATGGCTGACGGAACTCATGGAGCAAGCGGGGCTGGGAAACGAGGACTAGCCAGACCGTCTTGAAGCAGGTTCTGACCGATGTGCCCGGCCCGTACAGGGGCGGGCACACCGGTTCGGCTCTCTGCTAAACCGAGACGTCGAATTCGATGGTGCCCCAGCCTTCGAAGGTCCCTGACCAGCGGCCGGCATCCTTCATGGGGACTGCCTGCAGGCAGCTGCCGGGGAGGATGACCTGCCCGGGTTCGAACTCGACGTCGTAGTCGGCGAGGCGGTTGACGAGCCAGGCGACGGCGGCGAACGGGTTGCCGAGAATGTTGCCGGTGGTCCCGGCGATAACTTCCCGGTCATTGAACCGCAGGACGCCCCGTGTGTCGCGCAGGTTCAGGTCCGTGACGTGCCGGGGGGTGCCGCCGAGAATGATGGCCCCGGTGGAGCCGTTGTCCGCCAGCGTGTCCGGGAGTCCGATCGCCCAGTCCTTGACCCGGGAGTCGATGATTTCAATCGCCGGCAAAGCGTAATCGATGGCATTGATGACGTCTGCGATGGTGGTGTTGCGGCCGCCGAGGTGCCCTCTCAGCACGAATGCGGGCTCGAGTTCAACGAAGGGTTCGATGAACTTATTCCGGTCGAGCGTGGTGCCCTCGTAGGTGAAGGTGCTGGCCAGCAGATGCCCGTAGTCCGGCTGGTCGAGGCCGAAGGCGTCCTGCATGACCTTGGCGATGTTGCCGAGCTTGTAGCCCACCAGACGGTCGCCGTCGGCCACGGCGTGGCTGACGTTGATCTTTTGCACTTCGAATGCGGCATCCGCGTCAAGAGACGGCCACGTCTCGGTCGGGGCTGCGATCGGTTCGCCCTGAAGGCGGGCCGTGCGGAGGGTGTCCGCGATGTTTTCGAGCGTAATGGTTGGCATGATGAAGTCCTTTGTCTGCCTGGTAAAGGTGGATTTCCGGCCCCGGATGATTCTGTGTTGGGAGAGGTCTATCCGGGGCCGGAAGCATGAGGTGCGCGGAAGTTTCTAGCCAGCCTGTTCGGGCTTGCCATCGACCAGCCGGTTGACGTTCCACGGGTTCGCATCCTGCAGGGGTGCCGGGCGCAGCTGCTCCGGGAAGTTCTGGTACGCCACCGGGCGCAGGAACCGGTTGATCGCCAGTGTGCCCACCGACGTCGTCTTCGAATCGGACGTGGCCGGGTAGGGGCCGCCGTGGACCATGGCGTGGCCGACTTCCACACCCGTGGGCCATCCGTTGATGAGGATCCTGCCGACCTTGCGCTCCAGGGCAGGGATCAGGCCCGAGGCAACGGGGTAGTCCTCCTCGGCCACGTGCAGCGAGGCCGTGAGTTGTCCTTCCAGCAATCGGGTGGCCTCGATCAGGTCTTCAACTCCCTTGTAGCGGACGACGAGGCTGGCGGCGCCGAAGACCTCCTCATGCAGCACCGGGTTTGTGGTGAAGACATCCAGGTCCGCCCCGAACACTGCGGGGGCTGGCGCGTTCGCGGTCGGGCCGCCCTTGCCCCGGCCGATCAGCTCGACGTCGGCGGCGGACTCCAGCGCATTATGGCCGTGTTCCCAGGCAGAGGCGATCCCGCCGCTGAGCATGGTCTGTCCGGAAAGCTGCGTGACAGCCTCGGTTACGGCCGCCGTGAACTGGTCTCCGGCCTCACCGGCGGGAACGAAAACCAGCCCGGGCGACGTGCAGAGCTGCCCCGAGCTGCCGGTGACGGAGGCGACGTACTGCTGGGCGAGCGTTTCAACGTCCCCGTTCAGCGCGCCGGGGAAAACGTAGACAGGATTGATGGAGGACATTTCCGCATAGACCGGGATCGGTTCCGGGCGGGCTGCAGCCGTGCGCATCAGCGCGGTACCGCCGCCGCGGGAACCGGTGAAGCCCACCGCCTTAATGGCGGGATCCGCCACCAGCGCCTGGCCGATGCTCGCACCCGAGCCGTAGATAAGGGAGAAGACGCCCGGGTGCAGGTCAAGGTCGCGGACGGCGTTGACAATGGCCTGGCCGACCAGCTCGGCGGTGCCGGGGTGGGCGTTGTGTGCCTTGACGATCACCGGGCAGCCGGCTGCGAAGGCCGAGGCTGTGTCGCCGCCTGCGACGGAGAAGGCCAGCGGGAAGTTGCTGGCGCCGAAAACGGCTACGGGGCCGAGCGGGATCTGGCGCTGCCGGATGTCGGCCCGCGGAAGGGGAGCCCGGTCGGGCAGAGCCGGGTCGATGCGGACACCACGGAAGTCTCCCCGTCGCACGACGTCAGCGAAGAGCCGCAGCTGTCCTGTGGTGCGGGCCCGTTCGCCCCGCAGCCGGTCGGCGCCGAGCCCGGTTTCTGTGGAGGCCCGCTCGATCAGTTCATCACCGATGGCGTCGATGTTCTCGGCAATTGCGTCCAGGAACCGCGCATGCTGCTCGGGTTCGAGGGTGCTGAAGGAGTCAAAGGCATCGGTGGCTGCGTCCGTGGCAGCTTTCAGCTGTTGCTCGCTGATGAGGGTGTAGGCCGGTTCCAGCTGTTCGTTCGTGGCGGGGTTAATCCCGTAGGTCGTTCCGCTGGTGCCGGTGACGGTCTCCCCAGCGATGAGGGAATGTCCTTGAAGAGTCATTGTCGCGCCTCCTGGGCGGTTGAAAGCATGTGTGGGCGGCGGTGCGGGAGGGGCTGCTGCCCGTGGTCGGTAAGCGCCCGTGGGCGTTCTGCCTAGGCGTTGCCGGGTCCCAGGTGCCAGATGCCGAGAGCTGAGAGGAGCTCGCGTGGATCCCAGACCACCCATTCCTCTGCAAGTTGGTCGTTTTCGAAGCGGAGGAAGGATGCGCCGGAAACGGTGATGCTCCGGCCGGTCGCGGGGACGTCCATGAATTCACCCTGATGCGTGCCCTGGGTCTGCCAGTGGATCGCGGCGGTGGCTCCGTCTTCGATGATGTGCAGGATCTCGGTGGTTGTGTCCGGGAAGGCTGCGTGGGTGGCCTCGATGGTTTTCCTCAGGCTGGCGTAATCTTCACTGCCTGACTTGGATCGGCGGACGTACCCGGGTGCGAGCAGCTGCTCGAAGTCCGTGAGGTCCCCGTCGCCCCAGGCGCGGTTCCAGGCGTTGAGAATGGTTTCCCGTCGGTTCATGATGCACTCCTTGCTACTTCCGGTGCCGGGATTTCGATGGGCTGGTACTGGCCGAACTTGCCGCCCCTGAAGATCAGGGCGTTGCCGGTTCCTTCGTTCATGTTGGTCACGGCTCCGACCACCATGTAGTGGTCGCCCACCACGACCTCGGCTGTGACGACGCAGTCGATATAGGCAGTCGCGCCGTCCAGGTGCGGGGTTCCCAAGGGGCCTGTGGTGCAGGGGAGCCCTTCGAACTTCTGGGGTCCCTTGCGGGACAGGGACCGGCAGATACTGACTTGGTCATCGGAGAGGATGTTGGCTGTGAAGTTCTGGAGCTTGCGCAGTTTCGGCCAGGTGGAGGACGACTTGTCGACGCAGAACATGACCAGCGGCGGGTCCAGTGACAGGGACTGGAAGGTGCCGACGACGAGGCCGAGTCTTTCGTCGTCATCGTTGACGCCGGTGATGGCCACGACGCCGGTGGGAAGTTTGCCCAGTACCTGTCGGTAGTAGGCGGGCGTGATGTCGGCCACGGGGGTGGCGGCTGTTGCTGGGGTGATGTCCATATCAGTGCTCCTTGATCAGGCGGCTTCGCAGGTCAGGCGATTTCACGGAAGCTTCCGAAGCGACCGCCGTGGAAGATGAGGGGAGTTCCCTCGCCGGGCGTCATTTCCAGCACGCTGGCGACGACGATCAGGTGGTCTCCGGCAACGATCTGCTGCTCGGTCCGGCAGTCGAACCAGGCAAGCGAACCGTGGATGTGTGGAGTGCCCCACCCGGATTCGGACCAGTTCACGGCGCTGAACTTGTCCTCACCCTTCGCCGAGAGTGCACGGCAGACCTGCTGCTGGTCATCGGAGAGGAGGCTGACGCTGAACCGTCCGATCTCTGCAATTTTGGGCCAGCTTGTGGAGGTGTGGGTGACGCTGAAGGTCACCAGCGGGGGCTCCATTGACAGTGAGGCGAAGGTTCCCACGATCATGCCGTTTTGGGCCCCCGTGACCGGGTCCGTGGAGCAGATCGCGGCAACGCCGGTGGGCAGGTGCCGCATGACGGCCCGGTATTGGTCGGAGTCGATCCGACGACCTTCGAGTGCGGGGGCGCTCATGGCTGTTCCTGGAGCTCTGCGTGGATGTTGCGGCCGGCGCGCAGGCCGCTCTCGACAGCGCCGTCGAAGAAGCCGGCCCAGATGTTGGCAATGTCGCCGCTGGCGAAATGCAGTGCGCCCTCGCTGACCTGCTGTTCCCGGTGGTACTTGGTGAGCTGGCCGGGGCGCTGGATCTGCCAGGTCTCCTCGGCGTAAGGATCGGACATCCAGTGGTGGCCGGCCACCTCGAGGACTTCCAGGTCGTCGCGCCATACCTTGATGGCTTCCTGGACCTGTTCGATGTCGGTCACGTCGATGCGGTCCGCGTCGGCACCGAAGCCGACCAGGACGGCGTCGTCTTCACCGATGAATTCGGTGCGGATTACGGACAGGGGCTTGTCCTGGGCCGAGTAGGCGAAGAACGGCTTGATGGGTCCCCTGACCCGGATCCAGGCCTTGACGCCCTGGGACGCGGTCTTTTCCCGGCTGGCGGCGAGCTTGCCGTCGGACAGGGCGGGCTGGACATCGAGCTTGTGCAGCACGTTCTGCGGCAGGGTGATGACGACCTTCTTGGCCTCGATTTCCTGGCCATCGCCGTAGGTGACGGTGGCTCCCCCGCTGTTGCGGCGGACGGCGGTCACCGGGGCGTTGAGGCGGATGTCAGCGTTGGTGTCCTCGGCGATCGCCTTGGTCAGCGTGTCGTTGCCGTTCTTCAGACGGAAGATCGCTGAGGCCTCGTGCATGAGGTGCCAATGGCCGGATGATGCGGCGGTCCAGCGGAGGGCGTTGACGTAGGCGCACTGGTCCAGGGGTGCGTTGAAGTGGCCCACCCAGGCTGCCTCATTCGCGTTCCGCTCGTCCTCGGAGAGGTCCAGCTTGTCCAGCATTTCCTGCAGGTTGTACTGGTCGACGTCGGCCAGGTTCTCCACCGTCAGCGGTGCATCCGGTCGGGGCAGCCACTTCATGGTGTCTTCGAGCAGCCGGGTCATGCCGGGGTCGATCAGTGACATGAAGTCTTCCAGCGTGCCGCGGCGCACTTCGTCCCCGGCGAGCCAGAACGTTTCCTCGGAGCGCGGGCCGCGGGAAACCTCGAGGCCGTAGCGGGTGACCTCGGCCCAGACATGCGGCTGGGTCCAGTGCAGCCAGTTGCCGCCGATCTCCAGGTTCTGGCCCAGGCGGCGATCGGTCCACAAGCGGCCGCCAAGACGGTCGCGGGCTTCCAGGACGACCACGTTGTGGCCGCGGTTGCCGAGCTCACGGGCAGTGATGAGGCCGGCAAGACCGGCACCGATGACGACTACGTCTGTCTGTTTAGTCATTGAAGTATCTCCGTTGATATTGCTGGTTCAGCTGGGCGTCAGCGGGTGGCTTCGCTCAGGTGCTTGGTACGGTGTTCGGTGGCGGGGTGGGAGTCCAGCGTGTACTTGTGGCCGGGGAAGAGCTTTTCCCGCAGTGTTACCGGTTCCTGGTCTTCCGGGCGGGCTGGGGAAACGATTCCCTGGGCGCGGAGTTCGGGCAGGGCCAGCTCGATGAAGTCTTCCCAGCTGCCGGGCTTGGTGATGTAGCTGAGGTTGATGCCGTCGACGTCGGCCTCGTCACGCCAGCGGCGCAGTTCTGCGGCGACGGTTTCCGGGGAGCCGATGATCGTGGAACCTGTACCGCCGACGGCGAGGAATTCGGCGATCTGGCGCGGGGTCCAGTCCCGGTCGGGGTCGGCCTTGGAAAACATGTCCACCATCGACTGCCCTGCCTTCGTTCCAACGGACCGCAAGGGGGTGTCCAAGTCGTACTCGGACATATCGATGCCGGTCCAACCGCTGAAGCGTGCCAGGATTCCATCGATTGGTGCGTTCTCCACGGCCTGCTGGTACTTGGCTTGGGCTTCTTCGTCGGTGGGAGCCACCACCACAGTGAGCAGGATGACTACCCTGACGTCGCGGGGGTCGCGGCCCGCGTCTGCCACTGCCTGGCGGAGCTTGGCCACTGAGCGCTTGGCACCCTCCACGGAGGTGCTCTGGATGAAGACGGCCTCAGCATGCTTGCCGCCGAATTCCATGCCCCTGGAGGACGACCCGGCCTGGAACAGCACAGGCGTGCGCTGGGGGGACGGCTCGCACAGGTGGAAGCCGGGCACAGTGAAGTGCTGGCCGGAGTGGTTGATCGGGTGCACCTTCGCCGGGTCGATGTACGTAGCCGATTCGGCATCCCGGGCCACGGCGTCCTCCTCGAATGAACCTTCCCAGAGCTTGTAGACGACGTCCATGTACTCATCGGCAAGGTCGTAACGCTCAGCCGGGCTAAGCTGCTGCACCTTGCCGAGGTTGCGGGCCGCGGCCTCCGAGTACGAGGTCACGATGTTCCAGCCAACCCTCCCGGAAGTCAGGTGGTCCAGGGTGCTGAACTTGCGGGCCAGCAGATAGGGCGGTTCATACGTCGCCGAGCAGGTCACCCCGAAGGTGAGGTGCTTCGTCACGGCCGCCATGCCGCTGATCAACACGGTCGGGTCATTGATGGGGAACTGCGCGGCGTCGCGCAGCGCGGCATCACTGTTCCCCCGGAACACATCGTGATAGCCGAGGTTGTCGGCGAAGAAAATGCCGTCGAAGCCCGACTTTTCCAGCATCTGCGCTACGCCCGTCCAATACTGCAGGTCCGTATAGCGGGAGCCTTGGTCGCCCTCAGCGCGCCATGACCCCGATGTCAGATGGGACGGGGCGAAGACGTCAAAGGCGAAAAGGCTCAGGGGTTCATTTTTCATGGCAGCGGTGCTTCCTTGGACTCGTGCCTGGCAAGGCGACAACTAGGGATCTACGTTCATAAACTGAACACTGCGTTCAATTTAGAAGGTAAGCCAGCTCACTGTCAAGGGTTCTTTTTTCGTCAGGGAGATTACGCAACAGCTATTGACACGGGATGTGGCGCATGCCATATTTTTGAGCACGACGTTCGAAAAATGAACGAATCGGGCCTGACTACTCAGCCCCCCAAATCCGCCGCGCTGACATCGCAGGCGAGCTTTCATCCCGTTCGAAATAGCACGATCTACAAGGAAGTCCATCGTGAATACACCTGTTACCCCGGCCCCGAGGCCATCTTTGCAGTCGTCGGTCGCCCCGGATCCGCAAAAGAGGCGGTTCTTGTACAAGCTCAGCGCGGTGATCGCCGGCGGCATGTTCATCGACGGCTTCATCCTGGGCGGCATCGGGCTCGTCATGCCGGCGCTGACGTCGGATCTGAGCCTCTCCGCCACCTGGCAGGGCCTGATCGGCGCTTCTGCCTTGATCGGCATCTTCTTTGGTGGCCCCATCGGCGGTTACTTGGCCGACAAGGTCGGGCGCAAGCCGATGTTCATCGTCGACCTCGCCATCTTCCTGCTTGGCTCCGCTGCTCAGTTCTTCGTCGCGGATGCCTGGCAGTTGTTCCTGATCCGCCTCGTCATGGGTATGGCAATTGGCGCCGATTACGCGATCGGCTGGCCGTTGCTCGTCGAATTCTCTCCGGCCAAGCTGAGGGGCAAGCTCATGGCATTCCAGGAGGTAGCTTGGTACGTCGGCTACCTGATCTCCTACGCCGTGGGGTACTACCTGTCCACATCGATCCACGCCGACTGGCGCATCATCCTGGGCATGAGCACCGTCCCTTCCCTGATCGTCTTCCTGCTCCGGCTCGGTTCCCCCGAATCCCCGCGCTGGCTCATCAGCAAGGGGCGGATTGAGGAGGGGCTCGCCGTTGCCCAGGAGTTCATGGAGGAAGCAGACGTCAGGGACCTGGCGTACGAGAAGGCGGAGAAGCCCAATTTCCGCAAACTCTTCTCCCCGCAATACCGCTACGCGACGATCTTCGTGTGCATGTACTGGGTCTGCAACGTCACCCCGTACTTCGCGATCGCCACCTTCGCGCCGATCGTGCTTGAGAGCCTGGGCGTTGAAGATGGCCTGGCCGGAGCGCTGCTGCTCAACGGCGTGGTGGTGGCCGGCTCCCTGGCCGCGATGTTCCTCATCGAAAAGGTCGGACGCCGCAAGCTGTCCATCCCGCCGATGTGGATCGCCGCCGTCGCATTGGTGGTCATCGGCCTGTTCGCACACGTCTCGCCGATGGTTATCTTGGTTTGCTTCATCATCTTCTCCTTTTTCAACGCCGTCTCTACGGCCCTGACCGGGGTCTACCCCGGCGAGGTCTTTCCCACGGAAATCCGTGGTGCCGGGGTCGGCTTCGCCACTGCGTTTTCACGAATCGGCGCAGCAGCGGGAACATTCATCCTCCCGATGTCGGTGGACAGCTTGGGCGTGGGAACCACGATGCTGATCGCCGCCGGCATCTGTGTGCTGGGTGCTGTCATCTCCCAGTACCTGGCACCGGAGACCAAAGGCCTGAGCCTGAGCGACACCTCAGCACCCCTGGCCAAAGCGCCCCTGGCCAAGGTGGCAGTCAAGTAACTCTGCGGCTACGCAAACGCGAACGGAAGGGTGCTCTGACCGGGCTTGCGTCGGCAGGGCGCCCTTCCGTTCGAAGCGCATATTCGCCCCAAACAACCTTTGACAACAAGGAGAACGAAGAAATGAAGATCTACGGTGAAAGTGAACGGAACAGCGGGCTGCGGACTCCGCGTCTAATCCTCGACGACGGTGAGATCCATGCCGGGGCTTGGGTCAGCTTCCGCGATCCTGCCGTCGTGGACACCCTGGCAGCCGAAGGGTTCGGCTGGATCTGCGTTGACGGCCAGCACGGAGGCCCGGAAACCCACGAAATGCAGCCGCTGATCGAAGCTGCGCACCTGTTTTCGGTACCGTCCATCGTCCGCGTTCCCGGTCACGACATGGGAATCATCGGCCGAATCCTGGACGCGGGTGCAGGCGCAATCATCTTCCCCACGGTGGAGAATGCGGCGTCAGCAGCTTCACTCATAGCCGCCTGCCGCTTCCCCCCGCGCGGAAACCGCAGCTACGGACCAACCCGCCGAAGCCCCCGGTACCCAAAGCCCGCCACGGGCAACCCGCAGGATGACACCCTGTGCATCCTGATGATCGAAACAGCCGCCGGTCTGGCCAATCTCGACGAGATTCTCGCCACCGGACCGGACGGCATTTTCGTAGGACCGTACGACCTGTCCCTCAGCCTGGGAGTGACACTGGAGGAACTGACCGGCGAAGGACCGGACGGGATCCTCGCGGACATCGCGCGCCGCTGCACAGCAGCAGGCGTCACCCCCGGTATCTACACCGGAGAGCCGGAACTCTCCGAAAGGATGGCCGCCCTCGGATTCCGCTTCATGCCCACCGCCTCTGACACCGGGCTGCTGTCCGTCGCGGCCCGCAACGCCGTTGCTGCATCCAGGCAGGTCAATGCAGCAAAGGTCATGAGCTGACACGAGGACTACAGCCGGCAAAGCCCGGCACGTACGAACTTAGGAGTTCCATGAGCACCAGCGAAGAAGTCGTTGGAGCCAGCAGCAATCTGCGGAGCCGGGAACCGTTGCCCGAGAGCGTGGCCGCGGTCCTGCTCACCGGCAAAGGGGGCTGGACGAGTTCGCATACCGCATTTGTGGCAGGGAAGCGCCGGTGTTCGAAGCCCCGGTTGAACGCGCCGTTCGCTAGTTGAAAGAGCATAGGATGGGTATCGACATCACAAGGCCGCCCGCCTTGAGTACTCGAACCGGGAGCGGACATGGCAACGGAACGAAGCGCAGACGTGCAGGAACTGGCAGGAGCCGAAGCGCCGACTGCCGATGAGTCCGTGGACCTGACCAACAAGTCCGTCATCAAGGCGACCGTGCTCCTCAGCGAACTCGGCCGTCACCGGCAAGGCATCACCGTCACCGAATTGGCCCACGCTGTGGGGATGACACGCCCAACAGCCTTCCGCCTGCTCCTGAGCCTCGAGCAGACAGGCTTCGTGGACCGCGTCGACAACCGCTATCTGTTGGGATGGCAGATGGCCCGTCTGGGCAGGATTGCCGATCCCTACACCGGTGCTGTCGCCAGGATTCAGCCCGTTCTGGACGAATATGCAGCGAAGCTCAATGAAACATTCAGCTTCGCCATGGTCCGGGGTGAGTTGGCTTATGACGTGATAGCCGAGGCCTCGGCCTCACGCTACCTGAACGTCTCGCACCTTTACCTGGGGGGAACCTACCCGGTACACGCCAGTGCAACAGGAAAGGTCCTGCTGGCCGAACTGAGCGATGAGCAAATCGCAACGGAGCTGCCCGAGAAGCTGGAATCCTACACTCCCCACACGATCACCAGCCGGAAGGCTCTCATGAAGGAGCTGCGCCAGGTCCGGGAGCAGGAATACGCCATCCTTGACGACGAGCTTGAAGAGGGGCTCTTCGTGGTCGCCTGCCCCGTCCGCGACGTTGCGGGTGCGTTGGTCGGCATACTCTCGGTTAACGGCCCCGTCCAGCGCCTCAAATCGGACCGGCTGCCCGACACCATCGACCAGCTGCGCCAGGCGGCCCGCGACGTCGCGAAGGCTTTGTCCTAGCAGCTTCAAAATCCTGGCCGCAACTGAGGCCCCCTCCCTTGACCTGCTTCCGGGAGCGATGCGCCCGCAGGGTTAGGCACGAGCGAGGGCGATGAGCGTTTCGCGCGAGGGGTATTTCCATTGCACGTACTGGACGGGCACGCCGGCGCGTTCAGCAACCAGGGCATGAGTAACCGCGTCCGGACCCTGCCTCCTGCTCATCTCGCTGATGCAGGCGATCAGGGCAGCTGTTCTTCTTTCGTTTCGTTCGCGGAGGACCTCGCCGACCACCTTGGGGTCGTTTCGCTTGGGCTTCTGCCGCCAGTGGGTCATGTCTTCACCTCTGACTGTCGTCCTAAGATCCGATGTACCGCGGGGGAGCTAGGCGCTGCCCTCGAAGTACAACCCTTCCCAGGGGCCGCAGGTTATAACTCCCGCCCCGGCCGCGGCGGGTGATGCGGAGCCGGAGCCTGGGTCAGGCTGGGTAGTGGCGTGGTGGAAAAGAGCGACGGCGGTGACGAGAGTCCGCTGGAGAGCATTCATGATGAGGTCCTCACTGACCGGGAAGGGAACCAGGGGTTCCACGGGAGCAAACTTTCGGCTGGGAAACGCACCCGGCTCGTTTATTTCTGAACGTAACGTTCAATTTATGAACGTATTCCTATTGTGGCGCGACTCACCTGGCTTTGCAAGAGGTTTTCTCAACGGAGTCGCGAACCAGATCGGGTGAAGGTGGCGCGCTCTTGACGAGTTACCCACGTCACGGTAACTTGAACGTCGTGTTCACTGTATGAACACCCTGAGATGTGGGGCGGTCTGGCAGTGCCGTCAACGGCGACCGCGTTCAAGCCCACTGCCCCCATCAGCCGAATCAGGATTCGAGAGCGAGCCCCAACGGACGGCCATCATGCGACATCAAGCACTGCAATCAGCTTCCCCAGACCTGAAGGTGACTCCAAGAGGGCCCAGGAACCTTACCCGCAGAACGGCCCTTCCTTCCCGGCCAGTACCGGATTGGTCCCATCTCTCCCGGGGTGACGCTGTTCGCGTGCTTCGGAGTGACGGAAGCGCCATCTCCGGGAGGATAGACATGATTGCCATAGACCGCAGCGTCTTCTGGATGATCCAGGATGCCGGCCTGGGAAGAGTCATGATCTGCAGGCTCGATAAAGCCCTGGTCATCAAGGCGGCCCCAGGAGCGGACTGAAGGCCAGGCACGACGCCTGCC
>NZ_CAKKLY010000067.1 GCF_918698095.1 Arthrobacter sp. Bi83
CCCCCCCCCCCCAGATAGCTGGGGGACACACCGAGTCACAGTGCCGTCTTTGTTCACCCTTGAACAGGTGTGAGCTGCGGCCCAGCTCCCGATTGGCGCTGGTTAGAAGCGTCGTGTGCGCGCAAGCCGGGCCATACGCCCCGCAAACATGGTCCGTGTGGGTGGAGGCAACAAAAAAACCCCTGGAATCCTTGGATTCCAGGGGTTTTCCCTTGTGCGCGGAGGGGGACTTGAACCCCCACCCCCTTTCGAGGACTAGCACCTCAAGCTAGCGCGTCTGCCATTCCGCCACCCGCGCAGGTGGTAATTCGGAGGTTCCGACTCGCCTTTCGGCGTTTCGCTTCTCTCCGAAGCAGCGAGAAAAACTCTAACACGAACTTTGCGGAAAGATGGAATCGGGCCGAGTGGGTAGGCTGAACGTACGCGTGCCGGCGGCATAAACCCCGCCATTGCGCGCCGAAACCGCATTCGCTATGCAATAGGAGTGATCAATGTCTCACATCCGGCCCGAGGATGAAGTCGTCAACATCTGCCAGGAGCTCATCCGTATCGATACGTCCAACTTCGGGGACGGTTCCGGGCCGGGCGAACGCGCAGCAGCCGAGTACACGGCGGGGTTGATCTCGGAAGTGGGACTCGACGTCGAAATCTTCGAATCCGAGCCGGGCCGGGCCAACGTGGTCACCCGTCTGGCAGGGGAGGACCCGTCCGCAAGCGCCCTCGTGGTGCACGGTCACCTGGACGTCGTGCCGGCCCTGAAGGAGCAGTGGTCCGTGGATCCGTTCGGCGGCGAACTCAAGGACGGGCTGATTTGGGGCCGTGGCGCCGTGGACATGAAGGACATGGACGCGATGATCCTGTCCGTCATGCGGGACTTCGCGCGCACCGGGCGCAAGCCGAAACGGGACCTGATCTTCGCCTTCTTCGCGGACGAGGAGGCGGGCGGCACTTACGGCGCGCGGCATGCCGTCGAAAAACGCCCCGAGCTTTTCGAGGGTGCAACGGAAGCGATCTCCGAGGTCGGCGGTTTCTCCGCAACCATCGGCGGGCAGCGCACCTACCTGCTGCAGACCGCTGAGAAAGGACTTTCCTGGCTGCGGCTGGTTGCCCACGGCCGCGCCGGCCACGGGTCCCAGATCAACACGGACAACGCCGTGACGCGGCTGGCCAGCGCCGTTTCGCGGATCGGTGAGCACAAGTGGCCGGTTGAACTGACGCCCACCACCAGGCAGTTCCTCGACGGCGTGACGGAACTCACCGGCGTCGAATTCGATCCTGACGATCCGGACAAGCTCCTCAAGGAGCTGGGAACCGTTGCCCGCTTCGTGGGAGCCACCCTGCAGAACACCACCAACCCCACCCAGCTCAGGGGCGGCTACAAGCACAACGTCATTCCCGAGTCCGCCGAGGCGCTGGTTGATTGCAGGACGCTTCCGGGCCAGGAGGAGCAGGTGTTGGAGATGGTCCGCGAATTGGCCGGATCCGGTGTGGAGGTCAGTTACGTGCACAACGATGTGTCGCTGGAGGTGCCGTTCTCCGGCAACCTTGTGGATTCCATGATCGACGCCCTGCACTCCGAAGACCCTGGCGCGAAGGTCCTGCCGTACACGCTCTCGGGCGGCACCGACAACAAGTCGCTTAGCCGGTTGGGGATCACTGGATATGGCTTCGCCCCGCTGCTGCTCCCGGACGACCTGGATTTTACGGGCATGTTCCACGGCGTGGACGAACGGGTCCCGGTGGATTCGCTCAAATTCGGCGCACGGGTCCTGAACACGCTGCTCACCAGCTACTGAGGATTCGCATGGGTCCCGAACAGCTGCTGCCGGACTCCCTGCTTGAACGGATCCGGGGGAGGGCGGCAGGCTATGACGAAAGGAATGAGTTCTTCTTCGAAGATCTCGAGGAACTCACTGCCGCCGGCTACCTGAAGGTTTTCGTTCCGGCTTCCGACGGCGGACCCGGGTTTGGTCTCGAAGCCGTCGCGGGCTGCCAGCGGCGGCTGGCGACGGCGGCCCCCGCCACCGCGCTGGCCGTGAACATGCATTTGGTCTGGACCGGAGTGGCCAGGGTCCTGGCGGACCGCGGTGACACCTCGCTGGACTTTGTGCTGAAGGAAGCTGCCGCCGGCGAGATTTTCGCCTTTGGAAACTCCGAAGCCGGCAACGACTCCGTCCTCTTTGACTCCCTCACGGAGGCGAAGCCGCTCACTGGCGGCAGCTATTCGTTCACGGGAACCAAGATCTTCACTAGCCTCTCGCCGGCCTGGACCCGGCTGGGAATCTTCGGCAAGGACACCTCTGCACGGAGCGGCGATGGCGAGCTGGTGCACGGATTCATTGACCGCACTGCCTCCGGTTATGAGATCCTCGACGACTGGAACACCTTGGGGATGCGCGCCAGCCAGTCCAATACGACCATATTGCGCGGTGCCACGGTGCCGGCAGACCGTATCTTCAGGAAGCTGCCGGTGGGGCCGAATGCGGATCCGCTGATCTTTGCCATTTTCGCGTGCTTTGAAACGCTCCTTGGCGCGGTGTACACAGGCATCGGCGAGCGGGCCCTGATCCTGGGCGTCGAGGCGGCCAGGCGCCGGACGTCGTTCAAGAATGGCGGCCGGAGCTACGCCCAGGACCCCGACATCCGGTGGAAGGTCGCTGAAGCAGCCATGGCAATGGACGCGCTCTATCCTCAACTTGCACAGGTGGCCAGGGACGTGGATCAGCTGGTGGATCACGGAAGCCAGTGGTTCCCGAAGCTCGTGGGGCTCAAGGTCCGCGCAACGGAGACCGCCCGGACGGTCGTGGATCTGGCGATCCGGGTCTCGGGCGGCTCAAGCTACTTCAGGGGAACGGAGCTCGAACGGCTCTACCGCGACGTCCTGGCCGGAATGTTCCATCCGTCGGACGACGAGTCGGCGCACAACACCGTTGCCAACGCCTGGCTGGGCCCGCTCGAGGAGTAGGGAGTTCGGGGCGCAGTGAAACTGCGCCCCGGCCGGGAGCGTGCCGGACCTAAACAGTCCTCTGAACCTGCGTGACGCGGCGGCGCAGCCAGAAGCGGCGGCCACCGCCCACATAGAGTCGGCTCCGCTCCAGTTCCCACTTGCCGTATTCGGAGTGTTCCACCAGACGCCGGCGCGCTTCGGGCAGTGAATCGTCAGGACTGAGCGTCAGTACCAGGTACTCGTACTGCCTCACGTAGTCCCGTTCCCGCAGGACCGAGCTGGTCAGAAAATGTTCCTTCATTGCTCTCCATTTTCGTCCTTTTCCCGCTAACGTGAAGTCATGAGCATCGATCCGCGTGTCGCGCTTCAGTCCCTGACCTCCGCCTTGGAAGAACATATGGTTGCAGCTTCAACGCGAAGGGGGGATGGCGACCCTGCGGTGGAAGCGGCATTTTTTGCAGTTGCTGATGCCTTTGAAGTCTACGAGGACGCGCTGTACGAGGCCTACAACGAAGTCACGCCGCTCCAGGTTTTCGACGACGAGGAAGACGAAGACGAAGACAGCGAAGTGGACGATGACGAGGATCTGGAGATCGTCGACGAGTGAATCGGTGGGGGAGGGGACCCCGGCCTCGCCGGACCAACTGATCAAGACGGAACTGCTGATCTAGACGGAACTGCTTGAGACGTCCTCGAGTGCGCGGGCAATTTCCGCCGGCAGGGGCGTTAACTGCGAATCCAGGATCTCTTTAAGCTGCACGGGCGTTCGGGGTCCCACGACCGCGGTGGCCACACCGTGCTGTGACAGCAGCCAGCTCAACGCCACATCCAACGGGGACCGGCCCAGTCCGCGCGCCGCCATGGCAACCGCCTCGACAACCTGCGCCGCAGGCTGCTCCAAATAGGGTTCCACGTACGTGGCAAGGCGGGTTCCGGCAGCCCGCGAGTCGGCTGGAACATGCCCGCGATATTTGCCGGTGAGGACACCGCGGCCAAGGGGAGCCCACGCCATGAGTCCCAGCCCTGCATCCTCGACGGCTGGGATGATCTCCTCCTCGGGCTTGCGGCGGAGGAGCGAGTATTCCGACTGGCCGGCCACGAGCGGGAATCCGGCGACGGCAGCAGCCTTCGCTGTCTGCCAGCCGTTGTAGTTGGAGATCCCGGCGTAGCGTGCGCGTCCGCTGCGGACCGCAAACTCAAGGGCAGAGAGGGTCTCGTCCAGGGGAACATTGTGGTCCCACGCCTGGGCGAACCAGATGTCGACATAGTCGGTCCCCAGCCGGACGAGGCTCGCGTCCAGGGCGGACAGCATCGCGTTCCGCGAGGCGTCCACTTTCTGCCGTCCGTCCGACGCCGATAGTCCCGCTTTGGTGGAGATCACCACTTCCGTGCGGGAGACGACGTCGCCGAGCATTTCCCCCAGCATGGCCTCTGCCTGACCGTCGGCGTATGAAGCCGCCGTGTCCACCAACGTGCCGCCGCCGTCCACGAACGTCCGCAACAGTTCGGAAGCGTCCTGCTCATCAGTTTCACGGGACCATGACATGGTGCCGAGGGACAGGGCGGAGGCACGAAGCCCACTATTGCCGACGTAACGCTGCTGCATAGCAGCAAGCTTACGGGGAAACCACCGGTGTCATGACGTAGGGTCTTAGCGTGAACTGGTTTGAAGCGGCCCTGCTGGGTCTTGTGCAGGGACTGACCGAATTCCTCCCGATTTCATCGAGCGCCCACCTCAAAATTGTGGGCTCCTTTCTGCCAAATGCGGCGGACCCCGGCGCCGCCTTCACGGCGATCACACAGCTGGGTACCGAAACCGCCGTGATTGTCTACTTCTGGCGGGACATCGTCCGCATCGTCAAGGCCTGGTTCGGCTCGCTAAGGGGACGGGTCTCGCGCCAGGACCCCGACGCCCGAATGGGCTGGCTTGTGATCCTGGGCAGCCTGCCCATCATTGTCCTGGGCCTCCTGTTCCAGGACCAGATCGAATCAGTCCTTCGCAGCCTGTGGATCGTGGCCACCACACTGATCGTCTTCGGCCTGATCCTCGCCGTGGCAGACGCCATCGGCAAGCAGGACCGGGACCTGACCGGACTGACGTACCGGCACGGCATTCTCTATGGTCTCGCCCAGGCCATGGCCCTTATCCCGGGGGTGTCCCGCTCCGGAGGCACCATCACTGCGGGTCTCCTGATGGGTTACACCCGGGAAGCCGCCGCCAGATACTCATTCCTGTTGGCCATTCCGGCGGTCTTCGGCAGCGGCCTCTACCAGCTTTTCAAAGTCGTGGCCAAGGACGGGGTGAGCGGGCCGTTCGGTCTGCCCGAGACAGCCCTGGCCACGGTCATTGCCTTCGTTGTGGGATACGTCATCATCGGCTGGTTCCTGAAGTTCATTTCAACCCGCAGCTACCGGCTCTTTGTCTGGTACCGGATCTTCCTGGGCCTGGCCCTCTACCTGCTGCTCGGTTTCAATGTCATCAGCGCCTAGCACTAGGCTTGGGCTGTGAAGTCCTGGATATCCCGCCCCGTTCCTGAGCTGCCGGGCAAAATGCCTGCCCTCCGCCTGTTTGACACAGCCGCGGGCGGGTTCGTCACCCTCCAGGCCAACGGTGAGCAGTCAATGTACGTCTGCGGAATCACCCCGTATGACGCCACCCATATGGGGCACGCAGCCAGCTACGTCGCTTTTGACCTGCTGAACCGCGCCTGGCGGGACGGCGGGCAGCAGGTGTCCTACGTCCAGAACGTCACGGATGTGGACGACCCCCTGCTGGAACGCGCGGCCGCCACCGGCGTCGACTGGCGCGAGCTGGCGGCCAGCCAAATCGAGCTCTTCCAGACTGACATGGAAGCCCTCAACGTCCTGGCACCCGACCACTACGTGGGTGCTGTCGAAGCCATGCCGCTGATCGTCCCGGCCATCGAGCGGCTCCTGCACCTGGGCCTGGCCTACCGCGTCAAAAGCACACCCGGTGAGCCCGACGGGGACGTCTACTATGACGTCGAGGCCGCCGGCAAGCACGCCGTCGACGTCGGCGCCTGGACACTCGGAGCCGTCTCCGGCCTGCCTGAGTCTGAAATGCTTGAACTGTTCGCCGAACGCGGCGGAGATCCCGGGCGCGCCGGCAAACGCCAGGCGCTTGACCCGCTGCTATGGCGGGTGGCCCGTGACGGCGAGCCCAGCTGGGCCGGCGGCGAGCTTGGCCAAGGACGCCCCGGCTGGCATATCGAATGCACAGTCATTGCCCAGGAGTACCTGCCGGCACCCTTCACGGTGCAGGGCGGCGGCTCCGACCTCGTCTTCCCGCACCACGAAATGGGGGCAGGCCACGCCTATTCGCTCTCGGGCGTGCCCTTGGCGAAGCATTTTGCCCATGCCGGGATGGTGGGGCTGGACGGCGAAAAAATGAGCAAATCCAAGGGCAACCTTGTCCTGGTGTCCAAGATGCGGGCCGCGGGGGAGGAACCTGCCGCCATCCGGCTGGCCATCCTTGCCCACCACTACCGCTCAGACTGGTCCTGGACCGAGGATGGCTTCTCGGATGCCAAGGAACGGCTTGAACGCTGGCGCACAGCGCTGGCCGTGGCACCGGACGGCTCGGCCGCGACTCTTCTGGAGGAAATGCGTGCGGCACTGGCCGCCGACCTTGACGCTCCCACGGCGCTGGCCGCGGTCGACCGCTGGGCCGAACGGGCGCTGGCCGGCGGCGTGAACAGGTCCGCGGCCGACCGCGCCCTAGTGAGCGACGCCGTCGACGCGCTGCTCGGCATCGAACTGTAAAAATCTGCCCGTAGCGGCGGGCTTTACGGCTTGTCCTTGCCCCTCCTTTTCAGGTAGCGCTCGAACTCCCTGGCGATGGACTCACCGCTGGCCTCGGGAAGGTCGGCGGTGTCCTTGGCCTCTTCAAGCTGCCTCACGTAGGCGGCGATTTCCGGGTCGTCCGTTGCCAATTCGTTGACGCCGCGTTCCCAGGCGTCGGACTCCTCGGCCAGCTCGTGGGTGTCCAGCGGAACCTGCAGCAGTTCCTCGACGCGGTGCAGCAGGGCCAACTGCGCCTTGGGCGAGGGCGCCTGGGCCACGTAATGCGGTACGGCCGCCCACAGAGACACCGTGGGAATTCCCGCGAGCAATGCCACCTCGGACAGCACCCCCACGATGCCCACCGGCCCCTCGTACTGGGAGGCCTCCAGGTTCAGCCGTTCGCGCAAGGCAGCGTCGTCGGTCGAAGTACTGACCGGGATAGGACGGCTGTGCGGCACGTCCGCCAGCAGGGCACCCACCAGCACCACGTAGTCCACGTGGAGGGCCTCGGCGTGGACCAGCAGCTCGGCCGTGTAGGCACGCCACTTATAGGACGGCTCGGTTCCCTGGACGAAAATCACGTCAACATTGGTTTCGGGTGCACTGGCCTTGTAAATGCGCGTGGACGGCCACTTGATCTTGCGTTCCCCGGAGGCCGTTCGCCGTACTGTGGGCCTGGTGAACTGGAAGTCGTAATATTCGTCGGCGTCAATGGAACCGACCTTTTTCCCGGCCCACAGCTTGTTGAGATATCGCAATGCGTCGCTGGCCGCTTCCCCGGCGTCATTCCAGCCTTCGAAGGCGGCAAGCATCACTGTAATGCGCTGTCCCTCCGGAACTGGCTGCAGCAGCTGCTCCGGCTCGGGCGCTGTACCCGGTTCGGTGGTATCTCCGTCGAAGCTATTCATCCCTTCACCCTACTTCCAAGACTGTTCCCGATGCAGTGAATGAACCGCCCACATCCGGTCCGGACCGGGGAATAAGGCCGGCCGCCCTGCCACATTCCCGCAATATTCGCCTTGGGCGTAGGCGCCACCGCTTGGAAGGGCGCTGCCACATGGGGCCCGTAGACTGGAAGGCATGCGATCCTCAGCCGACCAGCCCCTGCTCAAAGCCGTTTTATGGGACATGGACGGCACCATAGTCGACACCGAACCGTATTGGATTGAGGCCGAGCACGAGCTCGTGGCTGCGCACGGCGGAAGGTGGTCCCACGAGCAGGCCATGCAGCTCGTGGGCCAATCCTTGGTATTTTCTGCCGGCGTTCTCCAGAAGGCCGGCGTCAGCCTCGAAATTCGGGAAATCATCGATACCCTGACCGCGCAGGTCATCAGCCGGGTGCGGCAGAATGTCCCGTGGCGCCCCGGAGCGCGTGAACTGCTCGACGAACTTTTCAGCGCGGGTGTGCGTTGTGCCCTTGTGACCATGTCAGAAGCGCCGCTTGCCCGGGAAATCGTGGCCAGCCTGCCACGGCCGTACTTCGAGTTCCTGGTCACCGGCGATACCGTCACTAAGGGCAAGCCGGACCCCGAGGCTTACCTCAAGGCCGTGGAACTGCTCAGGCAGGACGACTTGGAACTCACCGTGGACCATTGTGTGGCGTTGGAGGACTCAGCCCCGGGTGTAGCCGCCGCCCTCGCCTCCGGAGCGATGACCGTTGCCATTCCGCACATCGTGCCGCTGCCCGCCGATCCGCGCCGGGCCACGTGGGACTCGCTGGAAAACCGGGGAGTCACCGACCTCCAGGGCCTCGTCGCCCTCAGGCATGGATTGGCCAAGGCCGCATCAACGCTGGAAAGCGTCAATTAAAGGAGTAGCGCACGTGTCCGACCCCGCTTCAACCGGCCCCGCCCCGCAGGACAGCGGCAGCCGCCGCGAGGGCATACGCCTGGGCAAGATTGCGGGCATTCCCGTCATCCTTGCGTATTCGTGGTTCATCATCGCCGCCTTCACCGTCGTCGTATACGGCCCTGTGCTGCAGCACAACAACCCGGCTCTCGGCGCCGCGGCCTACTACGTCGCCTTCGCGTACGCGCTATTGCTCCTCATCTCGGTCCTGGTCCACGAACTGGCCCACGCCCTGACCGCAAAAATCTATGGCTGGCCCAGCGAGAAGATTGTCCTCAACCTCTGGGGCGGCCACACGCAGTTCGAAAGCTTCACGGCCACCCCCGGGCGGTCGGTTCTCGTGGCGCTTGCGGGTCCGGCCGCCAATTTTGTGCTTGCCGGGGCGGCCTGGCTGCTGATATCCACAGCCAACCTGGCCGGCGTAGCAGACATCCTGACCAACATCTTCTTCTGGGCCAACCTGGTGATCGGCATTTTCAACGTCCTGCCCGGCCTGCCACTCGACGGCGGCCGGCTTGTCGAGTCCGCTGTCTGGAAAGCCACCGGCAGCCACGCGAAGGGCACCATCGCCGCCGGGTGGGGCGGGCGCATCATTGTCATCGCCTTGGGAGTGTGGTTTCTTGCGCTTCCCGTTCTCCGCGGAGACACGCCGGACACCAGCAACCTGCTGATCACTGTCCTCGTCGGCGGATTCCTCTGGATGGGCGCGTCGGCATCCATCCAGCAGGGCCGCCTGCGCAGCCGCCTCCATTTGGTGAGCGCAGCGGCGCTGGCCGAACCCGCCGTCGGACTTCCGGAATCGGCAACCGTGGCGGACGTCCTGGACCTGACAGCGGGCGGCCGCAACGGCGTCGTGCTGTGTGCTCCCGACGGCAGGCCCAGCAGCCTCGTGGACTACGCTGCCCTGGCAGCCGTCCCGGCAGCGGTGGCCGCAACAACTCCAGCCACCGCAGTTGCCTACGCCCTCGGGGCGGGCGCGTACGTGCCGGAGTGGTCCAAGGGCCAGGAACTGATCCAGTACCTCTCACAGCTGGACGGCCATGACTACGCAGTTATTGACCACAACGGGCGCGTGACCGGCATCCTGCGGCAGTCCACCGTGGTGACGGCCGTTACAGGCAAGGCGCCCCGCGAAAACAGGCGCCCACAGGGCCAGAGCCGGTAGAGTTACGTGCCGGTCGTGAAATCGGCAGCCGAGCCACAGAGCAGCCTGCCCGGGCCGCCATGGAGCACGGCGACACAGCTTTACAGGAGCGAGGAATAGTCATGAGCAGCGAACTTGCCGCCAACGGGTCCAGCGCGGCCCCTTCCGCCACGGTACCCGGCACGGGGACGGAAACGGCGGCAGGTACGGCGGACCAGCCGGTCGGCGCTGCCCGGCGGCGGGGACCCTTCCGCGAGGGCGAGCGTGTGCAACTGACTGACGAGCGCGGCCGCATGAATACCATCAGCCTCGAATCCGGCGGAGCGTTCCACACGCACCGCGGCTTCCTCAACCACGACGACATCATCGGCCAGGTGGACGGATCGGTCGTCGTCAACAACGTGGGCCAGCAGTACCAGACCCTCCGGCCCCTCCTCTCCGACTTCGTCCTGTCCATGCCCCGCGGCGCGGCAGTGGTTTACCCGAAGGATGCCGGCCAGATTGTCACCATGGCGGACATCTTCCCCGGGGCGAGGGTGGTGGAAGCCGGCGTGGGATCCGGTGCGCTTTCCATCTCGCTCCTCCGTGCGGTGGGAGACCAGGGATACCTGCACTCGTTCGAACGCCGCGAGGAATTCGCTGCGATCGCCCGCGGCAACGTCGAGACCATTTTCGGCGGACAGCACCCGGCCTGGAAGATCTCGCTGGGCGACTTCCAGGAGGAAGTGGTCCGCAGCGAAGAACCCGGTTCCATCGACCGCGTGGTGCTGGACATGCTCGCTCCCTGGGAATGCCTCGATGCCGTGGCCACTGTCCTTGCGCCCGGCGGTGTCTGGATCAACTACGTCGCCACCGTCACCCAGCTCTCGCGGACGGCCGAGGCCATCCGCGCCGATGGCCGCTTCACCGAGCCGGACGCGTGGGAATCCATGGTCCGCGGCTGGCACCTTGAAGGCCTCGCCGTCCGCCCCGACCACCGGATGGTGGCCCACACCGGCTTCCTGCTGGTCACCCGGCGACTGGCCGACGGCGTCACCGGGATCTCCGTGAAGCGACGCCCGTCCAAGACCGACTTCAACGAGGACGATGTCAACGCCTGGACCCCCGGAGCTGTGGGGGAGCGCCTGGTCTCGGACAAGAAGCTGCGGCGGGCTGCACGCGACGCGATCGCGGGCACCAACGTCAAAGACGATCCGGAGATCACAAACTAGTCCGTATTTCGGATGTCTCCAGCAGTACTCGCCAACTTGGGGCTATGGTCTTAACAGAAGCGCAGGAAGGGGCTGATGCATCATGGAGACGCCGAACAATGACTCTGTACCTACGCCGGCCGAGCAGGCAGCGGCCAATGAGCTGTCTGTTGCAGACCGGCAGGTCAATATCCTTCGGGACAAGCTACGGCACATCGACCGTCAGCTGGCAGCTGCCACGCAGAACAACTCCAAGCTCGTGGCGATGCTGGAAACGGCCAAGTCCGAGATCCTTCGGCTGAAGAATGCCCTCGACCAGGAGGGCCAGCCGCCGTACAGCTTCGGCACCATCCTCCAGCTGAACCCGCGGCGCCAGCCGACGTCCGGCAGCAGCGGACAGGCCGCAACCGAGGAATCGGTGGACATCTTCAACGCCGGACGGAAGATGCGGGTGGGCGTCAGCCCGCTCGTCAACATGAACCAGCTTGCGGTGGGCCAGGAGGTCCTCCTTAACGAGGCGCTGCTCGTGGTGGCCGGCCTCGGGTACGAGCGCGCCGGCGAACTCGTGACGCTCAAGGAAATGCTGGGCCCGGACCGCGCCCTCGTCCTGGGCCGGGCAGACGAGGAACGCGTCATCCGGCTGGCCGGGCCGCTCCTCGCCGAGAAGCTGCGGGTGGGCGACGCCCTGTCCATCGATTCCCGGACCGGCTACGCCCTCGAAAAAGTCCCGCGGTCCGAGGTGGAGAACCTCGTCCTCGAGGAAGTCCCTGACATCACCTATGAGGACATCGGCGGCCTTGGCCCCCAGATCGAACAGATCCGGGACGCCATCGAGCTGCCGTTCCTGCATCCGGACCTTTACCGCGAGCACGGCCTGAAGGCGCCCAAGGGCATCCTGCTCTATGGCCCTCCCGGCTGCGGCAAGACCCTCATAGCCAAAGCCGTGGCCAACTCCCTGGCTGCCAGGGCGGCCGAGCGGTCCGGCAACATTGACCTGAAGAGCTACTTCCTTAACATCAAGGGACCGGAACTCCTCGACAAGTACGTCGGCGAAACCGAGCGCCACATCCGGCTGATCTTTTCCCGCGCCCGTGAAAAGGCCTCGGACGGCAGCCCTGTGGTGGTGTTCTTCGACGAGATGGACTCCCTGTTCCGGACACGCGGCACCGGTATCTCCTCGGACGTCGAGACCACCATCGTGCCGCAGCTGCTGAGCGAGATCGACGGTGTGGAGCGCCTGGACAACGTCATTGTCATCGGTGCCTCGAACCGGGAAGACATGATCGACCCCGCCATCCTTCGGCCGGGGCGCCTGGATGTGAAGGTCAAGATCCAGCGGCCTGACGCAGAAGCAGCGGCCGACATCTTCAACAAGTACATCACCACGGACCTGCCGTTCCATGAGGACGACCTCGCCGAGCATGACGGCGACGTCGAGGCGACCGTCGACGCCATGATCCAGCGCACCGTGGAAGCCATGTACTCCACCGAGAAGTCCAACGAGTACCTCGAGGTCACCTACGCCAACGGTGACACGGAGATGCTGTACTTCAAGGACTTTAACTCGGGAGCGGTGGTGCAGAACGTCGTTGACCGCGCCAAGAAGTATGCGATCAAGGACCTTCTGATGACGCAGCAGAAGGGCCTTCGGATCGATCACCTGCTGAGGGCAGTGGTCGACGAGTTCCGGGAGCATGAGGACATGCCGAATACCACCAACCCCGATGACTGGGCCCGCATCTCCGGTAAGAAGGGCGAACGCATCACCTACATCCGCACCATCGTCCAGGGCAAGGCGGGGCAGGAGCCAGGCAAGTCCATCGAGACCATGCCCAACACGGGCCAGTACCTGTGACGGCCGGTTCCGAGGCATCACCCGGGGGAGCCCTGCCCCCGGGCGGCGCCATGCGCGTGATGGGGTCGGAAACCGAATACGGCATCCATGCGCCCTCGGCACCCGGGGCAAACGCCACCATGATGTCCGCCCGGGTGGTGCAGGCCTATGCCCAGGTCACCCGGCTGCGCGCTGCAGGCGGCGCCGAGACCCGGTGGGACTACACGGATGAGGAGCCCCTTCACGACGCCCGCGGCTGGACGCTGGAACGGGGACAGGCCCACCCGAGCCAGCTGACGGACCAGCCCCCGGTGCTGGATGCGGAGGCCGTGGCCCTGGCCTACGGCCGGGACGAGCTGGACCTGGATGGTGAGGACGAATCCGGTTCCCTCCTGATGAACATGGTCCTTGGCAACGGTGCCCGGCTGTACGTGGACCATGCGCATCCGGAATATTCCAGCCCGGAAGTGACCAACCCGGCCGGCGCCGTGGCCTGGGACGCGGCTGGCGACCTCGTGGCGCTGTCCGCGGTCCGGCGGCTGGCCGGTGACCCTGAGCTCCCGCCAATCAATCTTTACAAGAACAACACCGACAACAAGTCCGTCTCTTATGGTTCCCACGAGAACTACCTCATGCCGCGCTCGGTCCCCTTCAGCGACATCGTGAAGGGACTGACGCCGTTCTTCGTGACACGCCAGATCATCTGCGGCTCCGGCCGGGTGGGGATCGGGCAGGACAGCTCCCGACCCGGCTACCAGATCAGCCAGCGTGCGGACTTCTTCGAGGCTGAGGTGGGCCTGGAAACCACCATCCGCCGCCCCATCATCAACACCCGTGACGAGCCGCACGCAACTGCCGACAAGTACCGCCGTCTCCACGTGATCATTGGCGACGCTAACCTCAGCCAGGCCTCCAACTACCTCAAGTTCGGAACCACGGCCATGGTCCTGAGCCTCATCGAGGCCGGACTGGCCCCGCGGATTGAAGTCCACGAACCCGTCGCTGCGCTGCAGACCGTCAGCCACGACACATCCCTGACAGCGAAAATCAGGCTCGTGGACGGGCGGCGTGTCACGGCGCTGGACCTCCAATGGATGTACCACGAGGCCGCCGCCAAGCTCGCCCAGGACACCGGCGTGGCAGATGCGGTGGATGGCGACGGACATACCCATGCCGTGCTGGACCAGTGGGCCGCCACGCTGACCCAGCTGGATAGTGACCGCTCCGCCGCGGCCAACTCCGTCGAGTGGCTGGCCAAGCTGTCCATCCTCGAGGGTTACCGGCAACGGGACGGCCTCGACTGGGACGATGCCCGCCTCGGCCTGGTGGACTTGCAGTGGGCGGATATCCGGCCCGAAAAGGGCCTGTACTACCGCCTGCTGGCGCGGGAGCGCATGCAGCGAATAGTTAACGACGCCGACATCGCCGCCGCGGTGACCGAACCGCCGTCGGACACGAGGGCATACTTCCGCGGACGCTGCGTCAGCAGCTTCAGCAGGGACGTGGTGGGCGCCAGCTGGGATTCGGTCATCTTCGATGTTCCCGGTTACGGAAGGCTCCAGCGCGTCCCGACGAGGGAGCCGCTTCGCGGCACAAAGGCCCTGACGGGAGCCTTGTTTGCCCGGCACCGCGAGGCCGGACCGTTCCTTGCAGAACTGCTTGGATCGGCACCTGCTCCGCCGCCGGCATAAACCCCCCGAAGAGCCGCTTCGCGTGGCAATATGGGCATACAGGATGTCCCGCCGGAGATGGCGGGACTGCGAGAAGGAGATGAACATGGCAGGGCAGGAGCAGCAGCAGCCGCAGCCACGCGACAGCGAGGTCGAGGAAGAGGTCCCCGTGCCGCCCGCACCGGCGGAGGGACAGGCATCCGCATCCACGCAGGGTGTTGACGACCTCCTGGACGAAATCGACGGCGTACTGGAATCCAACGCCGAGGAGTTCGTCCGGGCATTCGTGCAAAAGGGCGGACAGTAACCCGGCAGCGCCCCAACCCGCACCGGGCACGGAAGCCTGAGGTACCGCTGAATTACACGTTGAAGGAGTGCACCAGTGCAGGAGACAACAGCCAACAAGGTAGCCGCAAACGCGACGTCGTCGTTCACTGAGCATCTCCAACGCGACCGTCCGGAACTGCTTCCTTACAACAGGCCGTTCCTGGTCAGCGAGACCGCCGGCCAGCCGCTGCAGGTGCCACATGCCACCACAATCGTCGCCATGACGTACGCCGGCGGCGTCGTCATGGCCGGTGACCGCCGTGCGACCATGGGCAACATCATTGCCAGCCGCCACATAGAAAAGGTCTTCCCGGCGGACCAGTATTCAGTGCTCGGCATCGCCGGGACGGCGGGCATCGCCATCGACCTCACGCGGCTGTTTCAGGTTGAGCTGGAACACTACGAAAAGATTGAGGGGACGCTGCTGAGCCTGGACGGCAAAGCCAACAGGCTCGGTGCGATGATCCGCGGAAATCTGGCGATGGCCATGCAGGGACTCGCGGTGGTCCCGTTATTTGCCGGCTTCGACACCGCGGCCCAGATGGGCCGGTTGTTCTCCTATGACGTCACGGGCGGCCGGTACGAGGAACAGGAGCACCATGCCGTCGGTTCCGGGTCCATGTTCGCCCGCGGTGCACTTAAAAAACTCTGGCGACCCAACCTCGCCGAGGACGAAGCAGTCTCCGTTGCCATCGAGTCCCTCTATGACGCAGCCGACGACGATTCCGCCACGGGCGGCCCGGACCCTGTCCGGCAGCTCTGGCCGGTGGTATACACGGTCAACCGTGCCGGAGCCCGGCGCGTTGCCGAGCGCGAACTCGCCGCCGTCGCCGGCACTATCATCGAGGCCCGGGCAGCTGCCCGGCGGGAGGCCTGACATGACCCAGCAGTTCTATGTATCGCCCGAGCAGCTGATGAAGGACCGTGCGGACTTCGCACGGAAAGGCATCGCCCGGGGCCGGTCCGTGGTGGTCGTGAGCTGCGAGGACGGCATTGCCCTTGTGGCTGAGAACCCCTCTCCCTCGCTCCACAAGATCGGCGAGATCTACGACAAAATCGCCTTCGCCGCAGTGGGCAAATACAACGAGTTTGAAAGCCTCCGGCAGGCCGGAGTGCGCTACGCGGATGTCCGCGGCTATTCCTATGACCGCGAGGACGTCACCGCGCGGGGGCTGGCCAGTGTCTACGCACAGAGCCTGGGCGCTGTCTTCACGGCTGAGCAGAAGCCCTTTGAGGTGGAACTTGCCGTTGCCGAGGTCGGGGCGTCCCAGGACCGGGACCATCTGTACCGGCTCACCTTTGACGGCTCGATCGCGGATGAGCAGGGCTTCATCGTGATGGGCGGCCAGGCCGATAAAGTCTCCGGGGCTGTCGAGACGGGGTGGCAGCGCGACCTTTCCTTCGCCGCCGCGATCCGGCTCGCCGTCCAGGGGCTTGTCACGGACAACGAGTCACCCGACCTTCCGGCCAAGGCACTGGAAGTTGCGTTACTGGACAGGGGGTCGGAAAGCAGCAGGGGGACCCGGCGGGCGTTCCGGAGGCTGTCCGACGCCGACGTCATGGAACTGCTGGCTGAGGAGAGCTGAGATGGACAAGAGGATCTTCGGTATTGAGACCGAATTCGGCATTTCGTATTCGAGCCCCGACTCCCGCCCGCTGGCCCCGGAGGAAGTGGCACGGTACCTGTTCCGCAAGGTCGTGAGCTGGGGACGGTCATCCAACGTCTTCCTGACCAATGGTTCGCGCCTCTACCTGGACGTGGGATCGCACCCGGAATACGCCACCGCCGAATGCGACGACCTCGCACAGCTGATCGCCCACGACCGTGCCGGGGAACTCATTCTTGATGACCTCGTGGACGAAGCCCAGTCCAGGCTCGCCGCGGAAGGCTTCAACGGGACGGTCTACCTCTTCAAGAACAACACCGACTCCGCAGGCAACTCCTACGGCAGCCACGAGAACTACCTGATTCCCCGCCGGGGTGAATTCACTCGCCTCGCGGAAATCCTCATCCCGTTCCTCGTCACCCGCCAGCTCATTGCCGGGGCCGGGAAGATCCTCAAGACGCCGCACGGCGCGACCTACGCCTTCTCCCAGCGCGCCGATCACATCTGGGAGGGTGTTTCCTCCGCCACCACGAGGTCCCGGCCGATCATCAACACCCGCGACGAACCGCATGCGGACGCCGAGTTCTACCGCAGGCTCCACGTCATAGTCGGCGACTCCAACATGTCGGAAACCACGGCGCTGCTCAAGGTCGGCACGGTCGACCTCATCCTGAGGATGATCGAAGCCGGCGTCATCATGCGTGACATGCGGATGGAAAATCCGATCCGCAGCATCCGCGAAATTTCCCATGACTTGAGCGGCCGCGCCCTGGTCCGGCTCGCCAACGGGCGCCAGCTCACTGCGCTGGAAATCCAGCAGGAGTACCTGAACAAGGTCACGGCCTTCGTTCAGGAACACGGCGCGCACAACCCGCACGTCCCGCGGATCCTGGACCTGTGGGGGAGGACCCTGCAGGCCATTGAAAGCGGCGACACGAGCACCATCGACACCGAAATCGACTGGGCCATCAAGAAGAAGCTCATGGACGGTTACCGGAACCGCCACGGCCTGGGACTTGATGCCCCGCGCATCGCGCAGCTGGACCTTACCTATCACGACATTTCGCGCACCCGCGGCCTCTACTATCTCCTCCAGGCACGCGGGGCGGTCCGGCGGGTCACCGAGGACACGGCCATCAAGGACGCGGTGGATGCACCGCCGCAAACGACGAGGGCAAAGCTGCGCGGCGACTTCGTCCGCCGGGCGCAGGAGCTGGGACGCGACTACACGGTGGACTGGGTGCATCTGAAGCTCAACGACCGCGCCCACCAGACCATCCTGTGCAAGGATCCGTTCCGCAGCGTTGATGAGCGCGTGGATGCCCTCCTGGACTCCATGGGCTGATACCCAGCTTCAGGCGTTACTCTGGAAAGAGGCTGTTTTTCGGCCCCGACTGCTTTGCCGCTGGCACTCCGCGCCCGGCTCAGCATCCATCTTGCCCCGACGAAAGTTCTTACGTGCGCCGACTACTAGCAATTCTCATTCCCGGACTGCTTCTGCTGACCGCCTGCGGCGGCGGACAGCCTGCAGCCCCGGAACCGACCAGCCAGTCCGCGGGTGAGACCGCCAAGCTGGACTCCCTCAAGCTGACGGAAAACGGAGACAAGAAAGCTCCGAAGGTCGAATTCACCAAGCCCCTCGATGTCACCGAGCCCACCGTCAAGGTCGTCACCGAAGGCAGCGGGGAGCGGGTCAAGGCCAATCAGATCGCTGAGGTCTCCGTCCTGGCGCTGAACGGCAAAGACGGATCCACCCTGGATGACACTTTCGCCAAGGAACCGCAGGCCATCGAGCTGAGCGACGACTTCAAGACCAAGAGCCCCATCATTTACAACGCTTTTGTGGGCGCGAAGATCGGTTCCCACCTTGCCTTGGCCGCTCCGGCACAGGCCGCCTCACAGGGCGCCGCGGCCCAGCCGTCTCAGCTCCTCATCATCAAGGTGCTGTCGGCCAAGGACGCGCCCAAGGTGCTGGACAAGCCCGAGGGCGACACCGTTACTCCGCCGGCAGGCCTGCCGGCCGTCACGGAAAAGGACGGCGTGCCCGAGCTCAACGTCAAGGGCGTCGCCGCACCCAAGAAGCTCATCGCCCAGGACCTGATCAAGGGCAAGGGTGCCGAGGTTAAGGCCACGGACACGCTGACCGTGAACTACGTGGGCGTTGCACTGGCGAGCGGCAAGAAGTTTGATTCGAGCTTCGACCGCAAGGAGAAGGCCTCCTTCCCGTTGAGCAATGTCATCAAGGGCTGGACCCAGGGACTTGCCGGCAAGACCGTGGGCTCCCGCGTTCTGCTCGTCATCCCGAAGGATCTCGCCTACGGCGACGCGGGCCAGGGCGATGCCAAGGGCGACCTCGTGTTCGTCGTTGACATCCTCGGCGTCAAATAAGTCCTCCACAGCAGTTCCCCTACCAAGCAGAAGGAGCAACCATGTCATTTGGTCAGCGAGACCTCGACCGCCAGAAGCCGGAAATTGATTTCCCTGAAGGCCCGGTTCCCACCGATCTGGTCATCACGGACCTCATCGAGGGTGACGGTCCTCAGGCGAAGGCCGGGGACACCGTCTCCACCCACTACGTCGGTGTGGCCTGGTCCACCGGTGAAGAGTTCGACGCATCGTGGGGCCGGGGCGCGCCCCTGGACTTCCGCGTGGGCGTCGGCCAGGTCATTCAGGGCTGGGACCAGGGCCTTCTCGGCATGAAGGTCGGCGGCCGCCGCCGGCTCGAGATCCCCTCGGAGCTCGCTTACGGCTCGCGCGGTGCCGGCGGAGCCATCGGCCCGAACGAGGCCCTGATCTTCGTTGTGGACCTCGTGGGCGTCCGCTAACCCAGCAGCTGTTCTTGCACCACCCCGGCGTCTCCATCAGATGCCGGGATGGTGCGCAGCCGAAGGCGCGGTAACAATCGGAAGCAAATTCCGAATCGTTGCCGCGCTTTCGCTTTTTTCCCGGGACAGCTTTAGTAACCTAGCGAGAGTGTCCGCCATACGTACTGAACGCCTGCTGAACCTCCTGATCGCCCTCCTGAACTCCAAGTACGGGCTGCGCCGCAGCGAGCTGCGGGAGACGATCTACCACGTCGGAGCGGCCACCGACGCAGCCTTTGGCCGGATGTTCGAGCGGGACAAGAACGACCTGCGGGACTTCGGGTTCGACGTCGAAACGGTCACGGACCACGGCTGGAGCTCGGACGATCCCGCCACCACGCGGTACCGCATCGGCAAGGAGTCGAACCGGTTGCCTGACGTGAAACTCACGCCCGACGAATGGACGGTTCTTCTGCTGGCCTCCCAGCTCTGGGAGCAGGCAGCCCTCGGCCCTGCCGCCACGAATGCCATGCGCAAGCTCCAAGCGTCGGGTGGCCTGGCAGACGTCGAGCTGCCTGCCGGCGTGCAGCCCCGCATCAAGCCCGCAGGCCAGGCGTTCGAGGACCTGATTGCCGCGATGCACACCCAGCACGCCGTCCGGTTCCGCTACCTCGCCGGCAGCACCGGCAGGGAGGAAGAGCGGGTGGTCGAGCCCTGGGGGCTCGGCAGCCGGTTCGGCCAGTGGTACCTCGTGGGCTTTGACCGGGTCCGTGGCGCGCAGCGGTACTTCCGGCTCTCGCGATTCACCTCGGCGGTGTCGGTGCTGGCGAAGGAGACCTTTACGCCTCCGGCCGGCTTCAACGTCCGCGCCGAACTTGATAGCCTCCCGGAACTGCCGCTCCAGTCCGCCGTCGTGGATGTCCGCGAAGACCGCCTGCTGGGGCTGCGGAAGCGGGCCGCCGCCGTCGGCCCGCCAGAAGGAACGCCCAACGGCGGGTGGGACCGGCTGGCGGTTCCCTACCGTGACGCTGAACTGCTGGGTGAGGAACTGGCCTCCTACGGCCCCAACGCCAAGGTCGTGGCACCCGAAGAGCTCGCCGCCGCAGTGCAGCGTCGCCTGGCAGGCGCCGCCGCGTTCCTTGCGGCACCCCTGCCGTCCTACACATTCTCCGACGCGGGCCCCGGAAAGCGCGCCCGCAAACGCACCTCCGAAGACCAGCTGGCGCGCATGCTCCAACTGGTGCCGTTCCTCGTGCACAACCAGGGACTCCATATCCAGGACGTGGCGGACAAGTTCGGCATTACCCGCAAGGAACTCGAAAGCGATCTGCTGATCCTCATCTGCTCTGGACTTCCGCAGGGATATCCCGACGAGCTGCTCGACATCCAATGGGAGGACGACCACGTCTTCATCACCCAGTCGCTGGAACTGAACCGGCCGGTCCGCTTCACGGTGGACGAGGCCTGCGCCCTGCTGACGGGGCTCGAGACCCTCAACGGCTTGCCCGAGCTCGCCGAAGGGAGTGCCC
>NZ_CAKKLY010000068.1 GCF_918698095.1 Arthrobacter sp. Bi83
TGCCGGCCCGGGTGCCGGACTGCTTCAGTTCGGCCTTGGCGAGTTCTATTTCCTGCCTGATCAGGGTGGACAGGTCCCGGGTGACTTCACCCAGGAGATCTCCCAGGGACGTCGAATCCGCCTTGGCATGCGCGGCAGTGGGAGGTGTATCGGGTATCTGGCTGCTCACAGGGGACGACCTCCACCCTCTACGTACGGGTCATCAGGATCGCGCAGGGGAACCCCTGCCGCACCTTGGCCTTCGAAGCCCGGCCGGGCAGGTTCGCCATACACCGTTTCTGCGTAGGTTGTCGGTGTTGCCCGCGGCGCGTCATACAAGGGTGCGCCCGGCGCTGCCGCGAGGCTGTCCGTCACCGGCGGCTGCACGGGGTGCGGCGGCACGGTGCCTGTTGTGGTCCCCGCTGCCGTTCCTGTTGCGGGAGCGCCGGCCTGCAGGCTGCGGCCGAGGCGTCCGGCCAGAAGGCCCGCGCCCGCGGCGAGGAGGAGGAAGGTGCCCGGGCGTCGGCGGGCGAAGGACTTGGCCTCGTCCACCAGCGAGCCTGGGTCCCGGTTGTCGAGCCAGGACGCCACGGATTCTGAGCGCTCTGCGGCCTGCCGGATGAGGTCCGAGGCCACGCCCTGCTGGTCCGGCGCATCGGCCATGGTTCGCAGCTGGGAGGAGATAGTGCGGATGCCTTCGGCGGCCTTCTGCTGCTGGGTGCCGGCCTGGCTGGTCAGATCGGACTTCGCCTGATGCAGAAGATCGCGGGCGCTGTTCTTAGCTTCGTACGCGACATTGGCAACCTCGGCCTTGGCCGTCTCCGCCACGTTCTGGGCGGCACCGGCAGCCTGTCCGGCCACCTGCGCGGCCTCTTCCTTCGCCACCTCTGTCTTACCGGAGGCACCGCCCTGCGCGCCGGCAGTGCCCGCGCCCGTGGTGCCTAGGCCAGTTGTGCCCGGTCCGGTGCCATATGGGTTCTCGGTCATCATTGCTCTCTTTCCTTTAAGGGGTTAGCTGCTGTTGATGAACCAGCACGCCTGAATAGTAAGCATGGTTACCATCAAATAGTAAGTACACTTCCTATATAGATTGCAAATTTTCGGTACAGACCTCCGGAAGGCTGTCTACCGTGGTTGGATTCATCATCGCCGGGGCTCTCGGTTCTGATAACCCCACTTCCCACCGGGACCTCTGCCGGCCGCCCCTGGTTTGCCGTCACGTGCAGGTCCTATCGGACCCCGGGACTTGGGGGCCGCGGATAGCCGGGACCAGCAACGACGCGATAATGGCCGGCGGTCCTAAAACCGCGCGCCGGCGACGATTTCCCGGGAGAGCTGGTGCAGCGGTTCGTGCCGCTTTCGGGAAGTTGTGATGAGGGCGGCGAGGGCCTGATCCCGGCTCAGGCGGAAGCGCTCCATGAGGATGCCGGTAGCTGTCCTCACCGCGTCGCGGTCTCCCAGTGCCCGGATGAGCCCATCACTCAAGCGCTGCGCCGAGTCACGTGCCTGGGCGTTGGCAAGCATCAGGGCAGCTGGGCGGGTCAGCAGCTCGATCACTCGTACGGCTCGGGAATCGAACCCGCCTGGGATGGGGGAGTATACCTTCATCGCCCCGATTGCCCCGTCGGGAGTTGACAGCGGGGAGCTGATGACTGAGCGCAATGGCAAATGGGCGATGGCCCGGGTCCAGGCGGGCCAGCGCGTTTCCGTGCGGGTGTCCTCGACAGTAATAGTTGACTGCTGGGCCCAGGCGGTAAGGCAGGGCCCCTGTCCGAGGTCATACTGCAATTGGTCCGCGTCCAGCACCACCGGATCTGTGGAGGCCGTGCTTGTACGCCGGCCCCGGGCATCCATCAGGGTGATGCCGGCGCCGGCGGTTCCGGGGATTGCTTCTACGAGGGCCTGGGCGAGGGCCTGGACGGCTTGCTTCACGGTGTCGTGAGTCAGCAGCAGGTCCGCGATCCGGGCGGTGAGGGCGGCGAGCTCGTCCGCAAGGGGCAGGTCGGCGTCCATCAGAGGTTCCGACTGGGTATTGCGGACGCCCGAACGCGGGCAGGCCTGCGATGCCGTCCCCGTCTCAGGAGCAGGACCCCGGGCCGGGCGACGATGGCTGGTAAGGCGGGCACAGGTGCGATCCTTTCTTAGGTCCGCGGTAGCCGCGCCGTGGGGCGTATGCCGTGCTGGACGGGTGCCCGGTTGACGGCGGTTTTGTTGAGATCACTCTTGAGTCGAGGGGGCCAACGCCCCGGTTAGCCGGCGGGCTGAGGCTGTGCCGTCAGACGGCGCAGGGCAAGCTGCCCGCCTCGCGGGCGGGCCTAGTTCTCCACCACAATTATATTCAACGTGAACCGCCCACGCGAGAGTTGGCAGTTGCCGCCCGGCGAACTGCGCCGGCTGTGGTTTCTGCCGCCCCGGCAGGGGCGCGCCCTTGGACTGACCACGGCGTCCGGCGCCCGGCAAGATGCTCAGGGAGGATAATCGGCTTAAGAGCATGTATGCCTGCCAGTAAGGAGCCGTGATGGTAGGACAGGCGCAGGCAGCGGGTGCGCTCGCGGCTGCTGAGGCCGAGTTGTTCAAGGCGCTGGCCCATCCCGCCCGAGCCCGGGTGTTGGGCGTGCTTGCCTCCGGCCCGGCCTCGGTGCCCGACTTGTGCGCGGCCACGGGATTGAAGCCGTCGCATCTGGCCGGCCACCTTACCCAGCTCCGTGCCCAGCACCTGGTGACCGGGAAGCGTTCGGGCGGGCGGCTGCTGTACGGCTTGTCCTTTCCCGAGGTCGCCCGGTTGCTTTCAGCGGCCGAGTCGGTGTTGTCAGCGCGTGCGGCTGCCGAGGCGGATGGGCTGGCCGGCATCAGTGCCCCGGAGGCCGCTGGACAAGACGCAGAAAACGCAGACATCGGTGCCCTGGTGGAGGAGTTCGTTCCGGTCCTGGAGCAGTCCTTGGAAAGGCGTGCCCTGGTGGCAGAGGCTGTGGAATCCGTCAGACTCCGGACAGGCCGTAGCTCCGAGGCGGCCCTTGCCATGCTTATGACTGACGCCCGCGAACGGGGCTGGACGCTCGCTCAGGTTGCCAGTGACGCCCTTACCACCGAAGGAACAGAGTGACTGCTGCTCTTGACGATGTGCCCAGCACGCGACAGACTCATTATTGAGGAATTGATCAATTCATTGTTCTTTCAATTCCTCTCCATTGGGGGCCTTCTGCTCGTCAGCGCGCAAAGGGGCCGGACTATCGCGGGGCATTGGGATCACATTGCGATCCGTGCCAGAGGGGCCGCGAAACAGACGGATGGGGGCAGGAACAGTGCTGTTCCTGCCCCTTTCCGGCTGTTCCGTGTCACAGATCGTGCCCACTGCTGCGGGCGGCCCATTGCTTTTCAGCCCGAGGAGCGCCCCATCTTCCGGCGTTCACCTATACAGCCAACGTATCCACACAGCCAACGCGTCGGCTTCGCCTTTGGCGGGACCGTTCCGTTCGCCGCCCACCTCCAACCTGGCGGGTGTGCTGTGCGCTGCCAAACCGGCCAACACCGCATTGATGCCCTGCACTTCAGTATCGGAGGAGATGCGGACGTCGATCTTCGCCGTCGCGGATCCGGCCTTGACGATACGCTGGCTGCCGCCGGGCACGAACCCCACATTCAAGGGGTGGCATCTAAGGTATTTCCAATGTTTCTGCAGGGCAGAAGGGACAGGCTGGCTTTGCCTGAGACCTAAACCCAGGCCTGTCTCTTTTGTCCGCCAATCAAAGGCGATTGCGTGCCGTCCGTCATGGCGGGTGGGTAGAACCCAATAGCGACTTCTTGACGGGGAGAAGCCTTGATAAATGAATTCAACGCGCTTCGTTGTTCCCTTGAGCGGCATTACTCGCTGCATTCCATACCGCCAGCCCAAACCCGGGCGCCAGGCGGGGAACTCATTTCAACCGAAAACGGCCGGCTTCTCGGTTGATCAACGCCTACGTTTTAGAGTCTCGCCGTCCACTTCCTGATGTCCTCACACGCACCGGCCCGCTCAGAGGGCTCCCCACGGCCTCGTTGACGACGCCGAGCCGAGCCCGGGCCCAAAATCCATTAGGTGACACATGAAAGCCAAGCCTCTGCACGCAACGATACTCATCCCCTTCCTTCTGGCCGGTGGAATGATGGCTGGCGCCGCCTCGCCGGCATCCGCCGCCGGAACAACCTACTTCGTCAGTGCAGTCGGCAGCGACAGCAACACAGGCACATCCGCAACGACCCCCTGGAAGTCCCTCACCAAAGTCAGCCAGGCCGTCCTTAAGCCCGGAGACACAGTCAGCTTTCGGCGCGGCGACACCTTTACGGGAGGCGTCGTAACCGCCCAAAGCGGCACGTCGACAGCGCCGATCACGCTGAACAGCTACGGCACCGGTAACCAGCCGATAGTAACCGGAGGAAAATCCGGGAACTGTTTCCGCATCAACGGCAATTTCACTATTGTGGAAGGTCTGCGCGCGGTTTCCTGCGGCTATGCCGGCTTCAGCGTCGTCGGTGACAACGACACTGTGCGGAATTCCAGCGCGTCCAGCAACGCAGCAGGTCTGAAGGTGAGCACTGGCTCTGATTTCGGCACGTACACAGGAAATGCCCTGACGAACAACAACATCATGAACGTCAACACGCGCGGCACGAACTGCGGAACTTCACAGGCGGTTAATTGCAGCGACGATTCCGGTGCCTTTGGCATATTGATCAACGGCAATGACAATGAGGTCTCCGGCAATACCGTTTCCGGTTCCGCGGCTGCATCCTTCGACTTCAAGCTCGACGGCGGGGCCATCGAAATCTTCAACGGCAACCGTAACAACATCCACCACAACACCGCCGTGGACAACAACGCGTTCTCCGAACTTGGACGGTCATCCGCTGGAACCGCGGACAACAACACCTACCGCTACAACCTGGTTCGTTCCACGTGCGGCACCAACTGCGCACAGGCGAAAGGCTTCATCGGCCGAGGGGCCACCACGTCGTTCGGACCGACCAACGGCACTGTCTTCGAGCACAACACCGTCTACCTGACCGGCCCGGACTCCCAGGCCATGGTGTGCCACGCCTCCTGCCCGGCCACCACCGTGATCCGGGGCAACATCCTGGTCGGCGTCAAGAACTCGCTGTGGATCAACGGCTCGGGCTGGACCGAACGCCAGAATGTTTTCAACGGACCCCGGAACTTCACACCGAACAGCACTTCCACGACGGCGCCGGCAGGCTTTGTCAACGCCCCCACGGACCTGCATCTGACGGCCACCAGCCCCGCCATCGACCGCGCCGGCGTGGGCAGCTCACTGACAGACCTCGACGGTGCTCCGGTGGCCCAGAACGGGGACTGCCGAGGAACCGCAGACGCTGACTCAGGCGCCTACGAATACGACTCACCCAACTGCTGACCAGCCTGATCGGAAAGGGCTGCCGGAGTTTTCGGGAGGACCCCAGACCAGACCAAGGGTCCTCCCGATACGCAAGGTATGCGAATGCCGAGGGTAGTCCAGCGGGCTGAAATTTGTCGTCATATCTGGGCCTTCAGTAAGGCGGGAAATGTGTCTAGGCTGTGACCACCAGAGCCAGGACAGGTCTGACCTCGCGTGACGGACAGGGAGTGCATCGATGCTTTCACTTTGGCTGGACCGGGCCCGTTCCTTTACATCTGATCCTTTCGTTCCCAATGCAGAATACGACGCCGTTGTTGTCGGCGCGGGCATCACCGGTCTGGCAACCGCGGTGTTGCTGGCAAGGTCGGGAATGAAAGTAGCAGTCCTCGAAGCAAGAACAGTCGGGGCAGGAACGACAGGCAACACCACGGCCAAACTGACCCTGCTCCAGGGCACCATCCTGTCGGGACTGCGCCGTCAATACTCCCAAGAGATGGTCAACGCATACGTCGACGCCAACAGGGAAGGGCAGGCCTGGCTGCTGCGCCACCTGGACGACAACGAAGTCCCCTACCAGCGCCGCGACGCCTACACCTATGCCATGACCGCCGAAGGCGACGAAAAGGTGCGGTCCGAGCTTGCAGCGGGTCAGGCAGCCGGCCTCGACGTAGAGGAAACAGGCGACACCGGACTTCCCTTCAGCACGCGCCGGGCGATCCGCCTGCCCGGCCAGGCCCAATTCAACCCCATGGACGTATTGGAGAGCCTGTGCGTCGATCTCCGGGCCCACGGGGGCGTCCTCAGCGAAGGAGTGCGGGTCCGGGACGTCGCTGGCGGGAGCCACCGGATCGTGAGGACCAACGCGGGCGCCATCCGCACCAAACTGGTGGTGCTGGCTACGGGGATTCCCATCCTGGACCGGGGCCTGTATTTTCGGCAGGGAGCCCTCACCCCAGGCCCGTCTGGATGAGCTCTTGGACTGGGGAAAACGCCACTTTCCGGGCGCCGACGTAACCCACACGTGGTCGGGGGAGGACTACCAGGCGACCAACCTCATGCCCTTCTTCGGCAAACTGCCCCGCGGCGGCGGGAAAATCTACTTCGCCACCGGCTACAACAAATGGGGCATGAGCAACAGCATCGCCGCCTCCCTGGCTATCAGCGCAGAGATTCTCGGCGGCCAGCTCCCTTGGGCCGACACCCTCCACCACAGGAAAACCTCACCGGCTGGAGCTGCCGCCGCCATCAGCTTGAACGCCGACGTCGCTAAGACTCTGGCGGACAGCTGGGCCAAGCTGAGGACCGCAAAACCCGACACAAATAACACGGTCCCGGACGAGGGCTCCGGCACCATCCTCCGGCACGACCGCAAACCCGTGGCCGTGTCCACGGTCAACGGGAAGACCTGCCGTCTCTCAGCTGTCTGCACCCATTTGGGCGGGATCGTCAGCTGGAACGACGCGGAGAAGACCTGGGACTGCCCGCTGCACGGTTCCCGCTTCGCCGCCGACGGCCAGGTCCTGCAGGGACCCACAACCAAGGACCTCCCCGCCGCCCAATAGGCCTCGGTACCTCATCCTTGGGGCTTTAATGTGTGAGCGGTTCGAACGCTTCCGGCCGCTTATGCGCCAAAACGCAAGCGGACGACGGCGGGAGGTCCCGCCGTCGTCGGCTCTTCCGGTTCGCTAGTTGGCGTCCCGCGGGTTCTCTGCGCTGCGCCGCAGTGTAGATGTCCGCAGTGTAGATGTCCGGACTGGCAGGACTATGCGGGCGGCCTGGACGGGGTCCAGGCCGGTGACGAGGGTGCCTCAAGGCGCTCAATCCGATGGGACTCCTGACTGGGAATGGCCTTCCGCCAGAGTCTGGAGTGGCGTTTTACTTCAGTGCGAGGCCGTGCTCGTCCAGCGCATCCTCGATGATCCGGAGCGCCTTCGGACCCACGCCATGAAGTTTGGACAGTTCCGCCCGGGCGACACCGGCGAGACTTTGCAGCGATGTGAAACCTGCCCCGGTTAGGGCACGCGTGGCCGGCGCCCCGATCTTGGGAAGAGCGTCGAGCGGTGACGTTGTCATGGTTGCGCTCAGCTCTCGGTCTTCTGCGGGGCGAGTTCGCCGTAGAAGTAGGATGCTGTCACTCCGCCGTCCATGAGGAAGTCGCTGCCGGTGATGAACGCGCCGTCCTGGCCCATGAGGAGAGCGCCCACCGTGCCGACCTCGTCCGGAGTGCCGCCGCGCCCTGCCGGGGACAACCCGATCATGCGGCGGTATCCCTCGCCTCGGGGGCCGGTCAGCTCATCTTTGGCCAGCGGGGTGAAGATGATGCCGGGGCTGATCGTGTTGATCCGCGCGCCGCGTTTGCCCCATCGGACGGCCTCGGCCATCACGCGGAGCGAGTTGCCGCGCTTGGCCAGCTGGTAAGCGTGAAGGGAGTCTGTGACTTGGTCCGGCTGAAGCATCGGGAGCGCCAACAGTTCGTCGGCCGGCGTGGTCGCGAGAGCTGTATTTTCCTCGGGAGTCAGGGCACCCAGGCGGTGCCCTGACTGCGAAGCGATGACCACGCCGGCGCCGCCGGGGCGATGACGTTCCCGAATTCCTCAAGCAGCACGGCAGTCCCGTACAGGTCCACGGCCAGGATGGTCGCCGGCGACGCTTGGCTGGGAGAGACACCCGCGGCGTGTATGACGCCGGTGACGTCGCCCAACGCCGTGGCCGCCTCGACGAGGGTATGAATGGACTGGCGCGAGGACACGTCGACAGTCATTGTGCTGACCTCGAAACCGGCGTTGCTCAGCACCTCGGCCGCCGCGTCGGCGTTGCCCTGATTCAGGTCCGCCAACACAACCTGCTTGCCCGCGCTGACGCGCCGGGCGATTGCCTGGCCGATCGAGCCGGCTCCGATGACAACAATGACGTCGCCCATGATGGTCTCCTGTTCCTTGGTACTTCATCCACCCTAGAAGCCTTCAACCAGGGACGGGAGGCACTGTGAGTACCTGTATCAACAGTCCCTTCCACCTTGGGATCGTCTCCTGTTGTATGGATGTGAACCTCAGCGAGCCCTTTCCTGGGCCGCCAACAACCTAGGAGCAACAATGACCACTCGCCCCAGCACCGTGCTGGTAGTCGGCGCGACCGGCAGCATCGGCCGGCTCGTCGTCGAGGAAGCGATCCGGCAGGGGCACACCACCCCGGCCCTGGTGCGCAACCCCGACAAGGCCCGGCGGCTGCCCAAGGAAGCGGAGGTCGTCGTCGGGGACGTTACCCGGCCCGAGACGCTGGCCGGCGCCGTGGAGGGGGTCGACGCCGTCGTCTTCACCCTCGGCTCGGACGGCGCCGGCAAGGTCGGTGCCGAGACTGTGGACTACGGCGGGGTACGCAACGTTCTGGCAGCCCTGGGCAATCGGACAGTCCGGTTAGCCCTAATGACCTCTATCGGCGTCACCAACCGCACCGGAGCCTACAACCGGTCCACCGAGGCCCACGACTGGAAGCGGCGTTCCGAACGGCTCGTCCGTGCCACCGGCCTGCCGTACACGATCGTGCGGCCTGGCTGGTTCGACTACAACGGGCCCGACGAACACCGGCTCGTCCTGCTCCAGGGCGACACCCGTCAGGCCGGGGACTCCAGCGACGGCGTCATTGCCCGGCGCCAGATTGCCCAGGTCCTGGTCCGCAGCCTCAACTCACCGGGCGCGGAGCGCAAAACCTTCGAGCTCGTTGCAACCGCTGGCACCGCGCCCGCGGACTTCGAGGCCCTGTTCGCCTCCCTCGCAGCGGATCCCGCCGGCGGACTCGACGGCGTGCACGATCAGCCGAACATGCCGCTGGACGGCGAGCCGCAACACGTGCGTGAGGAGCTGCGCGTACTCACGCGCTGACGCCCTGCCCCCTGGCGGTCCCAGCACCGCCCGCCCCAGCTCCGATTCTGGAGAAACGAAAGGAAACACAATGCGAGCAACCATCATGTACGCAGCCGGAGACGTGCGCGTGGAGAACGTGCCCGACCCCGTCATCCAGGATCCGACCGACGCGATCGTGCGCATCGTGAATTCGTGTATCTGCGGATCGGACCTGCATCCCTACCACGGCATGCCTGCCTCCGAGCAGGGTAGCCCGATGGGGCACGAGTTCATCGGCGTCGTCGAGGAGACGGGCAGGGACGTGTCCAGGCTGAAGAAGGGCGACTTCGTCATCGCCCCGTTCGCCTGGTCCGACGGGACCTGCGATTTCTGCCGCGAGGGCCTGCAGACCTCCTGCCGCCACGGCGGGTTCTGGGCCGCCGGCGGCATCGGCGGCGCCCAGGCCGAAGCCATCCGCGTCCCGTTCGCTGACGGCACGCTGGTCAAGGCACCGGTCGACGAGGATTCCGCGCTGCTGCCCTCCCTGCTGACCCTCTCCGATGTGTACGGCACCGGCTACCACGCCGCCATTAAGGCCGGAGTGAACGAGCGGATAACCGTCACGGTCATCGGTGACGGCGCTGTCGGCCTGATGGCGGTGCTGTCGGCCAAGCAACTGGGTGCCGAGCAGATTATTCTGATGGGCCGGCACAAGGCCCGCACCGACCTGGGCATCGAATACGGGGCCACCGACGTCGTCGCCGAGCGCGGCGAGGAAGGCATTGCCAGGGTCCGTGAGCTAGCCGGTGGCGACGGCACCCATACGGTGCTCGAGTGCGTAGGACACCGGCCGGCGTACGACCAGGCACTCGGCGTGATCCGTCCGGGCGGTGTCATCAGCCGCGTCGGCGTGCCGCAGTACGAGGATGCCCCGATCGGATTCGGCAGCATGTTCGGCCCGAACGTCACCCTCACCGGCGGCCCGGCCCCCGTCCGCGCCTACATTGAAGCCCTGCTGCCCGGTGTCCTCGACGGCACCGTGAACCCTGGCAAGGTCTTCGACCGCAGCATCAGCCTCGACGACGTGCCCGACGGCTACCGCGCCATGGACAACCGCGAATCCCTCAAGGTCCTCGTCCGCCCCTAGCGCACGTCGCCCCCACTGCTATCCCCCACGAAAGGAAGACCTCATGGCTACATGGCTCATCACAGGATGCTCGACCGGACTCGGCCGGGCTGTCGCTCAGGCAGTGCTCGCCCACGGCGACAACGCGGTCGTCACAGCACGGAACGTCACCACGGTTGACGATCTCGCGGCCGCCTTCCCCGACACGGCACTGGCCCTGCCCCTCGACGTCACCGACCGGGCACAGATCAGCTCGGTGGTGCAGCAGGCCCGGACGCGCTTCGGGGGCATCGACGTGCTCATCAACAATGCCGGCTACGGCTACCGCGCCGCGGTGGAGGAAGCGGACGACGCCGACATTCGGCAACTGTTCGACACTAACGTTTTCGGCGCAGTGGACATGATCAAAGCGGTCCTCCCGGACATGCGCGCGAAAAGGGCTGGGTCCATCCTGAACATCTCCTCCATCGGAGCGCGCATCTCACCGGCCGGCTCCGGATACTACTCGGCAACAAAGTCGGCCCTGGAGGGCCTGTCCGGATCCCTGCACAAGGAACTGCAGCCGCTGGGCATCAAGGTCACCGTCATCGAGCCCGGCGCGTTCCGCACGGACTTCGCCGGCCGCTCACTCACGCAGTCAGCGACGGCGATCGAGGACTACGCAGAGACGGCCGGGAAACGGCGCAAGGAGAACGACACGATCCACGGCACCCAGCCGGGCGACCCAGCCAAGGCCGCAGAAGCGATCCTGGCGGTCGTCAACAGTGCGAACCCGCCGTCGCTGATAGTGCTCGGCAAAGACGCTTTCGACGCATTTGCCGCCGTAGCCCAGGCAGAGCGCGCCGAGCTTGACCAATGGCGGGACCTCAGCCTCAGCACAGGCGTCGAGGGCTGAGGTACGGGCTGCGGCGGGTCAGCTACGTAAACCGCAGCTCAGAGTTCGATGGCCCAGCCTTCTTGGTAGTCACGGTGGTCTCTGTAGGGGGCTGCCATACACATCAGGACGTATTCGCTGGTGCCGTCGACTTCGCTGCGGATGTCGGTGACGAGCGGGACGTTGGCCAGCATCTGTCGTTTCGCGGCGCATTCAGCGAGGATGCGGCCGGGGTTGAACCATGCGATGTAGACCCGGTCTGTGGCTTTGCATTCGAGGTGACCGGGTGCGTGGTCGGCGCGAGCGTCGAGCACGATTCGTTCGTTGGCGGAGTAGAGGGCTGCGGTGTCGCTCCCGGGTCTACCAAACCATTCCCAGGGCGCAGGTGAGGCGGCCAGCGCGATGGCTTCGTCTTCGGCGATCCGGGCTTCGAGGAAGGCGATGATGTCCATGCCCCAATCCTGCCATCCTGCGGGCACCATTTCTGATGCCCATCACGCCCGTTATCCGCCGGCGGGTTGGAACAATTCGACCACGTTGCCGGACGGATCTTCCAGCAGGATCTGCTGACCGCCCGGACCCTTGACGATGTCGTTCCGGAACGCGAGGCCCGCAGCGCGAAGCCGGTCCACTTCGGCCGCGATATCGCTCACGATCAGGTGGATGCGGTTCCATCCCCCCGGGGCAGGCACCGTGCCATCCGGCATTGACCGCCCTGCCGAGCTGGTTGGCCCGCTCAGCAGGAGCCGCAGCCGGCCGCGTACGACGTCGGCGAATGCCGGTGCGGCCCTCATCCTGAGGGTGAATCCGAGGTGCTTTGTGTAGAAGTCGATTGCCGCGTCGACGTCGTCCACCATGTATCGGACGCTGACCATGTCCGTAAGGTCGCTGGGCATGTCTAGATCCTCTGAACTCGTTTGGGAGTACTCGATTGCGTAAAGCAGGAACTGGATTCGCGTGTTCAGTTCGTCCGCCGTGCGGACGAACACCGGGTAATTGTCCTGGTCGGCAGCCCCTTCGGCCGCCGGGTCGGGGATGCTCCAGTGCACCCTCGCAGGCGGCCCCGGGAAATCGGGGCATACCTCCCGTACGCGGTCGCAAAGGCTGATCACATAGTCGAACCGGTGCTCTGCGAACTCACTCAGATGCTTGGAGCGGGCGCCGCTAATGTCAATGCCGCGCTCACGCATCACGCGTACGGCGTTGGGGTGCAGGTCCTTGGGGTGACTGCCCGCACTGACGGCTTCGATTTGGGAGCCGCCGAGGCTGGCCAAGATCGCCTCGGCCATCTGGGATCGGGCGCTGTTTCCCGTACACAGGAACAACACACGAACGCGTGGCTGAACCGGCTGAAGGCCAGGACCGCCCGCGGGCGGTGTCAGCACAGCGGGAACCAGCCGTAGGCCGGGGTGAAGCGCCGCACCGGCTTCGGCGAGCCGTTAGCGATACAAAGCCAGGTTGAGGCTGCAGTACGTGTCACGTCCGTCGGCCGAGCTGCGCCGCATGGTCAATCAATATATTTTGATTGATTTGCACCGATTTGATGCCGGCCGGTAGGCGCCATGGGGAGAGGCACCAAACGCAGGACGACGACGGTAGGACATCCCGCCGTCGTCCACTTTGCATGCGGTTCTGAGCCCTGTTCGTCGGAAGCGCCCCGGGGTTACGATGCCGTGTGACCTTCACCCACGGCTACGCGGACAACGACGGCCTTCTCATGTACTACGAGGTCCACGGCCGGGTGGTGCCCGGCCAGCCGCCGCTGCTCCTCATCCCGGGCGGCGGCTCCACCATCGGCACCAACTTCAGCGAACTCATCCCGCTGCTGGCCGAACAGCGCCAGATGATTGCCGTTGAGGAGGAGGGCCATGGCCGCACCCAGCCGACCCGCCGCCCCCTCACCGCCGGGAACTCCGCCGGCGACATCCTCGCCGTTTTGGAGCAGCTCAACGTGGAAACCGTGGATGTGCTGGGATTCAGCGCCGGCGGCCACACCGCCATCGCGCTGGCACTAGGGCATCCCGCCGCGGTCCGGCGCCTCATCGCCGCCTCTACGTTTGTGAGCCGCGATGCCGTGCCGGACGAGTTCTGGGACGGCATGGCGAAGGCCACCCTGGACGACATGCCCGACACCTACAAGGATGCCGACCGCAGTCTCAATCCCGAACCGGGCCACCTGGAGCGACTCTTCGAACTGGACAGCCGGCGCATCCTGGACTTCGCCGGCTGGTCCGACGACGAGCTGCGCACCATCAAAGCCTCCACGCTGGTGGTGAGCGCAGACCGCGACGTTGCCACTGCCGAGCACGCCGCGAGGATTGCCAGCGTCATCCCGGGCGCCCGCCTGCTGGTCATCCCCGGTGGCCACGGCGATTACCTCGGGGAGCTGGCGGCCAGTGCCGGGGACCTCCGGACGATGCATGCCACAGTCCCGTTCCTGCTGCGGTTCCTCGACGACTGAGTCTTGTTGTAGGGGAGCGGCACCCAAAGCAAGCGGACGACGGCGGAACGTCCCGCCGTCGTCCGCTTTGCTGCCCTGCTGGCGGCTTTCTCGAGGCTGCAAAAGGACTCATTTGACGTATATTTTGCATCCAGGCCGGAGAGCAGATAATGTGTGAGCCGTGTCACCCACCAGTGGCACGGCTTATGATCTGCGGCGGGAGAGTCCTGCCGGTACGTTCAGCAGGCGCCGTAGGAGCAAATCCTCCCCAGGAATCTCTCAGGCCCACGTACCGCCGCGGCAAGGCAACTCTGGAAAGCAGTCCGGGAAACCGGGCTCACCGACGGTGCAAGTGGCGCCTGCTAACAGCAGGCAAAGCGGAAACTCTCAGGTCCAATACAGAGCGGGGAGGAACCCGAATCATCATGGCACTCCAGTGCCACCTGAATTATGGAGTTCCTCACATGACGATCCAGTCGTCCCCGTCCACATTCGCAGACCGCCACATCGGCGCCCGCCGCCAAACAGACATCGACACCATGCTCAAGGCTGTCGGCTACGACAGCGTGGATGGCCTCGTCGACACTGCAGTCCCCGATTCCATCCGCCAGGAAAAGCCTCTCAGCCTGGACAGCGCCCTCAGCGAAGTTGAAGTGCTCGCCGGGCTGCGCAAGCTGGCTTCCAAGAACAAGACGGCCGTGCAGATGATCGGCCAGGGCTACTACGACACCGTCACGCCGCCGGTCATCCGCCGCAACATCCTCGAAGCCCCGGCCTGGTACACGGCCTACACGCCGTACCAGCCGGAAATCTCCCAGGGCCGGCTCGAGGCGCTGCTGAACTTCCAGACCATGGTCCAGGACTTGACGGCACTGCCGGTCGCCAACGCGTCCCTGCTGGACGAGGCCACCGCCGTCGCCGAAGCCGTGTTGCTGATGCGCCGCGCCAACAAGAACAAGACGGCCCGCGACGGCAAGACCGTTATCGACGCCGACTGCCTGCCGCAGACCATCGCCATCGTGCAGGGCCGCGCCGAAGCACTTGGTTTCGAGGTGGAGGTTGCCGACCTGTCCCAGGGCCTGCCCGACGGTGACATCAACGGGGTCGTACTCCAGCAGCCCGGGGTTTCCGGCCGGGTGTGGAACCAGTCCGGTGTGATTGCAGAGGCGAAGGAACGGGGCGCGCTGGTCACCGTGGCAGCCGACCTTCTGGCCCTGACGCTGATTACCCCTCCCGGTGAGCAGGGCGCCGACATCGCCGTCGGCTCCACGCAGCGACTGGGCGTCCCGCTGTTCTTCGGCGGCCCGCACGCGGCCTACATGGCGGTGCGCGAAGGCATGGAACGCACGCTGCCTGGCCGTATAGTCGGCGTCTCCAAGGACAACGCCGGCGTCCCCGCCTACCGCCTGGCCCTGCAGACGCGCGAGCAGCATATCCGCCGCGAAAAGGCCACCTCCAACATCTGCACCGCGCAGGCCCTGCTGGCCATCGTCTCCTCGATGTATGCCGTCTACCACGGCCCCGACGGCCTGAAGGCGATTGCCGAGACCGTCCACAACAACGCCAGGGCCCTCGCCGCCACGTTGAAGGTCGCTGGCCGGGAACTGGTCAGTGAATCCTTCTTCGACACCGTCACGGTCCGCGTGCCCGGCAAGGCCCGGAAGGTCATTACCGCTGCCGAGGCCCGGGGCATCAACCTGCGCTTTATCGATGCGGACACGGTTGGCGTGTCAGTCGATGAGACGACGACGGCGGAGGTCCTCTCCGCGGTGGTCGTCGCCTTTGGCGCCGGTCCGGTGGTGGCGGCCAAGGGTTTCGAACTGCCCGAGACTTTGCTGCGTTCTTCCGATTTCCTGCAGCACCCGGTGTTTAACACCCACCGCTCCGAGACCCAGCTGCTGCGCTACGTGCGCAAGCTCTCGGACCGGGACCTCGCCCTGGACCGCACCATGATCCCGCTGGGCTCGTGCACCATGAAGCTGAACGCCACCGCCGAGATGGAGGCCATCTCCTGGCCGGAGTTCGCCTCCATCCACCCGTTCGCCCCGGATTCCCAGACCGAAGGCTGGCGGGAACTGATCGGCGGCCTGGAAGCCGACCTCGCCGAAATCACCGGCTACGACCAGGTGTCCATCCAGCCGAACGCCGGTTCCCAGGGCGAGCTCGCGGGCCTGCTGGCCATCCGCGGCTACCACCGTTCACGCGGCGATGACCAGCGCAACGTGTGCCTGATCCCGGCCTCCGCCCACGGCACGAACGCGGCCTCGGCCGTCCTGGCCGGCATGAAGGTTGTTGTTGTGGCCACGGCGGCAGATGGCACGATCGACCACGCCGACCTCAACGCCAAGATCGAGCTGCACAAGGACGTCCTGTCCGCGATCATGATCACCTACCCGTCCACCCACGGCGTGTACGACGCCGATGTGCGTGAGGTCTGTGACTCGGTGCATGCGGCCGGCGGCCAGGTCTACGTCGACGGCGCCAACCTCAACGCCCTCGTGGGGCTCGCCCAGCCTGGCAAGTTCGGCGGCGACGTGTCCCACCTGAACCTGCACAAGACCTTCTGCATCCCGCACGGCGGCGGCGGCCCGGGCGTCGGTCCGGTCGCTGCCAAGGCCCACCTGGCGCCGTTCATGCCGGGCGACGCCAACAAGGCCGCTCACGAGGCAGGGCATGGTGTGGCGATCTCGGCTTCGCGCTTCGGCTCGGCCGGTGTGCTGCCCATCTCCTGGGCCTACGTGAAGCTCATGGGCGGGGAGGGCCTGACTGAGGCCACCAAGTCTGCGCTGCTCGCGGCGAACTACATTGCTTCCCGCCTGAACGAGTTCTTCCCGGTGCTGTACACCGGCGAAGGCGGACTCGTGGCGCACGAGTGCATCCTGGACCTGCGAGAACTGACGGCCAGGACCGGCGTCACCGCGGAAGACGTGGCCAAGCGCCTGATCGACTACGGCTTCCACGCGCCCACCCTGGCGTTCCCCGTTGCCGGCACGCTGATGGTGGAACCCACCGAGTCCGAGGACCTCGCGGAGATCGACCGCTTCATCGACGCGATGATCACCATCCACGCCGAGATCGAACAGGTCGCCGCCGGGGACTTCACACTCGCGGACAGCCCGCTGCGCAATGCACCGCACACCGCTGCCGCCGTCATCAGCACCGACTGGGCCCGCAAGTACCCACGCGAGCAGGCTGTCTTCCCGGTCCCGACGCTGAAGCAGGACAAGTACTTCCCTCCGGTAGGCCGGATCGACGGCGCGGCAGGGGACCGCAACCTGGTCTGCTCCTGCCCACCTCTTTCCGAGTTTGAAAACTAAGGATTTCTGATGACTGAGAACTACACCGCGCTCTACGAAGAGCACAAGAAGGCCGGCGCCTCCTTCACCGACTTCGGCGGCTGGCAGATGCCCCTGAAGTACTCCTCTGAGCTGGCCGAGCACCACGCCGTGCGCAACGCTGCCGGCCTGTTCGACCTCTCCCACATGGGCGAAGTCTGGGTCACCGGCCCGGACGCCGCAGCCTTCCTGGACTACGCGCTGGCCGGCAAGCTGTCGGCGGTTGCCGTCGGCAAGGCCAAGTACTCGCTGATCTGCCAGGAAGACGGCGGCATCATCGACGACCTGATCTCCTACCGCCGCGGGGAGGAAAAGTACCTCGTGGTGCCGAACGCCGGCAACGCCGTCGTGGTCGCCGCCGCCCTGGCCGAACGGGCCGCCGGCTTCGACGTCAAGGTGGAGGACGTTTCTGCCGAGACGTCCCTGATCGCCGTCCAGGGACCGAACGCAGAAAGCATTCTGCTGGCGCTGGTCCCGGGCGAGCAGCACCCGTTCGTTACGGAGCTCAAGTACTACGCCGCCGTCGAGGTCGAAATCAACGGACAGGAACTGCTGCTGGCCCGCACCGGGTACACCGGCGAGGACGGCTTCGAGATCTACATTCCCAACGAGGACGCAGCAGGCCTGTGGGAGGCATTGCTGGAGATTGGCGCCGGGCACGGGCTCATCCCCGCCGGCCTCGCCTGCCGCGACTCCTTGCGGCTGGAAGCCGGCATGCCGCTCTACGGCAACGAGCTCTCCCGTGAAGGCAACCCTTATGCCGCAGGCCTGGGCCCGGTTGTCTCCCTCGCCAAGGAATCCGACTTCATCGGCAAGGCGGCCCTGAGCGAACTCAAGGCAGCCGGCACCGGCTCCACCACTGGCCGCAAACTGGTGGGCCTCAAGGGCCTGGGCCGCCGTGCCGGCCGCGGCCACTACCCGGTCCTCAAGGAAGGCAACGTCATAGGCGAAGTCACCTCCGGCCAGCCCAGCCCCACCCTCGGCTACCCGGTCGCGATGGCCTACGTCGACGTCGAACACGCTGCGCCGGGCACCGCCCTGGACATCGACCTGCGCGGCAAGGCAGAGCCGTTCGAAGTCGTCGCACTGCCTTTCTACAAGCGCGAAAAGTAAGTCCCGTACCGTCGGTACCGGCATCCTCCGCGTGCTCGGTCGCGTAGACGCCCGCTGAGCGGACGTGACGCTCCCTTAGACGCACGCTTCCGGATGTCGGACCCCGACGGAGCCACCATAAAGGGCGCCTTCGAAAGCCAAGGGTGCTGGGGTGTACGGCCTGCCGCTGGTTGAGCTTGTCGAAACCGAGGCCACAGCAAGCTCGATCATTGGGGGTTGAGCTTGCCGACCCCCGCAGCCGAACCACCAGATTTCAAACGTAAGGAAAAAACATGAGCAAGGTTGTTGCTGAACTGAAGTACTCCGCAGAGCACGAATGGGTTGCTGCTGACGGGTCGGGCCCTGTGGGGATTGGTATCTCCGCCGTGGCTGCTGATGCGCTCGGCGACATTGTGTACGTGGACCTGCCCGAGGTCGGCTCGGCCGTGACCGCGGGGGAGACCTGCGGCGAGGTGGAGTCCACCAAGTCCGTCTCGGACCTTTATGCACCGGTGACGGGCGAGGTTGTCGAGATCAATGACGACGTCGTTTCGGATCCGGCGCTGATCAACAGCGATCCGTATGGTGCCGGCTGGCTGTTCAAGGTCGCCGTGACCGAAGAGGGCCCGCTCATGTCGGCCGAGGAATACGCTTCAAAGAACGGCGGCGAGCTGTGAGCGGGGCAAGCGCTGCAACGGCAACCTTCGAAGCCGTAGCGTCCGCGAGCCTGAACGCCACTCTCGCCGAACTGGATCCGGAGATCGCCGCGAAGATCGACGACGAACTGACCCGCCAGCGCACCGGTTTGGAAATGATCGCCTCGGAGAACCACACCGCCGCTGCCGTGATGCAGGCGCAGGGCTCCGTGCTGACGAACAAGTACGCCGAGGGCTACCCGGGCAAGCGCTACTACGGCGGCTGCGAGCACGTTGACGTGATCGAGCAGCTCGCCATCGACCGGGTCAAGGCCCTGTTCGGCGCCGAATACGCCAACGTCCAGCCGCACTCCGGCGCGCAGGCCAACGCCTCGGTCATGCACGCCCTGATCCGCCCGGGCGACACCATCATGGGCCTGAACCTGGCGCACGGCGGTCACCTGACCCACGGCATGAAGATCAACTTCTCCGGCCGGCTCTACAACGTGATCCCTTACCAGGTCCGCGAGGACGACCACCGGATCGACATGGCAGAGGTCGAACGCCTGGCCCAGGAGCACAAGCCGCAGCTGATCGTCGCCGGCTGGTCCGCGTACGCCCGCCAGCTGGACTTCGCCGAGTTCCGCCGGATCGCTGACTCCGTGGGGGCCTACCTGATGGTGGACATGGCGCACTTTGCCGGCCTCGTGGCCGCGGGGCTGCACCCGTCCCCGGTCCCGCACGCCCACGTCACCACCTCCACCACGCACAAGACCCTCGCCGGTCCGCGCGGCGGCATCATCCTGTCCAACGACGCCGATATCGCCAAGAAGATCAACTCCGCGGTGTTCCCGGGCCAGCAGGGTGGACCCCTGGAGCACGTCATCGCCGGCAAGGCAGTGGCGTTCAAGATCGCCGCCTCGGCCGAGTTCAGGGAACGCCAGGAGCGCGTGCTGGCCGGCGCCCGGATCCTGGCCGAGCGCCTGGTCCAGCCGGACGTCACCGCCAAGGGGATCAACGTGATCTCCGGCGGTACCGACGTGCACCTGGTCCTCGTGGACCTGCGCAACTGCGAGCTCAACGGCCAGGAAGCCGAGGACCGCCTCGCGGAAATCGACATCACGGTCAACCGCAACGCCGTCCCGTTCGACCCGCGCCCGCCGATGGTCACCTCGGGGCTGCGGATCGGCACCCCGGCGCTGGCGACCCGCGGTTTCGGCGAGGCTGCGTTCACGGAGGTAGCGGACATCATCGCCGAGGCCTTGATCGCCGACGCTGGCGCAGACCTGTCCGGACTGCGCTCCAGGGTAGAGGCACTCGCCGAAGCCCACCCGCTGTACCCGTCTGTCGCCAGCCTCGCAGGTTGATCTTGTCCGTCGCTGGTTGAGCTTGTCGAAACCAGCGTCCCCGGCTCCGGGGCTGGCGGGCCCCAGTTTTCACGCGTGCTCGCTCGTACCTCGCTTAGACGCACGCTTTCGAAAACCGCGGCCAGCCGGCCCCTCGGAGGGGCCCGTCGCCTTGGTGACGGGGCAGCGGCGACTGGCCGGGCATCCGGCAGCATGCGTCTAAGGGAGCGTCACGTCCGCACAGCGGGCGTCTTCGCGACCGAGCACGCGGAGGAATCCGGCCAGGCGCCACCCATCCCGACTACATCCCCGCCCGACCACTTACCTAGTTAGGAACCGACAATGGCTGTTGGAGTCTTTGACCTCTTCTCCATCGGAATAGGCCCGTCCAGTTCACACACGGTGGGCCCCATGCGTGCTGCCGCGGTGTTTGCCGAGGAGCTTAAGGCT
>NZ_CAKKLY010000069.1 GCF_918698095.1 Arthrobacter sp. Bi83
GAAACCAGCTGTAAAAACCAGACCACACCACAGGGGCGGCGCAACCTGGTCAATTCAACCAATTCATATAAAATAAACCGGTATCAACAAACTTGGCACACTATTGAGTTCTCAAACAACAGACACACCCGGCACCACCACAACCAAACAACCAGTCGCAGATCGCTCCGGAGCAACTTCCCAAACTTACCCGAATCCAAACCACATTGCAAACCAGCGTCTCCGCAACCTGCAACCATTCAAACTCGCCCCCACCAAACCCGGAGCGCACGAAGCGCCGACCGGATCAGGTCTTGAAATTTAGGGGATTTGTCACCGTCGGTTCCCAGCTTTCCGCTGGTCTCCCTCTCGGCGACTTAGAAAACAATACACCCACCACGCCCCCACCGCAAACCCGCCTCCATTCGGCATCCCGAACGCGAAAATCCGCGCCGTTCCGCGGAGAAAGGATGACGTCCGCAGCAAAAGCCAGGTGCCGGCGTCGTAATTCCTTGTTGTGTGCTGCATCACCCGCAACCGGCCCCGGAAATCCAGCCGCCGTCAACGCAAAGAAGGGCCGGCAACCATTCGGTTGCCGGCCCTTCTCAGGCTGGATTCAGCGGTGCTGAATTACCAGGAAGACTTGGTGATGCCCGGGAGCTCACCGCGGTGAGCCATGTCGCGGAAGCGAACACGGGAGATACCGAACTTCTGGAAGGTACCGCGGGGACGGCCATCGATGATGTCGCGGTTACGCAGACGTACCGGCGAGGCGTTGCGGGGCAGCTTCTGCAGGCCGAGGCGTGCGGCTTCGCGAACTTCGTCGGTCGAGTTGGGGTCAACCAGAGCCTTCTTCAGTTCGAGGCGCTTTGCAGCGTAACGCTCGACGATGACTTTACGCTGTTCGTTCTTAGCGATCATTGACTTCTTAGCCATGTGTTTAGCGCTCCTCTCGGAATTCGACGTGCTTGCGGATCTTGGGGTCGTACTTCTTCAGGACCATGCGGTCCGGGTCGTTACGACGGTTCTTACGGGTTACGTAGGTGTAACCCGTGCCCGCGGTCGACTTGAGCTTGATGATCGGACGTACGTCCTTGTCCTTAGCCACTAGAGCTTCACCCCTCGTGCCAGGATGGCGGCGACGACTACGTCGATGCCGCGTACGTCGATGGTCTTAATGCCCTTTGCAGAGACCTGCAGGGTGACATTGCGGCGCAGGGACGGAACCCAGTAGCGCTTCTTCTGAATGTTCGGGTCGAACCGGCGCTTGTTGCGGCGGTGCGAGTGCGAAATGCTGTGTCCAAAGCCCGGCTCGGCTCCGGTCACCTGGCAGTGTGCTGCCATGACGACTCTCCTCTGAAAAATAAATGAAACGGCTGGCAGAGTTCTGCGTTACCGTGCGGCAGGCGGCGTCCGCATCCAGCCCCCACGCGTTTCCGGTTTCCGCATGCCCGAAAATACCGGCGAAAAGCCAAGATTTCCTTGCTGCGGCGAAATACGATGAGCCACGGGCACCGGGCAGTGGAAACCACTGCGAAGTACCGGGATGCTGGGCGAATACAGGAATGCACGCAACTTGAGCCCCTAACTACCGGCCATTGGGACTGTCATTTCTGCTGACAGCCGCCGCCAACCGGAGCAATTGCACACGCTCCGCGCCACCTAGCGCCTACCAAGTCTACGAGACGTGCGAATTAAAGGCTAATCCGGCGGTGGAGGGTGTATAAGGGGAGCCTGCCGGCGCCACTCCCGCTGACAGGGAAGACACATCCGGGGAGAAGGATTTTCACAGGAAAATGAAAGCCTGGCAGCGGAGTCTTGAGACATGAACACAGACCTCCTTCCTTCCCCCGGGGCCGACGCCCTTCGGCGGCCCGGTCCTGGACAGCCCGCAAATCCCGGGCGCGGCCGCTTCGCCTCGCAGCACCGGCGCCGGCTTCTCCGCGCTGACGCCCTGACGGTAGCGGCGTGGGGATCGCTGGCGGCCTCGGTTGCGTTATGGCTGGCCGACGGCGGCATGACAGGGATCTCGACGCTCGGCGCCGGGATCACGGCCTTGGGGATTGTGGCCGGTCTCGCCGGCATGGACCTGGTGCTGCTCATGCTCCTGCTCGCAGCCCGGATTCCGCTCATCGACGGCGCGGTCGGGCATGACCGTGCCTTGGAGTTCCACCGGAAGCTCGGTAAACCGTCGCTCTACCTCCTGCTGGCTCACGGTGTCCTGATTGCTATCGGCTACGGCATGGCGGAAGGGCTGGACCCCGTGAGTGAGGCCGTGGCGCTGTGGGTCCTGGTGCCGGACATGTGGCTGGCATTCGTGTCCATGGCCCTGTTCATTGCCGTGGTGGTGACCTCGCTCGTGGCAGTCCGGCGGCGCTTCCCCTACGAGTTCTGGTACGTCGTCCATCTACTCACGTATGCGGCGGTGCTGACAGCCCTGCCGCACCAGTTCAGCGTGGGGGCACTGTTCGCTCCCGGAACGTGGCAGCGCTGGTACTGGCTCGCCATCTGCATCGCCACCGGCGCGGCGCTGCTGTACTACCGGGTGATGCAGCCGGTCCTCGCCACCTTCCGGCATCAGTTGACGGTTGAGCGCGTGACGGCGGTCGCCCCTGGAGTGGTCAATATCGAGATGAGCGGCCTGAACTTGAACACCTTGGCCGGCGCCGGCGGCCGGTTCTTCATCTGGCGCTTCCTGGCCCCCGGTCTCTGGTGGCACCCGCATCCGTTCAGCCTTTCCGCCGAGCCTTTGGCCGTGGACCGGAATGGCCGCGGCCGGCTAAGGATTACCGTTCGGAATCTCGGCAAGGGGTCGGCGCAGCTGTCCCGGCTGAAACGGGGAACCAAGGTTGCCGTGGAAGGACCCTACGGCCTTTTCAGTTCCGCCGCCCGCAGCAAGGACCACGTGGTGATGATCGGCGCCGGAATCGGCATCACCCCTTTGCGGGCACTGCTGGAAACGACGCCTTTTGAGCCGGGGAAGGCGACGGTGCTCCTCCGCGGCCACAGCGACCAGGAGCTCTATCTCGGCGATGAAATTCTCGAACTGTGCCGTGCACGCGGTGCCACGCTTTTCCACCTGACCGGCTCCCGGGATCCGGGCTCCCGGGAGAGCTGGCTTCCCGCGAGCGAACAGCGGGCAGGCTACAGCCTCACGGACTACGCTCCGGAGGTCGCCGGCGCCGACATCTACGTGTGTGGCCCCGCTCGCTGGGCGGAGAACGTCCTGGACGCCGCCCGCTCGGCGGGCGTCCGCGAAGATCAGCTCCACTACGAAAGGTTTGACTGGTGAGAATCAGAGCAGCGGTTTCAGCCGCCTTGGCTTCGGCCGGAATCCTCCTAGTCGGCTGGCAGTCAGGCGTCCATGTGGCCGACACCCGCAGCGCTGTTGCGGCTGCGTCCACGGGGAATGAAACCGCCGGGACTTCGGCGGGGACGGGATCATCGGACACCAGCGGCCCGGCATCGTCCGGGACATCCGGATCTTCAGGCGCTGCCGGTTCGTCCGGATCGGCTGGCTCATCCGGCGCTGCCGGCTCGTCCGCGGCAGCCGGTTCGGCGGCCAAAGCCGGCGGCACCTACGACGGCGACATCGTCCAGACCCGCTTCGGCACCGTACAGGTGCAGGTCACCGTCAAGGCAGGCGCCATCACGGACGTCACCGCCCTCAAGCTGACCGACGCAGAAGGCAGATCCATGCAGATCAGCAACTACGCCGCCCCGATTCTTCGCAGCGAAGTACTTCAGGCACAGTCGGCGGAGGTCCAGACCGTCGGCGGCGCAACGGTGACCAGCAACGCCTACCTCACCTCACTCCAGGCGGCCCTCGATGCAGCAAACCTCTGAACCCAGGCACGGTCTGCGGGCACGGACCTTCAGCTGCATGGGGACGGTCATCAGCCTCACCATGCCGGCCGGTCCGCACAAAGCACCCCATGCTGCGGACGATGAGCTGGAAGCCGCAACCGCGGTCGTCGAACGCCTTTTCGCCCGGCTGGATGGGACCTTCAGCCTGTACCGTCCCGATTCCGAAGCCAGCAGGCTGGGGCGCGGCGAACTTGGGCTGCAGGAGGCGTCGGACGAAATGCGGGCACGGTATACGGAGGCATCCGAGTGGCGGCTCCTGACCGAAGGCGCGTTCACGGCCGAACGTCCGGACGGCATCCTGGACCTCTCCGGCCTCATCAAAGGCCATGCTATGAAGGAAGCGGGGATTTCTCTCCACGCCCTGGGACTGGAGGACTGGTGCCTCAATGCCGGCGGGGATGTGCTCGTCAGCGGCTCCCCTGATCCCGGCAGCGGCGAAGCGTGGCGGGCGGGGATCGTGGATCCGGCCGACCGCAGAACGCTGCTCGCCGGCTTTCCGCTGGGTGGCTTGCCGGGCGGGCTTGCGTCTGGACTCGCGGCCGACGGCGGTGCCCCCGGAAACACCGCCTCCCGGAGCAGGATGGCCCTGGCGACCTCGGGCTCAGCCGAACGCGGCGACCACATCTGGGCCGCGGGCGGGCGTGCCGCGGAATTCTGGCAGGTCTCCGTGGCGGCGGCCGACGCGGTCACCGCCGACGTCCTCGCGACGGCGATCGTGGCCGGCGGAACCGCGATGCTAAACCGCGCAGCCGAGTTGTGGGACGTCGAGGTGCTGGCTGTGCGCAGGGACGGGGACCTCCTGGCGACGGCGGGATTTCGACGTTAGGTCTCGACAGGCTCGACCGGCGTCGACAGGCTCGACCGGCGTCGACAGGCTCGACCAGCGTCGGTGGGCTGGGCCCGCAGCGCCGCCGGCTCGTTAGAGCCGGGTGAGCTGGCCGTATTTCGGCTGGAGGCCGTCGCCGGAGGATTTGCCGGTGACCCGCCGAACCACCCAAGGGGCAGCGAATTCCTTGACCCAGCGGGCATTGGCCCGCACCGCCTCAGCGCGGCTGAGCTCCGGCACCGGCGTCATGGGCGGGACCTCGATCGAATGATCGTGTTCCAGGACGGTAAGGACGCGCTTGGCCATGTTCGTGTGGCCGGCGGCAGACATATGCATCCGGTCCTTGGCCCACATTCCCCAGTCGTAGTATTCGTTGAAGCGCCAGTAGTCGACGATCAACGCACCGTGGTCACCGGCGATGCCACGGACAAGTTCGTTGTAGATGGCGGTGCGGCCGCGCATGGTGCCGAACACCTTGGAGCCGCGGGCGTCGAAGCCGGTGAACATCACCACTGTGGCGCCGGTGGCCCTGAGTTTGCGGATACCGGCGTCGTACTCCTCAAGCAGGTCGTCGATGTCTATCTTAGGCCGGAGGATGTCGTTGGCGCCGGCGTAGATGCTTACGAGCGTCGGTTTGAGGCCGACGGCGGCGTCCACCTGATCGGCCATGATCTGGCGGAGTTTCTTGCCGCGGATGGCAAGGTTTGCGTAACCGAAGCCCGGGTCCGCGGCGCCGAGCTGTTCGGCCACCCGGTCTGCCCAGCCCCGGACGCCGTTGGGTCGGGTTGGGTCGTCGTCGCCGACTCCTTCCGTGAAGGAGTCTCCGAGGGCTACATAGCGGGACGTGAAATCCATGGATCCAGTCTGCCAGCAGTTGCCGCGAGCAACCAAGACGGCCGCCGGCGGCGCGGCTTCGGCTGACTGGCCGCGGCTACGGCTGCTCGCGGAGGATCCAGTGGTTGTTGTCCAGGCGCGCCACGATCTTTTCCCCAATCCGGGCGAGATCGGCGACGTCGCGCTCGGTCAGGGCGTCAAGAAACAGCGAGCGGACGGATTCCACGTGGCCTGGGGCTAGCTCCACAATGGTGGCCATCCCCTGCTCGGTCAGGTGCGCGGTGGTCACGCGGGCATCGCCCGGGTGCGGCCGGCGCTCCACCCAGCCGCGGTTCTGGAGTTTGGTCACCACATGGGAAAGCCGGGAAAGTGATGCGCTGGTCCGGGCCGCGAGTTCACTCATTGGCAGAAAGCGCCCCTCTGCCTCGGAGAGCATGGCCAGGACGTTGTAGTCGAACAGGGACACTTTGCCCGCTGCGTGCAGCTGGGTATCCAGGGCGGCTGGCAGCATGGTGTTGATGCTCAGCTGGGCGAGCCAGGCCCGGCGTTCATCGGCGTTGAGCCAGCGCGGTTCCGTCATGACTCCATCCTAGGAGAATTAAAGCTTGACAGTTCAAGCCGGGGCCGTTGCGGCGGGCCGCGGCGCCGGCGGCTGAAGGCGGGCGCCGGCGGCTGAAGGCGGGCGCCGGCGGCTGTCACAGCCAGGGTTCTCCAGTAGTGGGTGGCGGTAGGCTGGCGGACATGTACGTAGTTTCCCTCACTTACAAGGTCGCCCAAGACATCGTCGACTACCACCTGGACGCCCACGTGGCCTGGCTCAAGGACGCCTTTGACCAGGGCGTGTTCCTGGCCGCCGGCAGGAAGGTCCCGCGCACGGGCGGTCTCCTGCTGTCGAAGGCTGACCGGGTGACACTGGACGACTCTCTGGCCAAAGACCCTTTCTACGTCAACGGCGTGGCCGAGTTCGAAGTCATGGAATTCGCCGCGGACAGGGTGGCCCCGGGGTTCGAAAACCTCCTGGATGAGCCAGCGCCGCGGAATTAACCCACTTTTGGGCCCCGGACGCGCTGTCCGGGGCACCATCGGGCAGGGTGTGGCCCACAACTCGGCTGGTTCAGCCCTGGGCGGGCCGGGCTAGGACTCCAAGACCAGGAGCTGGGCGCGCCCCGGATCCCATCCCACGAATACCTGGCCGCCGGGCTCGGGCCTGCAGGCCGAGTCCGCGCTGAGCTCGCGCAGCTGAAGATCGAGGCCGCCCGCCGTCAGACGGTGGCGGACCGTGGCCCCGAGGTTGGTGGAGGACACCAGTGTTGCTTCGCCACCGTTGCCGCCAGCGCCCTCCGGGCGGAATTTGAGGTGCTCCGGCCGGATGGAGACGGCGTAGTTTTCGCCGCTCGCTCCGCGGTCTGCGACCCGCGCTGTACCGAGGCCGCCAAGATCCACCAAGGCCTCTGAACCGTCGCGTTCCAGCACGGTGCACGGAATGAGGTTGGTGTCGCCGAGGAAACTGGCCACCCAGTCCGTCAAGGGCTGGTTGTAGACCTCCTCCGGCGGTCCTGACTGGACGATCTTGCCGTCCTTCATCACCACGATCCTGTCGGACATGGCCATGGCCTCGTCCTGGTCGTGGGTGACGAACAGCACCGAGATGCCGAGGCTCTTTTGCAAGGTCTTGATTTCCTCCTGCATCTGCTCGCGGAGCCGTTTGTCCAGGGCTGCCATAGGCTCGTCCAGGAGCAGCGCGGCCGGGTTGAAGACCAGCGCGCGGGCCAACGCGACGCGCTGTTGCTGGCCTCCTGACAGCTGGCGGGGCTTGCGGCCGCCCATTTTTCCGAGGCCCACGCGCTCAAGGGCCTCTTCTGCGCGCTGGCGGCGCTCTTCCTTGGGGATTTTGCGCATCCGGAGCGCAAATTCCACGTTTTCGAGCGCGCTCATGTGCGGGAACAGTGCGTAGTTCTGGAACACGACGCCCAGGTTGCGCTCCCGCGGGGGCAGTGTGTCCACCGGCTGGCCATCGATGAGCACCGATCCTGCGGTGTGTTCCTCGAAGCCGGCAACCATCATCATGGTGGTTGTTTTGCCGGACCCGCTTGGCCCGAGCAGCGTGACGAATTCGCCCGGCTGAACCACGAGGTCCAGCCGGTCCACGGCCACAACGTCGCCATAGTTCTTGCTGACGTTGCGGAGTTCAATGGCACCACGGGACGCGCTCCCGGTGCCGGCAATTGATTCTGCGGAGATCACTGATGTGGTCATCGGCATTCCTTTACGTTTGGGCCGACACTGCCAGCGGCAGCATCCGTGCGGTGGATCGGCGCCTGAGGACAAACAAGACCTGAAGGAGGAGCCCTATTGTGGCGACGCTGACCAGAAGCGCAGATGAAACAGCGATCTTCGGGGTCAGGTTGAACTGGATGTCGGTGAACATCTTGACCGGAAGCGTGGTGGCCCCCGGGGACTGCATGAACAGTGACATCACGGTCTCGTCGATCGAGACCGAGAAGGCAAACAAGGCCCCGGAGATCAGGCCCGGCAGGATGATCGGAAGGTATACGTGCCTTAATACGGACAACGGTCCCGCGCCGAGGCTCTGCGCTGACCTCACCAGGGCCGGGTTGAGGCCCGCCAGGGCCGCGCGGGTCGTCAGATACACGTACGGGGTGGCAATCACGGCGTGGGCCAGGCCGATCGGGATGATGCTGCCCACCATCCCGATCGAGATGAAGAACTGGTAGAAGGCGAGTGCCAGTACCACTGTGGGTACGATCATGGGAGCCAGGATCAGTCCCATCACAGCCGATCTGCCGGGGAATTTCCGGCCGTGCAGGCCGATGGCCGCCGTGGAGCCAAGGAGCACTCCGATGACGACGGCGATTCCCGCCGATTGCAGGCTGGCAGTCAGTGCCGAGGTCCATGCCTTGTCCGCGAAGAAGCCGGCGACGGCCGCCAGGGAGAATCCTTCCGGCGGAAAAGTGATGTAGCGGCTGTCATTCAGCGCCACCGGCACCACGATCGCCGTCGGAATCACCAGAAACAGAAACACGGGGACGGAGAGCAGCGCCAGCAGGCGGTGCTGCGGATTAGTTGTCTTCATGTTGGCCTCCTGCCTTGAGAACGCGCTGATACACGGCCACCATGATGCTCACCATCACCGTCAGCACGACGGCAAGTGCCGCGGCGCCCGAGAAGTCCGTGAGCTGGCGGGCGTAGTAATCGATCTGGTTGGCGATCATCATGTCGCCCGGTCCGCCCATGACGACGGGCGTGATGAAGAAGCCGGTGCTGATGATGAACACCAACAACCCCGCCGCCGAGATGCCGGGAGCGGAGAGCGGCAGGGTGATCCGCCGGAACACCGATCCTTCCCGCGCACCCAGCGACCGGGCGGCCAGGCCCAGCCGGTCGTCGATGGCGGTCAGGGAGGAGAAGATCGGAAACACGGCGTACGGAAGGAGGCAGTGGACCATGCCGATGATGACGGCGAACCGGTTATGCAGCAGTTCGATCGGCGCATGGGTGAGCCCGATGCCTTGAAGGAACACGTTGACGATGCCGTTGTCCTGCAGCAGCACCGCCCAGGCGAAGTTTTTCACCAGAATGCCGGTCCAGAACGGCAGAAGAACGACGGCGAACAGGATCACCCGGGTGACGGTGCCGGCACGCCACAGCACGAGTGCGATCACGTATCCCAGCACCACTGTCACGATCGTGGAAGCCAGGCTGATGCTCAAGGTGTTGACGAGCGAGCGAAGCACCAGAGGATCCTCGAGCACCCGCTGGTAGGCGTTGTCGGCAAAGCTTGAGGCCACCAGCTTTCCCAGCGGCGTCAGGAAGAGGACGACGTCGAAGGCCAGGATCGGTGCAAGCAGCAGCCACCAGCCGCTGAGCCGGCGCCGGCCCTTCGGCCTTCCCTCCCCCGGCGCGTGGCGGCCCTGCTCCAGGGCCGTCTGCAGAGTTGCGGCAGTCATGTCAGCTGGCCTGCCACAGCTTGAACTGCTGCTCGGTCTTCTTCAGGTTCTGAGACCACCACTTGTCATCACGCACGAGGATCTTGTCGGCCAACCGCGGGCTCGTGGGCAGCGTGTCCGCAACTGCCTTCGGCAGCTTGGACAGGGCCGGCGTGTTGGCCAGGGTCAGGTTGGTCACCTTGTCGAATGCGGCACCTGCTTCGGCGTCGTTTGACATGAAGTTCATGAGCTGGAACGCCGCTTCCTTGTTCTTGGCGCCCTTGGGGACCACAAAGTAGTCTCCGGCGAGGACCGCATTCTCGGGTGAGAAGTTCAGCTTCGCACCGTCCGTGCGGGCGGCGTTGATGCGGTTGTTGAAGCTTGTGGAAAGTGAGACCTCTCCGGACGTGAGCTGCTGGATCGGCTCCTGGTTCGCCGAGTGGTAGAGCAGCCTGTCCTTGCCCGGATGGTGTCCGAGGACGCGAAGGGCGCGGTCCACATCGAGGGGGTAGATCTTGTCGAACGGAACCCCGTCGGCCAGAAGGGCCGCCTCCAGAACCGAGCTGTCGGAGAGCTGGTTGTAGACGGAGCGCTTGGTGTTGTACTTGTCCTGGTCGAAGAACTGCGCCCAGTCCTTCGGTGCCTTGGCGTCCGGGATGACCTTCTGGTCCCAGGCCATGACGAACAGGAAGCTCAGGTACTTGATGCCGTATTCAGCCTTGGCGTACCCGGGCAGTCCTTTGTCGCTGATGATGTCGTAGTCGAACTTTTCCAGGAGTCCCTCGGCCACGGCCGTTTCATACTCCGGTGCGGTGATTTCCACGAGGTCCCACTGCACGTCGCCGGACTGCACCTGGGCCTTGAGCGCGGCAAGGCTGGTATTGGCCAGCAGCGTGGGCTGGATGCCCGTCTTCTTGGAGAACGGATCCAGGATGGTCTGCGTCAGCTGGTCATTGTAGGAGCCTCCGTAGGACGTGACCGTCACGGTCTTGTTCGCGGCCGCACTTTGGGCCGGCTTGGCGTCGCAACCGGACAGCGCCAGCCCGGCGAACGGTGTCAGCGCCGCAGCCTTCAGGAGCTTCCGGCGGTCGAAATGGAGGGATTTGCTGTCAGTCATGGCGGTGATGCCTCTCGTGGCGTGGCTCGCCCGGAACACGCAGAAAGAAGGCCCGCGTGAATGGGGAAGCAAGAGCTGGGATCCTGCTGTCACGTCGGGTTACCGGCGACGGCGGTTCGCGCCTTCGAGCGGTCCACGCAACGCTGGGCGGACTTGAAGCTTGATGCATTGACGGATTGTCAGTGCCGCAACACTAGCTGTGATGTTGCACACAAGTCAACAGCTGTTTACACTCAAAGTATCTGCTCGCCACCACGTCCGGGAGGAGCCGCAGGGACGACGAGTTTTCTCAGGCCGCGCTTGCGCGGAACCAATACCGGCCGGGGCCATCGCGGGCTGAGGTTGTCCCCCAGCGTGACGCCGCGGAGTTTCCGCCCGAACAGGGGCAGCACCCAGTCATTCAGCCAGAGCCGCTGCCGCCGCTCCCAGTCGCGCAGCGTCATCCTGACCGGGGGCTCCCACTCCTTGAGGCTGATCTTGTGGGGCACGCCGAGGTGGTCCAGGACCTGTGCCGCGAGGTACTTGTGGCCGGCCTTGGACATGTGCAGCCGGTCCGTGTCCCACATCCGGCGGTCGTGGAAGGCCTCAAAGCACCAGTAGTCCACCAGCACAGCCCCGTATTGGGCTGCCAGTTCCCTGACCCGTTGGTTATAAGAGGCGTTTCTCTTCTTCAGCGGCTCGAGCAGGGGGGACACCTTGATGTCGAAACCCGTGAAGAGCACCAGGGTGGCCCCGGTGTCAGCGAGTTTCGCCACGAGTGCTTCGTACTGCGCCATGAGCGCGTCCATGTCCGTCCCGAAATCCAGGATGTCGTTCCCGCCGGCGTACAGCGTGATGAGGGTCGGTTCCATGGCGAGCGCAGCTTCCAGCTGTTCGTCGATGATGTGGCGCAGCCGCTTGCTCCTGATGGCGAGGTTGGCGTACTCCCAGCCCGGTTCCGCCTTGGCGAGCCTCTCCGCCACCCGGTCCGCCCAGCCGCGCACCCCATTCGGCAGATGCTTGTTCCGGTCCCCGACCCCCTCAGTGAAGGAATCCCCCAAAGCGACAAACACCCGCCGCCCATCATGATCCGGAAGCAAAGGAGAGACACCCACCCCGGCACCCTAGTCACCGAAAGAAACGACAGGGTTAACGGCCAACGACAGGAACTGCGAGAGCGTTGGCCGTTACGCGACAGGAAGTGCGAGAGCGTTGGCGAGGTGTCTACAGCGACGGCAAGTCGGCGGCGGAGGCGGACCAAGCACCGCCAGAGGCTCAGAGCTCGGCCTTCCCCTGCCGCCAGTACCCCATGAACGCGACCTGCTTCCGGTCGATCCCGACGTCGCGCACCAGGTACCGGCGCAGCTCCTTGATGACGGCCGCTTCACCGGCCAGCCACGCATAGAACGGCAGGGCGCCGGAGGGCAGACCCGGGTTTTTGGTGGCACTGATCGCGGCGGTATCCATGCGGGCCGGTGTTTCCCACAGGATGTCCCGGTCCACGTTGACGTCTTCCGGCTCGGGGCCCGCCGCGGCGTCAGGGAACGTCACGCCCACCCAGCCCGGCAGCTGCACGGCAGAACGGACCGCTTCCTGAAGCAGTTGCCCGTGCGGGCGGGAGCGGCCGATCGGGGCGCCGCGGGCCAGCCAGGTGATTTCGACGTCGGCTGCCGTGCTGAGATCCAGAAAGTCGCCGGCTTCAGGGACTTCCAGGAAGGCGTGACCGGTCATGTAGCCGGGGAGGTTTTCCAGGATGGCGCTGATGGCGGGAACGGCGGTCTCGTCGCCGGCCAGGAGTACCCGCTGGGCCAGGCCGGGCCGCCACTCGATGCCCGAGTAGGTTTCCGCCGTGACGCAATGCGCGGCACGGTTGTTCGGGCCGATCAGCGTCAGGGCGCCCCCCGGCTTGGCGTTGAGCGCCCAGTTCGCCGCAGGGCCGCCGTTCCCGTCGGCGTCAAAGTGCATCACGAAGTCGACGTCGATCTCCGGATAAACGGCGTCAAGCCGGGCCTGCCGGACAGTGTACGTTCGCATGGAGCCGCGAGTGGAGATTTCCATCGCCAGCCATTCCCGGTACCAACTGCTGTTCTCCATCCGGAACGTTGGCAGCGGATGCTGCATCCCGTCGTCGGCAAGGGACGGAATCATGAGCTTGATCCGCAGGTCCATGGTGTCCCCGTGCACGCCGAAGTCCCGCAGGGAATACCCGCCAAAAGTCACCCGCCGGAAGTTGGGGCTGAGTTCCTGGACCGCGGAGACGGTGACGTTGAAGGCCAGCGTCATGGGTTCGGTGGCGGGCTGTTGCCTGGCGGCCGCACTGTTCCTTCCGGCGCGCACCGCCAGCGGTGTGCGCTCGGGGCTGGGTCCTGATTTCATGAGGCCATCTCCAAGGTTGCGGTCGGGGATTCTGGGTCTGCGTGGTGCCTGCCCAGCGGAATCACGAGCGGCGTGCCGGAGACGGGGTCAGGCACCACCCGGGAGTCCAGTCCGAACACGCCGCGGACAAGCGCCTCGGTGACCACCTCGGCCGAAGGGCCCGCGGCCACCACGCGCCCGCCCTTCAGCGCAATGACATGGTCCGCGTAGCGCGCCGCCAGGTTCAGGTCGTGCAGCACGATCGCCACGGTGGTGCCGCGCTGCCGGTTAAGGTCGGTGACGAGATCCAGCACCTCCACCTGGTGCGCAAGGTCAAGGTAGGTCGTGGGTTCGTCCAGCAGGAGAACGTCCGTTTCCTGGGCGAGCGCCATGGCGATCCACACGCGCTGGCGCTGCCCGCCGGACAGCTCGTCGACGTTCCGCCCGGCGAGGTCCTGCGTTCCCGTCGCTTCCAGCGCGCGCTGCACCGCGGCGTCGTCCTTCTCCGACCAGCTGCGGAAGAAGCCCTGGTGCGGATAACGGCCGCGGCGCACCAGATCCCGGACGGAGATGCCGTCCGGCGCTGTGGGGTGCTGCGGGAGCAGGCCGAGCGTGCGGGCAAGTTCGCGCGCCGGAAGGGAGTGGATGTCCTTCCCGTCGAGGGTGACGGTGCCGCCGGCCGGCCTGAGCAGCCGTGAGAGTCCGCGCAGCAGAGTGGATTTTCCGCAGGCGTTGGCGCCCACAATCATGGTCACCTTGCCCTCTGGGATCTCCGCCGTGAGGCCTTCCACGACGCGGCGCTGGTCGTACTGGAGGGTCAGGTTGCTGGCTTTGAGACGGGCCATGTCAGGCATCCTTTCGGTTGGAAGTGACCAGAAGCCACAACAGGAAGGGCGCGCCGAGCGCGCCGGTGACCACGCCGACGGGCAGGACGGTGCCGTCCAGCAGCAGCGGGGCGATGTTGGCGGCAAAGTAGTCAGCGGCCAGGACGATCAGGGCACCGGTAAGGGCCGACGCCGGGAGGCTGGCCTTGCCGGCGTGGCGGCGGCCGATGGGACCGGCCAGGAAGGCGACGAATGCCACCGGCCCGGCCGCGGCGGTCGCCACTGCGGCGAGCGCGACGGCGGTGAGCACCAGACCCAGCCGGGTCCGGTCCACGCGGATGCCGAGCCCGGCGGCGGCGTCGTCTCGCAGTTCGAGAATCCGCAGCGGGGCGGCCAGCAGCGCGGCGGCAGGAACCAGGACTAGGAGCGCCGCAACGAGGACGCCGGCGCGGTCCCAGCTGGCGGAATTGAGTGAACCGTTGAGCCAGACGAGGGCGTCGGCGGCGGTGCGGATGTCCGTCCGCGTCAGCAGGAAGCTGACCACGGCGCTGAGTGCCGCGGCGATCCCGACTCCCGCGAGGATGAGCCGGCTTCCGGCGGAGCTTCCGCGGTTGCCGCCCCCGCCGCCTGTTCCAATGGAGCCGCTGCGGGAGATGCCGTAAATCAGTGCCGCCACTGCGACGGCGCCGCCCAAGGCCGCGCCTGAAATGGCGGCCCCCGACGCACCGAAAACGACGATGGCGGTGACGGCGGCGGCACTGGCACCGTAGCTGATGCCGATGACGTCCGGACTGGCCAGCGGATTGCGGAGCATGGTCTGGAACAAGCCGCCGGACAGCCCGAACGCGATCCCGACGAGGGTGCCGGTCACCGCCCGCGGCAGCTTGGCCTCCATCACGATAAAACTGGCACCCGGAATCTTGTCTCCAGCGGTGAAGTGGGCGGTGAGGATCGTGAGGAAGTCCGGGATGGTGACTGTGTAGCTGCCCAGCAGGATGCTCGCGGCGAAGAGAAACACGACGGCGAGCGCCAGGACCGCGGTGCGGTTCAGCAAGCTCGGGCTCGGGAACGATGCGCGGGGCTTAAGTATTCGTTCGCGCTGGTCGGTTGGGGCAGGGTGCGCAGTCACGGGTCTCATAGGCCCGCCGCCTTGCCGCGGCGAACCAGCCAGACGAACACGGGCGCGCCCACCAGGGCCGTCATGATGCCCGCCGGGACCTCGCCCGGAAGCAGGACCACGCGCCCCACCACATCGGACACGAGCAGCAATGCCGGAGCCAGCACCAGCGAGAACGGCAGGATCCAGCGGTAATCCGGGCCGACGAGAAAGCGGACGGCATGCGGCACCACGAGGCCCACAAACCCGATCGGCCCGGCGAGGGCAGTCGCAGAGCCGCACAGCAGCACGATGCCCAGCGCCGTGATGCCGCGCGCCAGGCCCACCCGCTGGCCCAGGCCGCGGGCGATGTCGTCGCCGAGGGCCAGGCTGTTGAGGGTCCTTCCGGTGAACAGCACGATCAGCGCGCCCGCCGCGAGAAAAGGCAGACCCGGCAGCACCACTGACCAGTCCCGGCCGGCTATCCCGCCCACCTGCCAGAACCGGAACCGGTCCAGCGTGTCCTGGCTCGAGACGAGGATGACGTTCATGAGCGAATACAGCCCGGCGCTCAGGGCCGCGCCCGCAAGGGCGAGCTTCACCGGCGTCGCGCCGTCCCTGCCCATGGACGCGATCAGAAAGACGACGACGGCCGCCACTGCGGCACCGGTGAACGCGAACCAGATATACCCGCTCAACGAAGAGACGCCGAAGACATAGATTCCGGTGACCACGGCCAGGGCGGCGCCCGCGTTGACGCCGATGATGCCGGGGTCCGCGAGCGGGTTGCGGGCCACACCCTGCATGGCCGCACCGGCGAGGCCCAGGGCCCCGCCCGCGAGCAGACCGAGGACGGTTCGCGGGATCCGTGCCTGGACTACCGCATGGTCGCCGTTCCCCGCATCGGAATGGACCAGCGCCTGCCAGACGGTTTCCAGGGACATCCCCCGGGCGCCCACGGCCAGTGAAGCAGCGCAGACGGCAACAAGAACAACGACGGCGGCCAACAGCCAGGCAGCCGGCTGGCCTTGAGCATTCCCCCGCCCTTCAGCGCGAACGGACAGTTGGGGCCCTGTTCCGGCGGCGTCAGGTGCCTCAAGCGTCGGTTCGCGCGCGGTGATGGGGCTGGAAGGTGCCATGGCGGCAGTGCCGGCTGGCGCCGTCGTCGTTCTTGGTGTCATGGCCCGTTACTTGACCGCGTCGGCGGCTTTGCCCAGCTGCGGCAGGAAGGTGTCGAGCGACCACGGCAGGCTCAGCGGCGAGGAAGCCGAAATGGACAGCGTCAGGGTGTTATCCGAGTCGGCCACGAGGGCGCCGCTCTTGATGGCCGGAATCTGGCCGAGCAGGGGGTCTGCCTTGATGGCTTCGGTGGCTTTGGTGTCAGGGACCCAGGTCACGAAGATGTCGGATTCCAGCTCATTGGCCTTTTCGGCGGACCAGGGCAGGAAGAATTCCTTGGAGCCCTTCGACTTCTCCTCCACAACGGGCGCGAGCTTCATGCCGATGGCGGACAGGAACCTCGGGCGGTTGTCGTTGGCGGTGTAGACGTTGACGCCGTCGCCCTTGGCCGGTTCGAGGTTGCCGTAGATGTAGGACTTGCCCTGGATCTGCGGGTACCCGGCCACCTTGTCTCTGATGGTGGCTTCCGTGTCGGAGATCAGCTTGGCGGCCTCGGTCTGTTTGCCGAGGGCCTTGCCGATGATGCTGGTGGACTCCTGCCAGGACGTGCCGTAGGCGAGCTCCGGGTAGGCAACCATCGGGGCGATCTGGCTGAGCTTCTGGTAGTCCTCTTCGCTCAGGCCGGAGTAGGCGCCGAGGATGACGTCCGGATTGAGCTTGGCGATTTCGGTGAAATTGATGCCGTCTGCCTCGGAGAACTGGACCGGAGCCTTGTCCGTGCCGAAGCCGGCGCCGAGCGTCTCGAGCGCGGCATCCTTCCAGGGCGTGGAACCCTTGCCATTGCCGCCCCAGTCGTTCTTGGGCACGCCCACCGGAACCACTCCGAGGGCGATGGCGACGTCGTCGTTGACCCAGGAGACCGTGACAACCCGCTGTGGCTGAGTCTTGATGGTGGTCTGGCCGAAGGCGTGCTTGATGGTCACCGGGAACTGGGAACTGGCGGACTGAGACGCGGCTGCCCCGGGAGCGGAGGCACCGGTCCCCGTGGAGCACGCCGTGAGGGACAGTGCCGCGGCGGCCAGGATGGCGGTCGCCTTGCCGGCTGTTTTGAGCAGGGCGCGGCGGGTGGTGCCGCAGGCCGGGAATGTGCTGCGGCCGGCCGACTGGCCGGAAGAAAGAGGGGAAGCCACGGAACTCCTTAGGTCTATGAAGCAAACCTAAGTAAGGCTAGCCTACCCTCTGCAGAATTAGGAAAGCTTTGCGTCACGTAATTGTGATCGTGACGGAAAACATGAGCCCGTTCTTTGCCGCCACGGGGTGAACAGTGGTTCACTCGTTAGGAAGTAAACGCTCGTTCACCCTGGCGTTCACCTAAATCCTTCTTTCGAAAGCTCCCCCATGCCGAGTTCCACCGCCGCCGGGCAACTGTCCCGCACCCCGTCCCCGTCCGCCATCACAGCAGTCCTTGCACTGAGCGGTACGGTCGTGGCCCTGATGCAGACCCTCGTGGTGCCGCTGCTGCCGGACTTCCCCAAGATCCTGGGCGTCACGGCAGACGACGCGTCCTGGCTTGTGACCGCCACCCTGCTCTCCAGCGCCGTAGCCACCCCCATCGTGTCCCGCAGCGCCGACATGTACGGCAAGCGCAAGATGATGGTGGTGTGCCTGGCGATCATGGTGGCGGGTTCGGTGATGGCGGCACTGGGGGGATCGTTCCTGTGGCTCATCATCGGCCGCGCCCTCCAGGGGTTCTCGTCCGCGCTGATCCCGGTGGGCATCAGCATCATGCGTGACGAACTGCCCAAGGAAAAGATGGGCTCGGCAGTGGCACTGATGAGCGCGACCCTGGGCATCGGCAGCGCCATGGGGCTCCCTCTTGCCGGCGTCCTCTACGAGAGCCTCGGCTGGGAATCGATCTTCTGGGTTGCCGCAGGGGCCGGCTCCCTGCTGCTCCTTGCCGTGGTGCTGGTGGTTCCCGAGTCCAAGGTCCGAACGCCGGGCCGTTTCGATTTCGCTGGCGCCATGGTGCTGTCCGGGGCGCTGGCCGCCCTGCTGCTGGCCATCTCGAAGGGCGGCTCGTGGGGCTGGGGTTCGGAACCCGTGCTGCTTCTGTTCCTAGCGGCCGCGGTTCTTCTCGCTGCCTGGGTTCCCTACGAACTCAAAGTGGCGCAGCCGATGGTGGATCTGCGGACCTCGGCACGCCGACCGGTCCTCATGACCAACATGGCATCGTTGCTGATCGGTTTTGCCATGTTCGCCAACATGCTCCTGACCACGCAGCAGCTCCAGCTCCCCAGCGCCACGGGATACGGATTCCAGCTGAGCGTCATCACGGCCGGCCTGTGCATGGTGCCGTCAGGCTTGGCCATGGTTGTCTTCGCGCCGGTGTCCGGCCGCATCATCCGGGTCTTCGGCGGCAAAACCGCCCTCATGGCCGGAGCAGCCGTCATGATTGTGGGCTACGTCGGACGCGTCTTCTTCTATGACTCCATCGCCTCGGTAATCATCGGCTCCACCGTGGTGAGCGTCGGCACGGCCATCGCCTACGCCGCCATGCCCACCCTCATCATGGGCGCGGTGCCCATTACCGAGACCGCCTCCGCCAACGGCCTGAACAGCCTGGTGCGCTCGATCGGCACATCGACCTCAAGTGCCGCCGTCGCCGCTGTCCTCACCTCGGTGACCATCGGATCCACGCGGCTGCCCTCGTTCGACGCGTTCAAGGACGTGTTCTGGATGGCAGCCCTGGCATCGTCCGCCTCCGTCCTCGCCGCCTTCTTCATCCCGCGGGCCGCGGCAGCGCACCGCCCGGCGGTGCCTGCCGTGGCCGCTACCGAACTCGTGGTGCAGGGGCGCGTCCTCGCGGCGGACCACCGCCCCCTGACCCCCGCCGTCGTCACCGTCCTCCAGACCGACGGCGAGCCGGTGGACTGGAGCCGGGTGGACACGGACGGAAACTATTCCGTGGCGCTGCCGGGCGCAGGCAAGTACCTCATGGTGGCGAACGCCGCCGGGTGGGCGCCGATGGCGGAAGTCTTCGAGTTCGACGGCCGCACCCTCCGGCAGAACTTCCTGCTGCAGGACCGCTTGGAACTAAGCGGGACGGCCAGCCTGGACGGCGAACGTGTTTCCGGCGCCGTGGTCACCCTGCTTCAGGCCAGCGGCGAGCATGTGGCCACCACCCTGACGGACGCCGACGGCGTGTACACACTTCCGCTGCCCGTCGCAGGCCGCTACGTGGTGACCATGCTTCATCCCGTGACGCATCAGGCCATGGCGCGGAAGCTCGCCGTCGACAACCGATCCGTGACCGTGGACCTTGCCGCCCCGCTACTGACGGAACAGGCTTCCGCGTGAGCAGCCCCAGCCATGAAGCCATCCTGGATGCGGCCGGCCGGCTGTTCGGCGAGCGCGGCTACCGTGCAGTGACCGTCCGGGACATCGCCGCCGGGGCCGGCGTCTCGGCTGCCCTGGTGATGAAGCTTTTCGCGTCCAAGGACAAGTTGTTTGCCGCCGTCCAGCCGGACGAATCGCTGCTCGCGGAACTGGACGTCCCGACGTCGGAACTCGGCAGTGCGCTCGTGTTCCGTGTGCTGATGCGGCGGGAGAGGGGCATGCAGGAGCCGTGGGCCATGATCCCGTTCAGCATCCACGACTCCCCCGACCCCGGCGCGGCCCGGGCCGAAGTGCGCGAGCGTTACCTCAGCAGCATCGCGGGGCTGATCGGGGACACGACGCCGGAACGCCGCTTCGCGTCGACAGTGACTGCCCTGATGACCGGCTTCGGCGAGACTGTGCGGACACTCGGGCTGTTCGACGGCTGGGACTTTGACGATCTCGTGGCCCACTACGGGGCGATCGTCCAGGCCCAGATCGACGCTTGCGCGGCAACCCGCGCGTAGCCGTCCGCCCCCTCCCCCAACGCTCTCTCAC
>NZ_CAKKLY010000070.1 GCF_918698095.1 Arthrobacter sp. Bi83
GGTTGGGATGGTGGCAGACTGGTTCGGTGACTTCCGAGGACCAAACCGAGCCTTCCGCGCCCGCTATCTCCAGGCCCACAGGGCCCGTCGCCGGCAGCGCGGCACCTACGAGGCAGGCCCGTGCGGGCAGCGTCAGCATTCCAGCGCACTCCACCCCGCCCGCCGGCCAGGGCAGCGAGACGCACTCCACCCCGCTGGCCGGCCCCCAAAGCCGTCTGACATCGATGGCCGCGGCCAGAATCACGGTCGCCGCGCTGCTCGACGGCGGTGTCAGGTACGTGGTGGTCGCACCGGGTTCGCGGTCGGCCCCCATGGCGTACGCGCTGGCGGAAGCGTCGGCGGCGGGCAGGGTGGACCTGCTGGTCCGGATCGATGAGCGTTCCGCCGGCTTCACCGCCCTGGGCCTTGCCCTGGCCACCGGCGCTCCGGTGGCTGTCCTGACCACTTCAGGGACCGCCGTCGGGAATCTCCTGCCTGCGGTCATGGAAGCCAACCACGCCGCTGTGCCGCTCGTCGTGCTCTCGGCCGACAGGCCGGAGGAGCTGCGCGGCACCGGCGCAAACCAGACCACCGTCCAACTGGACCTTTTCGGCGAGCACGTGCGCTTCGCCGTCGACGTCCCAGCCGGCGACAGCCCCCAGCGCGCCGTGGACACAGCCCTCACCGCCGCCACGGGGGCCTTCGAGGACTCGCCGCCCGGGCCCGTGCAGCTCAACCTTGCGTTCCGCGATCCGCTGGTCCCGGAGGCGGGGGAGCGGCTGCCCGAACAGCGCGGACACGGCACGTTCCGGATCGGCACCGAGCCGCTCACCATGACCCTGACGCACACAACGTCAGATCTGCCCGAGTGCCGCACAGTAGTGCTCGCAGGGCACGACGCCGGGCCGGTCGCCGAGGCGTTCGCCCGCGCGCACGGCCTTCCCCTGCTGGCCGAGCCGTCGTCCAACTCGCGGTTCGGACCGAACGCTGTGGGCCCGTACCGGCTGCTGCTGGAGCACTTCGGCCCCGAGGCAGCGCAGCCGATCGAACGCGCGGTGGTGTTCGGACGTCCCACACTTTCCAGGCCCGTCTCGGCACTGCTGGCCCGGGCAGACATCCCCGCCGCCCTGTACGAGCCCGTCCCGGTGGCCTGGCACGAGCCGGGCCGCCGCCGCGAAACCCCGATCACAAGCCTGACCGAACTGGCGGAGTTCGCGGGCCGCGGTTCCTCGGCGTGGCTCGACGCCTGGCTGCTTGCGGGGGCCGCCGCCCAGCATGCCATAGACGGCATACTCGCCGACGCCGAAGCGGCGACCGGCCCGGCCGTCGGCGCCCTCGTCTGGCAGCACTCGCGCGGCCAACTGGTCCTCGGCTCGTCCAACGGCATCCGCGACGCCGACCTCGCCGGCCAGCCCGCCCCCGGACCGTCGGCCACAGTCTTCGCCAACCGCGGCCTCGCCGGAATCGACGGCACCATCTCCGCCGCCACCGGCATCGCGCTCGGCGGCCACCAGGAAACCACCCTGCTGCTGGGCGACGTCACCTTCCTGCACGACGCCGGCAGCCTCCTCCTCGGCGCCGACGAAGCTCAGCCCGACCTGCGCATCGTGGTGCTCAACGACTCCGGCGGCGCCATCTTCAGCCTCCTGGAGCACGGCGCGGTGGCGGAGGCAGGCGGCTACGGAGACGCCGTCGAACGCCTCTTCGGCACCCCGCACTCAGTGGACATTGCGGCACTCGCCGCAGCGTACGGCGTCGGGCACTGCGCGGTGAGTACGACGGCGGGACTCGCCGAAGCGCTTGCCGCACCCTTCGCCGGGCGCACCATCATCGAGGTGCGCACCGACCGGCACGACCTCCGTGCCCTGCACGCACGGATCAAGGCGGCAGTGAGCGCGGCCGTGGCGGGCGTGCTTGCGGACTAGCTTTCCGCCCTTCGACGCGGAAAATACCTGACGCTACGGGAATTCCATGGGCGCGGGGCAATGTGCGCGTCGCGGAGCAAGGTGCGCGTCGTCAAAGGGCGTCGGCCGGATTTTCCACATAGCCCCGATCGCCGCTGTTCGGCGCTGCCCAAAGCTGCGATTGTTCCATCCATGACCGAACTGCCGCGACTGATTCTCGCCCGCGATCACATACAGCAGGGGCTGACACCCAAGGACCTCGCGCGGCGCTCCAATGCCGGTGCGCTGGTCAGGATCCGGCACGGCGTGTACGTGGATGGGGTCGCCTGGCATGCCCTCAAACCCTGGGAGCAATAGCGGCTACGGGTGAGTGCCGCAGCGGAAACCTGCGGTTCACCCACGGTGTTTGCCCGCCATTCCGCAGCCAGCGTCTGGGGCATCCCCACGGTTGGCCGCCAGGAAGTGGTGCATGCCCTGACTCTCCAGAACGACGGCGGCCGGTCCCGTGCCGGTGTCCGCCGGCACTACGCGGATCCGGCTGGCCTGACGGCGGTCCGGCGCGAGGGACTGTTGGTCACCGGACGGGTACGCACCGTGCTGGATCTCGCGGCGTTCACGTCCTTTGCCGAGGCCATCGTTCCGCCGGACCACGTGCTCAGGCCGGACAAGGGGAAGGGGTTACCGGCTCTGTCCAAGGAAGCGCTTTTGGCTGGTGTCGAGGGAAACTACACGTCCGCGGCCGCCCGCAGGATCGCGGCGGCCGTTGATTTTGCGGATCCGCTTTCTGGTTCAGCGGGAGAGTCGTACGGCCGTGCCCTCATGAGCATTAAGGGCTTTGAGCCGCCGGTCCTGCAGTACGAGGTCCGTGATGCGGATGGGCTCGTTAGTTACGCAGATTACTACTGGCGCGGCGTCCGGGTTGCCGGCGAGTTCGACGGCGTCGACAAGTACCTGAAGCCGGAGTACCTCCAAGGCCGGAGCCCGTCCCAAGCCGTGGTCAATGAAAAGTACAGGGAGGACCGGATCCGGGCGACCGGTCGTGCCGTTGTCCGGTGGATCTGGTCGGACCTAATGACCCCCGGGCGACTGGAACGGAAGCTGGCGACGGCCGGCGTGCCCCGCCGTCGTGCCCGTTCAGCGGATGCGCAAATTCCCCCGTGACACGCAAATGCCCCGGCGCTACCGGAATTCCAGTAGCGTCAGGGCATTTGCGCAGCGTCAAGCGAGAAGCGCAGCGAAGAAGCCTACTCTGCGATCTCGATGTGCGTCGGGTCCAGCACGCGCTTGAGGAATTCCTTGGTGCGGCCCTGCGTGGGCGAGCTGATGACGTGCTCGGCCACGCCTTCCTCCACCACCACGCCGCCGTCCATGAAGACCACGCGGTCGGCGACTTCCCGGGCGAATCCCATCTCATGCGTGACCACGAGCATGGTCATGCCTTCCTTGGCCAGGTTCCGCATGACAGAGAGGACATCGCCCACGGTCTCGGGGTCCAGAGCGGACGTGGGCTCATCGAAAAGCATCAGCTCGGGGTCCATGCTCAGCGCCCGGGCGATGGCCACGCGCTGCTGCTGGCCGCCGGACAGCTGGTCCGGGAAGCGGTCGGCGAGGTGCCCCAACCCCACGCGGTCAAGGTTGGCCTGGGCCACGTTGTCAGCCTCGGCCTGGGAGCGCTTGAGCACCTTGGTCTGCGCCACGGTGCAGTTGCGCAGCGCATTCAGGTGCGGGAAAAGGTTGAACTGCTGGAACACCATGCCCACTTTGCGGCGCATCTTGTCGATGTCCACGTCCAGGTCAGTGGCCTCGAAGCCGCCCACGTGGATGGTGCCCTCGTTGGGCTGCTCCAGAAGGTTGACACAGCGCAGCAGCGTGGACTTGCCCGAGCCGGACGGGCCGATCAGGCAGACAACCTCGCCCGGGGCAACGTCCAGGCTGATGCCCTTGAGGACCTCGTTGGAGCCGTAGGACTTGCGCAGGTCCTTGATGGAGACCCCGGCGGCATGGACAGACCCGGTGTGGTTGCGGGAGGGAATTACGACGTCGTTCATGACTTCTCTGCCTATCGCTTGGTCCGCGCGGAGCGGCTTTCGAACTTCCGGGCCAGGAGGCTCAGCGGGATGGTGATCACCAGGTAGAACGCACCGGCCACCAGAAGCGGCGTGAGGCCCGCGCCCAAGCTGGAGATGCCGTCACGGCCGAACTTGGTGAGCTCGTACTGCGAGGCGGTCAGGCCCAGCACGTAGATCAGCGAGGAGTCCTTGGTCAGCAGGATGACCTCGTTGGTCAGCGGGGGCAGCACAATCCGGAAGGCCTGCGGGATCACAATGGTGACCATGGCCCGCCACATCGGCATGCCGAGCGACCGCGCGGCTTCCATCTGTCCCTTCGGAACGGCCTGCAGGCCGGCGCGCAGGGTCTCGGCGATGTAGGCGGAGGCCACCATGCCGAGGGAAACCATCACCACGATGTTGACGTCCCATGAAACGCCGAAGGCCAGTGGCACGCCGTAGCCGAACGCAATGAACACCAGCAGCGCCGGCACGCCGCGGAAGAATTCGATGTAGCCGGTGGCAATCCAGCGGTACAGGGGGAAGGTGGACAGCTTCATGAGTGCCAGCAGGAGGCCGCCGGACAGGCCGACGACAAACGCCAGCGCGGTGTAGATCAGGGTGTTCTTCAGGCCGACGAGGATGATTCCGGGGAACATCGGGCCGATCTTGCCGAAGTTGAAGACGCTGTTGCCGACGGTCTTCCAGTCCGTTGCCAGAATCAGAGCGGCCACGGCCACGACGAAGATTCCGGCTTGGATGTACAGACTGACTTTGGCTCGTTGACGTGCGGTCATTGCCATGGTGTGCTCACATTCGTTTTGCGCAGTTGAGGCCCCGCACGGACTGCTGAGCAGATCCTGAACGGGGCCCCGGCTGCGTAGGTCTCAGGCCGAAGCGCTGGCTTACTTGGCTGCTTCGCCGAACCAGGTGGTCTCGTACTTCTTCAAGGAGCCGCCGTCGGCCAGGCGCTTGAGGGTCGAGTTGACCTGATCAGCCATGGCGGTGTTGCCCTTCTTGATGGCGATGCCGAGCTTCTCACCGGTGGCGTAGTTTTCGACGCGCTTGATCTTGGCATCGTCCTTGATGGCATAGCCGAGAACCGACTGGTTGCCGAGCGCGGCGTCGATGGTGCCTGCCTTGAGGGCCTGGACCAGGAGTCCGGTGTCCTCGAACTGCTGCGCGTCGAGGCCCTTGTCCTTGGCGTACTGCGCACCGGTGGTGGCCTGCTGGACGCCCACCTTCTTGCCCTTGGCGCTGTCGATGTTGGTGATGCCGGACGCCTCGGTGGCAACCAGGGTCAGGTCATCGTTCAGGTACGGGTTGGAGAAGTCCATGACGGACTTGCGGGTGTCCGTGATGGAGATGGAGGAGATCGAGACGTCGCACTGGGTCAGGGCCGTCCCGGTTTCGATAGCCTCGAAGGAGCTGTCCACCACGTTGAGCTCGGCCTTCATATCCGTGGCGAGCTCGGCCGCGATGTCCATGTCGAAGCCGACGTTTTTGCCGTCCTTCTGGAATTCGAACGGCTCGTAGGGAATGTCCGAGCAGACAGTGAGCTTGCCGGCGTTGATGAGCTGAACGCTGCCAGTGCTGCTGCTTGCCGCGGGAGCCGAGCCGCCCCCGCCGCATGCGGTGAGGCTCAGGGCCCCGACAGCGAGGATTGCGGCGGCCTTGGCGCTGAGCTTGGCCGTGGCAAGGGACTTGAGCTGCATGTTTCTTACCTTTTGTTGCAGGAGTATGCGGGTCTAAAGCGGTTCATAGTGTATCTCTGAATAAGAGATGTGCATCACAGAAAACTTAGTTTCACCATTGGACAACTAAAGCACACCGGATTTCAAGACCTTGGCACCGTCACGTGTCTGGAATCCCGGACTCTGTCAATCTACGCCACCCCGCCCGCTTAGCCCAGTCCTACCCTGGCTTTGCGGTAGCCCTAGCTGCCGATGCCCAGCGATTCCAGCATCGGACGGAACTTGGCCCACGTCTCCGCCAGCTCGGCCTCCGGATGCGATCCCTCGACTATTCCGCAGCCGGCATATAACCGGACGGTGTTCGGTGATTCGATGACGGCTCCGCGCAGGGCGATGCCCCATTCGCCGTTCCCCGCGGCATCGAGCCACCCCACAGGCCCGGCGTACGGCCCGCGGTCCAGGTGTTCGAGTTTGCGGATCAGGGCACCGGCCACCTGCGTTGGCGTGCCGCACACCGCCGCCGTGGGGTGAAGCGCGTTAATCAGGGCAAGGCACGTGGGGACGTGCCCCTCCACCTCGGTGAGCTCCGCCTTGACGTCCGACGCCAGATGCCACACGTTCGGGAGCTCCAAGATGAACGGTTCGCTGTGCGCGTTCATCGCCTCCGAGAATGGCGCCAGCTGCGTGGTCAGTGACTGGATCGCGATCTCGTGCTCGTGCCGCTGCTTTTCGGAGCCAGCCAGCACGCGCTCGGCATAGTCCAGCGGGAGCCCGGCCTCGCCGACAGCGTCGCGGCGGTCCAGGGTTCCCGCCAGGACGCGGGCCTGCGCTGTGCGGCCTTCCACCTGGATCAGCATTTCGGGCGTGGCACCCACCAGCCCGTCCACTCCGTAGGTCCAGCATTCGCGGTACCGCACGGCGAGCTCGCGGAGCACTTCCGCCGCGTTAACGCCGTCCGGGACTGTGGCGACGACGTCCCGGGCAAGAACCAGCTTCTCCAGCCGGCCGGTGCGGATTTCGGCCACCCCGGCGGCGACCGCGGTCATCCAGTCCTCTTCGCTCAGAGAACCGGTCTGCAGGGTGGCAGTCTCTGAACGCCCGACGGCGGTCCCCGCCTCAGCGGGCACGTCGCCACGGGAGGCAGCGGGGGTACCCCGGGAGGCGGTCGGAGCGGACGAACCAGGAGCGGAGGAACCAGGGGCGGCGGGCCCGGACGCCTCCAGCCACCCGTTCAGTGCGGCGAGGGCGCCCTCTTCGGTGAGTTCGCCGTCGTCGGCCCTTATCTGGGTGAGCCAGGTGCGGCCGTCACGGAGGCCCACCACGATCTCCGGCACGATCAGCCGCGACTCGTGGGCCGAAACCTTGGAGAACGCGAACGAGCCGAAGGCCACCGGGCCGGTGCCCGGGCATTCGACGTGGTCGGTGATGTCCGCCTCGATGACGAGGTGACGCCACCAGATGTCGGCCTCCAGGAAGCGCTCCGGGCCGGTGGCCGTGAACCGTGCCACCTCGCCGAAGCCCACAAGGCCGGCTTCGCGGCGGGTCCAGCAGAGGACATCGTCCCGCACCAGATACGACGGCAGCCCCCCGGGAGTCGATTCTCCATCCAAAGGGACTGTCAAGGTGCGGAGCGTTCTGGTCATGATGGATCAACAGTACTCTCCGGTACTTGAAGCTGCCTGTTCCTACCCGTGGCGGCAAATACAAAACGGTAGATTCAGGTAGATTGTCAGGGTGAACCGAGCATCCTTGGATAAGCGTCCGGACGAAGTAGCCACGATGTTTGACGACGTCGCAGCTAAATACGACGTCGTTAACGATGTCCTCTCTATGGGGCAGACCCGCCGCTGGCGCAAGGTCGTGGTGGAAGCCATGGATGTGAGGGCAGGCCAGCGCGTGCTGGACCTGGCCGCCGGAACAGGCACGTCCAGCGAGCCATATGCCGATGCAGGCATAGATGTGGTGGCCTGCGATTTCTCCCTCGGGATGCTCAAGGTGGGCAAGCGCCGCCGCCCGGACATCGACTTCATCGCCGGTGACGCCACCAACCTGCCGTTCGCGGACAACACCTTCGACGCCAGCACCATCTCCTTCGGCCTGCGCAACGTCAACGAGCCCAAGAAGGCCCTGGCCGAGATGCTCCGGGTGACCAAGCCCGGCGGCAAGGTGGTCATCGCCGAGTTCTCCCAGCCGGTAGTGCCGCTGTGGCGCACGATGTACACCGAATACCTCATGCGTGCGCTGCCTGCCATCGCTGTCAAGGTGTCCTCCAACCCGGACGCCTACGTGTACCTCGCTGAATCCATCCGCGCCTGGCCGGACCAGGACCACCTCGCCGCGTGGCTGCAGGAATCCGGTTGGGAAGACGTGACCTACCGCAACCTCAGCGGCGGAATCGTGGCGGTGCACCGCGCGCACAAGCCGCTGGCCGACGGCGGGGCTGCCGCAATCGCCGCCCACACCGGGCCGGTGGCCAAGCTGCGCCGCAACATCCCGCGCGGCGCCCGTTGACACCGTGAACGTACTGATTGTCGGCGCAGGCCCGGCCGGATCCACCGCTGCGTATTACCTCGCCAAGGCCGGCGTGGATGTCACGGTCCTCGAAAAAACCAGCTTCCCGCGGGAAAAGGTGTGTGGCGATGGCCTCACTCCGCGGGCCGTCCGGGAGATCCAGAAGCTCGGCCTGCCGCACCCTGAAGAGGACGGCTGGCGCCGCAACAAGGGCCTGCGCCTCCTCGCCGGCGGCCGCTCCATCGAACTTCCCTGGCCCGAGGTGTCCGACTTTCCGCAGTATGGCCTGATCCGTACCCGCCTCGGTTTCGACGAGGAGCTGGCCCGGCACGCGCAGGCCGCGGGCGCCGTGGTGCTCGAACGCCACAGCGTCACCGAAGCGCTCCGCAGCGAGGACGGCCGCGTCAGCGGCGTCCGCGCAGCGCTCTTGGACGAGTCCGGGCGCAAGACGGGGGAGACGCGCGACTTTACCGCCGACGTCGTGCTCGCCGCGGACGGCAACTCCACCCGCACCGCCGTGTCGCTCGGCATCCAAAAGCGCGATGACCGCCCGCTCGGAGTCGCGGTGCGCACCTACTTCACGTCGCCGCGCCACGACGACGACTGGATGGAGGGCTGGCTGGAGCTTCCCGGCCGCGACGGCAAGTTGCTGCCCGGCTATGGCTGGGTGTTCGGCGTGGGCGACGGCACCTCCAACGTGGGCCTCGGCATCCTCAACTCGTCCAAGGAATTCGGCAAGCTCGACTATAAGCAGGTGCTCCGTGAGTGGACTGCCGGCATGCCTGCCGAGTGGGGCTTCACGCCCGAAAACCAGGTGGGCGAGATCCGCGGCGCCGCGCTGCCGATGGGCTTTAACCGCACGCCGCACTACTCGCCCGGCCTGCTGCTGCTCGGCGACGCCGGCGGCATGGTGTCCCCGTTCAACGGCGAGGGCATCTCCTACGCCATGGAGTCCGCCCGCTTCGCGGCCGAGTTCATCATCGACACGTCTCGGTTGGCTTCCAGCCGGCCCGCTTCCGGCGGCTGGAACGCGTCCGACGCCGATGCCCGCCTCGCGGGGTATGCGGACTATGTGCGGGAACAGTGGGGATCGCACTTCACGCTGGGGCGCGCATTTGCCGCGCTGATCGGCAAGCCCGCGGTGATGAAGCTCGCCCTGCGGACCGGGATGCCCTTCCCCGTGCTGATGCGCTTCGTGGTCCGGCTGCTGGCCAACCTGACCGACCCGTCCGCCAAAGGCTTCGAGGACCGGGTGATCCGGGTGCTGGAGCTGCTGGTGCCGGCCACGTCCAATTCGTCTGTCCAGCCGCCGTCCGGCCTCAAATCAGCGGTTTCCGCAACAAAAAGTTAGGGTTAACCCGTGACCAACTCCGCGAACCACAGCTGGACGCACGCCGGGCATGGCCTGCCGACGTCCGAACCCAGCCTCAACACCACCGCCATCGCCACCGGACTGCAGCTGCCGGCAGGCTTCGCGGCCATTGCGGGGGACCCCGAACTCGGGCCTGCGATCACCAACAACCTGGCGCGCGTGGAGAAGAAACTCCGCGAAGCCATCGCCAACTCGGATCCGCTGGCTGACGCAACGTCGCGCCACCTCGTGGAAGCCGGCGGCAAGCGCATCCGCCCCCTGCTGACCCTGCTCTGCGCCCACCTTGGTGACGCCTCGCTGCCCGCCGTGGTGCAGGCCGCGGTGGTGGTGGAACTGACCCACCTGGCCACGCTGTACCACGACGACGTCATGGACTCGGCACCCTTCCGCCGCGGCGCCCCCACGGCACACGAGGTCTGGGGCAACTCGGTGGCCGTCCTGACCGGCGACCTCATCTTCGCCCGTGCGTCGATCCTGGTGTCCGAGTTGGGCTCGCGCGCACTGGGAATCCAGGCCCGCACCTTTGAGCGGCTGTGCCTGGGCCAGCTGCACGAAACCGTTGGCCCGCGCCCCGACGAGGACCCGGTGGAGCACTACCTCTCGGTCATCGCGGACAAGACCGGCTCGCTCGTGGCTGCCTCCGGCCAGCTCGGCGCGATCTTCGCAGGTGCCGACGAAGCCTACGAGGAGCTCCTGGTTGAGTATGGCGAAAAGGTGGGCGTGGCCTTCCAGCTGGCCGACGACGTCATCGACGTCACGGGCATCAAGGTGAAGTCCGGCAAGTCCCCGGGAACGGACCTGCGCGAAGGCGTTCCCACCCTCCCGGTGCTGCTGCTGCGCAGCGCTGCGACGAATGGCGACCAGTCCGCCGTCGAACTTCTCAAACTGATCGACGGCGACCTCACCTCGGACGAGGCACTCGCCGAAGCTGTTGCCGGCCTCCGCGAGCACCCCGTGACCGCCGAGTCGTGGGTTGTTGCCCGGGCCTGGGCGGACGAAGCGATTGCTGCCCTTGCCCCTCTGCCGGAGGGCGTGGTGAAGGACTCGCTGACCAGCTTCGCCCGGGCCGTGGTGGACCGCGCGAGCTAGCTCCGTCCCCGGCTACAGGCTTGGCTACAAGGGCTTGGCCACACGGGCTTAAACGGAACGGCCCCGGTTCCCTGCAGCGCCACACTGCCAGGAACCGGGGCCGTTTCTCCGTTCGCATCAGATCCACCGGAGGCGTTTAGTGGATCCGTGAATGAGTCTATGACAGCTTTGTCATAAACATCAAATCCGCTGTTAACCAGCCTGTCACGGTCTTGCTGCTCCCGTCGTGACCCTGTTCGGACGGTGGGGGCCCGGGACACGCCGGCGAGGTGGCGCGCCGCGACCGATCGGGCGTGAAAGCAGTTCGGGAGCGGCAGCCAGGGATTGTCCACATAGGGCCACCGGTCGGTAGCCGGCGCCGCGGACCTTGGCCACGATGGCTCCATGGAGCTTCTCGGATTTGTCCGGCACCGGGGTGGGGCAGTCAAGCGCAGTGATCTCCTGCAGGCCGGCTTCCGGCGTCTCCAGCTCGACAGTGCGGTCCGCGCCGGCCAGCTGTATCGTCCATTTCGCGGCGTCTACGCGACGCGCAACGCGGACGACGGCGTCCTGGCCGCCTTTCGCGCCAACGCCCGGCTGACGTGCATCTCGGCAGCGCGCTTCTACAACCTGTGGACGTTGCGTCCGGAGGCAGCATTCCACCTGAGCTGCGGGAACGGCGTTCCCAAGGCGGGTGTCGTTGACCACGCGCCCTGCACTCATGCCCCGCATCCGGCCTATCCTGTGGCCGGCCTGGCAGACGTGCTTCTCCACGCGCTGAGGTGCCTGCCGGAGCTGGATGCACTGGTGCTGGTGCAGTCCGCCACTGGCAGCGGCCAGATCTCGGCAGCGTTCGTCAGGAAAAAGCTTGCCGGTAACAGGAACGGGAGGGCCCGCGCCGTGTTGGACCTGCTCATTCCGAGGGCAGATTCGGTGCTGGAAATCCTGGCCCACACCCATTTCGTCGGGGCGGGCCTCCGCGTCCGGATGCATGTCATCCTGCCAGGCGTGGGCGAGGTGGACTGCCTGGTGGAGGAATGTGTCGTGGTGGAGCTGGACGGCTCCTCGCATTTTGAGCCGCGGCAGGTCAAGAAGGACCATCGCAGGAACAATGTTGGAATGCTTGGCGGCCACCTCACCCTGCGCTACTACTACGACGATGTGGTGCACCACCCCACGGCCATGGTGGAGCAGGTCCAGGCGGTGCTCCGGCTCCGAGCCCTGGGCCGGTTCGCGCCTGGCTGGTTCGCCCCCGGCTGGTGACCCGCCGCGCCCGAGGGGGTGCCGCCGTCGTGACCTTCTTTGACGGTCCGTCCTCGGAGACACGCAGGTGCCACGGCGTGTTGTTGCCACCAGACCGTCATTCGAGGTCAGGAGGGCGGCGGAGTAGGAAGCGCCGGCGGAGGCGGAGCCTCAGTCCTCGTCGTTGAACGCCCAGTCGAACATGTCGAAGACGAACTCCGAGAAGGTGCCTTCCTCGCTCTTCCACTGGCCGCGGGCGTTGTTGCGGCGGTACACGATGGGATCCGGGACGCTGAGGTCGCCGATGCGGAAGCCCCAGGTGAAGTTTTCCTCCTCGTCCTCGAGGAACATGAGGAAGCCTTCGTCGTCAACCTCGAGTTCCTCGGGGTCCCAGAAGTAGTGGTAGGCCTCCATGAGGTCCTCGCACCCGCCGAGGGCCAGGTAAAACTCGCGCAGCACCAGGGGGATGGTGAACTGATGTTCGGCGAGTTCCGCGTCGAGCTCCGCGTCGGGAAGCCCGTCCTCTTCCTGCCATTCGTCTTCGAGATACTTCGGAACAAGCGCGCGGAACTTCTCGAGGAACATGTCAGTCATGGCTCTTATCCTAGCTAATCCCGGCCCCTAGAATTTCCCGAGTCCAGCCCCAGCCGGTGCCACCCCCGGACGGCCAGCGGAGCGTGCCACGAACGGCGCCAGGCAGCCACGCGGAAGGCGAACACCACGGCCGCCACGGCACACGCGGTCACCGCATTGAAGGCCCCCGAAACCCAGAGCACGGTGGTCAGCGCGGCACCGGTGAAGGCCGGGAGAGCATAGATGTCCTTGGGGTCGAACAGCTGGGGCACCTCATTGGCGGTGATGTCGCGCAGCAGGCCCCCGCCCACCGCCGTCGTAACGCCGAGTAGGACGGCCGCAACCGGATTCATCCCGGAGGACAGTGCCTTGAGCGTGCCGGTGATGCAGAACAGGGCCAGGCCGCCGGCGTCGAACAGGATCAGGAGGGAGGTGAAGCGCTGGACGCTGGAGAACAGGAAGTACACCAGCACGGTGGCCAGCACAGGAGGCGCCAGGTAGGCCGGGTTGGTGAAGGCAGCCGGCGGACCGGTGTTGAGGATGATGTCGCGAATCACGCCGCCACCGAGCGAAACAATGGACGCGAGGAGGAGGGAACCGATGATGTCGAACTGTTTCCGCGCCGCAAGCAGCGATCCAGAGACGGCGAAGAAGAAGATACCGGCCAAGTCCAGCCATACCAGGGCGATGTCAAAAGGGAATGTCATGGAGCGTCCCGGCTTATTTCAAGGGGCGGACAGTGCGGCTCCAACGTTACGCTAGCCCCTATGAATAGCCCGATCATGATCGCCTGTGCCCACGGGACGTCCAACGCGCAGGGAGCTGCCGAGGTCAACGCCCTCCGCGGCGGCATCGCGGCGCTCCGCCCGGGACTCGACGTCCGTGAGGCCTATGTGGACGTCCAGCAGCCCGATCTTGTGGACGTGGTGGCCGGACTTCCTGAGGACCCCGACGGCGGATCGGCCGGCCCCTCCGCCGTGGTGGTCCCGCTCCTGCTCAGCGTGGGCTATCACGTGAAGGTGGACATCGCGCGGGCCGTCAAGAGCCGGCCCGGCAGCATCGCGGCAGCGCCCCTGGGCCCGGACCCGCGACTGGCAGCGCTGCTGGACCAGCGCCTCCGCGAGGCCGGCGTCACCGACAACGACGCGATCGTCCTCGCCGCCGCAGGCTCCTCGAACCCCAACGCCGCGCTCAGCGTTGAGGAGCTCGCCGGCCAGCTCCGCGCGCTGCGCTCCAACCGGATCCTGCCCGCTTACGGCGCCTCCGCCAAGCCGTCAGTCCCCGATGCCGTCGCCATGCTCCGCGAGGAGGCCTCGGGCGGTGCCGGGGCGGGGGAGTCCGCCGGGGCAGTGGATCTGGGTGGCCGCGTGGTCATTGCGTCGTACCTCCTGGCGCCGGGCTTCTTCCATGACCAGCTCGCCAAGGCCGGGGCGGACCTGGTGACGGAACCGCTGCTGCCGTCGCCTGTGCTCGCCGAGATCGCGCTGGAGCGTTACGACGCGGCGCTTGCGGCGCAGCACGCTCCGGCCTGACGCCCCGGCACTGACGTTCCGGCCTGACGCCCCGCAGGGCTGGTTTCGCAGGGGTGATTCCGCCGCGAGCCCGAAGCACAGGCGGGACGGCTGTTCAAGGCCCTTCGGCGATTCATGACGAAATGTTTCCCTAGGTGACTTAGCGTTTCCGGGGCCTTTGTGACGGGTTTCCGGGCGGCCCTACAGTCGATGCATGACTGATACAGCTCTAGCCGGAGCGGCCACGGACAAGCCCGCGCGCCCAGCCCGTGCCTCCCGCCCCGCCGCAAAGCCTCACGGCCAGTGGAAGGTGGACGGAACCACGCCGCTGAACGCCAACGAAACCTGGAAGCAGGAAGACGACGGCCTCAACGTCCGCGAGCGTATCGAGTCGATCTATTCCAAGGACGGCTTCGACTCCATCCCGGGCCAGGACCTGCACGGCCGCTTCCGCTGGTGGGGCCTGTACACCCAGCGCAAGCCCGGGATCGACGGCGGCAAGACCGCCACGCTTGAGCCGCACGAGCTCGAAGACAAGTACTTCATGCTCCGCGTGAGGATCGACGGCGGCGCGCTCACCACCGAGCAGCTGCGCGTGATCGGCAACATCTCGGTAGAGTTCGCCCGCGATTCCGCGGACCTCACCGACCGCCAGAACATCCAGCTGCACTGGATCCGGGTCGAGGACATCCCTGAGATCTGGAACCGGCTCGAAGGCGTCGGCCTGTCCACTACGGAAGCCTGCGGCGACGTCCCCCGCGTCATCCTGGGTTCGCCGGTGGCCGGCATCGCCAAGGACGAGATCATCGACCCCACCCCGCTCATCGCCGAGCTGAGCGAGCGGTTCATCGGCAACCCGATCCTGTCCAACCTGCCGCGCAAGTACAAGACCGCCATCACGGGCCACCCCAGCCAGGACGTGGTGCACGAGATCAATGACTTCGCCCTGGTGGGCGTCAAGCACCCCGAACTCGGCATCGGCTACGACCTCTGGGCCGGCGGCGCACTGTCCACCAACCCCATGCTGGGCAAGCGCCTCGGCGCGTTCGTCACGCCCGAGCAGGCTGCCGACGTATGGCTCGGCGTCACCAGCATCTTCCGCGACTACGGCTACCGCCGCATGCGTACCAAGGCCCGCCTGAAGTTCCTCATGGCCGACTGGGGACCCGAGAAGTTCCGCCAGATCCTCGAGGACGAATACCTAGGCTACAAGCTCGCCGACGGCCCCGCCGCACCCAAGCCGGCCACGCCGGGCGACCACGTGGGCGTGCACGAGCAGAAGGACGGCAAGTTCTTCATCGGCGCCACCCCTATTGCAGGCCGCCTCTCCGGCGCGCAGCTGGTGAAGCTCGCGGACACCCTCGAGGCCCGCGGCTCCTACCGCCTGCGCACCACGCCGCACCAGAAGCTCGTTGTGCTGGACGTGCCCAAGGACGAGGTGGAACCGCTGGTCGCCGAGCTCGACACCCTGGGCCTCTCCGCCCGGCCGTCCGTTTTCCGCCGCGGCACCATTGCCTGCACCGGCATCGAGTACTGCAAGCTGGCCATCGTGGAAACGAAGGTCACCGCAGCCACTGCGATCGCCGAGCTGGAACGCCGCCTCGCGGACCTTGCAGACAGCGGACAGCTGCCGAATGCCTTGTCCCTGCACATCAACGGCTGCCCCAACTCCTGCGCCCGCATCCAGACCGCGGACATCGGGCTCAAGGGCATGATGCTTCCCACGCCCGACGGCGACCCCTCCCCGGGTTTCCAGGTCCACCTGGGCGGCGGGCTGGCTTCGTCGGACCGCGAAGAGGCCGGCCTCGGACGTACCGTCCGCGGCCTGAAGGTCTACGTCGCGGACCTGCCGGACTACGTGGAGCGGGTTGTCCGCAAGTTCGTGGCCGAGCGCGCCGAAGGCCAGACCTTCGCCGAGTGGGCCCACGCAGCAGACGAGGAGGCACTCCAGTGAATCCCCAGCCACTCCCCAACCTCGCAAGCTCGGCCGGGGACCCCGGCGGCCGTGGCCCCTCTTTTGGGATTGACCCCGTGGTTGAGCCGGTTGAAACCCCTGCCAAGCGCTCCGTCGAGGAGCTCAAGGCACTGGCCGAGGCCGGCGCCGCCGAGCTGGGCTGGGACGCCCCGGCCCGCGACGTGATCGCCTGGGTTGAGCGCAACTTCGACTTGCCCGCCGTGGCCGTGGCCTGCTCGATGGCCGACGCCGTTCTGCCGGCGCTTGTGGCGGACCAGCTTCCCGGCGTCGACGTTCTTTTCCTCGAGACCGGTTACCACTTCCCGGAAACCTATGCCACGCGTGACGAGGTGGCCGCCAACCTCCGCGTCAACGTGGTGGACGTGCTCCCGGAGAACACGGTGGAGCAGCAGGACCGGCTCCTGGGCAAGGACCTCTTTGCCCGCGACGCCGCCCAGTGCTGCGCCCTCCGCAAGGTGGCTCCGCTGCGCCGCACCCTCGCCGGCTACGAGCTCTGGTTCACCGGCGTCCGCCGCGACGAGGCCCCCACGCGCACCAACACCCCCCTGGTGACGTGGGACGAAGCCAACGGCCTGGTTAAGGTCAACCCGGTTGCGGCCTGGACGTTCGATCAGCTGGTCCAGTACTCCGATGACAACCTCCTTCCCGTCAACCCGCTCCTCTCCCAGGGCTACCCGTCGATCGGCTGCCAGCCCTGCACCCGCAAGGTGGCACCCGGCGATGACCCCCGCGCCGGCCGCTGGGCAGGAACCAACAAGACAGAATGCGGACTACACGTATGAGCACTTTCTTAACTGAGGAGCCCACCCAGGTGACTGACGTCGCAGCCTCCACGCGCCTCTCCAGCCTGGACACCCTCGAGTCCGAGGCAATCCATATCATCCGCGAAGTCGTCGCCGAGTTCGAGAAGCCTGCGCTGCTGTTCTCCGGCGGCAAGGACTCCGTCGTGATGCTGCACCTCGCCACCAAGGCCTTCTGGCCTGGCAAGGTTCCCTTCCCGGTCCTGCACGTCGACACGGGCCATAACTTCCCCGAGGTCATCGACTTCCGCGACCGCACCGTTGAGCGCCTCGGCCTGAAGCTGGTTGTCGGCTCTGTCCAGGAGTTCATCGACCGCGGCGAACTGGCCGAGCGTGCCGACGGCACCCGCAACCCGCTGCAGACCGTCCCGCTGCTGGACGCCATCCAGTCCAACAAGTTCGACGCCGTCTTCGGTGGCGGCCGCCGCGACGAGGACAAGGCCCGCGCCAAGGAGCGCATCCTGAGCCTCCGCGACGAATTCGGACAGTGGGATCCGCGCAACCAGCGCCCCGAGCTGTGGAACCTCTACAACGGCCGGCACACCGTTGGCCAGCACGTACGCGCGTTCCCCATCAGCAACTGGACCGAGCTGGACGTGTGGCGCTACATCGAGCGCGAAAACATCGAGCTGCCCGGCCTGTACTACGCCCACGACCGCGAGGTCTTTGCCCGCGACGGCATGTGGCGCGCAGTGGGCGAAGTGTCCCAGCCCCGCCCCGATGAGGAAGTCATCACCAAGACCGTCCGCTACCGCACTGTGGGCGACATGTCCTGCACCGGCGCTGTTGAGTCAGCTGCCGCCACCGTGCGCGACGTCGTCATCGAAGTTGCCGCCTCCACCATCACCGAACGTGGCGCCACCCGTGCAGATGACCGCATCTCCGAGGCCGCCATGGAAGACCGCAAGAAGGATGGCTATTTCTAATGAGCACCGAAATCGATACAGCCCGCGCGGCGGCCCTTCTTGACGAGGCACCCCTCGCTCACGCCTCGCTGTTCCGCTTCGCCACCGCCGGATCGGTCGACGACGGCAAGTCCACCCTGGTGGGCCGCCTCCTCCACGACTCCAAGGCGATCCTCGCCGACCAGCTCGACGCCGTTGCCCGGACCTCTGCGGACCGTGGCTTTGGCGGCTCGGCCGGCGGCATTGACCTGGCACTCCTGACCGACGGCCTGCGCGCCGAACGCGAGCAGGGCATCACCATCGACGTCGCCTACCGCTACTTCGCCACGGACCGCCGCAGCTTCATCCTCGCGGACTGCCCCGGGCACGTGCAGTACACCAAGAACACGGTGACCGGCGCGTCCACTGCGGATGCCGTCGTCGTACTCATTGACGCCCGCAAGGGTGTCCTGGAGCAGACCCGCCGGCACCTGTCCGTGCTGCAGCTGCTGCGCGTAGCCCACGTGATCGTGGCCGTGAACAAGATCGACCTGGTGGACTTCAGCGAAAGCGTGTTCCGCGAGATCGAAGCCGACGTGCAGAAGGTGGGCCGCGAGCTCGGCCTCGGCGCTGACGGCATCACCGACCTGCTGGTGGTTCCGGTTTCCGCGCTCGACGGCGACAACGTGGTGGAGCGCTCGGAGCGCACCCCCTGGTACACCGGCCCGGCACTGCTCGAGGTGCTTGAGACCCTGCCCGCCGCCGACGAGCTGGAAAGCCACCTGGAAAGTTTCCGCTTCCCGGTGCAGCTGGTGGTCCGGCCGCAGGGTGCGCTGGCACCCGACGCGGTTGCCGGCGGACTCGACGTGGAGATGTACCGCGACTACCGCGCTTACGCCGGGCAGATCACCGAGGGCTCGGTCAAGGTGGGGGACAAGGTCAGCGTGCTGACCCCCGGCCAGGACCCCCGCACTACCACGGTGACGGGCATCGACTTCGCCGGTGCCGAACTGGACGAAGCCGTCGCGCCGCAGTCCGTGGCGATCCGCCTGGCCGACGAGTTCGACGTCGCCCGCGGTGACACGATCGCCGCCGCAGGCACCGTCCGCGAAAGCTCGGCTGACCTGTACGCCGCGCTCTGCTGGCTGTCCCCGAAGCCGCTCCGCGAGGGTGCCAAGGTGCTGGTCAAGCACGGCACGCGCACCGTGCAGGCCCTGGTCCGCAGCGTCAGCGGCAAGCTGGATCTCGCCACCTTCAAGCTTGAGGGCGCATCCAGCCTGGAGCTCAACGACATCGGCCACGCGCAGCTCCGGCTCGCCGCCCCGCTGCCGCTGGAGAACTACCTGCACCACCGCCGCACGGGTGCGTTCCTGGTGATCGACCCGCTGGACGGCAATACGCTGGCTGCCGGACTGGTCAACGACCACCCGGGAGACCACGAGGACGAGCGCTACAGCATCTGATTCGCATTGACTGAGGCCCCGGCCCGGGAATTATCCGGACCGGGGCCTTCTCTGTGCCCGCCCCCCCCAGGAC
>NZ_CAKKLY010000071.1 GCF_918698095.1 Arthrobacter sp. Bi83
CGCGAAAACCGATATGTCATCGAGGGCCTGATGCGCGGCCTGCGGGATGCCCGCTTCTCCTATGGCGTCTATTCCTTCGCCTCCGGCTGGGCAAGCATTACCCGTTCCTGGCGGCTGCCCGGCGTGCCCGTCTGGGCCACGGCCGGCCGTCTCGATTTCCCCTCCGAGGCCCTCGATCTCTGCCGCAAGCCCAGCTTCTCCGGTGGGCGTGTGTACCTGTCACAGTGGTACGACGACGTCCGGGACTACGACCTGACCTGCGACCCGTACGCGTTCACTCCCCTGCCCGTCCCTGCGTCCGCCTTGTCGCGGTCGACGGCGGACTTTAACGGGGACTGGAACACCGACATCCTGGCCCGGGTCACGGCCACCGCAGAGCTGCGGATGTACCCGGGGACCGGGCACGGCGGCAGGCTTCCCGGCCAGCGCATCGGTACCGGCTGGAACGGCTTCAACGCACTTGAGACCCCTGGCGACTTCAACGGCGACGGCCCGCTGGACGTGCTTGCCCGTGAGACGGCCACCGGCAACCTCTGGCTCTACCGCGGCAACGGCACCGGCGGATTCCTGGCCCGCGTTAAGGTGGGCATCGGCTGGAACATCTTCAGCGCCATCATTGGGCCGGGTGACTTCAACGGCGACCAGCGCGTCGACGTCCTGGCGCGTGAAACCGCCACTGGAGCCCTCTGGCTGTACCGCGGCAGCGGCACCGGAGGATTCCTGCCGCGCGTCAGGGTGGGCACCGGGTGGAACGTCTTCAATGCCCTCGTGGGCCCCGGCGACTTCAACGGCGACGGTGCCGTGGATGTGCTGGCACGGGAAACAGCCACCGGCCTGCTGTGGCTGTACCCCGGCAGCGGTACCGGCGGCTGGCTCCCCCGCATCAGGGTAGGCGTCGGATGGAACGTCATGACCGCCGTCGTCAGCCCCGGTGATTTCAACGGTGACCGCACCGCTGACGTGCTGGCGCGTGACGCCGCCGGCGTGCTGTGGCTCTACCCCGGCAGCGGCGCCGGCACCTTCCTTTCACGTGTGCGGGTGGGGGCAGGCTGGAACGGGCTCGCCCCGCTCTTCTGAGCACGTTGCGGCGGCATGGTCCGTTAGAGGCACCTGGGCTGGAAGGCGGGGTCGGCGGGACCGGCCGTCATCCCGAGAGCGTTGGCAACGAGCTGCCGGACCACGGGGTCGCTGGGAGTCTGGTCGTGTCCGATCAGATCGGCCGGGCACTTGTCCTGGATGGTGATGTTGGTGACCTGCCTCGCCGGACCTGAGAGGAACTGACTTTGGTAGGGAGTGACCACCTCGTCGTGCGTGGTTGAAATCACGGTGTAGGCAGGACCTGCCACCGTGTCTCCGATGGAGTTCAGTTTCTGCAGGAACGCCGATCCTGCCTGCTGGTCTGCGCACGCGGCGCAGGCGAAACCGGCGGAACCGGCCACCGGCGGCACGACGTCCGGCGGCGGGGCAATTACTCCCTGCGTTCCGTGGTTGGAGGGTGCGATTCCCACGAGCTGGTTGACCTTTTTGGCCCCGCCGAGGAATCCCATATAGTAGCGCGGCATCATTCCACCCTGGCTGTGTCCCACCAGGTTCACCTTCTTTGCCCCCGTCGCAGCCAGCACCGCATCAACGAACGGGGCGAGCTCCCGGGCGGAGTCGGCTACGGGTGCCGTGGCGTCCACTCCGTTGGTTTCGCCGTAGTTAAGGGCGAAGACGCAGTACCCCGCGTTCTTGAGGTACGGAGACATGGTGACCCAGTTCTTCGCCATGTTCTCGAAGGTCCCGGGAACCAGGATCACCGGATAGGGGTGGGCCGCCGACGGCTTGCAGGACCAGTCATTGGCTCCGGGAGGAGAGACATCGATGGCGTCGGCCTGGGCGGGCAGCGCACCGAGGCAGCCGGCAAGGAGCGCGACGGCGGCTATTGAGACAATTTTCTTGAGCAGCGACATGGAAACCTCTTCGTTTTGCGTGCCTGCGGGACGTGCGCCGGCCAGAATGGCCACGGTGAGGGTGTGACCTAGATCATGGGGCGGCCTTTCGAGCGTAGGCAGCCCGCATGCCTGCCCACATGCCCTTTGCACTTCTGTGCATGCATTCAGCCCGGCCGCCGCTGGTCCTGACCAAAGGCGATCGGCCACCCAAGCCGCTAAGTTACTGACGAGTACGCGTGTGGCGTGGGAGGACCTGCACGGGAGGACCTGGCGAGAGCAACCCGGCTACGTACACGAATGTTCAGGAGCCGCTTCCCCGGGACACTGCTGAAGCCAGTCTTTAGGGGCAGCGGATTGTGCTGCCTGCCGCCGGCGTTTCGCGTCCAGAGATGCCGAAGCTGGCTCCAGGCGTGCTGAGACCGTGGAGCCAGCCTTTTCGGCAAGTGCCCCTCGAGATGAAGGCTGTTCAAGCCTCCCCCCAACAAGGTTTGAAGAACACTTGCGAGACACAGGCTATGCGCATGCCGGGACGCAAGCAACGGTTCCGGCTAACTGGCCCGGCGTTTCCGCTGGAGAAGAGTGCCGCCGTCGTTCGCCCAGCCGATGACCACCTTGCAGGCAGGCATTCCTATACCCATCTCATTGAGGGGTCATGCACCCCGCTGATAGCAATGTTTTCCCAAGTCCTGCACCCCACAGTGGTTGCGCGGGGCAACGACAACGCACTGTCGGCCCCGCAAGGCATGAAGTCCCCGGTGATCACAACGCTCCGGGAACGGCCTGGGTATCGATGACCGGGGGCCGCGGGGCCTTTCCGGCCCCTAAACGAAGGAGGCGCAGACAGATGTCGCAGGAATCTACAAACACAGGCGGGGTATCCCGCCGTACGCTCTTGCGGCTGGGGGCAGCCGGAGGAGCCGGCGCCGCGCTCGTCGCGGCGCAGGGCTGGGCTGGCCCGCTGCTCGCCCAGAAAGGTCTGCTCTCGCCGGACGGTGCTTTCGCTGCCACGTCAACGGCGCTTGGCGACCTGATCTTCTATATCGAGGCCTTCCCGACCAGCCCGCTGATCATCGCCCCGTTTACCGACAAGCTGACTATTCCCAAGGCCCTGGCCCCTGTACCCAAGGTGGGCGACAGCTTTGTGAAGGGCTACAGCGAGTGGAACGAACCGCCAGGCCCGGGCCAGGGCCAGCAGAGTTCCTTTAAGAATGAGCAGCACCAGATCTGGCCGAACAAAGTGGGCTATCCGGACCCGCTCGTCTATAAGATCGACCTGCTGTTGCGGCAGCACGCGTTCACCACCTCGCAGGTGCTGCCGATCGACGCAAACGGCCGCCCGACAGTCTCGTTTGACGATAAGGGCAAGACGTACCCTGCGGGCACCAAGCGGACTTTGCCGCAAAGCACGATCTATGGCTTCAACGGGACCTTCCCCGGACCCATGATCAACGCCGAATACGGCAGGCCGGCGCTGGTCCGCTTCGAGAACCACTTGGACGAGAACCCGCTCAACCTGGATCGCCAGGACTTCGGTTCCCCGGACTGGTCCTTCCTGACCCACCTGCACAACGGCCACACGGCACCGGAGAGCGACGGCAACCCGCACTACTCCATGACCAGCGGGCCCAAGTACGAGGGCTACCTGCCGAAGACGTTCTGCGACAACCTGTACCTGAACTGGCCCGCCGGTGGAGATGACCGCGAGAAGCAGAGTTTCTTCTGGTTCCACGACCACCGCATGGACCACACAGGTTCAAATGTTTACAAGGGCATGGTGGGGCTGTACCCGATCTATGACCCGAAGAACGGCATGGACATGGGGGACGAGCGGAAGGGGCTGCGCCTACCGGGCGTCCGGAAGGACAACCCGGACGGATCATTCGACGTGGACTACGACGTCCCGCTCGCCTTCTACGACTGCCGGCTCGACGACGGCGTGACCACGCACAAGGACATCCACGATGTGCAGGGCGAGTTCCCAGCCGCGAAGAACCCGGCGAAGCACCCGGAGTGGTGGGGGAAGACCTTCTACAAGCACTTCCCAAGCCATGGGTTTGTGGGCGACATCTTCACCGTCAACGGCACGGCCAGCCCGGTGATGGAGGTGAAGCGGCGCAAGTACCGCTTCCGTTTCCTGGACGCCTCCATTGCCCGGATCTACGAGTTCAAGCTGATGAGCTCCACGAAGGGACCGAAGTCCGCCGTCTCGCTCGGATACAAGGGTGATGAGCTCGAGGGCCAGTACCGGATCCCCGACGCGCAGCAGTGCATGGAGTTCACCCAGATCGCCTCGGACGGCGGGCTCCTTCCGTTCCCGGTCAAGCGCAGTTCCTTCGAGCTGTGGCCCGCGAAGCGCCGCGAGGTGGTCATCGATTTCAGCCGCTACCAGGACGGCACGCCCACCACCAAAGGCGACGTCATCTACTTGACCAACGTCATGAAGATGCCCAACGGGCGGATGTGGTCCAACTCGTCCCGGTTCACGCCCGATCCGAACTACAAGGTCCCGGTGCTCAAGTTCGTGATCGGTGACGATGCGCCGGATGACAGCGTCATTCCGACCAAAATGCGTGACCTTCCGCCGCTGCCCAGCAACTGGCAGACCATGCTGGACAACCGGCTGATCTTCGAGGTGGAGCGCGGCGCCGCTGGCGGCGAGACGGAATGGCTCATCAACGGCAAAGAATTCGAACCCCACACGGTGGCCACCAGCAAGAAGAACAGGGCCGGCCGCTCACCCCTCGCCCAGCAAAAGAAGGGCAGCTTCAACCTTTGGGAGATCCGCAACGGCGGCGGCGGCTGGGTGCATCCCTTCCATCTGCACATGGAGGAGCACCGGACCGTCATGCGGAACAACAAGGACGTGACGAAGGGAAATCCCTCGCACCCGGACGACGTCTCGCGTGAAGACCTGGTGGCTCTCGATCCTGGCGAGTCGGTGATCATCTACCGGGGATTCCGGGACTTCGTGGGACCGTACGTGGCGCACTGCCACAACCTGGCGCACGAGGACCACGCCATGATGTTCGGCTGGGAGATCACACCGTAACCGTCCCGGCTCCGGCAGTAAGACAAACGGCCGGGGCTTGTCCACCAGATGAGCCCCGGCCCCAACAACCAATGTGCGACAACCGATATGCGAGGTAACCGGAGATGACCGAGAAAACGATGTCCGGCAGTTCCGTCGACGGGCACAGCATTGCCGCCCCCGCGCGGCAGGCCGTACCCTGGCTCACGGTTCTGCCGCTGGCTGCGGTCATGGCCTACGCTGACGGATTCTGGATGGTGTCGCTGCGCGGAGCAGTCGGGGCAATCGAACGCACGCAGGAGCCATTCGCCAGCTGGCTTCGCGAGTCCACAGCCACGCTTCCAGTTTTCGTGTTGGCCGTGCTGGCAGCCGTCACGCTGGCAATGCGCTGGTTCGGACCAGCGCTCTCCAGGCCCCGTAAGTTCATTGCCACGGGCCTCCTGATCGCCGCGGCAGGCACCCTCGCAGGGATGGCCCAGCTTGCCGTTAACTCTGCGTGGGACTATGCCCTGCAGCATCGGCTCATGGGCGCCATGCACCACGCGGCCACCGGCAGTTCGGTGTCCGATCTCGACCAGGCGTCACTGACGGTGCAGCTGGTCTCCATCGCCTATGGCAGCGGAATATTGCTGGTCACCAACGTCGTGCTCACCGGCTGGGTGGTGGCGATGCGCGGCGGCCGGATGGATATCAGCCGGGCCCAACGGCGGCCGGCGCGAACTGCGCCGATCGGCCTCAGCAGGCTGCTTGTGGCCGTGGCGCTTTTCGGCAGCGCGGCCATCCACGGGGCTGTCATACCCGGGCACCTTGACCACTGGGCTCCGGCCGGCGCCTTCTTCCTCGTCCTGGCCTTGGCCGAGCTTATCCTTGGCCTGCGCATGCTCGGCCGGCACCACCGCGGTGCACTCCCGGCCGTCGCAGCGGCCTCGGCAGTCCCACTGGCGCTGTGGCTGTGGTCCCGCACGGCCGGACTCCCCTTCGGACCCGAAGCCGGTGTCCCCGAACTTGTCGGCCTGGCCGATATCGCTGCCTGCATCCTTGAGCTCGCCACCCTGGTGGTCGCCATCGTCCTGCTCCGCGGCGGTAATGCACTGCCCGGCAGAAAGGGCGCCACCGCAGCACGTCCCCCGGCATCAGCACACCTCCGCTCCATCACGGCGCTTGCTGCAATCGCCGTCGGCGTACTCGGGATGGCAGGCACCGTGCCGGGGTGGTTCGGCGAAGCAGGAAGCGCGTCTGACATCTCGCATAGCGCCCATCCGTGACGTGAGCCGGCCCCAACCGGGCGCCCCGCCCCGCCGAAGCATTTAGTCCCGCTCCGCTAGGTCCTTCGTGAACGCCAGGGGCCCGATGGTTTCCGGATCGGCGGCCAGGTCGAAGTGTGGCGTGTAGCCGGTGTTCAGGTACAGGTGTTTGGCCTCGGGCTGGCGCGGCCCGGTGGTGAGGTAGACCCTGCCGTACCCGCGCGCGCCGGCCAGCCGTTCCAGCTCGGCCAGGACCCGGCGGGCCAGCCCGCGCCGCCGGTGCGCCGAGTGGGTCCAGATCCGCTTGAACTCGGCAGTCCGGGCGTCGTAGCGGCGGAAAGCTCCGCCGGCCACGGACTCGCCGTTCTCCCGGATGATCAGCAACGCCCCGTCCGGAGCCTGGAACTCTGCGGCCGGGTATCTGTTCAGTTCCTCGGCGGCCGAGCCCCGGCCGAACAGGTCCCCGTAGCGGGAGTCGTACTCGACGGCGAGCTCGTCCAGCAGCGGCCGGACGCGCGCGTCGTCCATGGGCAGTTCCAAGACAGCGAGTCCCCCCGCGTCCGCTGACGCGGACGGCGGTGGGGACTGGGGCGGGGCAGTTTCCATGGTCAGGCCTTTCCGACGGCGGCAATAGCGGGACGTGAAGGAGCGGTACGTGAGGTCGCGGGACGTGGCGGACGAAGCCCGGCGATTACGGTGAGGATTCTCCTGGCCAGGGCATCATTTTCGCGGAAGGGCGCGGCGTTTGTCCCCGGGCGGGCGAACGCACCCGCGCCCCAGCCGGAGGTCCCCGGCCCCACGCCGAACATCCTGCCCTGGGCATCCCCTTCGCGGCCCACGAGCTCGTGCGCGGCGGAGACGAGGAGCCGCCCCGTTGAATGCGCGCCGTCGGACGTCAGCAGGTGCTGCTCGGTGCCGACACCCGCGGCGTGCAGTGACCGGAGCAGCGGATTGGCGGACCGTGCCACGGATGGAGCCGGGAGTCTGGCCTCGATGAAGGCCCTGGCCCGTACCGTCACGTCCGACTGCGACGACGTTGCCACGAAATAGCCTGTCGCCTCATCCGCGGCCACGTCCAGGCCCGGCCCCAGGAACTGCAGCAGCCCGGCCCGGTGAAGCGCCAGCATCTCGCGCAGCCGCCGCGGCGGAGGCCCGGAATCCACGAAGCTGAAGAAGCCGTGCCACCAGTCCTGGACCTCCTGCTGGGAGCGTGCGTTCAGCCGTTCGGGCGGGACGATCCGTCCCAGTTCCATGTAGACCTTGAGGAGCGCTATGAACAGCGCCAAGGTTTCCGGATGGTCGAGGCCGGTCCGCAGCTCGAGGTCGTGGCCGATGTAGCCGGCCACCGCATTCTGGACCTCCCGGTGGCCGGCGAACTGCCGCCCGCCGAAAGGCCGGTCCAGCCGCTCAAGGTCCAGGTGCAGGGCCGCATCGGGGACGGCCGCCGCCACGAGGTCCCGGCGGCCGCTGCTGTACCAGTCGAGGTCGGAAAACCGGGCCGAGAACTCGGTCCAGCCCATGCTGACCCGTTCCGGGCTGCCGGTAAACAGCTCACGGTAGTAGCCATGGCCGGCGTCCTTGGCGATGAGCGGCCACAGCTGGGTACGGAAATCCAGCTCGCCGTGGCGCGCCAGCAGCGCCTGGACGGCTCCGGCCGTGAAAAACCGCGGATCTCCGGCCGGCTCGCCGCGCAGGGCTGAGCTGATCTTGGAATGGTAGGGCACGCCGCGCCGCGATCCCGCCCACAGCCGGGGCTCGGCCCCGGACGGAACGTAACGGAGGCCGCCGTCGGACATCTCTTCAAACCGGCCTCCGCGGCCTTCCATCAGCAGCACCAGCAGGTCAACGAACGCGAGTCCCATGCCGGAGACGATGACGTCCTGTCCCGCGGTAATCGGTGAGTAGTCGACGTCGGTGGTATAGCTGGGTGCCGCATGGAACCCGCCGTGCCGGGCGGCGAAACCTGTCCAGCCGGCCGACCGGGCATCCGGCTGGGAGTCCGTATGGCCCAGCGCCGCGATGACGACGTCGGCGTGCAGCGTGCCGCCGCCGGCCAGCCGCACGCCGTACCGCGCGCCGTCGGGTTCCACACCCACTGCTGTGTCCCGGTGGACCGTGACACTGACATCGCCGCCGAGCGCTCGGACAGCCCGGCGGAAGAACCACTCGAGGTATTTGCTCTGCAGCTGGCGGGTGGGAAACGTGGTCCCCGACAGCGAGCGCAGCTGCCCCAGCAGGGCAGGTGGCAACGCGGGAACGTCAGTGATGGAGCCACCGAGCACTCCTGCCGCCCATTCGGCCAGGCCCGGGCCGTCAGCCGGCGGCCCATCGCACTGCACCGAGGAGTCGGTGAACATGGTGACGTCCGCGGCGGCCGAGTTCAGCATGAGTCCGGGGTGCTGGCCGAAGCGCCAGATCCTGCCGGACCCGGGCTCGTAGGGTTCCACGACGTGGATGTCTAGAGGGACGTCCGCCAGCTCGGGCCGGTTCGCGGCGAGCCGCTCCAGGATACCTGCGGTGCGCGGACCGCCGCCGAGGAAGACGACGGAAGGGTTCTGCGCTGGCATCGGCACTCCTGATCGGGACGGCTTGGGAGCCTCAGGCTAGGGTGCAAAACCGGCCCGGGTCGAGGGGCGGGTAACGGCTGTTCACCCCGCGTAACGGCGCGTAAATCAGCGCAAGAATTCGTCTCATGACGCCCCGCTAAGCCGGATGAACGAATGCAACCAGGCGCTTTGCCGGAGGTTCCCGGCGGACCTAGATTGGCAGCCAACCGACCCCCGAAAACACCAACTGGAAGAAGCGAGGTGGCGCATGAGTTCAGCAGCAACCAAGGTGTCGCAGTCCGCACCGGAGCCGGCGTCCGCCGCACCCGGAACCGCGGAGGCCGCCGCCGGCACGGCCGGAAGGGTTCCCGGACCAACGAAACCCGGCCCACGGAAACCCGCCACCGACTACGCCGACTACTCCCTCGTCTCGGCGCCCCGGCCGTGGCGCTGGGTGGGGACGGCCGTCGTCGCACTGGGCCTTGCGGCGGTGGCCTGGTCCCTGGCGACTAACCCGCGCTGGGAGTGGGACGTGGTGGGGCAGTGGTTCACCGCCCAGTCCGTGGTGAAGGGCCTCCTGGAGACGCTCAAGCTCACCGCAATCTCCGGCGTGCTCGGGTTTGTCCTGGGCTTCATCCTGGCCCTCATGCGGCTCTCCGCCTCCCCGCTGCTGTTGTCCGTGTCCTGGACGTTCTCGTGGATCTTCCGGTCCACCCCGCTCCTGGTCCAGATGCTGCTTTGGTACAACCTGGGGTATCTCTACGAGAAGATCAGCCTGGGCATCCCGTTCACGGACATCCGCTTCTTCGAGGTCCAGACCACCACACTGATCAGCCAGTTTGCGGCAGCAGTGCTCGGTCTGACCCTGAACCAGGCAGCCTACTCAGCGGAAATCATCCGCGGCGGCATCCTGTCCGTGGATCAGGGGCAGCTCGAAGCGGCAGCCGCGCTGGGCATTCCGGCCTGGCGCCGGTCCACCCGGATCGTGCTGCCGCAGGCGATGCGCGCCATCCTTCCCACTGCCTTCAACGAGATCATCGGCCTGGTCAAGGGCACCTCCATCGTGTACGTCCTGGCCTATTCGGAGCTGTTCTACACGGTCCAGGTGATCTACAACCGCACGCAGCAGGTCCTGCCGCTGCTCTTGGTGGCCACCCTCTGGTACGTGGTGATCACCTCGGTGCTCAGTGTTTTCCAGTACTACATCGAGCGGCACTACTCCAAGGGCGCGGTGCGCACCCTGCCGCTCACCCCGCTGCAGAAGGCACGGAAATTCTTCGCCACCCATGCCCCCGTAAGGAGCCTCCGATGAGCACCGCCACCGCTGCACCCGAAACCACCCGCGGGCTCGTGGAGATCACGAAAGTCCGCAAGGCCTTCGGTGCCACCGAAGTGCTGAAGGGAATCTCCCTGACCGTTGAGCCCGGCGGCGTGGCGGTGATCGTGGGACCCTCCGGCTCGGGCAAATCCACCCTGCTGCGGACCATCAACCACCTGGAAAAGGTGGACGGCGGGTTCATTGCGATCGACGGCGAACTGGTGGGCTACCGGGTCCGCGGGAACAGGCTCCACGAACTCCGCGAAAAGGACATCCTGAAGCAGCGCACCGAAATCGGCATGGTGTTCCAGAACTTCAACCTGTTCCCGCACCTGACCGCCCTGGAAAACGTGGCCGAGGCCCCAGTGGTGGCCCAGGGCCGGTCCAAGGCGGAAGCCCGCGAGCGCGGCCTCGAACTGCTGGACCGGGTGGGGCTCAAGGACCGTGCCGGGGCCTATCCGCGGCAGCTCTCCGGCGGCCAGCAGCAGCGGGTGGCCATTGCCCGGGCGCTCGCGCTGGATCCCAAGATCCTGCTCTTCGACGAGCCCACGTCCGCCCTCGACCCGGAACTGGTCAACGAGGTCCTCGACGTGATCCGCGAACTCGCCAAGTCCGGGACCACCCTGATCATCGTCACGCACGAGATGGGCTTCGCCCGCGACGTCGCCGACACCGTGGTGTTCATGGACCAAGGCCAGATCGTGGAACAGGGCGCCCCCAAGGACATCTTCACCAACCCGCAGGAAGAACGGACCCGGAGCTTCTTCTCCAAGGTCATCGAACCCGCTTTCAACATCTAAGGAACTCCCATGGGACTCTTTCCCCGCCAGTCCGCAGCCAAGCAACGCGCCGGAGCCCGAACCCGCGCTCTTCCGGTGCGTCCCGCCGTCGTGCTTCTCAGTGCCGCGGCGCTCATCGGCGCCGCTGCGGTGTCCGGCTGCTCCGATCCGGGGGCGGCAGCCGCCGGTGCCGGCGCTTCGGGCCAGAACCCGGCGACGACGGCGGCACGCAACGGGGTGGTCTACAACACCTCTCCGGACCAGCAGCGGATCAGGGCGAAAAAGATCGACGAGCTGGCCGCGAAGGTTCCCGCGCTGATCGGCAAGGACGGCAAGCTGACCGTGGCCACCACGGCCGGCTCCATTCCGCTGTCCTTCCACGCCACGGACGACAAAACGCCGATCGGCTCGGAGCTGGATATCGCGCAGCTGGTGGCGGACAAGCTGGGCCTGGACCTCGACATCCAGGTGACGTCCTGGGAAAACTGGCCGCTCAAGACCCAGTCCGGCGACTTCGAGGCGGTGTTCTCCAACGTGGGCATCAACAAGGACCGGGTGAAGCTGTTCGACTTCGCCAGCTACCGGGCCGCGTACATGGGGTTCGAGGCCAAGAAGACCTCCTCCTACGACATCAAGGGCGCGGACGACATCTCCGGCCTGAAGGTTTCCGTGGGCTCCGGCACGAACCAGGAAAAGATCCTGCTGGCCTGGAACAAGGAGCTCGAAGACAAAGGCAAGGCGCCGGCCACCCTGCAGTACTACTCCTCGGACGCTGACACCATCCTCGCGTTGTCCTCCGGCCGGACCGACCTGAACATCGCGCCGTACCCGTCCACGGTGTACCGGGAAAACACCCGTGACGACCTGAAGATCGTGGGCAAGGTCAACGCCGGCTGGCCCTCCGAGACCCTCGTGGCGGCCACCACGCTGAAAGGCAACGGCCTGGCCCCGGCCATCACGGCGGCGCTGAACTCGGCCATCAAGGACGGTTCCTACGCCAAGGTGCTGGACCGCTGGGGCCTGTCCGAGGAGGCCCTGCCGGAGTCCAAGACCGTCACCGAGGCAACGTTCAAGGCCGCGGCATGAAGTTCCAGGTCCTCGACATCATCCCCCACCTGAAAAACCCGCTCACCGGAGGGATCGTCTCGACGGCGGACCGGCTGAACCAGGTGGTGCAGACGGCCCGGCGCGCTGAGGAACTCGGGTATGACAGCTTCTCGGTGGGCGAACGGCACGCCGGAGAGTTCATCTCGTCTTCCCCCACCACGGTGCTGGCTGCCATCGCCGCCGTCACCCGCAGGATTAGGCTGCAGAGCGGGGTGACGGTCCTGTCCGTGCTCGACCCCGTGCGTGTGGCCGAGGACTACGACACGATCGACCAGCTGAGCCGGGGACGGCTTGAGCTGGTGATCGGCAAAGGCAACGAGGTGCTGCAGTACCCGTTGTTCGGCCTGGATCTGGCCGACCAGTGGGACCTGCTGGCCGAGAAGTACTCGCTGCTGCGTCGGCTCTGGCGCGAGGAGGGCGTCACGTGGTCCGGCCGCTTCCGCGCCCCGTTGGCCGAAACCACCACCACGCCGCGCCCGTTTGCCGGCGCGCCCCGGGTGTGGCACGGCTCCGCCACCACGCTGACCTCGGCCGGGCTGGCGGCCCAATGGGGGGATCCGCTGTTCACCGCGAACGCCATCCAGCCGCGTGAGAACTACAAGGTGCTCATCGACCACTACCGCGAGGAATACGAGTTCCACGGCCACGACCCCCGGCACCAGTACCTCGGCTCCGGCAGCGGCGCGGGCGGCGTCTTCCTTGCGGACACCACGCAGGAAGCCAAGCGCCAGTTCGGCCCGGTGTATGAGGCGCTGACCGCCAACCGCAACGTCCCGGGCAACAACTCGCCGTTCCGGGACATTGACCACGCTGTGGCGGAGGGCCCTGCCCTCGTGGGCAGCCCGGAGCAGGTGATCGACAAGATCCTCAGCTACCACGGGCTTTACGGTCACGACCTGCAGTCCATCTCCCTGCCAACCACCCTTCCGTTCGGGCAGCAGCTGGAGATCCTCGAGCGGTTTGCGCTCGAGGTCATTCCTGCCGTCCGGGCCGCAGCTCCCACGAGTTTGTGGGAACCAGCCGATCCGTTCGGTGGCCGTCCCAAGTCCGCGGGAGCCACCGAGCCGGACGCAGCCTCAGCAGTCAGCGCCGACCACGACGACCACAGGAGCGACCATGCCCACGTCTACGCACACTGAAACGAACGGCTGGTCGAGCTTGTCGAGACCGGATCTCGACATGGAGGACGACGGCGGCAGCGTCACCGTCGTGTTCGGTCCGATCGCGGAACGGGACGGACTCAACCTCACGGCGGGGGACGCCGTCGTCGAACTGGCCAAGCGCGGCGGTGAGTACATCGTCCGGCCCCGGCACCCGGAGAACCCGCTGCTCAACCAGTACCGCGGCTTCAACCGCGCCGTGAACCTGCCCTGCGCCTACACAGACCTCGCCACCTGCCCGCTGCCGCCAGCCGAAAACCGGCTGCCCGTGGCCATCGAGGCCGGAGAGCAGACCCCCTACGAAAGGCAGGAACAGCAGTGAGCACTCCCCCGATTCCGGCCCGGCCGGGTTTTCTTGCCCTGGAGCTCGACGGCGACGGCGCCCACCCCGCCGCCTGGCGCAAGGCGCGGCACACTCCAGCTGAACTGCTGGACGGAACCCGGATCCGGGCCACGGTGCTGGCCGCTGAATCCGCCGGCTTCCATGTGGCGACCTTCGCGGATGGCGCTGTGCCCGGCGGCACCGGAATCACCGGCCAGCTGAACGCCCTCCAGCGCGCGGCCTTTGCCGGACCGGTGACAAGCTCCATCATTGTGGTGCCGGAGGTGGACACCGTCTACACCGAGCCTTTCCACGTCTCCACGCAGCTGGCAAGCCTCGATTACGTGTCGGGCGGGCGTGCCGGCTGGCTGGTTGCCGCGTCGGACAGCGCGGCAGACGCCGCCGCCGTCGGGCGCCAGACCGTCAGCGGCGCCGGACTGGGGCGGGAGGCCGCGGACTCCATCGAGGTCAGCCGCCGGCTCTGGGACTCCTGGGAGGACGACGCGGTGATCCGCGACGTCGCCACGGGACGGTACCTGGACGTCGACAAGCTGCACTATGTCGATTTCGAAGGCGGGGGCGGCTTTGAAAGCGGGGCCGACGCCGTGGGTGCAACGTACTCCGTCAAGGGTCCCTCGATCATTCCCCGGCCGCTCCAGGGGCAACTGCCAGTGGTGGTGCCGGCAGGCCTGCTGGCTTCGGGCCGGCCGTCCGCCGGGGCAACGGATGCCCTGCTTGTTTCGGCGCCCACGCCTGACCTGCTGGCTGCCGAGGTGGCCGAAGCCCGCAGCGCTTTGGCCGCCACAGCGGGTGGCGCCCCTGCCGTGATTGCCGAGCTCGACGTCGTCCTCGATGCCCGCGGCCAGGCCGCGGAAGGGCGGCTCGCGGAGCTAAACGCGCACACCCCATGGGAGAGCACCCGGGCCCGGTTCGTCGGCACCGCGCCGGAGCTGATCGAGCTGCTGACCACGCTTTTGGAAACGGCCGACGGCGTGCGCCTGCACCCGGCGGTCCTTGACGTGGACCTCGAGGAACTGGCACAGCTGGTCCTTCCCTCGCTGCGGCGCCGCGGCGTGCTGGCGCCGGTGCAGCCGGACACCACGTTCCGCCAGTTGCTCGGTCTGCAACGCCCTGCCAGCCGCTACGCCACCGCGCGCCATGGCGCAGATTCCGTCCTCGCAGGCCCGGCCGCAAGCTCCACCGCACACCAGGGAGAGAACAATGACTGACACATCCATCGGCAGCGGCTTTGTGCCGTCCGGCCAGCTGCAGCTCGGCATCTTCTTCCAGGGCGTGAACTCCGGGACCATCTGGAAGTCGCCGCAATCAGGATCGCAGACGGACTTCGAATCGTTCCGCCGCATTGCCCAGACCGCCGAGCGCGGCCTGTTCGCCGCCTTTTTCCTGGGCGAGGGGCTGCGGCTGCGCGAGCACCTCGGCCGCCCGCACGCACTGGACGTGGCAGGCCGGCCCGACGCCCAGACCATGCTCGCGGCCCTCGCCTCGGTGACCTCGCACATCGGACTCGTAGCCACCCAGAACACCACGTACAACGATCCCGCGGACCTCGCCCACCGGCTGTCCACCCTGGACCTGATCTCCGGCGGACGCGCGGCCTGGAACGTCGTCACCACGGACAACGCCTGGACCGGGGCCAACTTCCGCCGCGGCGGCTACCTGGACCACGCGGACCGCTACGTCCACGCCGAGGCGTTCGTGGAAACGGCCAAGAGGATCTGGGACTCCTGGGAGGAGGGTGCCGTGGCCGCCTCCCCCGCCGCTGAATCCTGGTCTTCTCCCGGTTCTGCCCGGCCCGTGCACCATGAAGGCCAGCACTACTCTGTGGACTACCGGCCCAAGCTGCCGCGGAGCGCCCAGTACAGGCCGGTGCTGTTCCAGGCAGGCGATTCGCCGGACGGGCGCGACTTCGCGGCGCGGCAGGCAGACGTCATCTTCTCTGCCCACCCCAAGTTTGACGACGCCCTCAACTTCCGCCGCGACATCGTGGAACGCACACTCAAGGCGGGCCGCGGCGCCAACGACGTCAAGATCATGCCGGCCAGCGAATTCATCCTCGCACCCACGCCGCAGGAGGCCCGGGAGAAGAAGGAATGGGTGCGTAACCTGCAGATCGGCCCGCAACAGGCCATCGCCTACCTTGAACAGTTCTGGGGGCGGGAACTTCAGGAGTTTGATCCGGACGGCCCCCTGCCGGAGATCGATCCGGTGGTGGAGGAGACGTCCGAGACCCGCGGCAGCGGCTTCCACGGCGCCAAGGCACGGCATCTGGCGGACCAGTGGCGGGCGGAGGCGAAGGAAAAGGGACTCACCATCAGGCAATTCGTCTCCGCGAAAACCAGCCGGGTTGACGCCACCTTCACCGGCTCCTACACGGAGGTGGCTGACCGGCTGGTCGACTACGCACGCACGGGCGCCGTGGACGGGTTCAACATCTCACCGTGGCTGATCCCCACGGGCCTGGACGACATCGTCAACCACCTCGTCCCTGCGCTGCAGGAACGGGGCGTCTACCCCACCGAGTACGCCGGAAGCACCCTGCGGGAGAACCTGGGGCTGGCATCCCCGGTCCGCCAGGACGCCGGCGTCGCGCAGGAGGTGTAAGAACGTGCGCAGCACCGGGCCGGACGCCACCGGGAACGACGTGCAGGCCGGAGGCCGGGCCGCGGGCTGGACGACGGCAGGCGGCAAACAAACCGACACCTCAGCCGGCACCATCCGGCTCCAGCTGACGGTCTGGGAGCAGATGCTCTGATGCTCAACGGTTGCTCCGCTACTGTCGCTTTTGCCCAACAAAAAGGCGGTGACGGAGCAGCCGATGGGCACCCCGTCGACTGCTCCGTAACTGCCGTTTTGGCGCGGGATAAGGGCAGTTACGGAGCAACCGATGAAAGGTGAGGCTACTTCTTGGGCAAGCCGGCCGGGTTCAGTTCTGACTTCTGCACGGCTTCGGCGGAGAGGCCCCAACGGTCCAGGATCTTGGCGTAGCTGCCGTCCTGGATCAGGTGGTTCAGTCCGGCCTGGGCGGCGGCCGCGAAGCCGTTGCCCTTCTTGGTGGTGGCGGCAATGCTGGCCTTCAGCGGCCAGCCGCCGTCCACCAGGCCCACCAGCTTCGTCTTGGCATCGCTGGCCGCCTTGTACGCTGCGGTGGCATTCGGCCCGAACGTCAGGTCCGCCCGGCCGGACTGCAGGGCCAGGTTCGAGGCGGAGTCGTCGTCGTAGTACTGGAATTCGACCGGCTTGAGCCCCTTCGCCTTGTTCTCCTCGTCCCAGCGCAGCAGGATGGACTCCTGGTTGGTGCCCGAGCCCACGATGACGCGCTTCCCGGCCACGTCCGCGGCGGATTCAACTTTGGTCACGCCGCTGTCGCTCTTGGCGTAGAACCCCAGCTTGTCGTCCCGGTAGCTCGCGAAGTCGTATTTGAGCTTTCGTTCCTCGGTGACGGTTACGTTGGACAGCACGGCCTCGTACTTGCCCGACTCAACGCCGAGCGGCCAGTCCGCCCAGGCCGTGGGAACAATGTCCGCTTCCAGCCCCAGGGTCTGTGCCAGCGCGACGGCGATGTCCACCTCGTTGCCCACCGGCGTCTTGTTGTCGGTGGCGTACACCGCCAGGGGCGGTGCGAACGGGCTGACCGCCACCGTCAGCTTTCCGTCTTTCTTGATGGCCTCCGGAACAAGGGCGGCGGCCGCCGGGTCAACGGTGACGGGGACGCGGTCCTGCTGCGGGGAAAGGTTGAAGGTCTTGGCGGCTGACGACGAAGCCGCCGTGGCCGTTCCGGCATTCCCGGCCGCCGCGGCACCGGGGTCGGAGCAGGCGGAAAGTCCCAGCAGAGTGGTGGCTGCCAAGGCGACGCCAACGCCGGGCTTGAGAATGAAACGGGCCATGATTTTCCCCTTGGAAGTGTCGGATGCAATGGTTGTCGCAGCAACTATCCGGCAGCGAAATAGCCGGGTCAAAAGGTTCTGAAACCAAGGGAGACACGGAGTAACGGCGGTTAATCCTGCGTCTGCAGGCGTCATATCCCCTGTCCGGCCGGCAGCAACCGCGTCTAGTCTCGAACTATGAACAATCACTTCACGGACGAACGGGACAGTTACGGCCGGCTCCTGGTGGACAGGGAAGTGTGGCGGCAGGCAACCACGCTGGCCGCCGCCGGGGAGCTGACCGCACGATGGCTGGAAGGCAAGAGCGAATACCAGGCGGGAACGCTTGCCCCGGACTTTGATGACGAAACGCGGCCCATCGCCGGGCAACTGGCCAAGATCAACCGCAGCGGGCTCTTCACGAAGGAGTCCCAGCCGGGACTTGCCGCGGACGCCAGCCATGCGCAGCGGGAGTACGTCACGGGTTTCTGCTCCACGGAGTCGGCACGGCGCCTCCTGCAGCTTTCCACGCAAACGGAATTTGTTGCCATCGCCCATGCCCCGGGCGAGATGAGCCGCGCGTCCATTCCCGTGACGCTCGACGGCGAGGACGTAGCCACCGTCCTGGGGACCAGCGAGAGCCCCATCGAGGCGGAGCAGATCCGGGACTGGGCGGAGGAGAGCAACGAAACGCTCGCCCTCGTCCTGGCGGATTCCTGGTACGTCGAACTGCTCGATCCGGTATGGGGACGGAACCAGCGCCTCCTGCCTGCGGTCCTGGAGACGCTGAGGTCTGCGCCGGAGGATTTTTAACGGTTTACGACCTCCCGTGAACGTCCGCGACCTCCGGTGAATCCCTGCTACGGCGGCCATTGTGGGCGGGTTGAGGCTCTACGTAATCTCAGTCCAACACCCCCCAACAAACCCCCGAAGGAACACCATGTCGACGTCAAAGGACAATCCGGGGTCCACCCGGATCGCCGCGGGAGAGACCCGCCCCAATCGCCCCCGCCGGCTCAAAATAGGCATCGCCGTTGGCCTGCTGGCCGTCCTCGGCGCAGGCGCCGCAGTGGCCGCCAGCTCGATCCGCAACACTGACACCGCAGCCGCAAACACCGCTGTCACCACCAGTCCCGCTACGGAACTGAAGCTGGGTTACTTCGGCAATGTCACGCACGCCGCGGCCCTGGTGGGCGTCAATCAGGGCTTTATCAAGGACAACCTGGGCAGCACCAAACTGTCCACGCAGGTGTTCAACGCCGGCCCGGCGGCCATCGAGGCGCTCAACGCCGGGGCCATCGACGCGACCTACATCGGCCCGAACCCGGCCATCAACTCGTTCGTCAAGAGCAAGGGCGAATCCATCA
>NZ_CAKKLY010000072.1 GCF_918698095.1 Arthrobacter sp. Bi83
CCCCCGCGGACCAGATGACCCGCGGCTTCATCATCGGCGCCACCGCAGGACGGACCACCCTCACCGGCGAAGGCCTGCAGCACGCCGACGGCCACTCCCCGCTGCTCGCCTCCACCAACCCCGCCGTGGTCACCTACGACCCCGCCTACGGCTACGAAATGGGCCACATCGTCCGCGACGGCATCGAACGCATGTACGGCGAGCATCCCGACAACGGTCCGGCGGGTTCGGCCGCCGACCGCAACCTGATGTACTACATCACCGTCTACAACGAGCCCATCACCCAGCCAAGCGAACCCGAGAACCTCGACGTCAACGGTGTGCTGAAAGGCATCTACCGGGTGTCGGCGTCGGGCACTGAAGGTCCCAAGAGCCAGATCCTGGCCTCCGGCGTTTCCGTTCCGTGGGCGCTGGAAGCCCAGCGGATCCTGGCCGAGGACTGGGGCGTCTCCGCGGACGTCTGGTCGGTCACGTCCTGGAACGAACTGCGCCGCGACGGCATCGCCGCCGAGGAGGAAGCGTTCCTGAATCCGGGCGAACCGGCCCGGATCCCGTTTGTGGCACAGCAGCTCGCCGGCGCGGCCGGTCCTGTTGTCGCGGTGTCGGACTACATGAAGGCCGTTCCGGACCAGATCCGCCAGTTCCTGCCCCACCAGTTCGCTTCGCTCGGCGCCGACGGTTTCGGCTTCTCCGACACGCGCGCCGCAGCACGCCGCTTCTTCAAGAACGACACCCACTCCATCGTGGTGAAGACGCTGCAGCTGCTCTCTTCCCGGGGCGAGGTGGACGGCGGGGTCCCGGCCTACGCGATGGATCGCTACAAGCTGCTCGACGTCAACGCCGGCACCACGGGAGGAGCCGGCGGGGACGCCTGACTGTTGCTGGTTGAGCCTGTCAAAGCCGGATTCAACAGGCTCACCCGGCGGAGTTCCCGCTCTGCAATCAGACCGACGGCGGCCCCACCTCCTGGTGGGACCGCCGTCGGTCGTTTCTCGAAAGCATGCTCCGAATTATGTTGAGGTCAGGGACGGGCGCCGGTCCACGATGAACCCGGTCGCGGCGTTCTCCCGCACTGCAGTGATACCTGCGACCACTGCCTTGATGTTCGGAAAACTGGGTGAGACCGCAACTACGGTGCCATCCTCGGCCGTCAGCCGGAACCGGAATGAACCCTGGTCCGCGGTCACTATTTCGAATGTGCCTGCCATCTACGCTCCTTCTGGGCTGCGCCGTTGCAGCCGTCTGTGACCCCCAATTGCCAACACGACATCTACGAGGTTAGCGGCCATTCACTGGGTTAACTACCCCTACTAATCGGTAGTTTTCTCCTCGTAACGGGATGCCGTCCAGCAAATCAGTGTCCTAAGGTGAAGCACATGGAAGACTTCCCGCGCACGGCCACCACCGCGGTCCTCCTTGCCGCGGGGGCCGGCACCCGCTTGGGCCTCGGCCCTAAGGCGCTTCTGCCGTTCCGGGGCCGCACCCTCGTTGAGGTGCTGGCCGACGTCCTGCTCGACGGCGGCTGCCGCGAGGTGGTGGTTGTGCTCGGCGCCGGGGCCGAGTCGGTGCGCGAGAACACGGACCTCTCCCGGCACGCCGTGGTGGAGAACGCTGACTGGTCGACCGGCATGGGCAGTTCGTTCAGACTGGGTCTCTCCTTCGCCCGCGATGAGGATCATGTGCTGGTAGCCCTCGTTGACCAGCCCGGGCTGACCCCGGAAACCGTGGCGCGCCTGCTGTCGGCCCACCGGCCGGGGCACGTGACGGCCGCCGCCTACCCCGATGCTGCGGGCGAACTCCGGCGCGGTCACCCGTTGCTGCTCGACGCCTCGCTGCGCGCCGCGGCAGCGGAGTCGGCCACCGGCGACGCCGGCGCGCGGCATTTCCTCCAGGCCCGCCCCGATGTCATTGACCTGGTGGACTGCACCACCGGGACGGGAGGCAAGCGATCCGCAGGCGAAGACATCGACACTCCGGACCAGCTGCATCTTCTCGACTGAGCTAGTGAATAACGCCGTGCGCCAGAAGCTCTTTCAGGCCCAGCTTGAAACCGGCCCGCCCTCCGCGCGCGGGATGCCTGATTTTCGGCACCCGCAGGCCGCTTCGTTGAAGGCTGCGGTGAGCCACGTTGCCCACCGCCACCACCGACTGGATGGGAAACAGCTCGGTCAACGCTTGCCAAAACGGAGTCCCGATGGCAGTTTCAGTGAGCGTGGGCGTGCGGTTGGACAACGGCCGTCCCGGCGCATGCGGATGAAAGGGGTAGGCGCTCCACAGCAGGGGCAGGAAATCCAGCTCGGCCAACACCGCCCACAGCACAGTGGCCGTTGGTTCGGCTGCTACGCCTCCGGAATCCCCGGGCAACGCGTATCCTTTCCCCGGCCCGAACAGCCCGAAAGCGTTCGCCGGACCCTCGAGGATAGTGCGGTTGGTAAAGGGAATCCCGGTGACCTTCATGCCCCTGAAACCAGGGGCTTCTCCCACCAGCAGAACCTGCGGGCTGCGATCCCGCATCTCCTGCAAGAAGATCTCCAGGTTTTGCCGGCGCCGAGAGTTTTCGGGGATCGCATGATCGAAAAAGTTATGGCTCCCCGGACCGGTTTCCACGGCAGCCAAACTGTCAATGAAGGCGCGGATGCATGTGGTCATTCAGCACTTTGCTTCCCGACGGCGGCCACATGTTTCGGTTGCTGCCGGTCCGGCGCGAACTACCAGCGCGGGTGGATCGACTCGCGGAAGTAGTGGTCGTAGATCCAGCGGACGCCCTCGTTGAATTCCTCGTTCACCGAAATCCCGGCCGCTCCGGCATTGGAGCGGGCCTGCTCCACATTTCGCGCCCCCGGAATAACCGACGTGACGCCGTCCTGTGCAGCGATCCACGCGATGGCCGCCTGCGCGGTGCTTGCACCCTCCGGCACCAGGTTCTCGAACTCGGCCACGGCCTTGAGCCCCAGCTCGAAATCGACGCCCGAGAAAGTCTCGCCGACGTCGAACGCGTCGCCGCCGCGGTTGTAGTTTCGGTGGTCATTCTCGGCGAAGGAAGTGTCCTTGGTGTACTTTCCGGAGAGCAACCCGGAAGCCAGCGGCACACGCGCGATGATCCCGACACCGGCCTTCTTTGCTGCGGGGAGCACCTCGTCCAGGGGCTTAAGCCGGAAGGCGTTGAGGATGATCTGGACGGACGCGGTGCCGTCGTGACGCAGCGCTTCGAGGGCTTCGTCCGTGCGCTCCACGCTGACGCCGTAGTTCCGGATGGCGCCCTCTGAGACGAGGGTATCCAGGGCGTCGTAGACCTCGGCGTTGCTGTAGACAGCGGTGGGCGGGCAGTGCAGCTGGACGAGATCAAGGGAGTCGGTCCGCAGGTTGCGGCGTGAGCGGTCCACCCACTCGCGGAAGTTGGCGAGATTGTAGTTCTCCGGACGCTGCTCCACCCGGCGGCCCATCTTCGTGGCCACGGTAATGTCCAACCCCTGGTTGTCCGCCAGGAAAGCGCCGATGGCCTGCTCGCTGCGGCCGTCACCGTAGACGTCCGCCGTGTCGAAGAACGTCACGCCCGCCTCCGCCGAGGCGGCCAGCACTGCCTGTGCCTGGGCCGGATCCACGTTGCCCCAGTCCGCGCCGAGCTGCCACGTGCCGAGTCCGACGACGGAGACGTTCCGTCCGGTTTTGCCTAAAGTGCGCTGTTCCATCCCCCGACTATATGACGGGAACCCAACGCGGGGTCATTTAGCGCCCCTTCGGCGGGGCTCATTGGGCGCTAAGTGACCCCGCGTTGCTTTTGGAGGACGTGACGAGGCCGGCTTCCTTCAGGCCCAGGTAGATCTTGTCCCGGGCAATCGGGAGTTCGGCAAACCGGAGGCCCGTGGCGTGGCGGACGGCATTGGCCAGGGCCGGCGCCACCGGATTGAACGGGCTTTCACTCATCGACTTCGCCCCGAGCGGGCCCAGTTTGTCGTTGGTCTCGGCAAAGTACACCTCGCTGCGCGGCACGTCCGCGAAGGACGGGATGTGGTACTGCCGGAGGATGTCCGTGGTAACCCGGCCGCCGTCGTCCACCCGGACCTCCTCATACAGCGCGGCGCCCAGCGCCTGCGCGATCCCGCCCTCGATCTGGCCGCGGCACTGCCGGGGGTTTACCACCACGCCGGCGTCCGCCGCCTGGACGCTCTGCAGGATCCGCAGCTCCCCCGTCCCCTTATTTACTGCCACACGGAATCCGTGGACGTTGAACGCGACCGACCGGGGAGTGCCGCCCCAGCGCCCCTCCGCGGCAATTTCGACGCCGGCCTCCGCGGCTTCGCGGGCGAGTTCCGTCAGCGGCACCCTGGTCCCCTCGCAGACCACGGCATCGCCGTCGAGTACACAGCCCGATGACTGGATCTGGTGCATACCGGCGGCGAAGGCCCGGATCCGAACGGCCAGCTCCTCGGCCGCGGCCAGCGTCGCCTTGCCTGCCACCACGGTGCCGGCCGAGCCGAAGGCGCCGGTATCGTGCTCGATCAGGTCTGTGTCCGACTGCCGGACGGCGACGCGCGCCGCCGTGGTGGACAGGGCGGTGGCCGCGAGCTGGGCGTGGACGGTAGTGGTGCCGTTGCCGAATTCGGCGGTCCCGACGTCGGCCGCGTACGTTCCGTCGGGAAGGAGCCGGAGCTTCGCATGGGCAAAGTGTCCGCGCGGCGGAACGGTGTCGATCATGGACAGCGCCGTTCCTTCGCCGGTGACCCAGTCCGGCCCCAGGTCATCGAGCCCTGCGGCCCGGTACCGTTCGCGGCCCCGGTCCAGGGCGTCCCGGACCAGCCGCGTGCACTGGTCCAGCCCGTAGCTGCCGTAGTGGACGTCCTCCTCCGGTTCGGCGTGGGTGGAGAGCATGTCGTCGCCCTCCCGGACCATGTTGCGGCGGCGGAATTCCAGGGGATCCATGCCGATTCCGGTGGCCAGCTCGTCAATCCCGGACTCGATCGCAAAGATCATCTGGCTCAGCCCGTACCCCCGGAAGGCGCCGGAGGGAACGGTGTTGGTGTACGCCGCCTGCGCATCCACCTTCTTGTTGGCGCACTTGTAGACGCCCAGGGACTCGCCGCACCCGTGGAACATGACGCCCGGCGCGTGGTTTCCGTAGGCGCCGGTGTTCGTGAGGACCTCAAGCTGCAGCGCCGTGAGCCAGCCGTCGCTGCTGGCACCGGCTTTGAGTTTGACGGTGAACGGGTGCCTGGTGGTGCTGGCCGTGAACTGCTCGGTCCGGGTGAACTCCAGCTGCACCGGCCGCTTCAGTTTCAGGGCCGCGAGCGCCACGATGTCCTCGGTGAGGACTTCCTGCTTGCCGCCGAATCCGCCGCCCACCCTGCCGGACACCACGTGGATGCGTTCCTCCGGCAGCCCGAACAGGCGGCAAAGCGTGCGCCTGACCAGGAACGGGACCTGGCTGGACGTGCGGATGTGCAGCCGGCCGGCGTCGTCAACCGAGGCGATGGAGGAGTGTGTTTCAAGGGCCACGTGCTGAACCCGCTGGGTCCGGTACGTCTGCTCGTGGATGAAGTCGGACGCCGCGAAACCGTCCTCCACGCTGCCGAGTTCGGAGTGCAGTTCGGCCACGATGTTCTGCTCCGGCCGCGCAATCCGTGCCGTGGCGCCGTCCTTGTCGCCGTGGATGGCCGGCGCCCCGGGCAGAATGGCTTCCTGGGGCGTGAACACTGCGGGCAGGGGCTGGTACTTCACGTCCAGCGCGCGCACTCCCGCTTCCGCTGCCCTCACCGATTCGGCCACGACGGCGGCAACCCGCTGGCCGCGGAACCGCACCACGTCGTCCAGCAGCCGGGTGTCATCGGGGTCGTCGGTGTAGAGCTCGTGCTGGGCCGTGGAGAACAGCTGGGCCGGCGCGTCCGCAGACGTGAGGACGGCCACCACTCCGGGAATTTCCAGGGCGGCGCTTTTGTCGACCGAGAGCACCCGGGCGTGCGCGTGCGGCGAGCGCAGCAGCTTCAGGTGCAGGAGTCCGGGCAGTTCCCCGGCCGGGACGTCCAGCGTGTAGCGGGCCTGCCCTGTGACTACCGCGCGGCTGGCGGGGGCCGGTACGTCATCGCCCAACTGCCCGGGCCGGGGCTCCGGCTGGCCTTCACCGGCGATGCCCGAGCCCGGACCCTCCGGATCCGGATGCCCCTCGTGGCCGCAGACGGCGTCGCCGATGGCCCGGTAACCGGTACAGCGGCACAGGTTCCCCTTGAGGTTCCGCGGCAGGTTGCCCCGCTGCGCGTCATCGAAGGTTGCAGCCGTCATAATCATGCCGGCAGTGCAAAATCCGCACTGGAAACCCTGCCGGTCCAGGAACTGCTGCTGCATCGGGTGAAGGGTGCCGGCTGACGTTCCACCGGCAGACGTTCCGCCGGCAGTCGTTCCGCCGGCAGTCGTTCCGCCGGCAGTCGCCAGCCCCTCGATGGTGGTGACCGCATGGCCTTCGGCGCGCACGGCCGGGTAGATGCAGCTGTGCACGGGTATGCCGTCCACATGGACTGTGCACGCTCCGCAGTCGCCGCCGTCGCAGCCCTTCTTGACGCCCAGGTTTCCTTGTTCTCGCAGGAAGGTGCGAAGGCACTGGCCCGGGCGGGGCTGGGATTCCGTGGCCACTCCGTTAATTTCGATCGTCATGTTCAGGCCCCTTTCTGCCCGCTGGACATCCACGCATTGCCGGCAGAAACCGGCCGCGGCGGCCAGAAATCGCCGGATACCGCCCGGGGCAGTGTGCCTTCCGGAGCGGCAAGCTCGTCGCGGATCTCTTCGGCCAGCCGGTACGTCATGTCGCGCCGCCAGGCGGGCAACCCATGGATATCGTCGTGGTAAAGGTCCTCCGGAATGGCTTCGTCCAGCGCTTCCCTGAGTTCGGAAGCGTCCGGCGCCGGGAGGAACCGCAGCTGCACCGGGCGCTGGGTCGCTGCGGTGACGGTCAGCGTCAGCTGCCCACCGCCGTCGAGCGTCCCGACCAGCAGGACCCCGGACCTCCCCAGGTTACTCAGGGACAGGCGGCGGAACGCCGCCCGTGAGGACAGGGCCGACGCCGGGAGGCGGATGCTGCGGAGGAGCTCGCCGGGTGCCAGGGCGTTCTGCCCGTCGCCGGTGACGAAGTCGGCCACCGGCAGCTCCCTGCTGGAGCAGCCTGGGCCGAGGATGGTGACCGTGCCGTCAAGCCCGGCGCACAGCGAGATCATGGGGCCGGCGGGCAGCGACGTGCACAGGTTGCCGCCCACGGTGGACATGTTCCACACCTTGAAGGACGCCACGAAGGAGTCGCAGCAGGGGCGGACGAGGTCCAGGGCGGGCCAGTCCGTTGCCGGGCCGCGGTTCGCCAGTACTGGCGACTCCGGCAGCGCATAGAGCTCGGCCACGGTGCATGTTGCGGCCAGCTCGATCCCGTCCCCGGTCACCGTGACGGCGGGCCAGCCGGCCGAGCCGAGGTCCAGCAGCCTCCGGAGCGGTTCGGGGCCGAAGGCGTAGCTGCCGTAGGAGAACAGGACCGTGCCGCCGGCGAGCCAGGCGTCGCCGTCGCGCCATTCGGCCGGGTCCGTCGTGCGGAGGACGGCCTCTATGGTGTTCATGTCCACGGGGTCTCCTGGCTTTCTTCGTTGGCGTGGTGGATGGGGCCGCTTCCGTCCCTGAGCGGAGCGCAGGCTGCGGCTGCGTTCCGGGCGGCGATCAGCTCGGCCGTGATGGACACGGCCACCTCGGCCGGCGTGACGGCTCCGAGGTCCAGGCCGATGGGCGAATGCAGCCTGGCAAGGCCTTCCGGTGGAACGCCGGCGGCCAGCAGCGCGTCGATGCGCTGGCGGTGGCTGCGGCGCGAGCCCATGGCCCCGACGAAGGCCACGTCCAGGCCGAGGGCCGCTTCCAGCAGCGGGATGTCGAACTTGGGATCGTGGGTGAGGACGCAGATGGCGGTGCGGGCGTCGATCCGGGTTGCGGCGGCCTCTGCCGCCAGGTACCGGTGGGGCCAGTCCGTGACCACCTCATCAGCGGTCTCGAAACGGGCCTGGCCTGCGAACGCCGGCCGCGCATCAATGAGCGTCACGCTGTAACCGAGGAGCTTGGCCGCCGGCACCAGCGCCGCGCCGAAGTCGTTGGCGCCGAACACCAGCATGCGCGGAGGCGGCGTACGGCTTTCGACCAGCAGGGTCACGGGCTCGGGCTGGATCCCGCCGGATTCCTCCACCACGTCGGCGCGCCCGACGCAGCCGCCGGCCGGGGCGAGCCTGACCAGGCCGGTACGTCCGCCGCGCAGCAGGGGTTCCAGCTGTGCTGCGGCCGCCGCCATGGCCTCGCCGGCCGGGCTGCGGAGTCCGAGGAGGGCGGCCAGCTCGGCTGACTGCGCCGCCTTGAATGCCTCAGGGTCCGGGATGACGACGGCGCCGCTCCCGTTCAGGTCAACCCTGCGGATGAGTGCCACCGGGGTTTCCGGCAGCCGCCGCAGCAGCTGGCCGATGGAGGGTCCGGCAAACGCCCCGAACGGCTCGATGTGGACCTGAAGCTCACCGCCGCAGGTGAGTCCGACGGCGAACGCGTCCTCGGCGCTGTAGCCGAAAAGCTCCAGCCGGGTGCCGCCGTCGCGCATTGCCTCCAGCGCCGCCTCGACAACGGCCCCCTCGACGCAGCCGCCCGAAAGGCTGCCAAGGACGTCACCTGCTGCGGACACCATCATGGATGTGCCCATGGGCCGCGGCACCGAGCCGCTCGTGCCCACCACGGTGGCAACGGCACACCGCTGTCCGGAGGCCACGGGGTGCCAGCCGGCGAGGGAAGACATCAGATCCAGCATGGCTGCACTCCCTTTTCATGTGCGGCGATAGTGTCCATATTCTCGTTCCTATCATTGGCCGGGGGAAGCGCGGCTGCGGCGCCGGCGACGATTTGATTGCAGTTTGGTGGACCGGGACAGGCCCCATCTGCCTGTCCCGGTCCGGTCTGGGAGGCCGCGGGCTACGCCCCGAGCAGTGCGCTGACAGGTCCGCGGGCGAAGTAGACCAGGAAGCCGGCGGTCACCACCCACATGAGCGGGTGGATCTTCTTCGCCTTGCCGGATGCCGCTCCGATCACGGCCCAGGACACGAAGCCCACGCCGATCCCGTTGGCAATCGAGTAGGTCAGCGGCATGGTGACGATGGTCAGGAAGGCCGGGAGTGCCACCGCGAACCTGGTGAACTTGATTTCGCGGATCTGGGCCATCATCATGGCGCCGACCACCACGAGTGCGGCGGCGGCGACTTCCAGCGGCACCACGCTGGTCAGTGGCGTGAGGAACATGGAGCCCAGGAACAGCGCGCCCGTGACCACCGAGGCCAGTCCGGTGCGGGCACCTTCCCCGATGCCCGCCGCGGAGTCGATGTACACCGTGTTGGAGGACCCCGAGGTGGCGCCTCCCGCCACTGCCCCGAAGCCTTCCACGATGAAGGCCGACTTCAGTCGCGGGAACGTGCCGTCCTTGTGCGCCACTCCGGCGCTCTTGGCGAGCCCGGTCATGGTGCCCATGGCGTCGAAGAAGTTGGTGAAGACCAGGGTGAACACGAGCATGGTGGCGGCGAGCCCGCCGATCCGGCCGAAGGCTCCGAACAGGTCGAAGTGTCCCACCAGGCCCAGGTCCGGCGCAGAGACCAGCTGCCCCGAGAGCACCGGGGTGTTCAGGTGCCAGCCACCGGGGTTCTCCGGTGTGCCCGGGCCGATGTGGAAGACGGCTTCGACGACGGCGGCCAGCACGGTGGTGGCCACGATCCCGATCAGCAGCCCACCCTGGACCTTCCTCGCCACGAGGATGCCCATGGCCAGCAGGCCCACGATGAACACGAGGGTGGGGACGGACGTGATGGAGCCGTTCTCACCGAGCTGGACTGGCGGCCCGCCGGCGGTGGCGCGGACGAAGCCCGAGTCCACGAAGCCGATGAACGCGATGAAGAGTCCGATCCCCACGGTGATCGCGGCCTTGAGTTCCTTGGGGACGGCCCGGAAGATGGCCGTCCGTGCCCCGGTGACGCCGAACAGGACGATCAGGATGCCGTTGATGACCACCAGGCCCATGGCCTCGGGCCAGGTGACTTCGTGAATGACGGCAACGGCGAGGAAGGAGTTGATGCCCAGCCCGGCCGCCAGTCCGAAAGGCAGGTTGGCGATGAGGCCGAACAGGATGGTCATCACGCCGGCGGTGAGGCCCGTGACCGCACCAACCTGGGCCGCGGACAGCCAGCCGCCGGCAACGTCGGTGGGGGCATTGTCCGCGCTGAATCCGCCGAGGATCAGCGGGTTCAGGATCACGATGTACGCCATGGTGAAGAACGTGACCAGGCCGCCGCGGAGTTCACGCGCGAGGGTTGAGCCGCGCTTGGTGATGTGGAAGAAACGGTCAAGGAAAGCGTCTGACGCCGGCGGCCGGGCTTGTGTGTCCGGGCGGGTCTGCTTGGGCTGCTTGGCCTTCTTGACTGCCGGGGCGGCCGTCTCGGGTCCGTCGGGGGTCTGCTCCAGGAGTGTCATGGGAACCACAGGCCCTAGTAGTCGATCCTGGAATCGAGCGTGTTCCAGGTGGTGAACGGCTCGAGGATCGCGGGCGCCTTCGGGTCTGCGAACCCCAGCTTGGACACCGGCATGAGGTCATCCCGGTCGGCGTTGTCGAAGTACTCGTAGAAGACGGCGTCGTCGAATCCCACGGACGCGGCGTCGTGCCGGTCTGCGGCAAACACCACCCGGTCAATGCGTGCCCAGAGGGCCGAAGCCAGGCACATGGGGCAGGGCTCGCAGCTGCTGTAGAGGGTGGCTCCGCGGAGGTCGAACGTGCCCAGCTCGCTGCAGGCCCGGCGGATTGCCGTGACCTCTGCGTGGGCGGTGGGATCGTTGGTGGCAGTGACGCGGTTGACGCCGTCGAACGCCTGGCCGTCCGCGGTGACGATGACCGCGCCGAACGGCCCTCCGCTGTTCAGGACGTTTGACGTTGCAAGTTGGACGGACCTGGCCAGAAATTGTTCGGCCGTGACGGTGGTACTCATGATGCGCTCCCTTTGGGTGGAAGCCGGTACCCCGTGACGGGATTGAACACCAGTTGCGACGGATACCAGGCTTCAGCATGTGCTTTGAAGGTTTAGTTGCGCCTGGTAGATAGCTTCCCGGTCTCCGGGTGCCCGCCTTTGGCAAGATCGAGATTAGCACCGGAGTGTGGCGTGCGCCATAGTTTCTGGAAAGTTAATTTCGTGATGTGAAATTCAGGTTTCCGCACTGTCACAATCCGCGGCCGTTGACGGCGGCCGGGGCAGCCCTTACGCTGGTGCCGACCCGGCTCCGCAGGCGCCGGCCCCTGGATCAGCAGACAGGACGCACTGAGCTGGAACGTATCGGCACGCTCAGACTAGGAACCCGCACATGACCCAGGCACCTTCCGCACCCCGCGCTTCTGCACCCACGGATTCCCGGCTGTGGATCCGGAATCCGCTCGCAGCATTCACCGCCAACAGCTATGACGCCTCGGGCGGCGTTGTGGTCTCCGGGGGCAGGATCGTGGAGGTGCTTGCCGCCGGGCAACAACCTTCCGCGCCCTGCACGGAGACCTTCGACGCCGGCAGCCACGTGCTGCTGCCGGGCCTGATCAACACCCACCACCACTTCTATCAAACGCTCACCCGCGCCTGGGGTCCCGTGGCCAGTGCCCCGCTCTTCCCGTGGCTGCAGAATCTCTACCCGGTGTGGGCCCGCCTCACGCCGCGAGACCTCGAGCTGGCCGCCACGGTAGCCCTCGCGGAACTCCTGCTGTCGGGCTGCACCACCGCGGCGGACCACCATTACCTGTTTCCGGCAGGCATGGAAGATGCCATCGATATCGAAGTCCAGGCGGTCCGCCGGCTGGGAATGCGCGCCACTCTGACGCGCGGCTCCATGACTTTGGGGCAGAACGACGGCGGGCTGCCGCCACAGTCGACGGTGCAGGCACCGGAGGTGATCCTCGCTGACAGCGAACGGCTGATCGGGCAGTACCACCAGCGCGGCGACGGCGCCGTGATCCAGATTGCGCTGGCCCCGTGTTCGCCGTTTTCCGTGACCAAGGAGATCATGGCCGAGAGCGCACTGATGGCCCAGCGGCTGGACGTCCGGCTGCATACACACCTCGCCGAGACCCTGGACGAGGAGGACTTCTGCCGGGAGATGTTCAGTCTCCGCTCCGTGGACTACCTCGACAGCGTGGGGTGGCTGACGGACCGGACATGGCTGGGACACGGCATCCATTTCAGTGATGCCGAGATCGCCCGGCTGGGCGCCGCGGGCACCGGCGTCGCGCATTGCCCCACGTCCAACATGAGGCTGGCCTCGGGCACCGCGCGCGTCCTGGAACTCGAGGCGGCGGGCGTTCCCGTGGGACTGGGAGTGGACGGATCGGCGTCGAACGATGCGTCCAACATGATCCTCGAGGCGAGGCAGGCGCTGTACCTGCAGCGGCTCCGCTACGGGGCGCAGGTCCCCGTTGAGCGGGCACTGGGCTGGGCAACCCGCGGCTCTGCAGCTGTACTGGGTCGGCCCGATCTCGGCCAGCTGGCTCCGGGGATGCAGGCGGACCTGGCCCTCTTCAAGCTCGATGCCCTGAAGTTCTCCGGCAGCCACGACCCCATTGCGGCCCTGCTGCTGTGCGCTGCGGACCGCGCGGACCGCGTGATGGTGGCCGGGCAGTGGCGCGTGGTGGACGGACAGATTCCCGGACTGGACATCGCCGGACTCATCGCGGAGCACTCGGCCGCGGCCCGGAGGCTCGTCGCGGGCTAGGAGCTTACCCCGTTTCGGTTGCTGCTTTCGCTTGCCGTGCAGCTGGTCTGGCTGCGACATCCGATCGTTGCTAGCGTGGCGGCATGAGCCCGTCGAAGACCCCGGCCGAGATCCTCACCATTGGCGGCACCGAGGTTCGCATCTCGAGTCCGGACAAGGTGGTGTTCCCTGAGCCGGGGCTGACGAAGCTCGACCTGGTGCTCTACTACCTCGCCGTCGCGGACGGTGCGCTGCGCGGCGCGGGGGGCCGGCCAATGGTGCTCAAGCGCTTCCCGAAGGGCATCGACGCTGAGCCGTTCTTTCAGAAGCGCGTGCCCGAAAACCACCCCGACTTCATCGACACGACGACGCTGCACTACGCGTCGGGGACATCGGCTGAGGAGGCCGTCATCCGGGATGCTGCAGGTTTGGCGTGGGTCGTGAATCTTGGATGCCTCGACCTCAACCCGCATCCCGTGCGCGCAGAGGACCTCGAGCACCCCGACGAGCTCCGGGTGGACCTCGATCCGATGCCGGGAGTCGATTGGTCCCAGATCGTCGACGTCGCCTATGTCGCGCGGGAGGTGCTCGACGACGTTGGGCTCGTGGGGTGGCCAAAGACGAGCGGGTCGCGCGGACTCCACATCCTGGTGCGCATCGCGCCGCATTGGTCCTACCGCGACGTGCGGCTCGCCGCCGAAACCCTCGCCCGGGAGGTCGAAAACCGCGCTCCCGGCCTCGCTACCGCGCGGTGGTGGAAGGAGGAGCGCGGCGAGAGCGTGTTCGTCGACTTCAACCAGAACGCAAAGGACCGCACGGTGGCATCCGCGTACTCCATCAGGGCCCTACCGGATGCCCGGGTCTCGACGCCGCTCACATGGGATGAGGTCCGCTCCACCCGGCCGGAACAGTTCACGGTGCGCACGGTGCCCGAGCGGTTCGCAGAGATGGGCGACCCTCACGCCGGCATCGACGACGCGGTCGGCACACTCGACGGGCTCCTCGCCTTGGCTACCGAACTCGGCCCCGCCGAGAAGGCGCCGCGCGGCGGCGACGGCTCCGGGCGCCGGCAGTCGGTGATGCCGCTCATCGAGGTGGCCCGCACCAGGACCAAGCCCGAGGCGCTCGCGGCGCTGGACGAGTGGAGGACCCGGCATGCGGACATCGTCCCGGCACTGCACCCCGCCGATGTGCTCGTCGACGGAATGCGCGGATCGAGCTCGCTCTGGTACAGGGTGCGGGTGAACCTGCAGCACGTGCCCGAAGCGGAGCGACCGCCGCAGGAGGGGCTCATCGCCGACTACGACCCCTGGGCCGGCAAGGAGTGGCCGGGGCGCCCGGTGTCCTGACACCGGCGCTGCGCACCCGGCTGAGATCGCCCTCGCGATGCAACCGCGCAGAGTCCGGCGCCGGTTGGGGCAGTAGCTTTACGGACGTTACCGGCCGAAAACCGGGAGCGCGCGCAGCCAGCGGGAGAATCCGCGGCCGGTTCGGTCGCAGTCGGCCGGGATATAGAAGTCAGGATCTGTGGCGCCGAACGGCAGGTACAGCTCCTGGCCGGGTGCCGGAAAGTCGGCGACGTTGTTCTTATCCTGAGGGTCCATCTGTTCCTCCTCGTTCCTTAGTTCTATTTTCCGCTATTCGGAAAATGTTTATTGATATGTGGAAATTCTAGTGTTGAGCCCGTCGGCGGTCAAGACCCTTGGCCAGCGCCACGCGGGACTAGGGGCACGCGTGCGGTCACAATCGGATTTTTCAATTAGTGATGTACACCACCGGGAAGCTCGGCTACGCTTTAAGTCAACTCGTGGCGTAGGTCACGTAACCTGGGAGCAGCAGGCAGGGTCGTAATGAGCTGGCGTCATTGGATGCCGGCTCTTTTTTGTTGGGTCGGCTCCATCAGAAACGCGTGTGTAACACGCGCTTAATTTCAATGATGGAACCTAGGTTCCACATCACGGAAGTTGGGAACAGACCATGAGCAGCAAAATCATCCTCGGCCAGAACCAGTACGGCAAGGCCGAAGTCCGGGTCGTCAAGATCACCCGGGAGACCGACCGCCACGAGATCGAAGACCTGAACGTCACCTCGCAGCTCCGCGGGGACTTCTCCGCGGCCCACCTCGAAGGCGACAACAGCCACGTCGTGGCCACGGACACGCAGAAGAACACCATCTACGCGTTTGCCCGCGAAGGCGTCGGCTCACCGGAGGCGTTCCTGCTGCGGCTGGGCGAGCACTTCACCTCCAGCTTCGACTGGGTCACCGGCGGACGCTGGGAAGCCGAGTCCTACAGCTGGAACCGGATCCAGGCCCACGGTGCGGAGCACGACCACTCGTTCGTGCGCAACGGCCAGGAAGTCCGCACCGCCGTCCTGGTGAAGGACGGCGCGGCAACGCACCTCATCTCGGGCCTCAAGGACCTCACGGTCTTGAAGTCCACCCAGTCCGGATTCGTGGGCTACCCGAAGGACAAATACACCACCCTTCCGGAGACTACCGACCGCATCCTCGCCACGGACGTCTCCGCCCGCTGGCGGTTCAAGCCAGGCACTGACTTCAGCACCCTGGACTTCAACAAGAGCTACGAAGACGTCAAGAGCCTCCTGCTGGAGGGCTTCACGGAAAAGTACTCGCACGCCCTGCAGCAGACCCTGTTCGACATGGGCGCCAAGGTCCTGGAGGCGCACGGCGAGATCGAAGAAATCAAGTTCTCGATGCCCAACAAGCACCATTTCCTCGTGGACCTTTCGCCGTTCGGCCTCGACAACCCCAACGAGGTCTTCTTCGCCGCGGACCGGCCCTACGGCCTGATCGAGGCCACCGTCCAGCGCGACGACGCAGCATCCGCCGAGATCGCCTGGTCCGGCATCGCCGGATTCTGCTAACCCTCCCCGTTTCAGGGGTGCCGCGCCCGGAGTCTCTGTTCCCACACGGACCAGCGCTCCGGACGCGGACACCCCGCCGGCCCGAAACACCACCGGGCCAATCCGCAGCCGGCCAGATCACGGGCCCGCCCACCCTAGTTCCACACTGTTAGCCAGACACCGTTAGCCAGACAAAGACGTCTGCCATGAACCAAGAAAGTCTGCCATGAACACCAAGAAGAATTCCGCCGCTGCAGTTACCGGCAACGACCGCAAGCGGTCGGACCGCCCCGAAGACCAGCGCATGCCCATTGCAAGCACCTTCGCCTACGGTTTCCAGCACGTCCTCACCATGTACGGCGGCATCATCGCGCCTCCGCTGATCATCGGCGCAGCCGCCGGCATGTCCTCGCAGGACATCGGGCTGCTCATTGCCGCCTGCCTCTTCGTCGGCGGCCTCGCCACGATTCTCCAGACTGTCGGCATCCGTTTCTTTGGATCCCAGCTCCCGCTGGTTCAGGGTGTCTCCTTTGCAGGCGTCTCCACCATGGTGGCCATCGTCCACGGCGGCGGGGGCATCCAGGCAGTCTTTGGCTCGGTCATCGCCGCCTCGCTGATCGGCCTGCTGATCACGCCGCTGTTTTCAAAGATCATCCGCTTCTTCCCGCCAGTGGTGACGGGGACGGTCATCACCACCATCGGCCTGACCCTGATGCCGGTGGCGGCCAACTGGGCCATGGGCGGCAACAGCAAGGCGCCGAACTACGGCAGCATGGCCAACATCGGACTGGCTGCAGCCACCATGGCGATCGTCCTGCTTCTGAGCAAGGTGGGCAACGCTGCGATCTCGCGGCTGTCCATCCTTCTGGCGATGGTCCTCGGCACGGTCATCGCCTTTGTCTTTGGCATGGCTGATTTCTCCAAGGTGGGCCAGGGCGAGATCGTCGCCTTCCCCACCCCGTTTGCCTTCGGTCCGCCCACGTTTGAGATCGCCGCAATCATCTCCATGCTGATCGTCATCCTGGTGACACTGACAGAAACCTCCGCCGACATCATCGCCGTTGGCGAGATCGTGGGCACCAAGGTTGATTCCAAGCGGATCGGCGACGGCCTGCGGGCGGACATGCTCTCCAGCGCCATCTCCCCGCTCTTCAATTCCTTCACCCAGAGCGCCTTTGCCCAAAACGTGGGACTCGTTGCAATCACGGGCGTCAAGAGCCGCTTCGTGGTCAGCGCCGGCGGCCTGATCCTCGTGATCCTCGGCCTGCTGCCGGTGCTTGGCCGGGTGGTCGCGGCGGTGCCGACCCCCGTCCTGGGCGGTGCCGGCGTCGTACTCTTTGGAACCGTTGCCGCAAGCGGCATCCGCACGCTTTCCAAGGTGGAATACCGGAACAACATGAACCTGATCATCGTGGCGGCATCCATCGGCTTCGGCATGATCCCGATTGCCGCCCCGGCGTTCTACGACAAGTTCCCGTCCTGGTTCGGCACCATTTTCCACTCGGGCATCAGCTCAGCCGCGGTCATGGCGATCCTGCTCAACCTGCTGTTCAACCACCTCAAGGCGGGCAACTCGGAGAACCAGTCGGTGTTTGTGGCCGGCACCGGGCGCGTGGTCCGGGAGGAAGACCTGGAATGTCTGGCTGACGGCGACCGCTTCGAGGGCGGGAAGCTGATCGACTGCGACGGAAAGGAAGTCACGGTCCATTCGTCGAAATCCGACCACTGACCTGCTAAGCGCGAACGAACACTTGGGGCCCCTACCCTCCGTCTTGGGTTCTAGCGGTCGTTGCAACACCCCGACTTTTGGGAGTTGCAACGACCGTGGTTCGTTTAAGCGGTGATTCATCAGGATCCGGGTGGTACTCGCAGGATCAGAAGGATGCATTTTTCGCGGT
>NZ_CAKKLY010000073.1 GCF_918698095.1 Arthrobacter sp. Bi83
CGCTGGGATGGGCGCGGAGTGACCCCGCGTTGCTGAGGCTGTCCGTGCGCTAGACGCGGATCCTGTAGCCCCGCTTGACCACGGTTTCCACCAGGCTGCCGTCCGGCAGGGACGACCGCAGCCGGCTCACGGTCATGTCGAGCGCGTGCACCGAGCCGCGCAGTTCCAGGAGTTCGGAGAGCGACTCCCGGGAGAGGACCGCACCTCCCGCGCCGAGGAGTGCCCGCAGGAGCAGCAGGGGCGCCGGGGCAACCTCCACCGGCTCGCCGTCGATGCGCAGCGAGCGTCCGCGCAGTTCCACGAGGCCCGAGCGGGTGTCCAGCCTGCGGACGTGGTTCAGGGCCAGGTGCTCGCACACCAGCCGGATCAGGGCGCCCATCCGGAACCGTTCCGGAACCAGCGGGGTGATTCCGGCGTCCAGCAGCGGCTGGGCGGTCACGGGACCTACGACGGCGGTGGTGACGGTGGTCTTCAGGCATTCCACGAGCTGCTTGTACAGTCCCATTTCGTGCGCTGTGCTCCACATTGCGTCCACTGCCGGGGCGCTCGTGAAGGTCAGGACGTCCAGGTTGCCGCTGCAGGCGGCCTCGATCAGGCGCGGTAGGCGATCGGCGCCGTCGGGCTTAACCCAGCGGTACGGGGTGACGGTGAGGACTGTCGCGCCGGACATCCGGAGCCGCTCGAGCTGGCGCACGTCCGTGTAGCCGTGCAGCTGCACCGCCACGGTCTTGCCGCGCACACCCTCGGCCAGCAGCATGTCCACCAGAGTGGCGGTGGTTTCGTCGCTGCTGATGCCGACGTCGGCAAGGCCGGCCGCGCGGACAGCGCCGCGCGCTTTGGGCCCCCTGACGAACATCCGGCAGGCAGCCAGGGTTTCGAGCAGTTCCTCCCCGATCCCGGAGGCGTCCGCCGCTTCGCACCAGCGGCGCATGCCGTAGGCGGTCGTGGCGATGCAGAGGTCGGGCTTCGCGGCAATGATCGCCTTCGTGTCCTCGATGAGGCTGATGTCCTCGTTCACCGGGGCGATCTTGAGGGCGGGGGCGTGCAGCACTTCGGCGCCGCGGCGCTCCAGTGCCTCGATCAGGTCGCGGGAGCGGCGGTGTGAGGTGACGCCGATCCGGAATCCTTCCAGCGGAGATCCGGCAGCCTCAGGCGCAGGCGATTCCTGCAGCTTTGATCCTGCCTGGCCTGTTGCGGCGGGGGCAATGGCATTCAATGCGCTCATGTCGTTCACGAACCCAGCAGCGAGGCCGCCAGGCGGTCAAGATCGGCGGCGGCCTCGGCATGCCCGCGGTTGGCCTCAGCCACGCGCACCACCTCGCCGATGACCAGGACGGCGGGGTTGCTGCAGCCGGCGGCGGCGGAGGCGATCGTCCCTAGTTCGGCGATCGTGGTCCGCTGTCCGGGCCGGTAGCCGCGCTCGACCACGGCCATCGGCATGTCGGCACGCATGCCGGCCCGGCGCAGTCCCGCGGCCAGGTGGTGCAGCGTGCCGATGCCCATCAGGACCACAATCGTGCCGCCCAGGCCAGCCAGGTGGGTGAGCTCCTTGTCGGTCAGCGGCGCGTGGCCGGACACGACGGTGAACATGTGGCTGACTTCGCGGTGCGTCACGGGGATGCCGGCTGCAGCCGGTACCGAGATGGCGCTGGTGACGCCGGAAATCACGCGGACGGGAACGCCGGCGGCGACGCAGGAAGCAACTTCCTCGCCGCCGCGGCCGAAGACGTAGGGGTCCCCGCCCTTGAGGCGGACCACGTTGTTGCCCGCCAGGGCGCTTTCCACCATGAGCTTCTCGATGTCGCCCTGGCTGACTTTGTGGTGCCCGGGCTTCTTGCCGACGTCCACGAGTTCGGCCGAGGTAAGGGACGGGAGCTCCTGGTAGGGGGCCAGCCGGTCGTAGAACACGACGTCGGCATCGCGCAGCGCCTTGATGGCCGCCACGGTCAGCAGTTCGGTGGTGCCGGGGCCGCCGCCCACGAGAGTCACGTGGCCGACCGGGCCGGCTGCCGGTTCGGCAGCCACCGGGATGCCGGTTGCGCGGCACCTGTCCAGCAGGGCCTCCCAGCCGGGCTGGCCGTCGTCGATCGCTGCCACGAGGAACGGGCGTTCAGGCAGCGGGCCGTCATGCCCGGCACCCTGCGGGGTGCTGAGGCGGTAGACGACAGCGCCGGCGGCCTCGTAGCGGCGCACGGCCTGGCGGGCTGCGTGGTCGGAGCCGGTGACCAGGACTTCGCGGCCGGTGAGATCAATGCTGAGCTGCATGCCTATACCTCGTTCTCATCGCTGGGCCTCATGGGGATGGAAGCCCCGATCAGGACCTTCCCTTTTTCCTCTGCAGTGGCCGGGCGCATCTGGCCGCGCTCGTCGGGGACGAAGGAAATGGAGTCGTCCTTCTGGTCGGGGGCGTTGACGAAGGAGCGGAACCGGCGCAGGCGCTCCGGATCCTTCAGGGTGTCAGCCCATTCGTCCTCGTAGGTGTCAACATGCTTGGCCATGGCCGCCTCGAGTTCCTCGGCGATGCCCAGGGTGTCATGCACCACCACGTCCTCGACGTGCTTGATGCCGCCGTCGAGCTCCTCCTGCCAGCGGGCGGTGCGCTGCAGCCGGTCCGCGGTGCGGATGTAGTACATGAAGTAGCGGTCGATGTACTTGATCAGTGTCTCGTCGTCGAGGTCCTTGGCCAGCAGCTGGGCGTGGGCCGGGGTGGCACCGCCGTTGCCGCCGACGTACAGGTTCCAGCCGTCGGCGGTGGCGATCACGCCGACGTCCTTGCCGCGGGCCTCGGCGCATTCGCGGGCACAGCCGGAGACTCCCATCTTGAGCTTGTGCGGGCTGCGGAGGCCGCGGTAGCGCAGTTCCAGCTGGATGGCCATGGCCACCGAGTCCTGGACGCCGAAGCGGCACCAGGTGGAACCGACGCAGGACTTCACCGTGCGCAGGCTCTTGCCGTAGGCCTGGCCGGACTCGAAGCCGGCATCCACGAGTTCCTTCCAGATTTCCGGGAGCTCTTCCAGCCGCGCACCGAACATGTCGATCCGCTGGCCGCCGGTGATCTTGGTGTACAGGTTGTACTTCTCGGCCACGGCGGCAATAACGCCGAGCTTCTTCGGGGTGATCTCGCCGCCGGCGATGCGGGGGACCACCGAGTAGGTGCCGTCCTTCTGCATGTTGGCCAGGGCGCGGTCGTTGGTGTCCTGCAGTGTGCCGCGGCCGGCGTCGAGCACGTAGGCGCTGTTCTGGCTGGCCAGGATGTTGGCGATGGTCGGCTTGCAGATGTCGCAGCCGGCGCCGGTGCCGTACTTGGCCATGATCTCTTCGAAGGAGGTCAGTTCGAGGACGCGGATGGCATCGAAGAGTTCCTGGCGGGACAGCTCGATGTGCTCGCAGAGTGCCTTCGAGACTTCGACGCCGGACTTGGTCAGCTCGGTTTCGAGCAGCTTCTTGAGCATCGGCACACACGAACCACAGCTGGTTCCTGCGCGGGTGCAGCCCTTGAGCTCGCCGAGTTCCTGAACGGGAGCGTTGCCGTCGCAGGCCCCGCAGCCGTTGACCGTGTCCCGGATGGTCCCCGCAGACACGTTGTTGCAGGAACACAGAATGGCGTCGTCCGGCAGCTCGGTCTCGGGGGCGTCGCCGCCGCCGGCCGCCGTCAGGTAGGCACCCGGTTCAGCGGGAAGCTCACGGCCCAGGAGCGGGCGCAGGCTGGTGTACGGAGTGGCGTCGCCCACGAAGATGCCGCCGAGCAGGGTCTTGGCGTCATCCGTGGTGACGATCTTCTGGTAAACACCGCGGGCAGGGTCCGCGTAAACGATTTCGAGGGCGTGCTCGGTCTTGGCAAAGGCATCACCGAAGCTTGCAACGTCAACACCTGACAGCTTCAGCTTCGTGGCGGTGTCAAAGCCAGGGAAGGTCGCCTCGCCGCCGTGCAGGCGGTCTGCCACGATTTCGGCCATGGTGTTGGCCGGAGCAACGAGGCCCAGGCACATGCCGCCGAAGTTCGCCACTTCACCGATGGCCCAGACACCGGGGACCTGGGTGGAGCAGTCATCGTTGATAACCACGCCGCCGCGGGGGCCAAGATCAAACAAGGACTCCTCACCCTCGGCGGCGCGGAAGAGTTCATCGCGGGGCCTGACGCCGATGGCCACGATCACCAGATCAGCGGGGATGGTGCGGCCGTCGGCCATCAGCACGCCGGTGACCTGCCCGTCGTCGTCGGCAAGAATTTCGGTGGGGAACACGCCACCGTGGACCTCGAAGCCCTTGGATTCGATCAGGCGGCCCAGCGCCTGGCCGGCGCCTTCATCGAGCTGGGTGTTCATCAGCCAGGGGGCGCCGTTGATGACGACCGGGGTTGCACCGAGCTGCTCGGTGCCGGCTGCGGATTCCAGACCCAGCAGCCCGCCGCCGATGGTGACGGCATTGATCTTGCGGCCAAACTTCTCGGTGAGCTCGGCGATGGACTTGTTGATCGCCCAGACGTCTTCGAGCGTGCGGTAAACGTGCACGTGCTCGGCGCCGGGGATCGGGAGCCTGGCCGCATCAGAACCGGTGGCAACCACGAGTTCGTCGTATTCGTACGTGCTGCCGGCGGCGGTTTCTACCGTCTTGCCCGTGGTGTCGATCTTAACTACGCGCTCGCCGGTCTTCAGATTGAGTACGTCGTGGTCCCACATGGATGCGGCGCCAAGCGTGAGGTCAACGGTGCTGTCCGTGAGGGCCTTGCTCAGGGCAACGCGGTCATAGGGCAGGTGCGCTTCCTCCGTGAGAACAGTTACCTGCCAGCCTTCGAGGCCACGCGCATGCATAGCATCCGCAAAACGGTGGGCTGCGGGGCCGCCGCCGGCGACCACGATGCGGCGTGGTGTCTCTGTGCTTGAAGTCTGTTCGGTCACTGTGGGCCTTTCGCTGGGCCGCAGACGGTGCTCTGCAGCTTGTCCATCCAGACTAGGCAAAGGGAATTTCGCTTCAGTTTCCCTTATGTTTCGTGAACTTAACTTCTGCATCACGAACAGGTTTCGGGACAGGTGAGGTGTCTTTTACGTTCCGGACACATTGACTGCACGCCTCTGAAACACCGGCAACCTAGCTTGAATATACCGCCGCATTGGCGGCTGAAGCAGGCCGCAATACGCCTCGCGGGAACCGGCCTTCCGCCGGGAAGCAGGCACAGGGAGAGGAGCCGACATGACGGCAACACTGGAACTTGAGGATCTTGAAACCGGATACGCCACTGGCTGGCACCGGGTCTGCGCCGTGGACGAACTGGAGCTCGCCTGGGGCGAAGCGGCACTTGTTGCCGGCCGCCAGGTGGCGTTGTTCCGCACCGCACCCGGTGAGGTTTTCGCCGTCGCCCAGGAGGATCCGGCCACCGGCGCCTTCGTGATGGCACGCGGCATCCTCGGGTCGCGCGGCACCCGCCCCACCATCGCGTCGCCGCTGCACAAAGAGGTTTACGACCTTGAGACCGGCGAGTGCTTCGGCGATGCCGGACTGCAGCTGGCCACGTTCAACACCCGCGTCGAAGACGGCTACATCGAAATCGAGCTCTAGCCCGACGCTCCTACAGTCCCAAGGCCTCGCGGACGTCGCCCAGCACCTGGTCCAGGGCGGCCCGCGCGGCCAGCCGGGCCTCCGGCAGTTCGGCGGCAGATCCCACGCTCCGGATGACTTCCAGGTAGCACTTGAGCTTCGGCTCGGTGCCGCTGGGGCGGATGATCACGCGCGTGAGGTCTCGGGTCAGGTAGACGAGGCCGTCCGTCGGCGGCAGTTCGTCGCTGCCTTCGGCCAGGTCGATCGACGATTCCACGGCGGAGCCGCCGAACGATTCCGGCGGGCTCACGCGGAGCCGGTTCATCATGGCATCCAGCAGGCCGAGGTCCGCTACCCGGATGCTCAGCTGATCACCCGCGTGCAGACCGTGCACCAGGTACAGCTCGTCCAGCGTGTCGAAGATGGTCTTGCCACCCGCCTTGGCAGCCGCCGCGAGCTCGGCGATCAGGACCGCCGCCGAAATGCCGTCCTTGTCCCGGACGAGGTCGGGGGCCACGCAATAGCCCAGCGCTTCTTCGTAGCCGTAGAGCAGGCCAGGCACGCGGGAAATCCACTTGAATCCCGTGAGTGTTTCCTCGTGCGCGTAGCCGGCCGCGGCGGCGATGCGCTGCAGCAGCCGTGAGGAAACGATCGAATTGGCGAACACGCCGTCGTGCGCTTCTTCTGTGGAGGCCGCCAGCCGCTCCACAACGTGCGCGCCCAGCAGCGCGCCCACTTCATCGCCCCGCAGCATCCGCCATGCGCCCGTGTCCGGGTCCTTGGCCGCCACCGCAGCCCGGTCGGCGTCGGGGTCATTGGCCAGGACGATGTCCGCATCAGCCTCCACGGCGGCCGCGAGGGCAAGGTCCAGGGCGCCGGGTTCCTCCGGATTGGGGAAGCTGACAGTAGGAAAGTCCGGGTCGGGCTCGGCCTGCTCGCTGACCAGCGAGACGTCGGCGAAGCCGGCGGCTTTGAGAACGGCAACGGCCGTGTCGCCGCCCACTCCGTGCATGGGCGTGAGCACGATCTTGAGGTCGCGGGCGGGGAAGAGGTCCCGGTTTGCCAACGCCGCCGTGGCCGCCTCATAGTCTGCGGTGATGCCCGGCTCCAGCACGGTCCAGCCGTCCTCGGCCAGCAGGATGGTGTCCAGCGCTCCCACCATGTCGATCTCCGCGGCGATCAGGGCATCGTACGGCGCAACGATCTGCGCGCCGCGGCCGCTCTCCTCTACGGCATGGCGGCCCAGGTATACCTTGTAACCGTTGTCCTGCGGCGGGTTGTGGCTGGCTGTGACCATCACTCCGCCGTCGCAGTCGAGCGCCCGCACGGCATAGGCCAGGAGCGGAGTGGGCAGCGCGGCCGGCATGAGGAAGGTTTCGATGCCTGCCGCTGTGAAGATCGCGGCGGTCTCTTCGGCAAAAATGTCCGAGTTGTAGCGGGCATCAAAGCCGACGACGGCGCGCGGCCGGGTTCCGGGCGACGCGTTTTCCACCGCTGCGGCCAGGAAGCCCGCGAAACCCGACGCTGCGCGGCGGACCACCACACGGTTCATCCGGTTGGGCCCGGGGCCTAGCGCTGCCCGGAGGCCGGCTGTGCCGAACTGCAGGGTTCCGCTGAAGCTGTCCTGCAACTGCTGAATGGCCGCCGGCGTGCCGGCTTCGGCGAGTGTCAGCAGCTCGGCCAAGGCCGTGGAGGTCGCGGGATCCGGGTCCTGGTCGGCCCATGCACGGGCGTCGCTGAACAGCTGGGAATCGGCAGCGGAAGAGGTCATAGGAACCAAGCTATCGTCAAAGCAGTGCAGAGCGGTGCCGGACAAGCCATCCGTCCGGTCACTTCCCGCCGGGATGCCGGGTCTTCGGCATCCCTTGACACCAGAAATTCTGGACACGTAGTGTCTCGGAATGAAGATGAACCAGGGCGTCGAGTGGGCCCTGCACTGCTGTGTGAATATGGCATGGACTCCTGCGGGAGAGGCCATCAGCAGCGCCAAGCTGGCCGAGCTCCACAAGCTGCCCCCGGCGTACCTGAACAAACAGCTCCAGGCCCTGGTGCGTGCCGGAATCCTTGACTCGGTTTCGGGGCCGAAGGGAGGCTTTCAGCTATCGCGGCGGCCGGACAAGATCACCGTGCTGGACGTTGTGCTGGCCATCGAGGGCAGGGACCTGGCCTTCCGCTGTGACGGCATCCTCAAGAACGGCCCGGGCGGCGACATGGGAGAGGACTACACGCGGAGCTGCCTCATCTCACAGGCGATGCGCCATGCCGAGCTGGCCTGGCGCACGGAGCTCGCCCGCCAGAACGTGGCAGGTATTGCGCAGTCCATCGAACGCAGGTTTCCGGACGCGCGGCCTGACACCCTGGCGCAGCTCCTCGGAACAGACAACCGGCCGGAAAGCTGACGGCTCACAGCCTGGCGATGATCTCGGCGAGGAGCTTGGAGATGCGCGGCCCGGCTGCATGGCCCGCTTCGAGCACTTCCGCGTGGCTGAGCGGAACCGGGCTGATGCCGGCGGCGAGGTTGGTCACGAGCGAGATGCCGAACACCTCCATGCCGGCGTGCCGTGCGGCGATGGCCTCCAGCGCGGTGGACATGCCCACGAGGTCGGCGCCGATCCGCTTGGCGTACTGGACCTCGGCCGGCGTTTCATAGTGCGGCCCGGTGAACTGCGCGTACACGCCCTCGTCCAGCGAGGAATCTACCTCACGCGCCAGGCCGCGGATGCGGGACGAGTAGAGGTCTGTCAGGTCAACGAAGGTGGCCCCTTCGAGCGGTGACGTGGCGGTGAGGTTGATGTGATCCTTGATCAGCACAGGCGTTCCGGGTGCCCAGTTTTCGTTGAGTCCGCCACAGCCGTTGGTGACCACCAGGGCCTTGCAGCCGGCGGCGGCCGCGGTGCGGACTCCGTGGACAACGGCACGGACGCCCTTGCCCTCGTAATAGTGGGTGCGGGCCCCAAGCACCAGTGCGCGCTTGCCTTCCCTGGTCAGCACCGAACGGATGGTGCCCACGTGGCCCTCCACGGCAGGGGCGGAAAAGCCCGGCACCTCGGAGGCCATCAGGGTGGCCGTGGTCTCACCGATCAGGTCGGCTGCCTCGCCCCAGCCGGAGCCGAGGACCAGCGCGATGTCGTGCGACTCGACGCCGGTTTCTGCAGCGATGTAGTCGGCAGCCGTGCGGGCCGCCTCGAACGGGTCAGTGTTCAGGAATTCTGTATTACTCACTGGTACAAGCTATCGTGCGGGCGCCGCGGTGGACAGCGCAAACTCAGTCGCCCGGGGACCGCGGGGTCAGCCTTGGTTGTTGGTGGTGCGGCGCCATGTGGGAGAGAATGGTTGATTGTGACTATGCACCCTGATTTCAGCGCACCCCGAATCGCAATTCTCGGCGGAGGCCCGGGTGGCTACGAAGCCGCCATGGTTGCCGCCTCGCTGGGGGCCAAGGTCACCATTATTGAGCGTGCCGGCCTCGGCGGATCAGCCGTGCTGACCGACGTCGTGCCTTCCAAGACGCTGATTGCGACGGCGGACCTGATGACCCGCGTCGGTGAGGCGGGGGAGCTGGGGGTCAAGTTCGACGTCGACGGCGGTGACTTCGTCCCCGTGATGCGTGCGGATCTCAAGCACATCAACGACCGGCTGCTCGGCCTCGCCCGCCAGCAGTCCCGGGACATCACGGCCGGCCTGGAGCAGCAGAACGTCCGCATCCTGCTCGGTTCCGGCAAGCTGGTGGACAACCGTACCATCGAAGTCCTGACCGCCGACGGCACCGAGACTGTCGAGGCCGACGCCATCTTGCTGACCGTGGGGGCCCACCCGCGCGAGCTGCCGACTGCGCGGCCTGACGGTGAACGCATCCTGAACTGGGCCCAGATCTACAACCTGGACGAGCTTCCCGAAGAACTGATCGTGGTGGGCTCGGGCGTGACCGGCGCCGAGTTCGCTTCCGCGTACAACGGCCTGGGTTCGAAGGTCACCCTGATTTCCAGCCGTGACCGGGTGCTGCCCGGTTCAGACACTGACGCCGCGGAGGTGCTGGAGGAAGTGTTCGAGCGCCGCGGCGTGCACGTCCTGTCCCGCTCTCGGGCCGAAACTGTGGAGCGGACCGAGGATGGCGTGGTGGTCACCCTCGGGGACGGCTCCAAGGTCACCGGAAGCCATTGCTTGGTCTGCGTGGGCTCCATCCCCAACACTGCCGGAATCGGTCTCGAAGAGGCTGGCGTGGCGCTCACCGAGAGCGGCCACATCAAGGTCGACGGCGTTTCCCGCACCACTGCGCCGAACATCTATGCCGCCGGCGACTGCACCGGCGTTCTCGCGCTGGCCTCCGTCGCAGCCATGCAGGGCCGAATAGCCATTGCGCACTTCCTCGGCGACAGCGTGACGCCCATCAAGCTGCACCAGGTGGCGTCCAACATCTTCACCTCGCCGGAGATCGCCTCCGTGGGTGTTTCCGAGGCCGAGATCGAGTCCGGCAAGTACCAGGGCGACATCGTCAAGCTCACGCTGAAGAGCAATGCCCGCGCCAAGATGCGCAACGCCAAGGACGGCTTCGTCAAGATCTTCGCCCGCAAGGGCTCGGGCACCGTGATCGGCGGTGTTGTGGTGGGGCCGAACGCGTCTGAACTGATTTTCGCGATCTCCATCGCGGTCAAGCAGAAACTGCACGTGGACGATGTCGCCAGCACCTTCGCGGTCTACCCGTCGCTGAGCGGTTCCATCTCCGAAGCAGCCAGGCGCCTGCACGTCCACATGTAGCAGTTTGCTCCTAGCCAGCGCCCGGACGCGCGCGTAAAATCCGGACTGTCGATCCTGGGATTGGCGGCTCCGGGACGCGACGCCGGACCCACGTGCGGTCAGCTAAGCGGAGAGTTTCCGGATGCTCGGACCGCGGAAGCCAGGAGCTAGTCATGAATACGGTCAGAAAAGTCGCAATGAACTCTGCCCTCGTCGCGGGCCTCGTGGGTGGCGGTGCGTATCTCGCCATGGGCTACCCCGTCATTGCATCAAGCACCAACGCCGGCAGCCAGTCCAGCACGGACTCCGCCAAGGGCAGCCACCAGGCCAACGGGATTACGGAGAAGCTGCTGACCGGGAGTGCTGCCACGAGGGTGCGGAGCGCGGTCCTCGCCGCCAACCCCGGCGCGGCTGTCCACCGTGTTGAAAACGACGCTGAGGGAGCCGTCTACGAGGCGCACATCACGAAGGCCGACGGCTCGCTGGCGACCGTGAAGCTGGACGCCTCCTTCAATATCACTGCCACGGAAGCCGGCCGGGGACGCTATTAGGACCAGGCGTACGGGGGAACGGCGTCGCCGCGCGTAAAGGGCTTGAACCAATCCCGGACGTCAGGCTTTCCCGCGCCGTTGGCGCCTGCGTCGTCCGGGAGCAATTCACCGGCGTGCAGTGCTTCATGAGGGTGCAGTGCTTCATCGGAGTACAGAGCTTCACACTCGGCGTCCTCGAGCAGGACTTCCTCAACGTTCGCCCGCCACTCATCGGGAAGATCGAGTTCGTAGATGTCCTCGGTGATCTCGGCCTGATCGAGCAGGCAACGCACGGCGAGCTCGCCTGCAAGGCAGCCGGGAGCGGTCCATCCCCGCGCCAGGGACGCGGTGACGTCCGCCGCGACCACAATGAACCTCTGCGTGAACTTCGCGTCATACCGTGCGGCGAACTGCGGCGGCAGCGAGGACAGAACTGATGTCCCGGCGATGTCGGCCGGCGTGACTGCGTCCAGCTTGCTCAGCGTTCCCAGATCCCGGAACAGCTGGTCGATGAGGACACTGGATGAATTCCACAGGAGGCCGGCCAAGAGGCACGTCTGCCGCACGGACATCTGCCGCTCGTCCGGAGCGACGGACGCCATCTCTTCCAGGTCCTCAGGATCAAACTGAAGCCGCTGCTCTGCGGTCATCTCATCGGGGTGCGGGTCCAGGCCCAGGAGCTCAAGGCTCAGGCCGGTGAGCTTCCCGGCGTCAGCCAGCAGCTCTTCGGTGATGTCGTCGTCGTCGTCGGCACTCATGGCACCGATGCTACCTGTCATCCGGGTATTGCCCGCGAACTGTGACGCGGCCGAGCGGGGGACCCGGCCCTTACGCAGCTGCTGCCTGGAAGTGTTTTTCGATGAGTCCCTTGATGTCCTCGTGGCAGCCGCCGCAGCCGGTGCCGGCGCGCGTGGCCGAGGAAACCTCTGCCACGGTGGAGCAGCCCCCCGTCACCGCCTCCGTGATCTTGCCTCCGCTGACGCCCGCACACCGGCACACGGTGCTTTCCGGGTCACTGGAAGCGCCGGCTGAGGCCAACTGGTCCGGTCCGTCAAGCCGCAGGAGCAGGGATCGGTCGGCGGGCAGCTCAGCACCGCGTTCGAAGAGCTGCACCAGCTCGCCGGCGGTCCGGGGCATGCCCACGCTGACCAGGCCCTCGAGTACACCGCCGCGGGTGGTCATTTTCACGTAGCGTCCGTGCTCGGGATCGGCCCACTGGGCGATCTGGAGCCGCGGCCGGCCGTTGACCGCTCCCGCTGTCAGGACTTCCTCGTCCCACGGCTCGGCCGAGTTGTCCCCTGCCGCGGCCATGTTCATGCCGCGTGCCTTGAGCACGATCACGCCGGGCTTCTCTTGGGGGAGGGCGGGCAACGAGTCCGCGTCCTCCTGGGGGCCCCCGGCAAGCAGCAGCAGGTATTCGGCGAGCCATTCGGCCTGCCGCCAGCCCGGTCCCACCAGGCCGGACGGTCCCCGGGCGGTGCGGCATTCGATGCATTCCGGCTCCGGGCAGCGGACCTCGGCGCAGTCGCCGATGGCGAAGATGTGCGGTTCGTGGTGGGCGCGGAGGCGGTGGTCCACGAGGATTCCCGTCCCCGTTGACAGCCCGCAGCCCTCCGCGAGCTCGGTACGCGGACGGACGCCGCAGGACAGGACCAGGAGGTCGCCGTCGATCGCCGAACCGTCGTGGAGCAGCAGAGCCGAGAACCCGCCGTCGGGAGCGTTGTGCTCAACGCCCGTGGAACGGGCGTTGCCGGCAACGCGGACACCGCAGTTGCGGAGGCTGGCGGCTAGCACCGCGCCGCCCCCGCGGTCGATGTTGCGGCCCAGCGGGTGCGGACCGTTGTGGACCACGGTAACCGTGGCGCCTTCCTCGGCCGCGGCGAGGGCCGTCTCGAGGCCCAGGACACCGCCGCCGAGCACCACCACCCGCTTGCGCCCGGCAACAGCCTTGCGGAGCACCTCGGCGTCGCGCAGGTCACGCAGTGCCGTGACGCCTTCCGGCAGGACCGGGGCCGCAGGGTCGGGGTTGATGCCGGTGAGGTTGGGGATGACCGGCCGGGAACCGGTGGCGAAGACCAGCCGGTCGTAGTGGGCCGAGGTCCCGTCAGAGAGAATGACGTTCTGCCGTGCCCGGTCCACGCGCTTGACCTTGACGCCCAGCCGGACGTCAACGCCGTCCGCGGCGAGGGCCGCGGCGTCGGCCAGTGCCAGCGCTTCCGGAGTGGTGCGGCCCACGCCGAGGTCGGCCACCAGCACGCGGTTGTAGGCGGCGTCGGCCTCCTGGCCGATGACCGTCACCCCGACTTGTCCGGCCCGCACGCCGGGCAGGAGCTCGTCGACCAGCCGTGCGGCCACCGGACCAAATCCGACAATTACAATCTGCTCGCTCATGAGGCCTCCGATGTCTGAAGAACACTGGTGTTTAGTACGTTCGCGGCCAGCCGGACCCATACCTTGTTGAATTTGAATTCGGGCATCCCGGAGATGGGATCCGTGGCGGCTTCCGTCAGCCGGTTCGCGCTCTCCAGCTCCGGGAAGTGGAACGGCAGGAACACGGTCTCGGGGCGGATGGCCGTGCTGAGCTCTGCCCGGCAGACCACCTCGCCGCGCTCGTTTGCCACCGAAACCAGCGCACCGTCGGTGATGCCCATTGACGCTGCGGCCGCGGGGTGGATCTGCATCCTGGCTTCGGGCTGGGAAGCAAGGAGTTCGGAGACACGCCGCGTCTGGGCTCCCGACTGGTAGTGCTCCAGCAGGCGGCCGGTAATGAGGGTCATGGTTTTGGCCGCCGGGTCGGTATTCGCTGCCGGAGTCCGACGGCGGCGGGGCGCCACCGGGGTCATGACGGCTTTGCCGCCCGCGTGCGCAAAGGCGTCCAGGAACAGCCGCGGCGTGCCGGTGCTTCCGGCGGGGTAGGGCCAGTAGGCGGCCTCGCCCTTGCCCAGCATGGCGTAGTCGATGCCGGAGTAGTCGGCCAGGCCGCCGGCGGATGCCAGCCGGAGCTCTTCGAAAACAGTCTCCGGGTCGTCGCTGAAGGTGGACGGCGCGTCCAGGGCCTCAGCCAGCTGCGACATGATCCAGAGCTCGCTGCGGGCTCCGGCAGGCGGTTGAATTGCCTGGCGGCGGCGGAGGACGCGGCCTTCGAGGTTGGTCAGCGTGCCTTCCTCCTCGGCCCATTGAAGCACCGGCAGGACGAGGTCAGCCTCTGCGGCGGTCTCGGACATGAAGAAGTCGCAGACCATGAGGAAATCCAGGCTGCGGAGTCCGTCGATGACCGAGTTGGCGTCCGGGGATGCGACGGCGATGTTGGAGGCATGCACGAAGAGGCAGCGGACGCCGTCGGGCTGTCCCAGGGACTTCAGGAGCTGCACGGCCGGCAGTCCGGGACCGGGGATGAGGTCCTCCGGCACATTCCATACCTTGGCCATGTGGGCCCTGGCCGCGGGATCGGTGATCTTGCGGTAGCCGGGCAGCTGGTCGGCCTTCTGGCCGTGTTCGCGGCCGCCCTGGCCGTTGCCCTGGCCGGTGAGGGTGCCGTAGCCGCTGCGGGCGGTGCCCGGCAGCCCGAGCAGGAGGCTGAGGTTGATGGCCGCAGTGGCGGTGTCGGTGCCGTCCACGTGCTGTTCCACGCCGCGGCCGGTGAGGATGTAGCTGCCGCCGCGGCGGGCGCCGTCGGCAAGCCGGCGTGCCGTCTCGCGGATGAGATCGGCGGGAACGCCGGTGATGGACTGGACGCGCTCAGGCCAGAACGCGTTGACGCTGCGGACCAGTGCGTCGTAACCGTTAGTGCGGGCCTGGACGTAGTCCGTGTCCACGAGTCCTTCGTGGATGACCACGTGGGCGAGGCCGAGCAGGAGGGTGAGGTCGGTGCCCGGCAGGGGCTGGAGGTGGAGGCCGCCGCCGTCGGCTGTGAAGGCCGCGGTGGCGGACCGGCGGGGGTCCACCACGATCAGACCGCTGGCGTCGCGGACGCCCTGCAGGTGCTGGACGAAGGGCGGCATGGTCTCGGCGACGTTGGAGCCGAGCATCATGATGGTGCTGGCGGTGTCCAGTGCCTCCAGCGGAAACGGCAGCCCGCGGTCCAGGCCGAAGCTGCGCATGCCGGCCGCCGCCGCGGAGGACATGCAGAACCGGCCGTTGTAGTCGATGCGGGACGTGCCCAGCGCGATGCGGGCGAACTTGCCCAGCTGGTAGGCCTTCTCGTTCGTGAGGCCGCCGCCGCCGAAGACTCCGACTGCGTCGGCTCCGTACTTCGCGCGGGTGTCCTTGACAGCGGTGGTGATGCGGGCCAGAGCCTCGTCCCAGGTGATGGGGCGGTGGACGCCGTCGGGACCCTTCAGCATAGGCTCGGTGACGCGCCCGGGGTGGTGCAGGAGGGATGCCGAGGTCCAGCCCTTGCGGCAGAGGCCGCCGCGGTTCGTGGGGAACTCGCGGCCGCTGACTTCAAGGGCCGGCGCAGCCGGCACGGGCTCTGACCCCGGCTGGACAGCCGGGGTCAGAGCCGCTGGAGACTTGAGCGTCATGGCGCACTGCAGGGCGCAGTAAGGGCAGTGCGTGTCGGCGCTTTTGGTCATGTTAGACGTGTCCCATCGCGTTTCGGTTGGCGTTGCGGATGTAGCAGAACCAGCAGACCGCCAGCATCAGCACATAGGCGCCGACGAAGCCGTAGAACGCCGGGGTGTAGGAGCCGCTGGCCGTGTTGGAGGCGTTCAGGACCTGCGGGATAACAAACCCGCCGTAGGCGCCGATTGCGGAGATCAGGCCGAGGGCCGAGGAAGCCAGACGCTGAGTGGTGACCGTGCTGGCACCGGAGCGGGCTGCCCGGCTGGAGATGGCGAAGATCACCGGGATCATGCGGTAAGTGGCGCCGTTTCCGAAGCCGCTGGCGGTGAAGAGCATCAGGAACAGGACCAGGAAGAGCCAGAAGTTCTTCAGGGGGAGCGTCCAGATCATCGTCAGCGTGATGACGGCCATGGAGGCGAAGGCTGCAACGGTCATGCGGGCGCCGCCCATGCGGTCAGCCATGCGTCCGCCGTAGGGGCGGGCCAGGGAGCCGACCAGCGGGCCGAGGAAGGCCAGCGAAAGGGCTACGGTGCCGACTCCGATGGAGGAGAAGGCGGGGAAGTAGTCCTTGATGAGCTTCGGGAACACGCCGGCGAAACCGATGAAGGAGCCGAACGTGCCGATGTACAGCAGGGCCATGATCCACAGGTGCGGTTCCTTCAGGGCGGCCAGCGACCCCGCCACGTCTCCCTTGGCACTCGTGAGGTTGTCCATGTACTTGTAGGCGCCGAAGGCAGCGATCAGGATCAGCGGAACCCACATGAGGGCTGCGACCGGAAGGTTGACAGTGCCGGCGGCAAGGAGCGTGATGGCGATCGGAACGGCAAGCTGCGCGACGGCGGCACCCATGTTTCCGCCCGCGGCGTTCAGTCCCAGGGCCCAGCCCTTTTCACGCGCCGGGTAGAAGAAGGTGATGTTCGCCATGGAGCTGGCGAAGTTGCCGCCGCCGAAGCCGGCCAGGGCCGCCACGAGCAGCATGACGCCGAACGGTGTGTCCGGGTTGGAGACGCACATCGCCAGGCCGACCGAGGGAATCAGAAGGAGTGTCGCCGAAACGATCGTCCAGTTCCGGCCGCCGAAGCGCGGGACCATGAAGGTGTAGGGGATGCGGAGCGTGGCGCCTACGAGACTCGGCATGGAGATGAGCCAGAAGATTTCCGACGTGCTGAAGGTAAAGCCTGCGGCCGGAAGCTGGACCACAACGATGGACCAGAGCTGCCAGACAACGAAGCCGAGGAATTCGGCGAAGATGGACCAGTTGAGGTTCCGGCGCGCAATGGCGCGGCCCTGGGTTTCCCACTGGTGCTTGTTCTCTGCATCCCAGTTGGCGATCCAGCGGCCGGGGCGGACCTCAAGGG
>NZ_CAKKLY010000074.1 GCF_918698095.1 Arthrobacter sp. Bi83
CTTTGGCCGCGGGTCCGGCGGCGTTGACCGCCTCGGTGCGGGTCCGTTCCACCGCGGCCGCGGCGAGCAGCTGAAGGTGCTCGGTCCGGCGGGAGAGCTCCTCGGTCAGGTCCGCGAAATCCGCCGCGTTACGGAAGGAGGTCAGAGCCAGTTCATCCGGCACGCTGTCGGCTGTGGTCTCCGCCAGCGCCAAGCACTGCCGGAGGCAGTCAAAAGCACCGCCGTTGGACGAAGAAGTGTCCGCAACGGCGGTGCTGGAAAGTTGGCCAGGGGCACAAGTCCCTGGATCCCGGACGCTGCGCAACGGATTGGTACGCGGGCCGGGCATTGCTGCCCGGCCCGCGTTACCAACGCTGCGTCCCCCAATGGCTTCCATATGAAAACTCTGCCAGAGGGGTCTGACAATTAAAGCGGGCGTCTAAAGCGGGCGCCTAAAGTCGGCGCCTAAAGCGGGCGCCGAACTTCAGTACCCAGCTCGGCTGAGGGGCTGGGCTGTTCGGCTAGTGCCTTTCAGGGTCCACGTTGGTGGCAGCCCCGGCCGGAGTGGCGCCGCCTTCATCGGACCAGTCCTGACCCGATGAGTCGTTCAATGCGGGGTCAGACTCAACGTCTGAAGTACCAAGGTTTACTGTCTCCGGGTGAGTACTGTGTGCGGGGACGTCCCCGCTGTCCAAAGTGTCGCCGTCGGGCGTGCCGCCTGAGGCGGGCGCGCCGCCTGAACCGGACGCGGCGCCGCCTGAGGAGTAGGTGCCGGACTTGGTGTCGCCCGATTTGGAAGCGTCGCGGTGCATGGCCGAGCTAAGCACTGTCCCGGCCCGACGCGCTGCTTCGGAGAGCTGGTCGCCCATGTCGGGTGCCTTTTCCTTCACAGCCTCGGTGGCCGCAGTGACCTTGTCCTGAACCGGTTTGCTGTCCCAAATGCTGGTGGCGCGGGCTTTGAGTTTGTCGTACGCTGCCCGGCCGGACCTGGATCCGAGAACGTAGCCTGCAGCAATTCCGGCGCCGAAGAGAAGTTTGGATTTCATGATGAACTCCTGCTCTTGAGAGGGATATGTACGATGTGGAAAGTTCAGCCTCTGAGGGAATCAGCTAAGAAAACGGCCCCGGGAAAGTGTCCCGGGGCCGTTTTCCAGCCAAGGTCCGACTAGCGGACGCTGCGGCGGGTGATCATGCCGTAGACCAGCAGGACGACGATTGCCCCGCCGATGGCCAGCAGCCACGTTGACAGCGAGAAGAACTCGTTGATTCCCACGCCGAAGAGCGCGCTGCCGATGAAGCCGCCGAGGATGGCTCCTACTACGCCAAGCAGAAGCGTGATGAAAATGCCGCCACCCTGTCGGCCGGGGAGGATCGCCTTAGCAATGGCTCCGGCAATGAGGCCCAGAATCAGAAATGCGAAAAAACCCATTTTTATCGTTCCTTCTTCTTCATAAAGGAGGCACCCGGTATGCCGGGTACGCTTCGTCCTTCTCCCCAATACTAAACATGCTTACTATTTTTCTGCCAGTCGGTTTGAGGAGAAACTCTCCTGCGGAGGGTTGTTCCCGCCGGCCTCAATGCCCTTGGACGTCTGAGTTCACGCCCGCCTCTGGCCCTTCATCCAGCGTCTCGATGGCCGTCAGATCTTCCTGGTCCAGGGTGAACCCGAAGACGTCGATATTCTCCTTCATGCGTTGCAGACTGGAGGACTTTGGGATGGCCACCAAGCCTTGGTGAACATGCCAGCGGAGCACTATCTGGCCCTCGGTTTTGCCGTGTTTTCTGGCGATTCTTGTCAGCACTGGCGCAGACAACAGGCCTGAACCTGCCCCGAGCGGGCTGTACGATTCGGTGACTATCCCGTGGTGCTCGTGATAGGCGCGGTCCGCAGAGCGCGTGACCGAGGGGTTGAGTTGGATCTGGTTCACTGCGGGAACCACATCAGTTGCCCACATGAGCTGTTCAAGGTGGGACGGTTTGAAATTCGACACGCCGATTGAACGGGCTTTGCCCTCATTCTGAAGCCGTTCAAAGGTCTTCCACGTCGAGATGAAATCGCCACGCCGGGGCAGCGGCCAATGGATGAGGAGCAGGTCCACGTAGTCCATGTTCAGCCGCCTGAGCGCGCCCTCCAGGCCTGCCACCGCCCTGTCCTCACCTTGGAATTCGCCGTCGAGCTTGGTGGTCACGAAGAGCTCGTCGCGGTCCAATCCACACCCGCGAATTCCCTCGCCCACCCCGGTTTCATTGCCGTATTTCACGGCGGTGTCGATATGCCGGTACCCGGCTTCCACGGCATGTACGACGGCGTCCGCCACCTCATGGTCGTTTAGCGGCCAGGTGCCAAGTCCAATCTGTGGTATCCGGTGGCCATCGTTCAGGTCGATTGCCGGTGAGAGTGCCATGCGCAAAGTCTTTCCTATGAGCAGCCGTTTGCACAGAGCCAATTGCGGTGCTCCGCTGCCAGAGCCGGTTGTTGCTACGATGAGCGCGAGGGGGCATATGGAGGTCTTGGCCAGGCGCCGCGCGATGACGGATGCGGCAATAGCGATGGCTGGTTTTCTTGTGGCCGGGAGTTGGCTTATGGCCACTTCGGCTGCGGATTCAGGATGGCTCTACGCGGCGCTGTCCGCTGGCGTCGCGGTGGTGGGAAACGCTGCCGTCTCAATCCTCAGGCGCAAGCCGCCAATGATCACTCCCGCAGATCGGGTCACGCTGGTCCGTGCTGTTCTGGCGGCATGCTGCGCAGCAATGGCCGTTCCCGCACTCTTCAGTGACCGCTTGCCCGGCGTCCCGTTCATCGTCATAGGCAGCGTGGCTTTCCTGCTTGATGCCGTGGATGGAGCAGTGGCGCGGCGTTTCGCCTGCGCATCCCCTGCAGGGGCACGACTGGACGTTCAAACAGATGCCGCCTTGGTTCTCGTACTGTCCGTCGCCGCAGTGGGAAGTTTCGGCCCGTGGGTCCTGGCTGTCGGGCTGATGTGGTACGCCTTTATAGCGGCCGGCCGGCTCCGGCCTGCCCTCAGGGGAACGCTCGGCGTGAGCCGGCTCCGCAAGGTCATCGGCGCCTACCAGCCATTTGCGTTTCTGCTGGCGCTAACACCGGGCGTGCCCGCGGGGATCGGCGCCGCCGCCGTCATCCTTGCCCTCGTGACGCTGGTGGCCTCTTTCGGCCGAGACATCCTCGAGCTGGAGCGGACCCGCGGCAGGGATGTTGGCTTGGAGTCCGGACAAGAACTGGTGAACTGACCGCCTGCCTGAGATCGGCAGCCCTGAGTGAAGCTCTGGACTAAGCGGCAAGGCGCTGGTATCCCTTGGGTGTAGCGGGAACGAGAGAAATATGTGGCCAAGTTTCGTGGCCACACCCGATGGCACCCCGACCAGCAAAGGATCCTGACCATGAGTGAAACGCCCGACGATTCCCAGCAGGATTCCACCCGGGACCCACAGGAGAATCCCTCGGAGGGATTTCCTTTCGACCCCACGCAGAACCCGCCCTTGGAGGATCCCGCAGTTCCTCCGCAGGATCCGCCGGGACCGCCTACGGGCCCCGACGGCGAACCCGACGATCCCGCCCTGGAGGACCCGCAGCGCCCTCCGGCTCGTTAGCGGTAGACGACGGTAGCAGTGCATGCGGCCGCGCGGGAGTCCGACGCCGGCCCGGCCCGGTCAGCGGCGCTGGCCCACCGGTGAGCCAGCGCCAGCCCGTCACCAGGCATAGTCTTCGGGTGCGGTGCGGTGCCCCGGGAAGATGGCGTCCAGGCGCTTGAGTGCGTCACCGTTGAGCGTGACATCCAGGGCCCGGATGGCGGCGTCGAGCTGTTCCTGCGTGCGGGGGCCAACGATAGGGGCCGTCACCGCCGGTTGGTGCAGCAGCCAGGCGAGCGCCACGTCGCCGGGTTCGTGGCCCAGCTCTTCGGCGAAGTCCTCGTACTCCTGGATCTGGTCGGAGTGCTTTTTAAGTGTTTCCTGCGCGCGCCCCTCAAGGCGCCGTACGCCATCGCGCTCCTTCTTCAGCACGCCGCCGAGAAGGCCGCCGTGCAGGGGGGACCAGGGAATGATCCCGAGCCCGTATTGTTCGGCGGCGGGGATGACTTCAAGTTCCACATTCCGGGTCAGCAGGTTGTAGATGGACTGCTCGCTGACCAGGCCCGTGTAGTTGCGCCGGGCAGCGGTCTCCTGCGCCTGCGCAATATGCCAGCCGGCGAAGTTACTGCTTCCTGAATAGAGGATCTTGCCCTGCTGGACGGCCACCTCGATGCCCTGCCAGATCTCGTCCCAGGGAGTGTTCCGGTCCACGTGGTGGAACTGGTACACGTCGATGTAGTCGGTCTGTAGGCGCTTCAGGCTCGCGTCGAGGGCCCGGCGGATGTTGAGTGCCGAGAGTTTGGACTCGTTGGGGCGGTCTGTCATGGTTCCGTACAGCTTGGTGGCCAGGACGGTGCGTTCGCGCCGCTCGCCCCCTTGGGCGAACCACCGGCCGATGATCTCCTCTGTCCAGCCGCGATGACCGGTGCCGCCGTAAACATTGGCGGTGTCGAAGAAGTTGATGCCGGACTCCTGCGCGGAGTCCATCATCGAATGCGCTGCGGCCTCGTCGGTTTGAGGGCCGAAGTTCATGGAGCCGAGGCACAGGCGGGAGACTTTCAGGCCGGAGCGGCCCAGATGGGTGTACTGCATGGTCGTGGTCCTTAGGGCTAGAACTGGGAAAAGGCGGCGACGGCGGGATCCGCGCCCACCCGGGTACCGGCCTCCAGTGCATTGATTGATTCGACATCCGCGGCGCTCAGCGAGATGGACGCGGCGGCGAGGTTCTCACGCATACGAGCCGAGTCAGCGGACTTCGGAATCACAATGGTTCCCGCCGCGAGGTGCCAGGCAAGGATGATCTGCGCGGGCGTCGCGCCGCGGTCCTCGGCAAGGGCAGTGACGGCCTGGGCGTTCAGGTCGGCGCCTTGGCCGAGGGGGCTATAGGCCTCGACGGCAATGCCGTGGGAGCGGCTCTTCTCGGCCAGAACCGACTGCTGGAACGTGGGATGAAGCTCGACCTGGTTCACGGCCGGAACGATGCCGGCCTTGGCCAAGAGCGTATCCAGGTGGTCCTCCAGGAAGTTCGACACGCCGATGGCACGGATATTGCCTTCCACGTAGAGCGCCTCCATGGTTCGCCACGCTTCCGTGAACAGGCCTTGCGACGGCACAGGCCAATGGATGAGGTAAAGATCAATGACGTCCAGGCCGAGTGCTTTGCGGCTGTTTTCAAAGGCTTCGGCAGCAGAGCCCTGTTCGCCGTTCCTGAGCTTGGTAGTGATGAAGAGTTCCTTGCGGGGGATCCCTGAAGCCGCGATGGCCGCTCCGACGCCTTCTTCGTTGCGGTAAGCGGCCGCCGTGTCGATGTGCCGGTAGCCGGCCTCGAGGGCGTCTTCCACGATCCGCTGGGTCTCTGCCGGCGGCACCTGGAAGACACCGAACCCCAGCTGGGGGATGGTGACGCCGTTGTTCAGCGTGACCCCTGGTATTTCGAGGCTCTGAGGGGCAGTGGTGGTGGGTTCGGGTGTCTGGGACATGGCTGCTCTCCTGGGTATTTACGGAATCTGGGTATGTACAGAATCGGAAGGCTCTTCATCGAGCCTATGCACCAGGGCCGCCGCCGTCAGTAGATGTGCCTGTCCCTGTTTTTCCTAGGACTGGCAGTCCTACCTTCGTTGTAGAAAGCACCGCCCTGGCAAGTGCAGAATGGAGGGCATGGGTCAGAGCGCTGAGTTTGGAAAATTCCTCAAGGCAATGCGGTCGCGGTTGAAGCCGGAAGACGCCGGCATAGCCGACGGGTCCAGCGCGAGGCGGGTGCCGGGGCTCCGACGCGAAGAAATCGCGCGGCTCGCAGACGTCAGCACCGACTACTACACGCGGCTCGAGCAGGGCAGGAACATCCATCCGTCACGGGCCGTGCTGGATTCAGTAGCCAGGGCGCTCAAGCTCGACGCCGGCGAGCAGGCGCACATGATGGATCTCCTGGAGCACTGTGCTGAATCCGCCCGTTCTCCCGTTCCGGCCCAGGGCGTGCGTCCCGCAGTGCGCCAGCTTCTGGAGGCCGTGGGCGACGTTCCCGCCCTTGTCCTTGGCCGGCGCACGGATGTGCTCGCCGGCAACCGGCTGGCATTCCTGCTGTTTGCGGATTTCCCGGAGCTGCCGCCGGGCGAGCGGAACCTGACGCGCTGGCTCATCCTGGATCCACGGGCGCGTGAACTCTTCCGCGACTGGAAGTCGGTGGCCGCCGAGGCGGCAGGCGCGCTGCGCGTCGACGTCGGCCGGCATCCCAGCGACGCCCAGGCCAACCAGCTGGTGGGGGAGCTGGCGGTGCACAGCGAGCACTTCCGGCAATGGTGGGCGGGGCACCGGGTTGCCACCCGGTCGGCCGGCAGCGTGCGGCTCCACCATCCCGCCGTCGGGGACCTTGAACTGAACTTTGAAAACCTGATCCTTCGGGACGATCCTGACCAGGTGCTCCGGGTGTTCTCAGCGAAGCCGGGCTCCCCGTCCGCCGACGCGCTGGCCCTGCTCGGCAGCCTGGGCGCCCGCGCAGAGGGGGAAATTGCGACGGCGGAGGACGCTTCCACCGCTGCCGAACCGCAGCCGTCAGGTGCTCCGGGCGACCGCCCCGCCGCAATGAGGGCAGCCGAACAGCCGTAGGGCGCCAGAGCGTTGTGCTGCTGCCCAGCCCACCGGAGGGATTCTAGCCATCCGCCCATTGGGTCTGTGCTGCCGCCTTTCTAGCCTTGGAGGAGAACTTCTTCGACCACCAAGGATGACATTCAAGGATGAAACGCATCGCACTGCTCAGGGAACGCCACGCGCCGTCCGCATCGACAGGAACCCACTGCCCCGCATCGGGCCTGTGGACCCCGGATGAGTCGCCGCAGGAAACCCACACGTTCTTTGAAGGCCAGGTCCTTCCCGCTTTCCAGGGTGCACCCACCGTATGGCGCCGCCGGTCCGTAGGCCAGGAATCATGATGCGCGAGGCGGGGCTGCCCCAACGTCCCGCCACGGCCGCCGCACGGCTTGCGCCGAACCGGTGGGCGGAATTGGCGCCCGGCGAAGCGGTGTGGGTCGAAAGCGACGGCTACGGCTTCGATGCCGCACACGTGGACGAAGTCTCCGAGCACCACGAGATGCTCTGGGTGGAGTTTGCCGGCCACGCCGTCCAGGTGTGGACCAGGGACTGAAACAGCAGCTAAACCGCCTGGGCTGGCGGCTGGGGTCAGCGCTCCAGCCGGAAGCCGAGCTTGATGGTGACCTGCCAGTCGGCGACCTTGCCGTTGTCGAGGTGGCCGCGGATCTCCTTGACCTCGAACCAGTCAAGGTTCCGCAGTGTCTTCGAGGCCTCGGCTATTCCGTTGCGGACGGCATCGTCCACGCCTTCGTTCGAAGTCCCGACAATTTCAGAAATGCTGTAAGTGTGATTAGACAACTTCGCTCCTCGTGATCGCCATCGATACCCGGCTGCGGGCCGTTCCTGCAGAGTATCGGAAGGAGCGTCCCGGAACTAGGTTTCCAGGGGGTCAGGCTTCCAGGACGTAGCTCCTGAGGTCGTCAAGGGTCTGCTGCATATGGGCGTCCATGGCATCCCGTGCCCGCAACGGATCGCGGGCGGCCAGGGCCTCGTAAATGTTCTGGTGGTGGCCGATTGCGTGTTCCTGGATCTGCGGCACCTCGGAAGTTTCCGTGCGCCGCTTCTCCAGCACGCGGTGCAACGGCTCGAACAGGACCGCCACAAAGACGTTCTCGGAGGCATGAAGTATCAGGTCGTGGAAGGCGAGGTCGGCCGCCACGAACCGGGCAAGGTCGTTGGCATGGTGGGCTTCGCGCATGTCCTCAACGCGGCCGCGGAGTTCCTCCAGCTCGGCATCGGTGATGCGCTGCGCAGCCAGTTCGCAGGCACCAGTTTCCAGCATCCTGCGCAGCTCGATGAGCTGGATCGCCGCCGCGGGTCCGTTCTGCCCCTCGGAGGCTGCACGGAGCACGGCTTCCAGTGACGACCAGCGGTTCAGCGGGTTCACGAACGTTCCGCGGCCGCGTTCCACGCTGAGGATGCGCTGGGCCTCGAGGGTCTTCATGGCCTCGCGGACCGTCATTCTGCTGACCTCGTGGCGTGCGCTGAGCTCCAGCTCACCGGGGACGCTCGCGCCGGGCGGAAATTCCCCGGCAATAATGCGGTCCAGGAGCTCGTCAGCTACGACTCCCACCAGTGATTTGCGTGCCATTTTCCCCGTTCAGCGTTTCTCGCCCCATATGCCTGACAAGTCTACTTGCGCACGTCCTGTGCGTTATGCCACACTAACAGTCAAACGACAGATGTCTGACATCTGACAAAATTCTGTTCGCAATATAGTTTCGACACAACGGAGTGCACTGTGCCCCTAGAAGCAGACATCCTGGCCGCCTACCCCGCGGAGCTCCAGATTCCCGCCCGGCAGGTAGCCAGCGCCCTGGCCGCCTCCGTTGCGGCGTCCCCGCGTGTGCTGGTGGTCCTCGACGACGACCCAACCGGAACGCAGTCGGTTTCCGATCTCCCCGTGCTCACCCGCTGGGAAGTCGAGGACTTCACCTGGGCCTTCACTCAGGGTAAGGCCGCAGTGTACGTGCTCACCAACACCCGAAGCTTGGATCCGGCGGAAGCCGCGGCACGAAACGAAGAGATTGTGCGCAATGCCCTTGCTGCCGCGCATGCGGGCGCAACTGACGGCGAGGCAGCAGTCCGGCTCGGATTCGTCAGCCGCAGCGACTCGACGCTGCGCGGGCACTTTCCGCTCGAACCCGACGTCATCGCCGCCACTGTCGCCGCCGAGAGCGGCGAGGAAACGGACGGCGTCGTGATTGTTCCTGCCTTCCCCGACGCCGGACGCGTCACCATCGGTGGCATCCACTACATGCGCGGAACCGGAAACGACGCCGGCCAGCTCACCCCGGTTGCGGAGACCGAGTTCGCCAAGGATGCGACATTCGGGTTCGCCAACTCCGAAATGGCAAAGTACGTGGAAGAGAAGTCGCAGGGCCGCTTTGCCGCGGACTCTGTGATCGTGCTCGACCTCAACATCATCCGCGCGGGCGCCGCCGGCAATGGCGACGCCGGCGACCCGGACGTGTCCGCCAAGGCCATTGCCGACGCGATTGAGCCGGCCACCGCCTCAACCCCGATCGTGGCGGACATCGTCACCGAAAACGACCTCCGTGCCCTCGCCCTCGGTTTGGAAGAGGCCGAACACCGCGGCAAGAAGCTCCTGTACCGCGTGGGTCCGCCCTTTGTCCGTGCCCGGATCGGGCAGGAGATCCGGAGCGAGCTCAGCGGTGAGGAAGCCTACGCCGGCAACGTCCCCTCCGAGGCCGGCGGCCTGATCGTCGTCGGTTCGCACGTGGGCGTGACAACGCGGCAGCTGAAGGTGCTGACCGACCAGCACAGCGCGGCCCGCATTGTGGAGATCGACGTCGAGAAGCTGCTGGGGGACGGCGCCGACACCTACCTCGACGAGACGGTGGACGCCGTCGTTGAGGCCCTTCACAGCGGCGACGTCATCGTCCACACGAGCCGCCTGCTTATCAAGACTGACGACCCGGCCGAAAGCCTCCGGATCGCGCGTACTGTCTCTGCCGCCGTCGTCGCCGTGGTCAACCGGACGCTCAAGACCTTCCCGCCGCGGTTCGTCATCGCCAAGGGCGGCATCACGTCCTCCGACGTGGCTGCCCATGGACTGGAAATCCGGCACGCGATAGTCCGCGGGCCGATGCTGCCGGGCATCGTCAGCCTCTGGGAACCGGTGGACGGCCCCGCCAAGGGAATTCCGTACATCGTGTTTGCCGGCAACGTGGGCGACGACGAATCCCTGGCCCAGGTCACCCGCAAGCTCAGCAACACTTTCTAGCCAATTCAATGGAGAACACCATGACCTCGACCTACAAAGTCACCGTCCTCGGCCTCGGCGCCATGGGCCTGCCGATGGCCACCCGCCTCGCCAGCCAGCTCACCGTCCACGGGTTCGACATCGCCGAACCCCGCCTGCGCCTGGCCGAGGAGTCCGGCGTGCGCACCTTTGCCTCGGCGCGCGAGGCCGCCGAGGACACTGACGCCCTGCTGCTGGCCGTCCGCAACAGCGAGCAGCTCAACGATGTCCTGTTCGGTGAGAACGGCGTAGCGTCCGTGCTTAAGAAGGGCGCCGTCGTCATCCTGACCAGCACCGTCGGTACCGAAGCGATCCCGGCCACCGTCAGCCGCTTGGCGGCATACGGTGTGGCGCTTATCGACGCACCGCTGTCCGGCGGTCCCAAGCGGGCCGGTGAAGGGGACCTGCTGATCGTCGTCGGCGCCGAGCCCGCCGCGCTCGAGTCGGCTCGTCCCGTCCTGGAACTGCTCGCCTCCACCCTGACCGTTGTGGGCGACAAGCCCGGCGACGGCCAGGCCCTGAAGACCGTCAACCAGCTCCTCTGCGGAATCCACATCGCAGCCGCCGCCGAGGCGATGGCGCTGGCCGACGCCCTGGGCCTGGACCAGGCGAAGACCCTCGCCGCCCTCGAAGCCGGTGCCGCCGGTTCCTTCATGCTTTCCAACCGCGGCCCGCGCATCCTGGAGGCCTACAGCGAGGATGGCGCCGAGGTGCTCAGCCGTCTGGACATCTTCGTCAAGGACATGGGCATCGTCGGCAAGGCAACCCGTGCGGCTGGCCTCGCCACCCCGGTTGCCGCCGCCGCCGAACAGCTCTACCTGCTGGGCCAGGCGCACGGCCTCGCTGCTGCCGATGATTCCGCGGTCATCAAGGTTGTGGCTCCCACCAAGCGCACCGCCGCACTCTGATGCGCGCGAGGCTCGACGAGCTTGTAAGCTCTGCTCTCCAGCAGGGCGCGGCTGTACCCGCCTTCACGTGCTACGACTTCACCACCGCGATGGCGGTAGTCGGCGCAGCCGAGGAGACGGGCCGCGGCGTCATTCTGCTCGTGGCGCCCAAGACTGCAGCCACCGCGAACGGACTGAGGCTCATCTCAGCGCTCCGGGGCCTGGCCGACGCCGCGTCGGTGCCTGTCGCCGTGCAGTTGGACCATGCCTCAGACCGCCAGGTCATCGTTGCGGCGGTTGTGGCCGGGGCGGATTCCGTCCTCGTGGATGGCTCGTCCCTGCCGTACGAGGAGAACATCGCGCTGGTTCGCGAAGTGCGGGCAGCCCTGGACGCACAGGGGAACGCCGACGTCGTGATCGAAGCGGAGCTGGGGGGACTCGCCGGTGATGAGGACCGGGCGTTCGGCGCCGATTCGGACGCAGATGCGTCCGGCAGCGAGGTGGCCGGCCTCACCGACTCCGCACAGGTGGAGGACTTTGTGGCCCGGACCGGCGCCCAGCTGCTCGCCGTGGCGGTGGGCAACGTCCATGGAAAGTACAAAGGCAAGCCCGAACTGCGCTGGGATGTCCTGCAGGACATCGCCGTGCGCACGCGCATCCCTCTGGTGCTCCACGGAGCATCCGGAATTCCGGCCGGGGAACTGGCCAAGGCCCCGGCCATGAACGTGGGCAAGGTGAACTTCAACACCGAGCTCCGGACCGGCGTTCTTGAAACGCTGGAGACACAAACTGCTGCGCACCGGGCAGACGGCGAGAACCTCCAGGGCCTCCTGGCCCGCTGGAACGACTCCGCCAAGGACTTCGCGACGTCGGCCCTGGCCATGTTGAGCCGCTGAAATACGTTTGAGCTGACGCCTCGAAGCGCAGGGGGAGGGGAGGCTAGGATCGAGCCATGATCCCGGCCTCCCTCGTCTTTGCACTCGTCGCGGCACTCCTGCACGTCTATATCTTCACGATGGAGTCGCTCACCTGGGCCCGGCCGGCCACGTGGAAGCGCTTCGGGGTCGCATCGCAGGCCGATGCCGAGACCACGAAACCACTCGCGTACAACCAGGGCTTCTACAACCTGTTCCTCGCACTCGGCGCCTTCGCCGGGATCGCGGCAGTGCTATTCGGCCAGCCTCGCGTGGGCTGGACGCTCATCTTCAGCAGCTGCGGTTCGATGTTCCTCGCCTCCGCCGTCCTGGCCTTGAGCGGCAGGAAGTACCTCCGCGCCGCCGCGACGCAGGGCACTGCGCCGTTGCTCGCCGTCGTGGTTGGCGTCCTGGCGGTGCTGGCCGGCTAGCTTCGTGGCGGCTCAGCGCCGCTCAGGCGCCGCCGCCCCACAGCGCCTTGCGCAGCAGTGCCTTGAGCTGTGCGGCTTCGTCATCTGCCAGCCCAGACAGCGCTTCGGACTCCGCCCGGCCGGCGGCCTCGGCGGCCTGCGCCTGCAGCCGGCTCCCCGCCGCTGTGGCGGTGACCGTCTTAGCCCGGCGGTCCTGCTTGCCGGGGGCCCGCACCACAAGTCGGCGCTTTTCCAGCTCGTCCACAAGCGCCACGATTTGGCTCGGGTCAAGGCTGAGGAAGTCGGCCAGTTCACGCTGCGTGGGCTCGAGGCCGCTGTTGGCAAGGATCAGCACGGAGTACGAGCGCTCCTTGAGGTCGAACTCCGCCAGCGCCCGGTTGTTCAGCACCGACCCCGCCGCGTGCAGCTTGGCGAGCAGGAAGCCCAGGTCCTGACTGATGGACGCCGCGACGAGCTTGTCTGCCGGCTCTGTCTGCTGCCCGCCCTGTGTCTCGATGCTCATGCCCACCTCCGATAGTTCTCAAAATAAATCGTTGACTTTTTCAACTATCCATATTTTCATGGATACAGAACAGCATCGCATGCCGGACGGCAGGATGCACGGTCAGCTAGCAAGGGAGCAGCGATGAGCCTGTCAGGAAAAGTAGCAATCGTCACGGGAAGCGGCCGCGGACTGGGCCTCGCCTATGCGAGGGAACTCGCCCGCCAGGGTGCCGCCGTCGTCATTAACGACGTCGACGGGGACGTCGCCGGCGAAGCCGTCGGGACCATCGAGGCCGACGGCGGCCGCGCAGTGGCCGCCGTCGCTCCCGTGGGCAGCACGGAGGCCGCCAAACTGCTGGTGCAGACAGCCGTCGACGCTTTCGGCCGGCTGGACATCCTGGTCACCAACGCCGGAATCCTGCGGGACAAGTCCCTGCTGAAGATGACAGATGAGGATTTCGACCTTGTCATCAACGTCCACCTGCGCGGCACCTTCACCTGCGTCCGGGAAGCGTTCGGTTACTTCAAGGAGAACGGCATCGCGGGCCGGATCATCACGATCGGTTCGCCCACGGGGCAGCGCGGCAACTTCGGCCAGACCAACTACGCCGCAGCCAAGGCGGGCATCGTGGGCATGGTCCGCACCTGGGCGCTGGAAATGAAGAAGGCGGGCGTGACCGCCAACGCCGTCATCCCGGTGGCTGCCACTGCCATGACCAAGACAGTCCCGTACTTCCAGAAAGCAGTGGAAGCGGACGAGCGCAGCGAGTCCATGCCGGCGTTCTTCCGCCGCGAGCTCGGCTTCGGAACGGCCGACGACGTCTCCGGACTGGTCGCGTTCCTCGCCTCCGATGAGGCGGCGGGCATCACCGGCCAGGCGATCGGCGCCGGCGGCGACCGCCTGCAGGTGTGGACGCACCCGGAAGCCGCGGCAACTGAGTACCGTGAGGGCGGCTGGGGATACCAGGACCTCGTGGAGAACTTCAGCTCGCTCTTTGGGGACAAGCTGCAGAGCGTGGGCGAGGAATTCCTGCCGCTGCCCGAAGGCCTGAAGCCCGACACACAGCCGGCGGCAGCGGCTGCGAAGGTCGGCTAGCCGTGGCTGCAAACCGCTACGAGCTCGGCATTGACGCGGCCAAGCTGGACGCGATCGACATGCACGTCCACCTCGAAGTGGACGGCCACGGCCACGAATCGCTGCCGCCGGCCCTGACCGAGGCCTCCGCGAAGTACTTCAAGTCCGAGGACCGCAGCCCGTCGCTGGACCGCATCGCCGAGGTGTACCGGGAGCTGAACATGGCCGCCGTCGTGTTCACCGTGGACGCCAGCACCCAGCTCAAGCACGAGCCCAACAGCATCGAGGACCTCATCGCCGGGGCCGCCCGGAACAACGACGTCCTCATCCCGTTCGGCAGTGTCGATCCCCGCACAGGCGCCGAGGCCATCCAGGGCGCCAAGCGCCAGGCCATCGACCTGGGCGCCCGCGGCTTCAAATTCCATCCCAGCCTGCAGGGCTTCGACCCCTCCAATGAACAGTTTTACCCCCTGTGGGAGGCTCTCCAGGAACTGGGCCTGCCGGCCATCTTCCACACCGGGCAAAACGGCATGGGCGCCGGGCTGCCCGGCGGTTACGGCATCAAGCTGGCGTATTCCAACCCGCTCCTGCTGGATGCCGTGGCAGCGGACTTCCCGGAACTGCAGATCATCATGGCTCACCCGTCCGTGCCGTGGCAGGACGAGGCCAATTCGATCGCCACGCACAAAGCCAACGTGTTCATCGACCTGTCCGGATGGTCACCGAAGTACTTCCCGGAGTCGCTGGTGCGCATGTCCAATTCGGTGCTGCAGGACAAGGTCCTGTTCGGCACTGACTTCCCGCTCATCACGCCGCAAAAATGGCTCGGTGCCTTCGCGGACCTGCCCCTGAAGGACGAGGTCCGGCCCAAAATCCTCAAGCACAATGCAGTGCGCCTGCTCGGATTGGGAGCCTGAGATGAGCCTGGATACCGGCCTGGCCCCGGGGCATAGGGCCGTGGTGGAGGAACGCCTCTACGGTGTCTGCGACTATTACGACGCCGAGTCCCTCCTCAGCGACGACGAGCGCCGCGTGCTGGGACGCCTGCGGAGCTTCCTCGATGAGAAAGCCCGGCCGCTCCTGGCGGAGTACTGGGAGCGCGGGGAATTCCCGCAGCAGCTCGCACAGCCGCTGGCTGACCTGGACCTCATGGAACCAGCGGAACTCACAGGCGCCGGCCCGGACCGCAGCCCCGCCCGGGGCATCTACCACGGCTTCCGGATCTTCGAGCTGGCCCGCACGGACGCGTCGCTGGCCACTTGGTACACCGCGCAAGCCGGACTGTTCCGCACAGCCGTCCGCGTGGGGGCCTCGGCGGAGCAGCAGGCTGAATGGATGCCGAAAGTCATCGACTTCTCGCTCAAGGGCGTCTTCTCGCTGACCGAACCGGAGTCCGGCTCCGACATTGCAGGCGGGCTTTTAACAACGGCCCGGCGCGAGGGGGATTCCTGGGTCCTGGACGGCGCCAAGCGCTGGATCGGAGGCGCCGCGACGGCGGACGTCCTTGCGGTGTTCGCCCGCGACGTGGCCGACGGGCAGGTCAAGGCCTTCCTGGTTGACCGTGAAGCCGATGGCGTGACGCTGGAGAAAATCCACGGCAAGACGGCATTGCGGATGATGCAGAACGCCCACACCACCCTTGAGGGCGTCCGCGTGCCGGAATCCATGCGGCTGCACAGCGTGAACTCCTTCAGGGATGTGGCCGCGATGCTCCGGGCCATGCGTTCGGACGTCGCCTGGATCGCCGCCGGCATCCAGGCCGGTGCCTTCGAGGCTGCTTTGCGGTATGTCACGGAGCGCCGGCAGTTCGGCCGGCCGCTGGGATCCTTCCAGCTGGTCCAGGAAAAGCTGGCCCGGATGCTCGGCAACGTCACGTCCTCTCTGTCCCTGGTGGTCCGGCTGACCGAACAGCAGGCGCGGGGCATCTACCGCGACCAGGACTCCGCCCTGGCCAAGATGCAGACGTCCCTGCTGATGCGGGAAACCGTGGCCCTAGCCCGCGAAGTGGTTGGTGGCAACGGCATCACCCTGGCCTCTGACGTCGCACGGTTCCATGCCGACGCCGAAGCCGTCTACTCCTACGAAGGCACCCACGAAATCAACGCCCTGATCGTTGGCCGCGCCCTCACAGGCGAAAGCGCCTTCACCCGCTAAGCCGTACGAACTGAACGTACTGAACCGGACGACAACTGAACTCCACAACGGCAGCGCCGTGCCGCCGTCGTACTTCCGCAATCCCAAAAACCGCCACAGGAGGCACAAATGCCCAATCTCGTCGTCGACTTCGACAAACTGCTCACCCTCGCCGGAACCGACCTCGGCGTGACCGAATACCGCGAAATCACCCAGGAACAGATCAACAAATTCGCCGATGCCACCGGTGACGACCAGTGGATCCACGTGGACGCCGAACGAGCCAAAGACGGCCCGTTCGGCGCCGCGATCGCGCACGGTTTCCTCACGCTTTCGCTCATTATCCCGTTCTGGGGAGAGCTGTTCGACGTCGACGGCGTCACCACGAAGGTCAACTATGGCCTGGACAAGGTCCGCTTCACCTCACCGGTGAAGGTCGGTTCGCGGATCCGCATGCAGGCCACCATCGCCGAGGTAAGCGAGGTCAAGGGCGGCGCCCAGATCAAGGTATCCAACACCATCGAAATCGAAGGCCAGGAACGCCCCGCCGTCGTAGCTGAGTTCCTCGCCCGCTTCTACAAGTAGGCCGCTTCCACAAGTAGCCCGCTGCTACGAGCAGTCCCGCTTCTGGAGGCAGCCCGCGTCAAGGACGAAGCGCCGCCTCCACCCCCTTCCACCC
>NZ_CAKKLY010000075.1 GCF_918698095.1 Arthrobacter sp. Bi83
GCATTGGGGGGCCTTTCATGGAGCCGTCCGCGGACCTGGTGCAGGCCCGCGGACGGAGTTGGGGGAGAGTCGGTGGTGCACTTCCGGACTAGGCGGTGGCCGCACCCGTCATGATTGCCACCGCATCGGTCATGCTGTGCGACTGCGGCGTGATGGTGGCCGCGCACTTGCCCAGGCGCTGGATGTGGATCCGGTCGGCCACGTCGAACACGTGGGGCATGTTGTGGCTGATCAGGATGACCGGCAGGCCCCTGTCCCGGAGGTCCCGGACCAGCTGCAGGACCTGGTTTGATTCCCGCACACCCAGGGCTGCTGTCGGCTCGTCGAGCACAACCACCTTGGAGCCAAACGCCGCGGCGCGGGCCACGGCGACAGCCTGGCGCTGGCCGCCGGAGAGGTTTTCCACCGGCACCGTCACGTCCTGGAGCGTGGAGATGCCGAGCCTGGTCAGCTCTTCCTTGGCTTTGCGGCGCATTCCCTTGGTATCGAGGACGCGGAAGATCTTACCCAGCGGTCCGGGAACCCGCTCTTCCCGCCCCAGGAACAGGTTGGAGGCGACGTCGAGTGCCGGTGACACGGCAAGGTTCTGGTAGACCGTTTCAATGCCGTGGACGCGGGCGTCCTGCGGGCGCTTGAAGTGGACCTGCTGGCCGGAAACGAACAACTCGCCCGAGTCAGGGACCTCGGCCCCGGTGAGGCACTTGATGAGCGTGGATTTTCCGGCGCCGTTGTCGCCAATGATCGCCAGGACTTCGCCCGGGTACAGGTCGAGGCTGACGCCGTCCAGGCCCACCACGCGGCCGAAGGTCTTGACGAGGTTCCTGGCCTGCAGGATCGGCTGGCGGACCTCGGTCTTGGCCGGCTGGAATTCTGTGGCGGTCATGATTTCACCTTTCGGATCCACTGGTCGATCGACACAGCGAGGATGATGAGGACGCCCACGGCGAGGGTCTGGTAGAGCACATCGAGGCCCGCCAGCGAGAGGCCGTTGCGGAACACCCCGACGATCAGCGCCCCGAGGAGGGAGCCCCAGATGGAGCCGCGCCCGCCGAAGAGGCTGGTTCCGCCGATGACGACGGCGGTGATGGAGTCGAGGTTCAGGTCCACGCCGGCGTTGGGGCTGGCTGCGTTCGTGCGGCCGATCTGGATCCACGCGCCGACGGCCAGCACGGCCCCGGCTGCGAGGTAAACGCTCATCAGGACCCGGTTCACCGGGATACCGGCCAGGCGGGCGGCTTCCTTGTCATCGCCCACCGCGTAGACGTGCCGGCCCCAGGCGGTCTTGCCGAGGATGAACGCGACCGCGATGTAGAGCAGGAGCATCATGACCACGCCGGTGGAGATCCGCACTGGGCCGACCGGGAACGTGCTGCCCATCCACGTCAGCAGGCCGGGCATGGCCGAGCCGCGGACTGTGGAGCCGCCGGAGTAGAGAAGCGTCACGGCGATGAAGATGTTCAGCGTTCCGAGCGTGACGATGAACGGAGGGAGCCGGAACCTGGTGACCAGGAAACCGTTCAGCGCCCCCGCCGCCAGACCCACGACGAGGCCGAGGAGCAGAGCGAGCGGAGCGGGCGTGCCGCTGCCGACGGCCAGCTGTGCCACCACCATGGAGGAGAGGATCATGACGGCGCCCACCGAGAGATCGATGCCGGCCGTGAGGATGATGAGGGTCTGGGCGATTGCGAGGGTTCCTACCACCGAGACCTGCTGGGTGATCAGGGACAGGTTCTCGACCCGCAGGAACCTCTCATTGAGGAGCCCGAAGACCACCACCGCAACAAGCAGGACAATGGCCGGGCTTAGTGCGGGATAGCGGTGGAGGATGTTGCGGATTCGGCTTAGCGGGGTCTGGCGGTCGAGGAATTCCTCGGCGGGGTCTGCATGCCCTGCGGTGGGCGGGCCTGCGGTCTGTTGCTGGGTCACTGTTGCTCCTGAACTTCAAGGTCCTGCTGGGGCTGGGGCTGGTTCGGCCGGGGCCGGTGCGGCGGCTGCTGCTTCTGCAGTCAATTCTCCTGCTGTGAACCGCGGGAAGATACTGAATTTTCAGCACCTTCCCGCGGTGTGAGGTTCACGCGGGCTACTTGCCCCAGCAGATCTTGGCGGCGTCGGACGTGGTGATGCTCTTGACGCCGTCGGCGGCCTTGTCCGTGACGAGTTCGACGCCGGTGTTATAGAAGTCCAGTCCTTCTGAGTTGGCTGGCTTCTTGCCGGTCTTGGCCAGCTCAACGATGGCCTTGACGCCCAGTTCCGCCATCTTCACCGGGTACTGCTGGGCAGTGGCGCCGATGACGCCGGCCTTGACGTTGTTGACGCCGGAGCAGCCGCCGTCAACGGAGACCACCAGCACGTCCTTTTCCTTGCCGGCGGACTTCAGCGCCTCGAAGGCACCGGCCGCAGCCGGCTCGTTGATGGTGTAGACCACGTTAACGTTCGGATTCTTGGCGAGGAGGGTTTCCATGGCGGTCCGGCCGCCGTCTTCGGCGCCCTGGGTTGCCTGGCTGCCCACGATCTCGTAGTCGCCGCCCTTGCCGCCGGTGTACTTGCCGGTCTTGGCCTCGTCACCGTTCTTCTTCTTGTCCGCGGTGTCGATGCCCAGGCCGGTGAGGAAGCCCTGGTCCCGGTTGTAGTCGACCGAGACAACCTTGTCATCGAACAGGTCCAGCAGCGCGATGGTGGCCTTCTTGCCGGCCAGCTGCGCGGCGGTCCACTTGCCGATCAGTTCACCTGCCGCGAAGTTGTCGGTGGCGAAAGTGATGTCGGCGGCGTCTGCCGGGTCCGGCGGAGTGTCCAGGGCGATGACGAACAGGCCGGCGTCCTTGGCTTTCTTCAGCGCATCCACGACGGAAGGGCCGTTGGGGGTGATGAGGATGCCTTTGTCGCCCTTGGAGATTGCATTTTCGATGGCCTGGATCTGCGTCTCCTCGTCGCCGTCGGCCTTGCCGGCCGCGAGCTTCAGGTCCACACCGTCGGCTTCGGCGGCCTTCTTTGCACCATCCTGCATGGAAACGAAGAACGGGTTCGAGGTGGTCTTAACAATCAGGGACACACCGACCTTCTCGGCCGAAGAGCTTCCGGACGACGAGGTGGATGGGGAACTCCCGCCACAAGCGGTGAGGCTGAGCGTGCCGAGGGTCAGGACTGCACCGATGGCAAGCAGGCGGTGGGCGACTGTCCGCGGGGCTTTGGAACTCAACATTGAATCTCCTGGTTTCGTGGCACTTCTGGTGCCTGACAACGATGTCATGCATCATGTAATCAAGATCACGGGGTACAGTCAAGAGAAATTTCGATGATGAAGGACCAGCCAATGACAACGGTGTCTAATCGTTACCAACCTGAAGCGACAAAGAACCGGCCCACGATGCGCCACGTCGCGGCACTGGCCGGCGTCGGCATCAAAACCGTCTCGCGGGTGATGAACGATGAACCGGGGGTGTCCGAGGCAACCCGCCAGCGCGTACTCGGCGCCTCCCAGCAGCTCAATTACCAGCTGGACATGGCAGCGGGAAGCCTTCGCCGGGCCGGTCGCCAGACCCTTTCCATCGGTCTCCTGCTGCCAAGCGTGTCCAACCCCTTCAGCGGCGAGATTCACCGCGCCCTGGAGGACTCCCTGACCGCCCGAGGCATTGCGGTCTTCGCCGCCAGCCTCGATGACGACCCGGAACGGGAGAAGGCCCTCGTTGCAGCTTTCCTGGGGCGGCGTGTCGACGGCCTGGTCCTGACGCCCATCGCGAAGAGCCAGTCTTACGTCATTCCAGAGCACTCACGCGACCTGCCCATGGTCTTCATCGACCGTGAACCGGTGGGCATTGAGGCGGACGCCGTGGTGACGGACAACGCTGTCGGAGCCGCCACGGCCGCCGGCCACCTGATTGCACACGGCCACAGGAAGCTTGCCTACCTGGGTGACCGCACAGACATCCAGACGGCCCGCGAACGCCGGCGCGGTTTCATTGAGGAACTCGGCCGGGCCGGCATCGCGACGTCCTCCGTTCCGGTGCTCGAAGGCCTCCACAACGAGGAGTCAGCCCGCCAGGCGGCCCTTGAGCTGCTCAGGTCCGACGATCCGCCCACCGCCATCTTCTCCAGCCAGAACCTCATCACGTTCGGTGTCATGCGTGCCCTCAAGGAGCTCGGTGCCAGCAGGAAAGTGGCACTCGTAGGGTTCGACGACTTCACCCTTTCGGACATGATGGATCCCGGCATCACCGTCATTGCCCAACATCCCGAGAGAATCGGGAAGCTCGCCGCAGAGCGGCTCCTGGCCAGGATCGACGGCGATGAACGGGCCCCGCAGACGTACGTTGTTCCGTCGGAGCTCATTGAGCGTGGATCAGGGGAACTCCGCCCACCGCACTGAACCGGGCCGCTCTTTGCCGGTCCGCCCTTGATCCGTCACGATTTCAACCACCCGTACCGAACCTTGAAGAGGAGAAAACCATGACCAAAACGCTGTACGCAGAATTTACCGTCAAGCCCGGAAGCGAAGACCGGGTAGCGGAAATGATGCGCGAACTGACAGACCACGTCCGCCGAGAACCGGGCAACCAACTGTTCCTGCCGTACACCCGGGAAACCAACCCCCGGGAGTACTTCGTCTTCGAGGTGTACGACGACGATGCCGCCTTCCAGGAGCACATCAGCGCCGATTATGGCGCCCGGTTCAACGGGGAACTCGCGGACCACATCGAGGAGGACGGCTCGGTCCTGACCTGGCTGCAGCCGGTCGCGTGAAGACGGGGGTCCCGCCCGAAAGCCGAAGACCCTGAGTCACGGCCCGAACCTGAACCCCAGGGTCACGCGCAAAGGCTGAAGCCTGGAACCACAGCCCGAAGGATGTGCACGGAGGAGTGAGCAAAAACGGCCGGTGCCCGCATCTGATGCGGGCACCGGCCGTTTTGCTTGGAGCGGATCAGGAATCCCAGCCCTTTCTCGAGTGCGGCCGGCGGTGGTTCCTCTGCAGCAGCTTCCCGCCCGGCCGCGGCCGTTGCCGCGGTTCGGCTACCGGCGGTTCTTCTTGACCGTCGGCGCCGGGACAAACATCGACTTGCTCAGCGGCGTGACGGACACGGACTTCAACTGCGCGGTGCCCCCCTCGGCAAACAGCGACACTTGGCTGGCTCCCTGTTCGGGGAAGACCTGGTCGGTGACGGTCCGCAGGCCGTTCTGCGCAAATACCTCCACTGATGACCGGTCAACGTAGATGCGCAGGGTCACGTTGCCGCTGGCATCCAGGCTGACGGGCGCCGAGTCAACCGACGCGAAGAGCGGGTGGAAGGCGGTATTTCCGGAGTTTCGCCGGTCCACGTACACCTCGCCCGCCGCCCTGTCATAGCCGATGACCGTGGAGGAATTGCCGTTGCCCAGCACGGTGATCCCCGCCTTCGCGGCCGTGCCGGGCGCGAGAGTGACGTCGATCCTTTGGACCTGGCCCCAGGCTGCTGGCGGCAGGGCCTGGGTGCCTGGGGTTATGCTCCGTGCCTTCTTTTCGGCGTAGCTCACCCTTGTGCCGAGGGCGTCCACCTGCTGGACGGCCTTCTGGGTCAGGCGGGGTCCGGCGGCGGTCTGCGTGAGGGCAACCTCGCGGGGTAGGGACATGGCGCTCCGCCACGGCGACGTGGGAATGCTGTTGGCGTAGTCCCAGTTGTTCATCCAGCCGAGCATGATGCGCTTGTCCTGCGGCATGTTGCCGAAGGAGACGGACGCGTAGTAGTCCCTGCCGTAGTCCAGCCAGTCATAGGTCTGCAGCCGGGGCGTGGCGGGCCGGGGTGACGCCACGAACTCATCGGCAAGAATGTGGCCCCAGCCGAACCGGTTGTTATCCACCACCCGGATGCTCGCCTGCCGCCCCTTGAACTCAGAGACGTTCCAGGACTCCCAGTCAAGGACTTCGCTGTTGGCGCCCGTGGCGCTGCGGACAACCTTCCCGTCGACCACGAGGTTGACAGTGGTTTCGTCGGAGCGGGGAACGGCAGCCTGGTCGGTGAGCATGACGTGGTCCAGCGTCAGGTGCCCCCAGCCGCCTGTGGCCTGGTCAACGACCCTGAGCTGCGCGGTCTGCCCGGCAAACGCCGAGACGTCCCAGCCTTTCCAGTTGAGGGCGCCGGCGTCGTCACCGGAGAGAGTCCGCACCACGGTGCCGTTCACCAGCAGTTGCACCTCGAGCACTTGTCCTGACCCTGCGTCTCGGTGCCCGCCTCCCACGAGCATGCTCATGAAGTTCCGGGACACAGTGAACGACGGCGATGTCATGGTTCCCTGCCTGTCGTCACCGGGTGCGCCTCCGGTGTCGAACGTGTTGATGCGCTTGGCGCCGATGTAGAAGTCCCCGCCTGCTGTTGAGGGTTGGAACGCGGGGGCCAGATCCGCCGTACCGGTCCAGCCGGCGTCGGCCAGGGTGGTTCCGTCAGGGACCTCGAAGCCGCTGAACAGCAAGTCGCCGGGAGGTGGCGTGTTGTCCAATTTGTCCGAGATACGCGGATGCTGCCCGCCGCCCACAAGGAAGTTGAGGTAATCGCTGTTCACGGTGAACGCCGGTGAGCTCATCGAGCCCAAGGGCCAGTCGCCGTCGTTAAAGGAATTGATGAGGCCGGCGCCGGCAAAGCCGGTGACGGCGTTCTGCCCAGCTAGTGCCCCGCCGGCCGGGGCGTCCGCAAACGGCCCGTTCTTCCAGTTCCCCGGCTCGTTGTTTGCTGTCCAGCCGTTGTAAGTGCCGTCGTTGAAGCCGGCCAGGGACGTCCCGGCCGGCAGCGAGTCGCTGGCCTTGGTTGACTCCGACTTAAAAGTGGTCCCGTCGAAGTTGCCCACGAAGTACTGGCCGGCTGAGCCTCCGGCCACGCCGCCCGGGTTGATGTTGACCACCATGACCCACTTAACCTTTGCGGGATCACCGTCGACCGCCAAGGGAAACAGGTCGGGGCATTCCCAGAGCCCTCCCGTGGCGTTCGCCGGCCCGAACTCGCTGAGGAGCGCCCAGTCCTTGAGGTTGCCGGACTTGTACAGGAGCACCTTGTGCTCGGTGGCCTCGACGGCGGCCATCACCCAGTAGCCGCCGCCGGTTGGGGACTTGTACCAGAAGACCTTGGGGTCGCGGAAGTTCGCGGAGTTGCGGTTGAGTACCGGGTTGGCGCTGTACTTGGTCCAGGTCTGACCTTGGTCCAGGCTGTAGGCGAGCGACTGCGCCTGGAGTCCTCTATACGGCGAGGCATCCTTGTAGGCGCTGGTGAAGACGGCCACCATGGGTGGGTTTGCAGCGGTACCGAAGCCGGATGTGTTGTCCCTGTCCACCACCACGCTTCCGGAGAAAATGTCCTGCTGGTCATCGGTGGGGATGGCCAGCGGCTGCTCCTTCCAATGTGCCAGGTCTGTGGACGTGGCATGGCCCCAGGACATGTTCCCCCACGTGTTTCCCGATGGGTTGTGCTGGTAAAACAGGTGGTAAACGCCGTTGTAGTAGACCATCCCGTTGGGATCGTTCATCCAGTTCTGTTGAGGCGTGAAGTGGATCGCTGGCCTGTACTGCTCGTCTCCAACTGCCTCCGCAGCCGACGCCGGACCCGCCCCGGCCAGTGCCGCGGCCAGGGTGAGTCCCACCAGAGTCAGGGCAGAACATGTCTGCATTATTCGAGATTTTTTGCTGTGCATTTCGCTGGGGTCGCCCTTCATTGCGCGTGCCTTTATCCAAGACAACGTTGTCAGTGTGTGGAACGCTAAATTAAGTCCACGAGACAAGTCAACGGATTTACAAGGACTCCCATTGACACATCGGCGCCCGTTCAAATCTGACACCGTTGTCCACGCGGACTGTTCGGCCGCGGCGCACACCGAGGCGGCCGGTTGTTAGTGTGGGAAGCATGAAACGACGTCTCCTCGCTCTCGCCATGGTTCCCACGCTGCTGCTTCTGGCGGGGTGCGGCCAAGCTCAGGAGGCCGTGCAGAATGCGGCCAGCTCGGCCGCGTCCGGAGTTGCCAACGCCGCGGCAGACCAAGTCAAAAGCCAGATCTGCGCGTTGCTGAAGGACGGCCTCGTCAGCGCCTCGGACAAGGCCGCGCTCACCGGACTCGTGGCCGGTGCCGATACCGCGGGGGTTCCGTCCGAGATCACCGCCCCGTTGAAAGAGATCGCCCAAGCCGGGGACGAAGTGCCCAGCGAATCGGTGAAACAGCTGCAGAAGGCGTGCGCTGCCGGCTGATTCCGCGGTAGCCCCGACCTGTGCTGACGGGCCCGCAGTCGCTTGAGAGCGGCCTGGGGGTGCCGGGCGCCCCGCCCGGCCGTCCGTGGGTGTGGCCCCTGTCCCTCCCCGCCCTGCAATAATCGGAACCAAGCGTTGCCTGGCAGCCGAATAGCGCCGGTCGCAACGGGAGCACTGCAAGTTTTGGCCGATCTAAGCAGACGAGGCGGACATCAATGAAGGCTTCCAGCCAGCAGCAAGCGCCAGGTTCCGGAGTAGCAGCAGATCCATCTGCTGCTACTCCGGCAGCGGGAGTCCATGCGCCCGGCAGTTCCGCTGACGCCGAAGCAGCCGGCTCCGCCCCTGCTGACGCCGAAGCAGCCGCCGCCCCAGCTGGCACCGGTTCCGTGAGCCCCGAGCTGTTGCACTGGCTCGCAGACGCCCACGGCGTGGGGACCACCTATCAGGGCTGGGACGGGCTTCCGCACGAAGTTGCACCCGCAACGTTGATCCGTGTCCTGGCGGCCCTTGGGGTCCAGGCCCACACCGACCAGCTCATCGAGCATGCCCTGGCCGAAGCGGAACTGGCGCCGTGGCGGCGGATGCTGCCTCCCGCCGTCGTGGTTCAGGAAGGGACACCCGTCCAGGTGCCGGTGCACGTCAGGAACGGTTCCGCCGTCCGTGTCAGCGTCATTACCGAGGACGGGCGTGAGCTCGATGCCCCGCAGCAGGACATCTGGATAGAGCCGCGCGATGTCGACGGCGTGACTACCGGCCGCGCAACCTTTGAGATGCCGGCGAACACCGGACAAGGCTGGCACACGCTTCGCGCGGAGTCGGAGGGCAAGGTTGCCGAGGCCACCCTTGTGGTGGTTCCGTCGAGGCTGACCACTGCCGCGCCGCTCGAGGAGCGCCGCGGCTGGGGCCTGGCCACGCAGCTGTATTCGGCGCGGTCCAAGCGGTCCTGGGGTGTGGGCGACTTCGCCGACCTGGCCGAGCTTGCGGCGCTTGCCGGTTCCCGCGGCGCCGACTACGTGCTCGTGAACCCGCTTCACGCGGCTGACCCCGTGCCTCCGGTGGAGCCTTCGCCTTACTCACCGTCCACCCGCCGCTTTTTCAACCCGCTCTACCTCCGTATCGAGTCGATTCCGGAGCTGGCGTACCTGAAGCCGAAGAAGCAGGCTGTGGTCCACGGCCTGATGAAGCAGGCGCGGAAACTGAACAACGACTCCTCGCGGCTGGACCGGGACACGGCGTATGGCGCCAAGCTGGCTGCGCTGGAGTTGCTCTACGGGGTCCGCCGTTCGCCCTCCCGGCAGCGTGCATTCGGGGAATTTTGCCGCGGGGCCGGGACCGGGCTGGATGACTTCGCCCTGTGGTGCGCCATCCGGGAAGATATCGACGCCGGCGATCCGTTCTGGACCGATCCTGCGGCAGCCCTGGGCTCTCCTCTCGTGGAGAAGTTGCGGATCGAACTTTCGGACCGGATCGATTTCCACCGCTGGCTTCAGTGGCTCTGCGATGAACAGCTCGAGTTCGCCCAGGCCGCAGCCAAGCGCGCCGGAATGCGCCTCGGAGTCGTGCATGACCTCGCCGTCGGGGTGGACCTCCAAAGCTCCGACGCCTGGACACTTAAGGGAGTCCTTGCCTCCGGCGTCAGCGTCGGGGCGCCCCCGGACATGTACAACCAGCTGGGGCAGGACTGGCACCAGCCGCCATGGCATCCCACCCGCCTGGCCGAGGCCGGCTACCGGCCCTTCCGCGAGATGCTGGCAACGATTCTGCGGCATTCGGGCGGGATCCGGGTTGACCACATTCTGGGGTTTTTCCGCCTCTGGTGGGTGCCCGCGGGCAACTCTCCGGAGAACGGGGCCTACGTCCGCTTCGACCATGACGCCATGATCGGCGTCCTCGCGCTTGAGGCGCAGCGTGCCGGCGCCGTGGTGATCGGGGAGGACCTGGGCACCTTTGAGCCGTGGGTCCGCGACTACCTTGCCGCCCGCGGCATCCTGGGGACCTCCATTTTGTGGTTTGAGAACGACGGCGATGCTCCGCTCGCACCCGAAAAGTACCGTCTGCAGGCACTCTCCAGCGTGAACACCCATGACCTTCCGCCGACGGCGGGCTACCTCGCCGGCGACCACGTGACGCTTCGCAGCGGGCTGGGGCTGCTGGAGCGGTCAGCGGAGGAGGAGCGCATCGACCACAACGCGACGCTCGAAAAGATGATGCTGCTGCTTCGGCAGCGCGGGCTGCTCCCGGCCGATGGCGCCGGTACGGAGGAGGAACGGATCGAGGCCCTGCACCGCTTGCTGGCGCAGACCCCGTCCGTACTGCTTGGCGTGGCACTCGTGGACGCCGTGGGGGAGCGCAGGGTGCAGAACCAGCCGGGGACAACGTCTGCCCAGTACCCCAACTGGCAGGTTCCGCTGGCCGATTCCGACGGTGACTCCGTGCTGATCGACAGCCTGGACGGGAACGACCGGTTCAACTCCCTCCTGGCGGCGGTAGAGGAATCGATCCGCGGGTAGTCTGCGGCCGGACGGTGGGCCTGCGCGCGAAAGCCGGGCCGCCTCAGCTGGCCGTGATCACGTGCGTGGTGTGGTTGTACCGGAAGGTGACCGGGCCGCCGTCGTGGTTCAAAACGATGTTCGAACCGTTAGGCGCCCCGTCCTGGCCATAGTTCTCGTCCCAGGAACCGTTGATGGCCGCCTTGAACTCATAGGTGCCCGCGGGCATGTCCGCGGTCAGCTTCCAGACGCGGTTAACCGGATCGAATGTCATAAACGCCGACGTGCACGCCGGCTGCCAGTCGTCCGGGCAGCCCATCTCGCTGTTCAGGCTGCCTGCAACAGTGACCGACTGGGGCTGCGGGGCGGCTCCTACCACCACGGTCCGCACGCCGCTGGCCACCTTGAAGCCAGGGCCGCTCATCGTCGCCCGGTAGCTCACTTTGGTACCGTCGGCGAGGTTCAGTGCAGCCACGTCATCAACCACGGTGTAATCGGGGGATGAACCATCATCCGATCCGATGGCCGTCCAGGGACCTCCGGCCACACTCCGTTCGAAGCCCACCACGTGGCTGGCTTTTTCCGGATCGGCGGTGGCAACAACTTCCGCAGTGCCTTGAACGGTGCTTCCTTCCTTGGGCTGCTGGATGGTCAGCACCGGCGCGGGCACGGTGGCGGTGCGCGGGCTGCTGACCGACGTGTGGCCCCCGTTGTCCAGGAGGACTGCCCGATACTTCAACGCCGTCCCGGGTTTGAGCCCCGCAACATCGTGGAAGACCCGGTAAGGCGCAGTGTCATCGGTGCCGATGGACTCCCAGTCCCCGCCAGCCGTTTTCGCCTGGAAGGTGACCTCGTAGAACGACGAGCCGTCGACGTCGGCCGTTACCTGCATCCGGCCATTGTCACCTTGCGACGTGGCACCGGCTGCCGCCGCAGCCGGTGCCTGCAGCGAGATAGCCGGGGCCGCCTTCGAGTGCGGAATGCGGCCGGAGGACTTGTAGACCACGGCGGACAGCGGCGGAACCGTGACGGTCAGCTTGCCTTCAGGCGAGGTTTTGGATTCGGCCGCGGCGTCTCCGTAGACCAGGCTGTAGGCGCGCTTCGCAATGTAGGTGGGGACTGACGCCGTCCGGGGCTGCTCGCTGTTGTTCAGCGCCACCACGTACTCGCGCTGGTCCTTGGCGTCGGTGCGCGAGAACGCGTAGATCCCGGGGCCGTCCGACGCGTAACGGTGCTGGTGGGCACCGTTCCGCAGTGCCGGGTGGTCCTTCGTCAGCTTGGCGAGTTCGCTGATCTTGCCGTACAGCGGGTGCCCGGTGTTGAAGTTGTCGGTGGCGTGGGTAGCATCGGTGCCGAGCAGATCGTCGTCGAGGTAATCGGGCACCTGGCTCGCGAACAGTGTCTGGCGTGCGTCCTGGTCTCCGCCGGGGCCGGTGAAGCCCTGCTCATCGCCGTAGTAGACCACCGGGTTTCCACGCGAGAAGTACATCAGCTCGTGGGCGAGCCCGTCGCGGGCAACACGTTCGGCGTCGTCCGCGTCCGGGTTGTCCGAGCTGATGAAGCTGCCGATCCTGCCCATGTCGTGGTTCCCCAGGAAGGTGGGCAGCTCATACACGTTCGAGTCGGCGTCTGTGTACCAGTCGTCCCCGGCGAAGAACGTCTCCAGCTGCCGGGCATTCTGGCCGCGGGACGCGAAATTGCGGGCAGCCTCCTGGAAAGGAAAGTCCAGCACCGCCTGCATCTTGTCGCGGGTGGTGAACTGGGAGGTGAAGCTCTTGGAAGTGTCAAACACTTCGCCGAACATGAAGAACTCGTCCTTCCCCTGCGCTTTCGCATAGCTGAGGACATCCGGGCCGAACTGTTGCCAGAACTCGTCGTTCACGTGCTTCATGGTGTCGATGCGGAAGCCGTCCACGCCGAAATCCTTGATCCATGTTTCGTAGACCTCCGTCATTCCCTTCACCACGGCGGGGTGCTCGGTGAACAGGTCGTCCAGGCCGAAGAAGTCGCCGTAAGAGGAGTTCTCACCGGCGAAGGTGGTGTCCCCGCGGTTGTGGTAGAGCGTGGGATCGTTGAGCCAGCTCGGCACCTTGAGGTTCTTCTCTGCCGGGTCCAGGACCGGCGTGTAGGGGAAGGACCTCTCAGCGTCAAGCTTGGGGAAGTCCGCCTTGCCGGCGTAATCGCGGTCATCGAACGCCACGCCCGCTGCCGTGCGGTAGGGCGCCTCGTCCTTGGAAACGTAGCCGGTGCGGGCGCCTTCCTTGTAGCCGATGACATCCGCCGTGTGGTTGGTGATGATGTCGAAGTACACCTTCATGCCGCGTGCATGGGCCTCATCGATGAGTTTCTTGAGTTCGGCGTTGGTGCCCAGATGCGGGTCGATCTGGGTGAAGTCCGTGACCCAGTAACCGTGGTAGCCGGCGGAGTTGTCCTCCGGCTGCACGGCCTTGTTCTTGAAGCTTGGTGTCAGCCAGATGGATGTGGTTCCCAGCCCCTGGATGTAGTCGATCTTGTCCAGCAGGCCGGTCAGGTCGCCGCCGTTGTAGAAGCCCTTGCGCTTGGGGTCGAAGCCGGACACCATCGGATCCGGACCGAGTCCGCCGTCGTCGTTGGCCGCGTCACCGTTGCTGAACCTGTCCGCCATGACGAAGTAGAAGTTCTCGTCCGTGACCGGGGCCCGCAGGGCATGAAGGCCCGACGGCGGCCGGTCACCTGATGGCGACCCGGGCCCCTTTGCGCCCGGTGCCGCTTGGGCGGGAAGCGCGGCGGCCGCCAGGAGAACCAGGGCGGATGCTGCGGCCGCGACGGCACGTGGGAGGCCAGACGGGCCCGCGTCTGCACGCGTGCGCAAGAGGAATTGGACAGGGTTGGTGAACATGGCTGAAAACCTTCCGCGAAGCGACTCTGCTTGTCCCGGTCCAGCCGGGTGACCTGCGTGACGACCTGCCCAGGCCTCAGAAGCCATCATTACAACGGTTTATGCACTCCCGTAATAGGAGTGACGAATCCTGTATTGGGTTTGTCGATTCGGTTTAGCTTGCCACAACCAAGGCCGTAGGGGAACCCGCCACCAAGCGGTGGCGCACGTCGCCGGGTAAACCGGATTCGGGGTCAAGCCGGAAAGTTGTCACGTCGTGGGAACGCTCATGGGCGACGTGAAGCCAGCCGTTGCGGACCAAGTGATGTCTGGGCCAATCGCCTCCGCTCGGATAGTCCGCGACAGGGCGAAGTTGCCCCGACGTTGCGTGGACCTCCAGCACACAGATCCGGTTGGAACCGCGAACTCCTACATACACATGGTGCCCGGCGGGGGAGAGGGCGATCTCCGCTGCCGAATCGCCTTCCTGGGCTCCGCCCGCCGTTGCCGGACCTTCGCCGACGAGCTCGAACCGTCCGGTGCCGGACGCGGCCCGCACGGCAAAAACCTCGATGGAGTACTCGGAGACTACGAATACGGTTCCGTCGGCATGCTGCACCGGATGGCGGGGGCCGCTGTCCTTGGGAAGTAGCACCTCGTGATCCAGTGACAGACCAGCCTCGGGGAGGTACTGCCACACCCGAAGCAGGTCGTGACCCAGGTCCGTGGTCATGACTCGGCCGTTGGCGAGCATCAGGCCGGCGTGGGCACGGCTTGGCCGGCCGCCGTCGTAGGGATCCGCAGAAGGTGCCGCTGAGAAGCGGGCGGTGATGGCGCCGTCGTCATCCAGTTCGTAGAGCAGCACCTGCCCGTCGCCCCAGCAGGCAACAACAAGAAACCTGCTGCGGGGATCGACGGCCACATGGCAGGGAGCCTCGCCGGCAGGCCACGGCTCGCCGAAGGCTTCCAGGCCGAACTCGCCGCGTCGGCGATACGCCTGCACCGACTGCACGCTCTCACCGACGGCGTAGACCACGGGCAGGGCGGGATGCGCGGCCAGGAACGACGGCGAATCCGCCTTCGCAGCGGTGCCGCGCCAGATGAGGGTTCCGTCAGGAGCCACCGAGATGGCTCCGATGCCGGCGCCGTTCCCACCGCTGTCAGCAGTGTACGAGCCGGTCCAGATGAGCGGGTGGTTTTCGCTGGGCGTCATGGCTCCATCTTGCCAACGACTGCCCGGTTCCGGGTCAGCTAACATGAAGATTCGCAAGCGTCGAAGTGTGCGCCGCTTTGGAGAGCCAGGGGAGGTGAGAACCATTAGCGCAATGCCAGTCGGGGTTCTCCCTGCCCGCCGCCGTCCGGACCGCCGGGGCTAGCCGATGCGCGGAGTGCCCATCTTTCAACCGAAGGACGCTCCCATGCCGTTTGCGCATCCATCTCTTTCCCGTTCTGCCGTCACCGCCCAGCTTCGCGCCGCAGGCTGTGTCTTCGCCGAGGACGAAGCCGAACTCCTTTTTGCTGCCCCGTTCACCCCAGCGGAGCTGGCCACAGCCGTCGAGCGGCGGGTTGTGGGCTTTCCACTCGAACACATTCTGGGCTGGGCGGAGTTCTGCGGTCTGCGGATTGCAGTGGAGCCCGGGGTCTTCGTTCCTCGCCGCCGCACGGAACTCCTGGTCCGCGAAGCCGCCGCGCTCCTGAGAGCGAAGTCCGCGGTTTCTGTGACCGCGGCAGGGGCAACGCCGGCAAGTTCGAAAGGCAGCCGTTCGGCGCCTTTTGCTGGCGATCGGGGCTCCGGCGAGGGCTCGGTCGTGGTGGACCTTTGCTGCGGCTCGGGAGCTGTAGGCAGGGCGCTGGCGGCACTCGTGACGGGCATCGAGCTGCACGCTTCCGACGTCGACCCTGTTGCGGTGCGCTGTGCGCAGCGAAATGTTGATCCCGTCGGCGGCAGCGTCTATGAAGGCGATCTGTACTCGGCTCTGCCCGCTCGAATTAGAGGGAACATAGACATCCTCGCCGTCAACGCACCCTACGTGCCCACGGAGTCCATCAGCAGCATGCCCCACGAAGCCCGCGCCCACGAGCCGACGGTGTCCCTCGACGGCGGGCCGGACGGAGTCGATATCCAGCGGAAGGTAGCGGCCGCAGCGCGTACATGGCTTAGGCCCGGAGGTCACCTGCTCATCGAAACGAGCCGACGCCAAGCGAAGCTGACTGCAACAGCTGTGGCCCAGGGTGGGTTGACGCCTCGCATTGCCAGGTCTGATGAGTTGGACGCCACCGTGGTTGTAGGACTGCGGCCCCTACTGTAAGCCACCACTATAGGCTGCCTGCTCGCGTAGTCGGCGCTGTGGGTGGCCCTGCTGCCGTGCTTCGGCACCTGCGGCACGGAGACCACAGAATAACCGTCACGCGGGCGGGCAGCGCCCGCAATCACGGCAAACCTTGCTTTCCGCTCTGCCCCCAGTCATACGTCCTGCCGCATAGTCCGTGAACTGCCAACCGATCGAGTGCCTCGAAATTAACACCGCACATGAGCCTCCTCCTAAGCACCGCATCTGGCTTGAGCGCACCTGGGCTCAGAGACTCAAGTAAATCGGAGCGTCTGAACAACCGTGGACCGGGGGAGTGTCTGAATAACGGTGGATCCGGGTTGGAGTGACAAGCCAGCCAGGTCCGATGGGGCAGCGTCTTATGTTCGGTGGTGGTGGTTG
>NZ_CAKKLY010000076.1 GCF_918698095.1 Arthrobacter sp. Bi83
ACCTTCGCTGGGAAGGTGGCCGGCCGCCGTCGTACTTTAAGCAGTTTCCTTAGATGTTGAACCCGAGGGCGCGCATCTGGTCCTTGCCGTCATCGGTGATCCGTTCCGGACCCCATGGCGGCATCCATACCCAGTTCAGGCGCCACTCGTCCACGAGGCCGTCCAGCGCCTTGCCGACCTGCTCCTCGAGGACGTCGGTCAGCGGGCAGGCCGCTGTGGTGAGCGTCATGTCGATCAGTAGGGCGCCATCATCCTCCGAGTACTTCAGGCCGTACAGCAGCCCGAGGTCCACGATGTTGACCCCGAGTTCGGGGTCGATGACATCCTTGAGTGCCTCTTCGACATCCTCCAGCCCTGTGCGGGCTGCGTCGATTTCTGTCATGGCGTGTCCTAACTAGGCCTGCGCTGCGGCGGCAGCGGCAGCGATCGTGGCTGCCCCGGCGCCCGTGGCGTAGCGGTCGTAGCCTTCTTCTTCGAGGCGGTCGGCGAGCTCCGGGCCGCCTTCTTCCACAATCTGGCCGTCAACGAAGACGTGGACGAACTCAGGCTTGATGTAGCGCAGGATGCGCGTGTAGTGGGTGATGAGCATGGTGCCCATGTTGCCTTCGGCGTGGGCGCGGTTGACGCCTTCGGAGACGATCTTCAGGGCGTCGACGTCCAGGCCTGAGTCGGTCTCGTCAAGCACGGCGAACTTGGGCTTGAAGAGTTCCAGCTGGAGGATCTCCACGCGCTTCTTTTCGCCGCCGGAGAAGCCTTCGTTGACGTTGCGCTGGGCGAAGTCGGCATCGATGCGCAGCTGCTGCATGGCGGCCTTGACATCCTTGGTCCAGGTTCGGAGCGCAGGTGCCTGGCCGTCGATGGCGGTCTTCGCGGTCCGCAGGAAGTTGGTCATCGTGACGCCGGGAACCTCCACCGGGTACTGCATGGCCAGGAAGAGCCCGGCGCGGGCACGCTCATCGACGCTCATGGCCAGCACGTCTTCGCCGTCAAGCGTGATGGTGCCGCCGGTGACCTTGTAGCGCGGGTGGCCGGCAATGGTGGAGGCGAGAGTGGACTTACCCGAGCCGTTGGGGCCCATGATGGCGTGGGTCTCACCGGTCCGGATGGTCAGGCTGACGCCCTTCAGGATCTCCTTGGTGCCCTGCTCGGTGTCAATGCTGACGTGCAGGTCCTTGATCTCAAGAGTAGACATGTGTCTTGTTCTCCTCTGCACCGTGCCGTTGCGGCTGCGGTGCGGTCTTTGGTCTGGAAGTTGTTAAGTTCTGGTACAGGCCGGGCTCGGAAGCAGGCCCGTGGCTAGCTGAAGTTCGGTGCCTCGGCGCCGTTGAGGACGTTGGTGAAGTCCACGTAGACCTCGTCTCCGACGATCTCCACTGCGAACACGGGTACGGGGTCGTACGCCGGCAGCTGGAGCGGTTCGCCGGTGCGCAGATCGAACTGCGACCCATGGCCCCAGCATTCGATGGCGCAGCCTTCGATCTCGCCCTCCGAGAGGGAGATGTCCGCGTGCGAGCAGGTGTCGCCGATCGCGTGAATCTCTCCCATGGAGTCCTTGACGATCGCGACGGGGTAGTCGTCGATCAGGATCCGCAGGGCCTGCTTGAGCTGGATCTCGTTAGCGTTGCAGACGAGCTCGCCCTTTGGCTGTTCGGTCATCCGTTGTCCTGTACTTTCCGGCTGCTTAGTTTTCGGTCGCGGCGAGTTCACGCTCAACAGCCTCGGTCAGGCGCTCTTCGAGTGCCGCAACCTTGATCTGCTGGATGATCTCATTGAGGAAGCCGCGGACGACGAGACGTCGCGCCACCTCTTCGGGGATTCCGCGTGCCATGAGGTAGAACAGGTGTTCGTCATCAAAGCGCCCAGTGGAGCTCGCGTGTCCGGCACCTTCGATGAGACCGGTTTCGATCTCGAGGTTCGGAACCGAGTCCGCCCGGCAGCCGTCCGTCAGCACGAGGTTCTGGTTCTTCTCGTACGAGTCGGTGCCCAGGGCCTGCTTCTGGATCAGGACGTCGCCCACCCACACGGTGTGCGCGTTCTTGCCCTGCAGGGCGCCCTTGTACAGGACGTTGGACTTGCAGTTGGCCACATTGTGGTCTACGAAGGACCGGTGCTCCAGGTGCTGCCCGGCGTCGGCGAAGTAGAGGCCCAGCAGCTCGGCCTCGGCACCTTCACCCGAGAAGCGAACGTTGGAGTTGAGCCGGACGATGGATCCGCCCAGGGACACGGCGATGTGCTTGTACACAGCGTCCTTGCCCACCTCGGCGTCGTGCTGGCCGAGGTGCTTGGCGTCGTCTTCCCAGAGCTGCACCGAGATCACGGTGAGCTTGGCGCCCTCGCCGACGATGACTTCCAGGTTGCCGTTGTGATCGGCTGCGCCGGTGTGTTCCACGATCACGACGCTGCGTGAGTTGGCACCGGCCTCGATCACGAAGTGTGCGTTCGAGCGGCGGCCGGCACCTGCACCGTGGACCAGGATCCGCAGCGGCTCAGCCGGCTCTGCCTCGGCCGGAATGACCAGGTGCAGGGCCTCGTCAACATTGGCGGAAGCGACGACGGCGGCACGGTCGGCCGGCGTCAGCACGGTTCCGCGCGGGGCGGCTCCGGGAGCCAAAGTGCCGCGGACGTAGCCTTCGGGCGCTTCCACGGTGAACGCGGTTGCGGGCTCGGGATCAAGCTCCGTTGCAGTGTCCGAGAGGAGGTTGGCCAGTCCGCGTACCGGGCTGAAGCGCCACTCTTCCTCGCGGCCGGTGGGCAGCGCGAAGTCAGCGACGTTGAAGCTCGTGAGCCTCTCGGCGCGGGAGGCCATCACGGTGACGCCGTGGTTGTGGCTGTGGTCAACCTTGGCGGAGACCAGCCCCTCGCCTTCCTCGGTGAAACCTGCGATGGAAGGCGCTCCGATGCGGGCCTTTTCAGTAGTAATTTCGGCAGTCATTAACCGACGGATCCTTCCATCTGGAGTTCAATGAGGCGGTTCAGCTCGAGGGCGTATTCCATCGGCAGTTCGCGGGCGATCGGTTCGATGAAGCCGCGCACGATCATGGCCATGGCTTCGTCTTCGCGCATGCCGCGGGACATGAGGTAGAAGAGCTGCTCTTCGGAAACGCGCGAGACAGTTGCCTCGTGACCCAACTGGACGTCATCCTCGCGGATGTCGATGTAGGGGTAGGTGTCCGAACGGCTGATGGTGTCCACCAGCAGGGCGTCGCAGCGCACGGTGTTGGCCGAGTGCTTGGCGCCTTCGCGGATCTGGACCAGGCCGCGGTAGGCAGCGCGCCCGCCGCCGCGGGCCACGGACTTGGAGATGATGGAGCTCTTGGTGTTCGGCGCGATGTGGACCATCTTGGAGCCGGTGTCCTGGTGCTGGCCCTCGCCGGCGAACGCGATGGACAGGGTCTCGCCCTTGGCGTGCTCGCCCGTGAGGTAGACAGCCGGGTACTTCATGGTGACCTTGGAGCCGATGTTGCCATCGATCCACTCCATGGTGGCGCCTTCTTCGCAGATCGCGCGCTTGGTCACGAGGTTGTACACGTTGTTGGACCAGTTCTGGATGGTGGTGTATCGGACGCGGGCGCCCTTCTTAACCACGATTTCCACCACGGCGGAGTGCAGCGAGTCCGACGTGTAGATCGGGGCCGTGCAGCCCTCGATGTAGTGGACGTAGGAGTCCTCGTCCGCGATGATCAGGGTGCGCTCGAACTGGCCCATGTTTTCCGTGTTGATGCGGAAGTACGCCTGCAGCGGAATGTCCACGTGGACGCCCTTGGGCACGTAGACGAAGGAACCGCCGGACCATACGGACGTGTTCAGCGAGGCGAACTTGTTGTCGCCCACCGGGATGATGGTGCCGAAGTACTCCTGGAAGATCTCCGGGTGCTCCCGCAGCGCGGTGTCGGTGTCCAGGAAGATGACGCCCTGCTGTTCCAGGTCCTCGCGGATCTGGTGGTAGACCACCTCGGACTCGTACTGCGCGGCCACGCCGGAAACCAGGCGGCTGCGCTCGGCTTCCGGGATGCCGAGCTTCTCGTACGTGTTGCGGATGTCTTCGGGCAGGTCTTCCCAAGTGGCGGCCTGCTTTTCCGTGGAACGCACGAAGTACTTGATGTTATCGAAGTCGATGCCGGACAGGTCCGCGCCCCAGGTGGGCATGGGCTTGCGGTCGAAGTACTTCAGGCCCTTGAGGCGCAGATCCAGCATCCACTCCGGCTCGCTCTTCTTAGCCGAAATGTCGCGGACGACGTCCTCGTTGAGACCACGCCGGGCGTTGGCCCCGACGTCGTTCTTGTCGGCCCAGCCGTACTCGTAGGTGCCGATGCCGTGCAGCTCGGGATTCTTCTCCAGAATCTCCGAAATCACAGCAGTCTCAGCAACCTTGTTCTCTGATAGTTGGTCCGTCATAGCGGCCTTTCTTGCAGATGGTTGGATACTTCGTGCAGGGTGCCCGGTTCCGCTCCCGGAGCGTGAGCCCCCGTCGCGGCCGGACGGCCTGTGGGTATGTGGGTGGTGCAGACGTGGCCCCCGCGGGCCAGGGTGGACAGGCGCCTGACGTCCACGCCCACCAGCCGCGAAAACATTTCCGTTTCCACGTCGCAGAACACCGGGAACTGCGTGGCGAGCTGCTGGATGGGGCAGTGGCCCTGGCACAGCTGGACGCTGGACAGCGCCGCGGGAAGCGGGGCCTTGGCTTCGATGGAAGCGGTGGAGGCGACGAAGCCGTCCCGGGACAGGGCGGCGGAAAGCGCCTGGGAGCGGGCCGTGATATCGGTTCCGGCCTGGTCCACTTCGGGAGCGTAGCGGCGTTCCATGTCGGCAAAGCGCTCGACGGCGAATTTGCGGACCGCTTCGGTGCCGGCGATCTCCTGGAGCTGCTTGAGCGCCGAGCTGGCGATGTTCAGGTAATCGTCGCCCAGCGTGGACTGGCCCTGGGAGCTCAGGACGTAGCGGCGGGCCGGGCGGCCGGCGCCTGCCCCGGCGCGGGCGGCACGCTTGACCTCGATCACACCGGCGCGGGACAGATGGTCGAGGTGGCGGCGGACGGCGGCCGGGGTGAACCCGAGCAGATCACCGAGTTCGGCCGCGCTGACGGGGCCGTGTTCCAGCACCGCATTGAGGACGCGGTCGCGCGTGCGCTCGTCGGCGTCGGCCGCGGGCGGCAGCGCGCCCTGGGCAGCCGGCTTTCCACCGCGCAGCACGCTGATCCGCGCGCCGGATCCGGCCAGGGGCACGAATGTGGAGTTGGTCATGGAATACACAACACAATCATGTCGTAATTTACTCCGGTCATCCAGTAAGGCTTGGCTGACCTGGGGTTGGCGGTCACTCAGGAAGGGCAGTACTACTTCACGTAGAATGCTGGGGTGCGATCCCCCAAATCCCCCGTTTTGGCCATCAGCGGGCTCATTAAGGACGTTGGTCCGCTACCCACCCTCGATGGCAGGATGCTGAGGGTGGTGAGCGACGTGTCACTCGTCGCCGGACGCGGCGAAGTGACAGCCCTGCTAGGAGCAAACGGCGCCGGCAAGACCACTACGATTGAATGCGCCCAGGGCCTGCAGAAGCGTACCGGCGGTACGATTTCGCTCCTGGGCCAGGATCCCGGCAAAGCCGGCGCTGACTTGCGCTCCCGCGTCGGTGTCATGCTCCAGGAAGGCGGCCTCCCGCCGTCGGCCCGTCCTCTTCCCCTCCTTCGCCACATCGCCGGCATGTACCGGAACCCCAAGCCGATCGGCGAGCTGGTGGAGCGGCTCGGCATTGACTCCTTCAGCCGCACGAATGTCCGCCGGCTCTCGGGCGGGCAGAAGCAGCGGCTGGCTCTCGCAGCGGCCCTCATCGGCAACCCGGAAGTGCTGTTCCTGGACGAACCGAGCGCCGGCCTTGATCCCCAGTCGCGCCAGCTCGTGTTCGGGCTGATCTCGGAGCTCCGGGACAGCGGGATGGGCATCATCCTGACAACCCACCTGATGGACGACGCCCAGCGCCTGGCCGACTATGTGTACATCATCGACGCCGGCAGGAACGTTGCCGAGGGCACCGTCGCCGAGCTCCTGCAGCACCATACTCCGGAGATGACCCACAAGGGCCACATCCGGACGCTGCACTTCGAGGCCCTGCCCGGCCTCGACTTCACGGGCGTGCTCCCTGCAGAGGTGGAGGTCCGGGAAACCCGGGCCGGAAGCTACTCGGCCACCGGCGCGCTCACTCCGGATGACCTTGCGGCCCTAACAGGCTGGTGGGCCCGGCACGGTGTGATGCCCGGGTCGATGAGCATGGAGGCGCGAAGCCTCGAAGATGTTTTCCTCGACATTTCCGGAAGGGACGTCCGATGACGCCACTCACCGACAGCACCCGCAGCAGTGCCGCTCCCCTGCTCCGCCGCATCATCCTGCAGGGCAAATACGAAGCGCTAACGATGCTCCGGAACGGCGAACAGCTGATTCTCGCGATCGTACTGCCGCTGCTGGCCCTCGTGGGGCTCACCGTTACCCCGCTGCTGGACGGCATGGGGGACAGCAGGATCAACGTGGCAGTGCCGGGCATCCTCGCCCTTTGCGCGATGTCCACGGCATTCACCGGACAGGGAATCTCGACCGGATTTGACCGCCGGTACGGAGTGCTGCGCTTCCTGTCCACCACACCGCTGGGCCGTACCGGCCTCATCGCAGGCAAGATTCTCGCCGTGCTTGCCGTGCTCTTCCTGCAGGTCGTTGTGGTCGCCGCCGTCGCCTTCATCCTTGGCTGGCGGCCCGAGGCGTCGGGCTGGCTTCCCGGCCTGGGGCTGCTGGTACTGGGCGCCGCGGCGTTCACGGCTCTGGGGCTGCTGGTTGCGGGCACGGTCCGCCCCGAGGCCACGCTCGCCATCACCAACCTGCTGTGGATCCTCCTGGGCGCCCTCGGTGGCATCGTGATACCCGCGCAGCGGCTGCCTAAACTGGCCCAGGACACCGTGCACCTGCTGCCGTCAGGCTCGCTTGGAGAAGGGCTGCGCGACGCGTTCCTGCACGGCGCGGTCAATGGCAATGCCGTCCTGGTCCTGCTGCTGTGGCTCGTTGTGGCCGGTGCAGCAGCCATCCGTTGGTTCAAGTGGAATTGAGATAACCGTGAGTACGGCTTCGCGCCTCCCCCAGATCGTCAGCCGCATTACGTCACGGCTTCCGGTCACCGTTGATTCAGCAGTCCGCCGCCTGGCTGTGCTGTCCCTGATCGGGCAGACGCTCCTCGTGGTCACCGGCGGCGCCGTCCGGCTCACAGCCTCCGGACTGGGCTGCCCCACCTGGCCTCGCTGTACCAGCGGCTCGCTGGTCAACACGCCGGAAATGGGCATCCACGGCTTCATCGAGTTCGGCAACCGGCTCCTGACCTTCGCCCTGGCCGCCGTCGCCGTCCTGATGCTGGTCTACCTGTGGAACCTTCGCAAGGAAAGGAAGGACCTTTTCCTGCTGGCCCTGGGCCTCCTTGCCAGCATCCCGGCGCAGGCGGTGATCGGCGGAATCACCGTGCTCACCAGGTTGAACCCGTGGGTGGTGGGACTTCACTTCCTCGTCTCCATGGCGCTGGTGGTTTTCGCCACGCTGCTGGTGAACAGGGCCTACGGCCGGACAGGCCGCTTCATGGACCACGCGCTGCCCGCCCTGCCCGGGGTGCTGCGGCCGGTCATGACCGCCGTCGCAGTATTCTCCGCCGTGGCGGTCATGTTGGGAGTCGTGGTCACCGGTGCCGGTCCGCACGCCGGCGACGCCAATGCGCCGCGGAACGATCTCGACTGGGACCTCTTCTCCCACATCCATGCCGTGCCGGCGTACCTAATCACCGCCGGGACGCTGTTTGCCTGCTACCTGGTGCTTCGACGCCACATCTCCGGCCCGTTCCGCGCCGCAGTCCTGATGCTTCTCGGCGTCACCCTGCTGCAGGCACTCATCGGGTTCACGCAGTACTACAACGGCATTCCGGCACTCCTCGTGGGCGCCCACATGCTGGGAGCGGCGCTGCTCATGAGCGCCGCCACGAACGCCGCAGACATCGCCCGCTACAGCCCGGCCAGGTAGGGAAACCCGCAAAGAAGCTCGGCACAAGAGTAGTCCAGCAAGAGGGAAGCACCCCGGTCCGCGTTGTTCGGGGTGCTTCCCTTTGCCCCCGACGCTCTCTCACTTCCTGCGCCCTTCCCGCGGACGCTCTCTCACTTCCTGCGCCCTTCCGTGGACGCGCTCTCTTACATCCTGCCCCCCTTCCCGCCGACGCTCTCTCACATCCTGCGCGCAAAAAGGAACGCTCCCACACATGATGTGAAGGAGCGTTGCCGAATCTGTTGCGACAAGTGAGAGAGCGTCCCGGGGGCCAGAATGGCGCGGGGGTGTTGCCGGGGCGGCCGGTTTTGCCCGGTTAGCCCATGATGGCCGGGCCCACGAACGGGTCGACGGCCAGCGCGATGAACAGGAGCGTGAGGTAGCTGATGGAACCGTGGAAGACCTTCATGGCCCCCTTGTCCGAGAGGTCGCCGCCCTGCGCGCGGTTGTACAAGGCATGGGATTCGTACAGGAACCAGGCCCCGGCCACCACGGCCGTAACGGTGTAGACCCAGCCCGCGCCACCGGCGGGAACCATCAGCAGCGAACACGCCACCATGGCCCAGGCGTAGAGGACAACCTGCACGGAGACCACCCGGGCGCCGGCGATGGCTCCCAGCATGGGGACGTTGGCATTCCGGTAGTCCTCGCCGTAGCGCATGGACAGCGGCCAGTAGTGCGGCGGCGTCCACAGGAAAATCACCATGAACAGCACGACGGCGGGCCACTCAACTGTGTTGGTGACCGCCGACCATGCAATCAGCACCGGGAAACAACCGGCCGCGCCGCCCCAGACAATGTTCTGCGCCGTGCGCCGCTTCAGAATCATCGTGTAGATCACGACGTAGAACACGATGGCGCCCAGCCCCAGCCAGGCCGACAGCGGGTTGGCGCCGAACCAGAGAATGGCGATGGCTGCCGCGCCCAGGAGCCAGGCGAAGATCAGGGCTTCGCGCGGGGTGACTTCGCCGGTGACCAGCGGCCGCTTTTCGGTGCGGTGCATCAGTTTGTCGATGTCGCGGTCGATGTAGCAGTTAAAGGCACCCGCGCTGCCCGCCGCGAACGCGCCGCCCACCAGGGTGGCAAGGATCAGGCCGAGGGACGGAAAGCCACGCTGAGCGTAGATCATCGTGGGAAGCGTGCTGACCAGCAGAAGTTCAATGACCCGTGGTTTGGTGAGAGCGAAGTACGCCTTCGCCTTGCGGGCTAATCCGGCTCTTCCGTGAACCCGGGACGAGGTCAGCGGCGTATCTGTTGTGCTCACGTTGGCAGTCACTCTGTTCTGTCTGGCTGTGTTGTCTGGCTGATCTGCCCGAATCCTGAGTCCGGATTGATCCCTCAACGGCGGTTGACGGGCTAAGAAGTCCGCTGCACGGGCCCTGCCTGTCCGCCGGTGGCCTCCCGATATCATACCGCGGTCGCGCATCAGTCCGTGGCATCACCCCATTACGGCAAATCACTGAAAATGATTCCTTCGAGCCTGCTTCGAGCACATTAACGCAGCCTCACCGCCGAGTCCCGCCAACAGTGATTCACAAAAGAGAAAATGCGTCCATTTAGTGAGATTTCCGCTGCCCGAACTGTGGAATAGAGCTAAGCTGTCTGCAGATCAGCGCGCGGTGGGAGACGGTGAGAAACCGCATTCCCAATCCGTCCAGCGACTGAATGAAGATCAACGTTTCAATGGTGAACGGCTGGTAGACAAAATGCAGCGGGCACCAACCTGTGCCCTCCTGCGACCTGTCCGTACCGCCCGCCGTCAGCACAGAGAGGGGCCCGGTTTTCGTGCCACATTTGGAAGAGCAAGAACTGTCATGGACCAGCTTGGACCAGCGCGCGGTTGACACCGTACGTGTCTTGGCCGCCGACGCCGTCGAGAAGGTAGGCAATGGCCACCCCGGCACCGCAATGAGCCTGGCTCCGGCCGCATACCTTCTCTTTCAGAAGATGATGCGCCACGACCCGAAGAACCCGGACTGGATCGGGCGGGACAGGTTCATCCTGTCTCCCGGCCACACGTCCCTGACGCTGTACATCCAGCTGTTCCTCTCCGGCTACGGCCTGGAACTGAAGGACCTGCGGGCGCTGCGTACTTGGGGTTCGCTGACTCCCGGCCACCCCGAGTACAAGCACACCGCCGGCGTGGAAATCACCACCGGCCCGCTGGGCCAGGGCCTGGCCTCCTCGGTGGGCTTCGCTTACTCCCAGCGCCGCCAACGCGGCCTGTTCGACGCCGACGCTCCCGCCGGCACCAGCCCGTTCGACCACACCATCTGGGTCATCGCTTCCGACGGCGACCTGCAGGAGGGTGTCACCTCCGAGGCTTCGTCCCTCGCCGGCCACCAAGAGCTCGGCAACCTCGTTGTCATCTACGACGAGAACCACATCTCCATTGAAGACGACACCGACATCGCCTTCACCGAAGACGTCCTCAAGCGCTACGAGGCCTACGGCTGGCACGTCCAGCGCGTGGACTGGACCAAGACCGGCGAGTACAAGGAAGACGTCCAGGAGCTGTACTCCGCCCTCGTGGCTGCCAAGGCGGAGACGTCCAAGCCCTCCATCGTTTCGCTGCGCACCATCATCGGCTACCCGGCACCGAAGAAGCAGAACACCGGCAAGATCCACGGTTCCGCCCTGGGTTCCGAGGAAGTTGCGGCCCTGAAGGAAGTCCTCGGGTTCGACCCCGAGAAGTCCTTTGACGTGGACGAGGACGTGCTGGCCCATGCCCGCGCCGTCGTGGACCGCGGCGCCCACGCACGCAAGGAATGGGAAGAGTCCTTCGGCGCCTGGCAGTCCGCCAACCCGGAAGCCGCCGCCCTCCTGGAGCGCGTGGAAGCACGCAAGCTTCCGACCGAACTGGACGCAGCCCTGCCGGTCTTCCCGGCCGGCAAGGACGTTTCCACCCGCGCAGCCTCCGGCAAGGTCCTGAACGCCATCGGACCGGTCATGCCGGAACTGTGGGGCGGCTCCGCCGACCTCGCAGAGTCGAACAACACCACGATCGAAGGCTCGCCGTCGTTCGTTCCCGCGTCCAAGCAGACCGACGCCTGGTCCGGAAACCCGTACGGCCGCGTCCTGCACTTCGGCATCCGCGAGCACGCTGCCGCCTCGATCGTCAACGGCATCGCCCTGCACGGCAAGACCCGGGCGTTCTCCGGAACGTTCCTGATCTTCTCCGACTACCAGCGCCCGGCCATCCGCCTCGGTGCGCTCATGGGCGTGCCGTCCCTGTACGTCTGGACGCACGACTCCATCGGCCTGGGCGAAGACGGCCCCACCCACCAGCCGGTGGAGCAGCTGGCATCCCTCCGTGCCATCCCGGGCCTCGACGTGGTGCGCCCCGGCGATGCCAACGAAGTTTCGGCAGCCTGGAAAGCCATGCTGGAGAACCACGAAAACCCGGCCGGCATCGTCCTCACCCGCCAGAACATCCCCACCTACGAGCGGGGCGAAGGCGAAGCCGAGGGCGACACCTTCGGTTCCATCGCCGGCGTTGCCAAGGGCGGTTACGTCCTGGCCGAAGCCTCCAAGGACGGACAGACCGTTGACGCGCAGGTCATCCTGATCGGCACCGGCTCGGAAGTCCAGCTCGCCGTCCAGGCCCGCGAGGCGCTCCAGGCCGAGGGCATCGCCACCCGCGTGGTCTCCATGCCGTGCGTTGAGTGGTTCAACAAGCAGGACGCCGCTTACCGCACAGCAGTCCTGCCCGCCGCGGTCAAAGCCCGCGTGTCGGTCGAAGCCGGCTTGGCCCTGGGCTGGAAGGAATTCGTCGGCGACGCCGGACGCTCCATCAGCCTCGAGCACTTCGGCGCTTCGGCAGACTACAAGCGACTCTTCCAGGAATTCGGCATCACGGCAGAGGCTGTCGCCGCCGCCGCCAAGGATTCCATCGCCGAACTCCAGTCCTGACAGCACCCCACAGTTTCAAGGAGATTGCAATGACTACCACTCCCACGCAGCAGCTTTCCGACGCCGGCGTTTCCATCTGGCTCGATGACCTCTCCCGCGGCCGCCTCAAGACCGGCACCCTGCAGAAGCTGATTGAAGAGAAGAACGTTGTGGGTGTCACCACGAACCCCAGCATCTTCCACGCCGCCATCACCGCCGGCACCGACTACGACGCCACGATCGCCAAGCAGGCCGCGGCCGGTGCCAGCATTGAAGAGACCATCTTCGAAATCACCACCACGGACGTCGCGGACGCCTGCGACCTGTTCGCGCCGGTTGCCGCGGCGACCAATGGTGTGGACGGACGCGTTTCCATCGAGGTGGACCCCCGCCTCGCCTGGGACACCGCCGGCACGATTGCCGAGGCGAAGCACCTGTACAAGAAGGTCAACAAGGACAACGTCCACATCAAGATCCCGGCCACCCTTGAGGGCCTGGAGGCCATCACGGCCACCCTGGCCGAGGGCATCAGCGTCAACGTGACCCTGATCTTCTCGCTGGAGCGCTACCGCGCCGTCATCAACGCCTTCCAGTCCGGCCTCGAGCAGGCCAAGGACAACGGCCACGACCTGTCCAAGATCCACTCGGTTGCCTCGTTCTTCGTTTCCCGCGTCGACTCGGAAATCGACAAGCGCCTCGACGCCATCGGCACCGACGAGGCCAAGGCCCTCAAGGGCAAGGCCGGCGTGGCCAACGCCCGTCTGGCCTACCAGGTCTACGAGGAGCAGTTCTCCACCGAGCGCTGGGCAGTGCTGGCAGAAGCCGGCGCCCTGCCGCAGCGTCCGCTGTGGGCCTCCACCGGCGTGAAGGACCCGGCCTACCCGGACACCCTGTACGTTACGGAACTCGTGGCCCAGGGTGTCGTGAACACCATGCCGGAGAAGACCCTCGACGCCACGTTCGACCACGGCGTGGTCACCGGCGACACCGTCACCGGCACCTACGCCGAAGCCAACGACACCCTGAACGCCCTGGAGGCCCTCGGTGTCTCCTACAACGGCGTCGTGGCCCTGCTCGAATCCGAAGGCCTGGACAAGTTCGTTGCCAGCTGGAAGGAACTGCTGGCCGACGTTGAGGGCGCCCTCGCCACCGCACGGAAGGCTTCCTAACCCACAATGAACACTCTCAGCTACGACGCCACCGGCGCAGCCCGGAAGGCCCTTGAGCAGCACCTGCCCGCCCTGGTGGAGGACCGCATTGCCACCCGGATCTTCGCGAAGGACCACACCCTGTGGGGTCCCGATGCGGAAGCCGAGTCATCGGTCCGCCTGGGCTGGGTCGAGGCGGCTACCGTCTCGCAGCCCCTCGTGGACGGCATCCTGGAACTCCGCGATGCGTTGAAGGCCGAAGGCGTCACCCGCATCGTCCTTTGCGGAATGGGTGGCTCCTCGCTCGCTCCCGAGGTCATCGCCGGTACCGCCGGCGTCGAGCTGACCGTGCTGGACAGCACCGACCCCGAGCAGGTCGGTGCTGCCCTCGCGGACCGCCTTTCCGAAACCGCCATCGTGGTTTCCTCGAAGTCGGGTTCAACCCTGGAAACGGATTCGCAGCGGCGGATCTTTGAACATGCCTTCACCGAAGCCGGCATTGATGCCAAGAGCCGGATCATCATTGTCACCGATCCTGGATCGCCGCTGGACAAGGCTTCCCGCGAGGCCGGCTACCGGGCCATCTTCAACGCGGATCCCAATGTGGGCGGGCGTTACTCTGCCCTCACCGCGTTCGGGCTGGTTCCGTGCGGTCTGGCAGGGGTGGACATCCAGTCCTTCCTCGACGAGGCCGAGGAAGCGGCAGAAATCCTCAACGAGGACGCCCCGGAGAACATCGGCCTTGCGCTTGGAACGGCGCTTGGCGGTACCAACCCGCTGCGGGACAAGATTGTCATCGTCGAAGACGGCTCCGGAATCGTGGGCTTCGCCGACTGGGCTGAGCAGCTCATCGCGGAATCCACCGGCAAGCTCGGCACCGGCGTCCTGCCGGTGGTCGCCGGCCCCTCCGCCCCGGAGGTCACCTCCGGCGCCGAAGACGTCCTGGTGGTGCGGCTGGTAGGTGCGGATGCCGACGTCGAACTCGGTGAAAACGAAGTTGCCATTGCCGGCGGCCTTGCCACCCAGATGATGGTGTGGGAGTTCGCCACCGCCGTGGCCGGGCGCCTCCTGGGCATCAACCCGTTCGATCAGCCGGACGTGGAAGCCGCCAAGGTGGCTGCCCGCGGCCTGCTGGACGCTCAGCCGGAACCGACGCCGGCCGCCTTCACCGACGGTGCCATCGAGGTGCGCGGCGGGGACTGGCTGGGGAACGCCGCCACGGCGGCGGAGGCGGTCACCGCCCTGCTCGCGAAGCTGGACGCCAACGGTTACCTCAGTGTCCAGGCCTACTTTGACCGCCTTGCGTTTTCGCAGCTTGAGGGCATCCGCGACGAACTGGCGCAGGTCAGCCGCCGTCCGGTCACCTTCGGCTGGGGACCGCGATTCCTGCACTCCACCGGACAGTTCCACAAGGGCGGACCCGCCATCGGCGTTTTCCTGCAGGTGACGGCCGCGTCCGGCCAGGACCTGGCCATCCCCGACCGCCCGTTCACCTTCGGGGAGCTCATTACGGCACAGGCCGCGGGTGACGCCCAAGTCCTGAGCGAACACGGCCGCCCGGTCCTGCGCCTGCACCTCACCGAGCGTGCAGCAGGCGTCGCCCAGCTCCAGGAGATTGTTTCCGCGCTTGCCGGCCAGGCAGCATCCGCCACTGAAAGCTAAGGCACTAAACCAACCATGCCAGATACTTTGAACGGCAAGAGGTCAGCGGGCAGGAGCGGGAACCCTTTGCGGGATCCGCGGGACCGCCGTCTGAACCGGATTGCCGGACCGTCGTCGCTCGTGCTCTTCGGAGTCACGGGTGACCTCGCCCGCAAGAAGCTCATGCCCGCCGTGTATGACCTCGCGAACCGCGGCCTGTTGCCGCCCAGCTTTGCCCTGGTGGGCTTTGCCCGGCGGCAGTGGGACAACGAGGACTTCGCGGCGGAGGTGAAAGACGCGGTCAAAACGTACTCCCGTACGC
>NZ_CAKKLY010000077.1 GCF_918698095.1 Arthrobacter sp. Bi83
TTCTTCAATTGAGTGCCGGAGACCCGCTGGGGGTAGTGCCGTTCCTGGTGGGTCCGGATAGTGCCGTATTCCTGGTTGTCCATCACGATGACCAGGGGAGTGGCGCCGTACTGGGCCGCGGTGGCCAGTTCCTGGCCGTTCATGAGGAATTCCCCGTCACCGGCAATGGTCACCACCCGCCTGCCCGGGTATTCCAGTGATGCGGCGATAGCGGAGGGGACGGAGTAGCCCATGGAGCCGTTCCGGGCACTGATCATCGAGGCATAACGCTGGGTGGGGAAGTAGCGGTGGGCCCAGTTGGTGTGCTCGCCGGCGCCAAGGGTGACCATGGCGTCATGCGGGAGGGTCGGGACAAGGTTGGCCATCAGCGTGTCCATCCGTGCCGGACCAGGCGACGGCGTCGCCGACGGCAGTGCGGCGAAGGCAACCTGCTCGGCGCGCATCTTCGACGTCCAGGCCGTCCATTCGTCTTTGACAGGAAGGTCGATCTTGGCCAGGTCGCGGATAAAGACGTCCGGCTTTGCGAGGATTTGGTACGAGACGGGTCCGGAGCGGCCGCGGAGGGACGGGTCGATGGTGACGAGGAAGTTCTTCTTTGTCCAGTCCTGGCGGCATAGGAATCCGTCGGTAATAACATCCCCCGGAACCGTGCCCACAAAGATCAGCAGATCGGTTTCTTCCAGCAGGTCGTAGGTGGGGCGGGGCCGCCCATAACCAATGGGACCTACATAGGAGGGCGAATCGAAGGGGATGGTGCCTTCGGTGCGCCATTCGGCTGCGGCAGGGATGTGGTGCTTTTCCAGCCAGCGTGTGAGTTGGTCGGCTGCTTCCTGGGTCCAGTCGTTTCCGCCGGTGACAAACAGCGGCTTGCTGGATGCGGCCAGGGCATCGGCCAGCGCGGCCGCGTCCACAGTGGTCATCCCACCCGTGGCGACCGGGATGGGAGGATGTAGTGCGGCGGGGATCTGCTGGCGGATGACGTCTTCGGGCAGGCCAACAACGACGGGACCGGGCCGTCCGCTCATCGCCGCGAACAGGGCTTCCGCGACAATTTCGGAGGCACGTGAGGCGTGATCCAGGACCATCACCCGCTTGGCGCCGGTGTCGAACCAGGCCTTGATGTCGAACTCCTGGAAGGCCTCGCGGTCCCGGTGGGCGAAGGGAATCAACCCCACGAACAGCACCATGGGGGTGGAGTCCTGCCACGCGGTGTGAAGTCCTACGTGGGCATTGGCGGCGCCAGGACCTCGGGTGACCATCGCAATGCCGGGCAGCTGCTTCATCTTGCCGTCAGCCTCGGCCATGTACGTGGCCCCACCCTCGTGGCGGCACACGATGGTTTCTATGGACGAGCCGTGAAGTCCGTCAAGGACGTCAAGGAAGCTCTCACCCGGCACTACATGGGCCCGTTTGATGCCGTGGGCGGCGAGCGTATCAACGATGACGTGCCCGGCGGACTTGCGGGATATCGGCAGCAGATCCCCTGGCAGCTCGTCTTGCTCGGCTGTTACTTGAGTCATGGATAAAACCTTTTCGCTGGATGCCGCGTCGTTGCGCAACAGGATTCAGTGGGGGACGCGGTTACAGGAGAATGCTGAGCGGGTTCTCGATGCGCGCTTTGAAAGCGGCCAGCAATTGTGCTGCTACTGCGCCGTCGATGACCCGGTGGTCTGCGGAGAGGGTGCAGCTCATGACCGTGGCAACTGCCAACTGGCCGTCGCGCACCAGCGGCCGCTGCTCGGCCGCCCCGACGGCCAGGATCCCTGCCTGGGGCGGGTTGAGGATGGCGGAGAACTCCCGTGTCCCGTACATTCCCAGGTTCGTGAGGCTGAAGGACCCGCCGTCGAGTTCCTGTTGCCGGATCCGGCCGGCGGCCGCGCGTTCTTTGTAGTCGCCCATGGTCCTGCCCAGGGAGCTGAGGGAGAGGTTTTCCAGGCCGCGGACCACCGGTGTCAGCAGGCCGTCCGTGGTGGCGATGGCCACGGAGACATCCACCGTGGAATAGCGGCGGATGGCGTCTCCTTGCCAGGAAGCATTTGCGGCGGGCACGTCCACAAGTGCTCCTCCCAGGGCTTTGAGGACGAGGTCATTGACTGTTGCCTTCAGGCCTGCAGGGAGCGAGTCCTGGTTAATTTGCTTGCGTAAAGCCAGGAGGGCGTCCATTTCGACGTCGATGGAGACATAGAAATGGGGAACGGTTGTCTTGGACTCGGTCAGCCGCCTGGCGATGGCCTTGCGCATGCCGGAGAGCGGTTCGTCCTGGAAGTTTTGCACGGCGGCAGTCTGGGACGAAGCTGTTGGGGCAGCGGCGAGGAGTTCTTCCGCCTTGGAGACGCGTTCCTGACTTGCTGCGTGCTGCGTGCGGGCGGCTTCGACGTCCCGGCGAAGGATCCTGCTGTTGGGTCCCGAGCCCGTTAAGGATGAAAGGTCGAGGCCAAGTTCTTTAGCGAGCTTTCGCGCCAAGGGTGACCCGAATATCCGCGAGTCCCGTCCCTGAGCGTTGCGGGACGGCTCCTGGCTCGCGTCCGGAGCCGCAAGTCGTGTATCACGCCTGGTTGTTGGTGCTTCACTGTCCTCGGGCACGGGATGCTCTGCAAGGCTGTGCGAAGCACCGCCGGCGGAGGCAATCTGCTTGTCGATGGACGCCTCGTCCTCTCCGGCTTCGACGAGCACGGCAATGGGCTCACCGACACCCACGGAGGTTCCCGGCCGGATCAGCAGTCTCCCGACAGTTCCGGGAAACTCAGCCTGCAGTTCAACGGTGGCCTTCTCAGTTTCAATTTCGGCGATAGGTTGACCGGCTGCAATGGTGTCGCCGATTTTTACGAGCCAGTCCTGTAGAGCTGCCTCGGTGGCGTCTGCGACGACGGCCGGCATGGTGATGATGGTTGCCATGATGAATGTCCTTCGATGGATCCGGTTCAGGAAAGGCCGAGATTGCGGGCTATTTCGTCGAAGCCGGCAAGGACGTCGTTGAGATCGGCGTTGGCTGCAGCCTCAAGGACTTTCGAGATGCTCGGCGCGGCTTCCTTGCCCGTAACGCGTTGGATGGGCTGGTCGAGGTAATCGAAGAATCTGCGCTGGATCTCGTCAGAGAGCCAGCCGCCATATGAAGTACCGCGGGCACCCTGTTCGACGATCAGCACGTTGTTGGTTTTCTGTATTGAAGCCCCGATGGTTTCCCAGTCCAGGGATGCCCGGTCGAGCCACCGCAGGTCGATGATTTCGGGATCGAGATCAAGGCGCCGCTCGGCGGCCTGAAGCGAGACATCCACCATGTTCAGGTAGCTCAGGACAGTGACGCCTTCGCCCACCCGCCGCACGGCAGCCTTGCCCACCGGCAACTGGTAGTCGAGATTCTCCGCGGGTATGTCTCCTTTGGTCCCGTAGAGGTCTACGTGCTCAAGAACAAGCACCGGGTCCTGGAGTTCCAAGGCTGTGTTCATCAGCCCGATGTAGTCCTGCGGTGTTGACGGCGCTACGATGCGCCAACCCGGATTGTTGGCAAAGATCCCCGCCGGATCCATGGAATGCTGCGAGCCATAGCCGGCTCCCATTGCCACCTTGGACCGGAGCACCACAGGCATTGAGGACTGGCCACCGAACATGTGCCGGGCCTTGCCGATCTGGTTGAAAATCTGGTCAGCGGCCACCCAGAGGAAGTCCGAGTACATGAACTCCACCACTGGCTTGTATCGTCCTGTCATGGACAGGCCGCCCGCCAGGCCCGCGAAGGCGTTTTCGCTGATCGGAGTGCCCAGGACCCGGTCTGGATAAGCATCTTTCAGCCCGCGCGTAGCCCCGTTGGTGCCGCCTTTGAGCCGGTGCACGTCTTCGCCGAGGACCAGCACGCCCGGGTCCATGTCCATCCGGCGCCCGAGTACATCTGCAATGGCATCCACGAAGCGGCGTTCCACCGTGCCGTCTTCGGTTTGTTGGTCAGGTGCTGTGCCGGTCAATGCCGGTTCGCTCCTGATGTCCGTATCCACGGCAGCGGGATCCGGCCAAAGAATGGGGCGGATCCGGCGGGCCCCTTTGGCGCTCTCCGGGTCCTTCTCCGTGATTTCGTCCACAATCCGGGTGATTTGCTCGGTGATGTGCGAGGTGAGATCGTTCAGTTGTTCGTCCGTGAGGAGGCCGCGCCGGGTCATCTCTGCCGCCAGTTTGGCCAAAGGGTCGCGGTCACGCCATTGCTTCTCCTCCTCCTTGGTCCGGTAGCCGAAGGCGCTGCCGGGGAAGGGACCGTTCTGGTGGAAATAGCGGTAGGTTTCGGCCTCGATGAGGGTTGCTCCCTCGCCGGCGCGCATGTGCTCCACTGCTGCCTTCTGGGCGAGGTAAACCGCCAGGGGATCCATGCCGTCCACGCGCCAGGACCTGATTCCGAAGCCCGGGCCACGAGCGGCCAGCCGAGGTTCACCGGTAACGTCGGCAACATGGGTCGAGACAGCGTAGAGATTGTTTTCGATGTAGAAGCACAGCGGCAGACGCCAGGCAGCAGCCAGATTCATGGTCTCCAGCGTTGACCCGATGTTCGAGGCGCCGTCACCGAAATAGGTCACCGTGACCCCCATACCGCCTGCCTGCCCGCCGTCTCCCTGGATTTCTGCGTCATGGCGCTGGGCCCAGGCGTTGCCCGCGGCAAGCGGCACTCCGCCACCCACGATCGCGTTTGTCCCCAAAGCTCCGGCCTCAAGCCACTGCAGGTGCATTGAGCCGCCCCTGCCGCCGCTGAAGCCGGCCTTGAGGCCCAAAATCTCGGACATCGTCCGTCGGATGAATTCCGTGACCTGGTCGTTTTTTATCCCGTCGATGATCGACATACCGTTCGAGGACAGATAGGCAAGACCCTTTGCCAGGAATTGGTGATGGCCGCGGTGGGTGCCGTTGACGCCGTCGGCTCCCTGCAGCGCCAAAACGGATCCCACTGCTGCTCCCTCCTGGCCAATGCTGGAGTGGGCGGGGCCGTGTACCAGGCCCTCTGCTGCCAGTTGCAGGACGACTTCCTCAAAAATCCGGATGGTGTGCATCTGCACCAGCATGGATTCGAGCAACTCGGGAGCTGCTGCGTCCCAGTCTTCGCGGGTTGTGTGCAGCTCCGTGCACTCTGTCGAGTAGGTCAAGGGCGTAGTGGTTGACATCTTTGGCTCCCAAGGGCGTACGTGCATCGCTTATGCGTTCGTCCCACCATAGGACTCCGAATGGATCCAATACAAGCAAAACTACCCGGTATTGCACGCCATAGTTCTGTGAATGGATCCATTCGTGGCGAGTCCGTATGCTGTACGCATGGCAATGGAAGCTATGCTGTTGAAGAAGTCGGGCGCTGCAAGCCAGCGCATCGCAGACGAACTAAGTCAGAGGATTCTCGACGGAGACCTGGCGCCCGGCACGAGGATCCGCCAGGAGCAGATCGCGGAAGAGTTCGGCGTGAGCAGACTTCCGATTCGTGAGGCGTTGCGCATCCTTGAATCGCACGGGCTTGTCACGTTGGTCGCCTCATCTGGGGCCTGGGTTAGTTCCATGAACCTCGCTGAGTGCCAAGAGACGTATCTGATCCGCGAACGGCTTGAGCCGCTCGCGCTGGGCCAGGCCATCGACAGCGTCGGCAGTGAAACCTTGGATCGGCTCACTCAGTTGGCCAGCGAGATGGAGAACTGCCAGGTGGTCGAGGACTTCGTCGAACTGGACCGTGAATTCCACCTGTTGAGCTTTCAAGATGCGGGCATGCCGACCTTGCTGGAGATGGTCGAGAGGCTCTGGAACACTACCCAGCATTACCGGCGCGCGTACGTGCAGCTGATCGGTCCCGAGGGGCTCGACGACACGCATTTGGAGCATAGGCTCCTTGTGGCGGCCATCCGCCGTCGTGACATCCGCTCTGCGGAGGAATTGCTGGCCATGCATGTCCGCAAAACCCGCATGGCCCTGCTTGATCACCCTGAAATATTCGATCGCTAGAAATAGTTGCTGGAGAAACATGAACCAGGACGCCGAACAGCAAGACATTGCCCTTAAGGAACGGCGCGGACTGCCGGGTATCCGTGGAACGGACCACATCGGGTTCACAGTGCCCGACATGGAGCAGGCTCACGAATTCTTCGTCAACGTCATAGGGTGCCAGCATGTCTACTCGCTCGGGCCGTACCCGCAGGATCCCGAGTTGATGCGGACTAAGCTTAACGTCCACCCGGAGGCGACACTGGCGGAGATACGCTTCTACCGTTGCTTTAACGGGGCGAATTTTGAAGTCTTCAACTATTCCTCCCCTGATCAACGGCGGGAACAGCCCCGCAACAGCGACATTGGGGGGCATCACCTCGCCTTCTACGTCGAGGATCTCGATGTAGCCGTCGACTACCTCAAGAGGCAGGGGATCCAGGTACTTGGGGAACCGACCTCAAGTTCAGGCGCCAGCAAGGGCCAGCGTTGGATCTACTTCCTGGCGCCGTGGGGGATGCAATTCGAACTCGTTTCCTTTCCACAAGGAAAAGCGTACGAATCGCAAACCCCACTGCGGCTATGGATGCCTTAAGGAGAGCTGGCGCTACTGCAATGGGGGTCGAGCCCGTGCCGCAGATCAGCTGGTCCTAACCCGCGCGGAGTTGATGGGATCGGGTGGCGGCGTCGTCCGGGGCTTGGATGTAACGCGTGATCGCATCGCGGTTCGGTGTGAGGAGGACGATCTTCTGCGACATCCGCTCCCGCTCATAGATCAGCAGCTCCCGAAGTGTCGGGTCGGGGTCCGCACCACAATCTCCTGCGGTTGATCCAAGCACGGCAGGATGTCACTGATAATCCTTGGTGGAATCCCAGCATCAATCAGGCCACGGACTTTCTGCACCCGGTCCAGGAGATGGTTGACATAGACGCGGTAGCCGTTGTCGAGCCTACGCGGCACCACCAGCCCCTGTTCTTCGTAGTACCTGAGCATGCTTGCAGGCACACCTGACCGCTGTGCCAATTCTCCGATACGCCTGGCGCTCCTCTGTCGTCTTTCCGGCCTGACGTAAACACTAGGGACAACGCCGAGCATATGTCGCAGCCTGCAACACTCGCATGATGAAAGTTTGACTAGTCTTGTGAAAGTTTTCCTTGACGCAAGTCCCGGAGCGTAAGTACTGTCGGCATACCGACCCGTAACTCATGATTCGGGCGGTCATCCCATGCATCCCAGCCGCCTTTGGCGCTGGCATAACGCGCTCAGGAGAACAATGCGGACAACGAAGTCGCAGGTCGTAAAGGCAGTTGAACCGACGCCGGGGCAACACACGGCCACAACCGAATTACCCCCTGCTACACCTACGGAGTTTGGGCCGCAGCAGAGGAAGTTGTTGCGCCGGACCATCGCCGGAAGCGCTGTGGGCAACATCATGGAGCAATACGATTTCGCCTTGTACGCCTCGGCGGCCGCGCTAATCTTCGGAAAGCTGTTTTTTCCAAGCTTCGACCCGACTGTCGCCCTGCTTGCGGCGTTCACGACCCAGGCCGTTGGATTTATTGCCCGCCCGCTCGGCAGCCTGGTAGCCGGGCATGTCGGTGACCTCCATGGTCGAAAGCGCGTCCTGGTCGCGATGCTGCTAATCGCAGGCATTTCGACCACGGCCATCGGGGTTCTTCCGACCTACGCTGCCATCGGAATCTGGGCACCAATTTTCCTCGTCATACTGCGCTTCGTGCAGGGCTTTTCCTTCGGTGGGGAATACGGAGGTGCCATTTTGATGGTGAGTGAGACGGCCCCCCGGGAAAAGCGGGGCTTCTACACAGGGCTCATCCCGGCATCATCAGCGCTCGGCGGCCTGCTTTCGACAGTCGTACTTTTCGCCGTGAGTCTCCTGCCGCCGGAAACTTTCGAGGCATGGGGCTGGAGAATCCCGTTCCTGCTATCGATTATCCTCGTCGTGACTGGCCTTATCATTCGGCTTCGGCTCAAAGAGACGCCGGTATACAAAGACGCAGAGGTAAAGGGAAAAACCACCCGTAAACCCATCCTCGAAGTGATTAAGACCAACCCCAAGCAACTTCTCCTAGCCGCGGGAATCAGTTTCGGATTTGGCACCCTCAATTACGTCGTGCTGGGGTGGTTGTTGAGCTACACCGCTGTGGACCTCAAGGTTGGCGCGGGCCTGGGGCTGATTGCTCTGGTGATTGGCTATGTTTTCTATGGCGTCAGTGACTGGGTGAGCTCTGCGATCTCCGACCGGGTAGGTCGACGCCCCGTCATCCTCACGGGTGGAATTGCTTACGGGGTCTGGGCATTTCCGATGTTCGCCATGGTCGACACCAAGAGTCCTGTACTCATCGTGGTGGCAATGGCCGTCTCCCTTACCCTGAGTGGCATGATTTACGGCCCCCTGGCCTCTTTGATCAGTGAGCTCTTCGCCACCAAGTTCCGCTACAGCGGTGCGTCGATGGGCTACCAGCTCGGACAGACCCTGGGTGGCGGATTCTCCCCCCTGATCGCAACCGGCCTGTATGCAGCAACTCTGGCTTCCTGGTCAGTCGCCATCTACCTCGTCATCGCCGGGCTTATCACAGCAGCGTGCGTATTCTTCCTGACGGAAACGGCGGGGCGAGACCTCACTCACTGACCGTCAGTCAGCTGTCGCCGGCTCTGCCCGCCAGGAGCGGGCAGAGCCTGGCCCAGGAGTTGGGCCCAAGCCCAGCGTGACGCGTATTCCGGCGTTGTTGGCGTGGATACCTCTGTCCGCCGGTACGGCCCGCGATTAGCCTTATTTGAGAACGAGGCTCAGCGGGACTACCCGCACCGCCAGCAAAGCAGCGCTTGTTGTGGAACGGCCAGGATCACATGCCCCCGCGCCGTCCGTTCTGCCATAAGCGCCGTGCTCTGTTTGAAGAGCACATCACTTGGAAGGTATTCGACGGCAATGGATTACAGTTCCGAAAATTCCATTACATTGACAATCCAGCGACGCTCCGAATTGGAGCATCGGCTAGATAATGCCGTTGGCAAGCTGCTAAAAAATGCAAAACTGCGGAGGCAGGGCATGCTGGTGACGCGTAGCAGCCCAGAGACCTTTACCGTCAGCTTGAGCGAAAAAGTACCGTACGGCACAACCATGGAGAAAGTGAACTGGTTGTGACGACAGCGACTGCCGACGGTGTCGGGTTTCGGTCCCGGCGGGGGCCCATCCTTATTGCCCTAATGGTCTCGACAGGCCTGGTGGCAATTGATTCGACGATTGTGGCGACGGCCGTACCTTCGATCGTGCAAGACGTTGGGGGCTTTACATCTTTTCCATGGCTTTTCTCGGCCTATTTGTTGGCGCAGGCTGTCTCCGTGCCCGTCTACGCGAAACTCTCGGACGTCGTTGGCCGTAAACCGATCATCCTCAGCGGTATCGCTCTTTTTCTGCTCGGTTCGATCCTTTGCGGACTGGCGTGGAGCATGCCGGCCCTTATTGCGTTCCGCGTGCTGCAGGGCCTGGGTGCCGGAGCAGTCCTGCCGACGGCAATGACCATAGTCGGCGATATCTACACGGCGACTGAACGGGCTAAGGTGCAAGGCTACCTTGCCAGTGTGTGGGCAATTTCGTCAGTCACTGGCCCGACCTTAGGCGGCTTGTTCGCGTCGCTCGGCATCTGGCGTGGGATCTTCCTTCTAAACATCCCGCTCTGCCTCTTGGCCGGGTGGATGCTGATCCGAGCGTTCCACGAACGTATCGAGCGCGCCAAGCACCGGGTGGACTATTTAGGGGCGGTACTGCTAACTCTTTCCCTCAGCCTGCTTATCCTCGGGGCTCTCGAGGGCGGCCTGGCATGGGCTTGGAACTCCCTCACCAGCATCTCCGTGTTTGGAGTCGGGGCGCTCCTGTTCGCGGTGTTCGTTCTGGTCGAGAGGAGGGCAGCAGAGCCGGTGCTGCCGCCGTGGGTAGTGTCCCGGCGTCTGCTGGCCACGACGTCGATGATTTCTTTCGGCATTGGTGCAATCATGTTCGGTCTTACTTCCTACGTGCCCACGTTCCTCTTAGGATCCCTCTCGACCTCCCCGGTTCTGGCAGGGCTCGCCCTGGCAGCATTGACCATCGGCTGGCCGATCAGTGCTTCACAGGCTGGCCGGTTCTATTTCCGGATTGGCTATCGGAGGACGGCACTCATCGGTGTCGTGGTCGCTGTCATCGGTACATCCGTCCTTACGCTCACGGCCTCTTCCCCCAACGTTTCAGTTGTGGCGGCGTGTTGTTTCGTCGTCGGACTGGGACTGGGGCTGGTAGCGACCCCGATCCTCATTGCCGCCCAGTCAAGCGTCGAATGGAATGAGCGCGGCGTAGTCACGGGTACTAATCTCTTCGCCCGTTCGATTGGAAGCTCCATCGGCGTCGCCGTTTTCGGGGCAGTAGCTAACTCGATATATGCCGGCGTCCCCGGCGGCGATTCTGACCCCCACACAATTGTGTCTGCGACTACTGCTGTCTTCGTGGCCGTACTGGTCAGTGCCATACTCACCGTTGTCGCCGTTATCGCGATGCCCGCGGTCGAAGCCAAGAGCAACACCGTTGAGGCATCGGTCGAGGCCGGTGCGGCCTCCGCACATGGTTAGAATCCTTGGCTCTATAGATCTGTGAACTTGTCGAATCGGACCGCCGCCGATGTTCCGTCGATCTATTAGCAGTCCATACCGGCGGCAGTGGCCGGCGTCGTGACGACCGGAGGAAATCTGTCGGCGCAGGATACTAGGCGGTTTTCTCCACGGCTACCGACTGGACGTTCTCGCGTTCCTGCAGGGCTCCGGTTACTGAGGCTGTGAGGCTGTTGGCGATGTGGGTCCGTGCGAGTTCGGCTGCGCCGGGACCATCGCCGGCGGCTACAAGTTCAAGAATCTGGTGGTGCTGGTTCAGGTCGATGGTCCGGGGTTCATCACCTGATGGAAGTTCCAGGCCGAGGCGGCGGTAGCGGTCGGACTTGTCCCAAAGGTCATCCAGGAGCTTGATCATGCTGGCGTTGTGGGAGGCGGCGTAGACGGCCCGGTGGAATTCGCGGTGTGCCGCGATGGCGTCCTCGCCCCAGACCCTGGTGACAGGCAGTAGTTTCTCCGCCGCAGTCCGGATGGCGACGATGTCAGCTTCGGTCCGGCGGTGTGCCGCCAGCTCGGTCGCTGACGGCTCCAGCGAGAGTCGGACTTCAAGCAATTCGCGGGCCTCTGACGCACTCACGTCCGCCACGCGGGAGTCCCGGTGGGTATCCATGATGATCAGGCCCTCGCTTGAGAGTCGGCGGATTGCTTCACGCAGGGGAGTGATGCTCATCTGCATCTTGTCCGCCAGTTCGTACTGGGAGACGCGTGAACCGGGGGCAAGGCTGCCGGAGAGGATCATCTGGCGGAGTTCGCTGTACGCCAGACTGCCCTTACTGGAAAAGACGTTCGTGGTGCTCATTCTGACGCTCCGAATCTCTTAATGATGTTGGGGCCACCTTCCTCCCTTGGAACATCTTATAAGAAATTTCTTTGGGAAGACTTGTGCGCCCCATCACTCGCCGCTAACCTTGATCGCAGGTCTTATAAGATATTCGCTCGGAGGGCCACATGTCCCTCGCGCCTCGGGTTGACCTCGGCTCGAGTCTTATAAGAAATAAGTTCTACTCAGGAGAGTTTCAGAGATGAAAATCGTTTCCGCCCACGTCGGCACCATCCCCATCAGTTCCTCGATCCGGAACGCCTTCATTGACTTCACCAAGATGGACTGCACGATCATCGCGCTCGTCTCCGATGTGTTCGTCGACGGCAAGCCTCTGGTTGGCTATGGCTTCAACTCCAATGGCCGGTACAACGCCACGGGCATCCTGAAGGACCGCATCCTTCCGCGCATCATGGATGCCCCGTCCGAAGACCTTCTCGACGAGGACGGCCAGCTCTCGCCGGAAAAGGCGTGGGACCTGATGATGTCCAACGAGAAGCCCGGCGGCCATGGTGAGCGCTCGGTCGCTGTCGGCGTGGCAGACATGGCCCTGCACGACCTCGCAGCGAAGATCGCCGGCGTCCCGCTGTACCGGTGGATCTCGGATCACTACGGTGACGGCAACCCGGACAAGGACGTCTTCGTCTATGCCGCCGGCGGTTACTACGCTCCCGGCAAGAGCCTCGAGGACCTGCAGAACGAAATGCGCGGCTTCCTGGCCAAGGGCTACGACGTGGTCAAGATGAAGATCGGCGGCGCCGACCTGGCCGAAGACCTTCGCCGCATCGAAGCCGTGATCGAGGTCCTCGACGGCGACGGCTCCCGCCTCATGGTGGACGTCAACGGCAAGTTCGACCTCGAGACCGCGCTGGAATACGGCAAAGCCATCGACCAGTACGGGCTGTTCTGGTATGAGGAAGTCGGCGACCCGCTGGACTACGCCCTGAACGGCACCCTCTCCGAGCACTACAAGAACCCGATCGCCACCGGAGAGAACCTGTTCTCCCTCCAGGACGCCCGCAACCTGATCCGCTACGGCGGGATGCGCCCGGACCGCGACTTCATCCAGGTCGACCCGGCCCTGAGCTACGGCCTGACAGAATACCGCCGGATCCAGGACATGCTGGCCCAGCACGGCTGGTCCTCCCGCCGCTGCATCCCGCACGGCGGACACCAGTTCTCCCTGCACATCGCCGCGGCCCTCAAGCTCGGCGGCAACGAGTCCTACCCGGGGGAGTTCCAGCCCACCGGCGGCTTCACCGACGACGCGGTCATCGTCAACAGCCGCGTGGCCCCGGGCGATCTGCCGGGCATCGGGCTCGAAGGTAAGGCCGAGTTCTACAAGGTCCTGCGCGCACTGCACAACTAGCCAATCCGGTAGGGCACCGGTCCCGGGCAGTGTCACTGCCCGGGATCGCACCTCTCAAATTTTCTCTGTCTGTCGTGCAAAGGAGCACCCAAGATGTCGTCCCACACCATGCAGAACCCGCAACATTCCGCCCCGCCCAAGCAGCGATCCCGGTTCGGCCGGCTGATGCGTGAACTCTGGTTCCAAGTCGTCCTGGGCGCAGTCCTGGGCATCGCCGTCGGCTTCCTCCTCCCCGAAGTCGGCAAACAGCTCACCCCGCTTAGCGACTGGTTCATCGCCCTGGTGAAGATGATCGTGATCCCCGTGGTGTTCTGCGTCGTGTCCCTGGGCATCGCCTCGATGGACAGCCTGCGCAAAGCCGGCCGCATCGGTGTGAAGGCACTGGGCTACTTCCTCGCCCTGTCGCTGGTGTCGATGCTCATCGGCCTGGTCGTCGCCAACGTTTTCCGCCCCGGCGACGGCATGAACATCGACCCGGACAAGCTGGACGCCAGCAAGGTGCCAGCGGCCGCTAATAAGGGCTTCGACGGCCTTGAGTTCGTCAACAACATCATCCCCGAATCCCTGTTCGGGGCCCTGACCGGCCACACCATCATCGCCGCGCTGATGGTCTCCATCGTTTTCGGTGCCGCCATGAACGTCTCCGGAGAAGCCGGCGCGTTCCTCACGAAGGGCATCCAGGCCCTGTCCACGGTCATCTTCAAGATCGTCAGCTGGGTCATGCGGCTGGCTCCCATCGGTACCTTCGGCGCACTGGCCGCCGTGGTGGCCAACTACGGCACCCAAAGCCTGCAGCAACTCGGATACCTCGTCCTGCTGTTCACCGGAACCTGCATCCTCTACGTCCTGGTGGTCCTCGGCACCATCGCCCGGGCCTGCGGACTGAACATCTTCACGGTGATGCGGTACTTCAAGGCCGAACTGCTGATCGCGCTGAGCACCTGCTCCAGCGAAGCGGTACTCCCGCAACTGATCAAGAAGCTCGAAGCCATGGGCGTCGGCAAATCCACCGTCGGCATTGTCATCCCGTCCGGGTTCTCCTTCAACCTTGACGGATCCGCTGTCTACCTGACCATGGCTTCGGTGTTCCTGGCCCAGGCCGTTGGCATGGACCTGTCCTGGGAACAGCAGCTCGTCATGGTCGGCGTCATGATGCTCACGAGCAAGGGCACCGCTGGAATCGCCGGCGGCGCGTTCATCGTCCTGGCCAGCACCTTGAGCTCCGTCGGCGGCATCCCACTGGCCGCTCTGGCCCTCATCGTCGGCATCGACCGGCTCCTGAACGAAGGCCGGGTGTTCATCAACGTCCTGGGCAACGTGATGGCAGCCGTCGTGGTCGGCAAATGGGAAAAGGACTACGACCCCGAACAGGCACGTCAGGCCCTGCACGCCGCAGGCCAGAAAAAGAACGAAATCGAGTCAAAGGCAGCCACCACTGTGGAACCCCAGAAGGTAGACGTCCACTAACACCGCATCTGTCAGGGCCGCCGCGCACGCCGCGGCGGCCCTGCCTGCGTGAACTAAAACCCACAGCCGCTGATGACAGCGCATCCCCAGCAATCACGTGAGGAACCTACCTGCACCATGACCGCCCGCATCCTGATCACCACCGACTACCTCCAGCCGGGAGATCCCGTTGACCAGCTCCTGCACGACCACGGTCTGGAACCGGTCTACTCGCCCTCCCGGTGGCCACGGACCCTTGAGGAACGCCGCTCGTTGTTCGAAGGCATATCCGGAGCGATCCTCGCCAGCGAACCGGTCACCGCCGACATGCTCACCGGCGCTGCCTCCCTGAAAGTCATCGCGCGCAGCGGCGTGGGGTACGACTCCATCGACATCCAGGCCGCGGCCGCACAAGGAATCAGGGTCTGCAACGCCCCCGGAACAAACCACCACTCCGTCGCCGAACTCACCATCGGTCTGATCATCATGTCCGCACGGCACCTCGGCGAGGTCACCACTACCGTTCGCAAGGGCGGCTGGCCCCGCGAAGCCGGCAACGAACTGCGCGGTTCCACCCTCGGCATCATCGGCTATGGCCCCAGCGGACGCGCCACCGCAAACCTGGGCGCCGCCCTCGGCATGAAAGTACTGGTCAGCAC
>NZ_CAKKLY010000078.1 GCF_918698095.1 Arthrobacter sp. Bi83
AACGTCACGCCGGTGACAGACCCGCTGGTGACAGCACCGCTGGTGACAGACCCGCCGGCGGCAGCACCGCCGTCGGACGCCCGGCTATCCACGAGGGGCGCCGAAGCGGGAACGCTGCGAAGCGCGCGGCCCCGCAGCAGGGCAGCCGCGCTAAGGCCCGGCGTTACCGCCTGGCCCGCGGTGTGATCCGCTGCGTGTTCCCCCATGGCTTCCATAGGAAAACTCTGTCAGAGGGGTCCGACATTCTTGGCGGTGACCGGGTTCACCTAAAGATCGTCAGCCAAGTACCTATCCGACTGCCCACGCGACCACCAGCAGGGCCCCGACACTCAGGACGGTGGTGCACAGGATGACGTCCCGTGCCACGGTCATGCCCCTGCCGTATGGGGAAGCGAACAGAAAGACATTCTGGGCTGTGGGGAGGGCGGCCATGATCACGCTGGCCAGGAGGTGCTGGCCCTCCAGTCCGAAAACAAATCGGCCCAGTGTCCAGACGATCAGTGGCATTCCTGCGATTTTCAGGAAGGTCGCTACGAGAGTTTCGGTGCGGCCGCCGTCCTTTTGCAGCGGCGCCCTGCCGGCAAGGGAGAGGCCAAAGGCGAGCAGCACCATCGGCACGGCACCCCCGGCCAGCATGTCGACCGGCTTCTGCAGCAGGTCCGGGGCGGTCCAGCCTGTGAGTGCCACGACGGCGCCCAGCCCGGAGGCGATGATCATCGGGTTGGCGAATGGCTGGACGAGCAGCCGCTTCCACGAAATTTTCGAACCGGAGGCGAGTCCCAGCACCGTCAGGTAGAACGGCGCCATGACAAGGATTTGGACAAGTAGCACCGGCGCTACGTGCTGGGCCGTTCCCACTGCGTAGAGCGAGACCGGAATACCAATGTTGTTGGCGTTGGCATAGCTGCTGGCCATGGCGCCGACGGCGGTTTCTGCCACGGGCCGGCGGAAGAAAAGCAAGCTCAGCACGCTATAGAGAAGCCCCACTATCGCTGCGGACAGCAGCGCCAGCGGGGCGTCGGTTCCGAGGGCGGCCCGGATGTCGCTGCCGGCCACCACGGTGAACAGAAGGGCCGGATTGGTGACGTAGAAAGCCGTGCGGGTGAGGGCACCCTGGACCTCGGGCCCCAGGATCCGCAGCCTGGCAGCGAAATAGCCCACGGCGATGACGGCGGAGACAATGAGGATTCCGGAAACAACGCCGCCCACTCTGCGCCCTTCTATTTAGATGTACCTATCTAGATGTATGGGTTCCGCACGGCCGTCTCCTGTTGCGGGAGGAGGTCCGGCCGTGCGGAAGCCTGTGTTGCTTGCCTAGCGAACGGACTCTACCGCACCAGGCACGGCCGCTTCGGGTCGAAGGACCACCCGTCGATGTAGTACTGCATGCCGACGCTGTCATCGCGGGCATCGAGGCCGTGCTCCAGGTACAGCTGGTGCGCCTTGTCCAGGGCATCGCGGTCCAGTTCGATCCCGAGGCCCGGGGCGTCCGGAACGGCGATGGCCCCGTCCTTGATCTGCGGAGGGTTCTTGGTGAGGCCCTGTCCGTCCTGCCAGATCCAGTGCGTGTCCAGTGCCGTGATCTCGCCCGGAGCAGCCGCGCCGGTGTGCGTGAACATGGCCAGAGAGATGTCGAAATGGTTATTGGAGTGGGATCCCCACGTGAGGCCGAACTCGTTGCACAGCTGCGCCACCCGGACAGACCCGTGCATGGTCCAGAAGTGCGGGTCCGCCAAAGGAATATCGACGGCGTTGCTCCGGATGGCATGGGACATTTCGCGCCAGTCCGTGGCGATCATGTTGGTGGCGGTCTTGAGCCCGGTGGCACGGCGGAATTCCGCCATGACTTCGCGCCCGGAGAACCGGCCTTCCGCACCGCATGGATCTTCCGCGTAGGCCACAACGCCCTGCATCCGCTTGCCGAGCCGGATGGCTTCCTCGAGCAGCCAGCCGCCGTTGGGATCGAGGGTCACCCGGGCTTCGGGGAAGCGCTTGGCCAGGGCGGTGACCACGTCAACCTCGTCGTCGCCGGACAGCACGCCGCCCTTGAGCTTGAAGTCGCTGAAGCCGTAGCGCTCCTGCGCGGCTTCGGCCAGCGCCACCACAGCTTCGGGGGTCATAGCCTCCTGCCGGCGCAGTCTTTCCCAGCGGTCAGCGGGCGCATCCTCTACCAGGTAGGGCAGATTCGTCCTGCGGCGGTCACCGATGAAAAAGAGGTAACCGAGCATCGGCACCGAGGCCCGCTGCTGCCCGTCGCCCAGGAGTTCCGCGGCTGGCACGCCCAAGAACTGGCCGTGAAGGTCCAGCAGCGCGGATTCGACGGCGGTGACCGCGTGGACGGTGGTGCGGAGGTCGAAGGTCTGCAAGCCGCGGCCGCCGGCGTCGCGGTCGGCGAATTCCGCCGCGATCTCGCGCAGCAGCGACCGGTAGCGGGCCACGGATTTGCCAGTGATGAAGGCTCCGGCCTCCTCGATGGTGGTGCGGATCTTCTCACCGCCGGGAACCTCGCCGAGACCGGTGCGGCCGTCAGAGTCGGTCACGATGACCACGTTGCGGGTGAAGAACGGCCCGTGGGCGCCGCTGAGGTTCATCAGCATGCTGTCGTGCCCCGCGACGGGTACGACTTCCACTCGGGCAACGGTTGGCTGGGCGGTCATGCGTTGACCTCGTCCTTCTCGTTAGCTGCCTCGGCAACGATCCCGTCGACCCGGCGGTTCAGCTGCCAAGGGTTGGCGTCCAGCAGCGGCGCGGGCAGCAGTTCCTGCGGCAGGCTCTGGTACGCGACCGGGCGCAGGAAACGGTTGATCGCCAGGGTTCCGACCGAAGTGGTGCGGGTATCGGACGTGGCCGGGAACGGCCCGCCGTGGACCATGGCGTGGCCGACTTCGACGCCGGTGGGCCAGCCGTTGACGATGATGCGCCCCACCTTCTGTTCCAGCGCCGGAATCAGGCGCGCCGCCGTCGGGTAGTCCTGTTCGGTGAGCTGCAGCGACGCGGTGAGCTGCCCTTCAAGCCGGTTGGTCGCTTCAATCAGTTCCTCGGCGGAGGAGTAGCGGATCACCAGGCTGGCCGCGCCGAAGATTTCAGCGTGTAGCACGGGGTTGGCCACGAAGTCGGCGATGTCGGTGCCAAAGATCGTGGGCGCCGGCGCGTTTTCGGTGGGGCCAACGGTGCCCTCACCGATGATGTCCACGTTCTCGGCGGCGCCGAGCGCCCCGGCCCCTGAGTTCCAAGACGCTGCAATCCCTTCGGTCAGCATGGTCTGGCCGGCGCACGCCGAAACGGCACGGCCGACGGCGGCAGCGAGTTTGTCGCCATCCTCCCCAACGGGGGCGAACAGCAGGCCGGGAGATGTGCACAGCTGTCCGGAGCTTCCGGTGACGGCTGCGACGTACTGCTGCGCCAGCGCGTCCACGTCACCCTTGAGGGCGCCGGAGAAGACGAAAACGGGGTTGAGCGAGGACATTTCCGCGTAGACGGGGATGGGTTCGGACCGCGCGGCGGCGGTGCGCATCAGGGCGATGCCGGCGGACTGTGAGCCGGTGAAGCCGACTGCCTTGATGGCGGGGTCCGCGACCAGGGCCTGGCCAATGCTGCTGCCGGGGCCGTAGATGAGGGAGAAGACCCCGGGGTGCAGCCCGGCGTCCGAGACGGCCTTCGCGATGGCCTGGCCAACGAGTTCGCTGGTGCCAGGGTGCGCATTGTGGGCTTTGAAGACCACCGGGCAGCCGGCGGCGAGGGCCGAAGCGGTGTCTCCTCCCGCCGTCGAGAATGCCAGCGGGAAGTTGCTGGCACCGAAAACCGCGACGGGTCCCAAGGGGATCTGGCGCTGGCGGATGTCAGCGCGCGGCAGCGGAGCGCGATCCGGAAGGGCCGGATCGATCCGGACGCCGCGGAAATCGCCTTGGCGGACCACGCTCGCGAACAGACGGAGTTGGCCCGTGGTGCGGGCCCGCTCGCCCTGCAACCGGGCTGCGGGTAGGCCGGTCTCCTGGCCCGCGCGGATGATCAGGTCGTCGCCGATGGCCTCGATGTTATCCGCGATGGCTTCCAGGAAACCGGCATGGGTCTCGGGGTCCAGCGTGCTGAAGGAGGCGTAGGCTTCGGCAGCCGCGGATGTGGCGGCCTGGAGCTGGTCTTCGGTGATCAGCGTGTAAGCGGGTTCGAGCTGTTCGTTCGTGGCGGGGTTCAGGCCGAAGGTGGTCTTGCCTTCGCCTGCGACGGCCTGCCCTGCGATCAGGGAGTGTCCGGTGAGCGTCATGGTATTTCCTCCTAGGAGACGGTGGATCAGGAGACGGTGGCGATGAGTTCTTTGAGGTCTGCGAAATCCTGCGGCGCCAGGTTCTGCAGCGGCGGACGGACACCGCCGGCTGAGCGGCCGATTGCGTCGAGGCCGCCCTTGACGATCGAGACGGAGTATCCCTTGACCCTGTCACGGATGTCCAGGTACGGGATCACGAACTCGTTGAGCTTCTTGTTGACGGCGACCCGGTCCTGGTTGCGCACGTCCTGGTAGAAGTCCAGGGCGAACTGCGGGACGAAGTTATACATGGCGCTGGAGTAGGTGCTCATGCCAAGCTGCAGCAGCGGGAGGGCGAAGGTCTCTGCGGTGGGGAGACCGCCGAGGTAGAACAGGCGGTCGCCGAGTTTCGCGTAGACGCGGGCGTCGTGCTCAAGGTCACCCACGCCGTCTTTGAAGCCGATGAGGTTCTCGTGCCGGTCCGCCAGGGCGGCGACAGTGGTGTCCTTGTAGATGGCATTGGCGCGGTTGTAGATGATCACGCCGAGGGACGTGGCGTTGCAGATCGCGCTCACGTGGTCGATCAGGCCGCCCTGATCAGCCTCCGTGAGGTACGGCGGCAGGAGCAGGATGCCCTCGGCTCCGGCGGCTTCGGCAGCCTTGGCGTTTTCGATGGCCTGGGCGGTGGACCCGCCCGCGGACGCCAGGACCGGGACAACGTTGCCCACTTCTTCGACGGCGGCACGCACCACGCGCTCGGACTCCGCCGGCGTGAGCGAGAACCCTTCGCCAGTGCCTCCCGCTGCGAACAGGCCGGCTACCGGAAAGCTGGCCTGCCACGCGAGGTGCTTGCGGTAGTTTTCCTCGTCGAACTGCAGCTGCGCGTCGAACGACGTTACCGGGAAGGAGAGCAGCCCGTCCTTGAGGGTATTGGCAAGTTCCTGGGGTGAGTATTTGGCCACGGTATGGTCCTCCATGTCGGCGCCGCGTCGCTGCGGCGTGTGAGTGCTTCCCTTCCACCCTAGGGAGGCATTCGATGCCTGTCTAAGTTCATTTTTGTATGCATTGATGCGCTTTCAGCATCACTGCCGTGGCTGGGGACGCTTCAGTGCTCCCGGAACTCCAGCGACTTCAGGACCCTGGCGAGGGCGGGATTCCTGATGGTCCGGTTCCAGATGGCATGCAGTTCAACGGGGTCGTTGACGCTGCTCTGTAGAGGAAGGAAGTGCACCGACTGGATACCCAGCAGCGTGGCTGAGTGCGGGACGAAAGCGACGCCCCGTTTCGCGGCAACAAGGGAAACCATCGTGAGGATCTGGCTGACGGTGTGGACCACGTTTGCGTGCTGAATCGGGATCATCCGAACCACAAGGTCGTAAAAGTACCGGGCCTGGGTGGGTGAGTGCATGATGAGGGGCTCATCCTTGAGATCCTCGTTGGTGATTTCGCGGTCGAGCCCGGCCAGCCGGTGGCCCGACGGAACGGCCAGCACCATGGCTTCGCGATACAAGAGGTGCGAGTCGAAGATTTTGTTGTCGAAGGGGGGCCTGGCAAGACCGAGGTCCAGTTCGCCGGTCTGGAGCCCCATGATCTGCTCGCCCGTGACGAGTTCCTGGAGGTCTATGTCGACGTCGGGCAGGATCTCGGCGATCTCCTCCAGCAGCGGGCCAAGGATGCTGAAGCCGCTGGCCGCGGTAAATCCAATGCGGAGGAGGCCCGAGCGGCCGGACGCAATCCGCCTGGCCGTAACGGGCGCCCGCTCTGCCAGCGCCATCAGACGGCGGGCCTCGTCCAGAAAAGCACGGCCGGCTGGAGTCAGCTCCACTTTGCGGTTGTCGCGTTCCAGCAGTTCGGCGCCTACGGTCTTCTCGAGTTTCTGGATCTGCCGGCTCAGGGGCGGCTGTGTCATGTTGAGCCGTTCCGCTGCGCGTCCGAAATGAAGTTCTTCCGCGACGGCGACGAAACCGGCCAGCTGGTCGAAAGTGAACATGATGCCTTCCTGGTATCACCCGATGCACATTTGGGCTTAGACATGCATCATAGCGGCTCCCTACACTCGAAAAAGCGAACCGGCAGTGACCCGGTTCACAACCACTTCAAGGGCTCAGGCCCTGCAGTGCCAACGAGGAGTTTCAATGACGCACTTCCCATCACGCCGCACCATCATCGGAACGGCATCCGCCGTCGCGCTTTTGGCCCTGACCGCCTGTGGCAACGTTGCCGGCGGCAGCGCCGACTCATCCAAGTACCCCAGCGGTCCCGTAAACCTGACCGTGGGTCAGGCGCCCGGAGGCAGCACCGACCTCATCGCGCGCGCCATCTCCGAAGGCGCATCCAAGACGCTCGGCACTCCAATGCCCGTGGTGAACAAGCCCGGTGCCAACGGCGCCCTGGCCACCAAGGAGGTGGCGGGAAAGCCTGCCGACGGGCAGAATCTGCTCCTTATCAACGCTTCGCTGATCACCATTACGCCGCTGGCGGTATCTGCCGACGAGGCAGTGAACATCGATGACCTTGATATCATCGCGGGCCTTTCCCAGGACGACTACGTTCTGGTGGCCAGCGAGAAGTCCGGGTTCAAGTCGATCAAGGACGTGACCGCGGCGGGGCGAAACATCACTTTCGGCACCACGGGCGTCGGCACCGGCAGCCAGTTGGCGCAGACAGTGCTCTTCAAGCAGGCGAACGTGAAGGGCACCGACGTCCCCTTCGACAGCGGCAAGCCGGCATTGACTGCGGTACTGGGCAACCAGGTGGAACTGGCAACCATCCAGCTCGGCGAAGCGATGCCGCAGATCAAGGCCGGCAAGGTGGCCCCTCTGCTGGTCTTCTCCGAGGACCGCAATACCTTCCTGCCGGACACGCCCACTGCCAAGGAATCCGGCTATGACGTCCCGGTAGCGCAGTACCGGGCCGTCGCTGCTCCCAAGGGAACCCCCAAGGAAGTGAAGGATAAGCTGCTCGCGGCCTTCCAGGAGACCTTCAAGTCGGACGCCTACAAGCAATTCAACGAAAAGAACATGCTGACGCCTAAGGAAATCTCCGGCGAGGAAGTTGTCACGCAGTGGAAGGAATACGCCGCGAAGTACAAGGGACTGATCGAGAAGTACAGCATCAGCCTCAGCGGAACGAAGTGATCCCTGTGAACGTAACACCACCAGTGCCCGCCGGAGGGGGCAGCCATGCGGTTGCGCCTTCCGGCGGGGACGCCTCCGGCCCGCTTCCCGACGGCGACCTCGACGAACTTACGCCCGAACAGCTCGCCGCGCAGTGGGAAGAGGAAAAGCCGCCGGCTGCCGGGGCGCTGGCCAACATGGCCTCCTCCCTTGTGGTTCTTGGCCTCGGCATCGGATCCCTCGTCCTGTCCGTCGCGATGGGCCTGGGTACCCCGGCAGCGCCGCAGCCTGGCCTGTGGCCGTTCATCATCAGTTGCGTGATGGTGGCCCTGGGACTGTTCCAGCTGATCATCGGCCGGCACAACCGCGACGCCGAAAAGTTCACCCGCATGTCGATGGCCCCGCTGACGGGCCTGGTAACCCTGGCCCTCATGGTGGCACTGATGCCGGCCATCGGATTCGAACTGCCGGCGCTGGCGCTGTGCATTGTCTGGATGCGGTTCCTGGGCGGCGAAACGTGGCGGTCCACCCTCCTTGTCAGCGCCATCGTGGTTGCGTCGTTCTACGGCATCTTTGTCCTGGCGCTCAACGCCTCCATTCCCCACCTCTTCTAGGAGACCCCCGTGGATTTTCTAAATCCCGTGATCAACGGATTTGCGGTTGTCCTGGAGCCGATGAATCTCCTGTACTGCCTGATCGGCGTGGTCATCGGCATGCTGATCGGTGTGCTGCCGGGCCTGGGTCCCGCCGCCACCATCGCCATCCTCCTTCCGCTGACCTACAACGTGGAGCCCGTGACCGCCATCATCATGCTGGCCGGCATCTTCTACGGCGCCCAGTACGGCGGCACCATCACCTCGGTGCTCCTGAAGCTCCCGGGCGAGGCTTCCTCGGTAGTCACAGTCTTTGACGGCTACCAGATGGCCAAACAGGGCAAGGCAGGCACCGCACTGGGCCTGGCCGCCATCGGCTCGTTCATCGGCGGCACCGCCTCCATCATCGGCCTGACCTTCCTCGCGCCCCTCGTCGCCAGCTTCGCCCTGGACTTCGGCCCGGCCGAATACTCTGCCCTGGCCCTGCTCGGCATCCTGCTCGTCGCCACAATCAGCAGCGGATCCAAAACCAAGGCACTCATCGCTGCGGCCATCGGATTGCTGCTGGCCACCGTCGGCCGTGACGTCTTCACCGGCGAAAGCCGCTTTACCTTCGGCAGCCTGGAACTGGCCGACGGCATCGACTTCGTGCCGATTGCCATGGGCATCTTTGGCCTCGGCGAAATCCTCTACAACCTTGAGGAGCGCCATCGGGCCGCCAAGGCACCCTCCACGGTCTCCAACGTCTGGCCGTCACGCGGCGACCTGAAGCAGGCCTCAGGAGCGATCGGACGCGGCTCTGTGCTGGGCTTCTTCCTGGGCATCCTCCCCGGCGGCGGAGCAACGATAGCGTCCATGGCCTCCTACGCCATGGAAAAGAAGAGGGCCAAGCAGCCGGAGCGCTTCGGAAAAGGCGCGCCCGAAGGCGTTGCCGGACCCGAGACCGCAAACAACGCGGCCGCCACCTCCTCCTTTATTCCGCTGCTCACGCTCGGAATTCCCGCCAACGCCACCATGGCGCTGATGTTCGGCGCACTCCTTATCCAGGGAGTCACCCCCGGTCCCCAGCTCGTGGATGAAAACCCGGACCTCTTCTGGGGCGTGGTGAACTCAATGTATATCGGCAACATCCTGTTGCTGATCATGAGCCTTCCCCTCGTAGGCATCTTCGTGAAGATCCTCCGCGTCCGGGCCGCCATCCTTGCCCCTGTCACTGCGCTGATCACCCTGCTGGGTGCCTACACGATCAACAACAGCATGTTCGACGTCACCCTCGTGGTGGTCTTCGGCATCGTCGGCTACGTCATGAAGAAGTTCGGCTTTGAGCCGGGCCCTCTGGTGCTGGCCTTCGTCCTCGGATCGCTGCTGGAAAGCTCCCTGCGCCGTTCGCTGCTGGTGTTCAACGGCGATCCCCTGGGCTTCTTCAGCCGACCGATCTCGGCAACGCTGCTCATCGTGTTTGTCCTGGTAGCCGTGCTTCCGGGAATTCGGAGCATGCTGGCCAAACGGAAGGGTTCTTCTCTCGAAGAGACCGCCCCAGTACAACTCAAGGAGAAGGTATGAGCATCATCGTCGGATTCGTTCCCACGCCCGCCGGTGAGGCGGCACTGACCGCAGGTATCGCGGAAGCGCAGCTCCGGAAGCAGGATCTGGTCATTGTGAACTCCGCACGCGAGGGGGCCTTGGTCGATAAGTCCGTGGCGCCGTCGGACGTCCTGGAACGCGCAGCCCGCCGCGCAACGGATGCCGGCGTCAGCGCCTCCGTCATCCAGCCGCCGTATCAGCACGACCTCGCGGACGAGTTCCTCGATGTGGCGCGGGAGGCCAATGCGTCGCTGATTGTCATCGGGCTGCGGCACAGGACCCAGGTTGGCAAGTTCATCCTGGGCAGCCACGCCCAGCGGATCCTCATGCAGGCGGACCGTCCGGTCCTCGCCGTTAAGGCGGACGGGGCGCAGTTCTAGCTTCACCACGAGGCGGGCCGTCACCCAAGCGGGGTTTCGGCCCGCCTCAGCTGTACCCGTGTCTCTTATCTGAGGAAACCCATGTCCACTCTGTTGTACTCGCACAAATCCAGCCGCGCCGCGGCCCCGATCCACACCGCGCCCCTTGCGCTGGAGCCCGTCCCAAACTGGAACAGGCTTTCCCGGGGAGACGAGGTGGCCATCCACCGCGGTGCCGAAAGAGTAGCCTCGGGCCGCATCGACATGACCGCCCTGGACGGCAGCGTCTTCTGGATCATCCAGAACGACGGAATGGGCCGGACAATGTTTTGTCACGATGACGGATTAACGGTGTTCCGGAAGGCCGACGGCGGGGTGCGGCGGCCTGGCTTCTACCGGGCCTGAGGTGCCCGGCCGCGTTCTGAGTTTGGCCTGCTGTAGCTTTTACAAGTCTGTACCTTGGCGAAGGATGGATCAGTCGTTCACGCGGTGGTGCGCGGCTGGATTCACTTTTGCAGGCGGATCGGCGCAGAACGACTGAAGTTCCGAAATCAAGTGGAAGTAGCGGTCGGATTCGAGGGCAGCGAGTGCACTCTTGTAGGCGTTCTCGTATGCGTTTCCCGGTTCGTTTTCGACCGATGCAAAACCTAAGCCGAGCATGTTCAGCATGGGCAGTTGTTGGGCAGGCACGCGGGCCTGCTCGTCGCCGACAGTGGCGTGCCGCAGCGGACCCACGGACTTGGCTAGCCACTTTAGCTCGGCCCGGAGACGCTTGACGGCAGACTTGCGGAAGCATTTGCGGTGGATTTCCAGGATGGACCGGGAGCAACGGGCAGCCGCCCTCATTTTGCGGGCAGCTTCCTGCGTTCCTGAACGCACACCCGGGTCATGGGCCAGCAGCGCGGCGAGCTGCTCCATGAGGAAGGATGTTGTTGACTCAATTTCCGGCGTCGTCGCGCTATTGGGGATCCCATGTTGGCGCGGGCCCTTTTCGGAGGATGCCGTCCGGTCTTCCTGCGGCCGATCTGCTGCATCTGGCTTTTGAATGTCCGACATGTTGAACATCCCTTCGAGCGAGGTTTACGCTCATCGTCCGCGCCTGCCGAGCGGGAACAGGTAGCCGCCAATACGGGGCGTAATAGCGGAAAGTTGCATCGACACCCATGCCGTCAGGCCGCCTCATGACCTCAGGCCGCGGGCGCCTCCGTGTCCGTGCTCTCTGCAAGAGTCGTTGACGGTGCGTGGCTGATGGTCAGTTCGGCGGTGTCCACTAGCCGGCGCCCGCCCGTCAGGAAGTCCATGATCCACAGGAGCCCGAGGTGCGGTGCGACGTCCGTTACGGTTCCCCGATGACGCACGTGTCCGTCTCGTCCCGCTTCGATTGTGTCGCCGGGATTCACGTCGTCAATTGCCACGCGGGGAGTCAACTGTTCGCATACGCAGGCAACGCGTTCGCCGTTGGTTGTCATGACTGCATCCTCTCCAAGGCTCTCCCTACCCGCCCAGTCTGCGCTGCGAAGGTTTCTGCACAGTGTCCGCAGGATGACATTTATGGGGTGGGGAAGCGTCGCGGATCCCGCCAAAACGGGTCCCGAAAGTGTCAGGACCGGTGGCGGCGCCAAAAAGTAGCCAGGGTACCGGCCAGGACCAACCCGGCAGCGCCGAACGCAGCAGCCAGCCATGGAGGACCCTGGCCCTCGGGAGCGCCGGCGGCCTGAGCGGAGGCTGGTGATGAAGGAACGGCGGTTGGTGACGCCGCGTCAGACCCGGTGGCGGCCGGCGCCAGGACCGTCAGGGCGGCACTGGCCCGGTTCGCGACGATGACGGTCCCGTCCGGCGTCACCGCTAGGCGTCCTGGATCCTTGCCCGTCGCGACAGTACGCGTTGCTTCTGCAGCTCCAGGTGGAATGATCGACAGGGTCTGGTCCGCACTGTTCGTGACGTATGCGGTGCCGTCAGGAGCGACGGCGACCTCCTGTGGCCCGTGGCCTACCCAGACACTGCGGGCCACTGTTGTGGCGCCTGGTTCGATCACCGCGACTTCGTCGCGCTTGATGATCACGACGTAGAGAGTGCCGTCCGGCCCGGTGGCTATTCCATGCGGGTTAGCGGTAGCGCCGACGCCGATAGTGCGGGCGGCGCGTACCGCGCCGGGCGGGATGACAGAAACGGTGCCCGCGTACTGGTTCGTGACGAACGCCGTCCCGTCCTCCGCCACGGCCACCTGGCTGGCGCCGGAGCCAACAGGGATGTTCCGGTCCACTGAAGTGCCCCGCGGGAGGATTACGGACAAGGTGCGCTCCGACGGGTTTACGACATAGAGCGAACCGTCCGGCCCGACAGTCAACCGATGCTCTCCGGGCGAAACGGGGATGGTCTTCGTTACGGCATCCGCGTCCTTGGCTATGACGCCGATCTCCATTCCGCCCGGGCCGCCCTGCAAGACATAGAGGGTTCCGTCCGGAGCTGCCGCAAGCGAGGACGGATAACGGCCAGTGCTAATAGTCCGCGATGGTTCCCGTGCACCTTGCCGAAGTACCTGGATGCCGCCAGAAAGTCCGTAGTTCGATACATAAACCGTGCCAGCGGAGTCCGTGGCAACACCTAGGGGAACGCCACCGACATCAATGACCGAGCCTTCATCGGCCCCGACCGGCGCAGCACCGAGCAGTAGGAGAGCGCCGACCGCAGCGGCCGCCGACACCTTGACAAATTTCACGACTCTTTCCCCCAATACACGCTTGACCGGCAAGATATCCGGTGCGCCCCTTGAGCCTACAGGCCACAACAATGTTCAGATCCACGGGGGTCCAGCGGGGAGCAGAGCGGCGCTTCTGGTGCCAATCAGTGCAAGCTCCTGGGCCGCATTTGCCGGGGGCGTAGGATGCCGGTATGGGACTAATAATTGCACTTCTGGTCATCTGGCTTGTTCTTTCAATCGTTGGCTTTGCTGTGAAGGGCCTGATTTGGCTGGCCATCATCGCCCTCATCTTGTTTGTCGCTACGGGCGTGTGGGGCTGGGTGAAGCGGAAGGCTAACGCCTGATCCGCGACTTGGTCTGCCTCAGGGGCTGCACCGGGATGGCGCGGGCACCGCTTTCGTTTGCCACCCAAACTCACAAAACACGTAGAAGCGGACTGACTAGCCGCTCTTGCCGCAGGTCAAGTAGCCGGACCTTGAACGCTCCGGCTGCGAAGTAGCGCCAGCCGCCAGAAGCCTCACCCGCGAGCTACAGCGAGATGGTGCCGCCGGGCCCAACATTGATTGATGGGGACAGGGTCCGGCGGCTTGGTCGGTCAGTTCATGGGGTGCGCCTCCCGACCAGATACTGAGAGTCTGCTGCGAGGACCCTAGAGATAGCCAGTAAACCTTGGGGAGATCGACGGGCCGGACTCCTGCAGTGTCATCTCTGGCCTGGTCAGTGGCGCTGGTGCAAGCGAACCGCCCCTGCAACGTTCGGTGATGAGCCGCGCCGGCACGCAGACGGGCCCGATTGCTGCGGTGTCCTTCTTTAGCGGTGCCGGGATGGGGGCGGAGGGGGGACGGAACTTGCTGTGCCCCACTGGGTCGCTGTGACAAAGCGCTTTGCCCGGCGCGGCCATGCAGGAGGTTTCGTGCCGAAGGGTCTCAGGTCCTGGTCTCGCTGAGATCTCAGATTTCCGTGGCCTGAGCGGAGAACTCGCGGTCGAGTTTGTTTCTGGCACCGCGCTCGACCAGGGTCGGGATGTAGGTCCGGATCCTGCCGGCATCCAGTGTTTCGTATTCTTCCGTGACGAGCTGGGTGACCAGGGGCCGGGGCGCGTCCGGATAGCGTGCGGCAAGCCGGTCAGTGACTTTTGCGATCGTGTCGTGCTTTTCCGTGTCGTCCATGCACCCAGTCTGAGGCCGGTGGACCATGGAATCCATCAGCTTCCTTACAGTCCGCGGAAGGGGCTGGACGTTTTTCCGGTCCGAACCGGCCACGTTGGCCGGTCGTGCTTCAGACGCGGCTTCTCCGGCCGGCAACGGCTCCGTAGATGAGCAGCACGATGACGGCTCCGAGTATTGACAGCAGCCAGGTCCTGAGGTCGAAGAAGTCGGCCAGACCGCCGCCGAAGATCAGGGAACCGATCCATCCGCCGAGTATTGCCCCGACAACTCCCAGAATGAGGGTGAGTATCCATCCGCCGCCCTGTCTGCCGGGCAGGATGGCTTTGGCTATTGCTCCTGCGATGAGGCCCAGCAGAAGAAATCCTAGAATTCCCATGACGTCGTGTCCTTTCGATGTGAACAATGCCGTGCAATTCCCGATACCCAAGGTTAGTCAGCATACTTACTAATACACAAGGCTTTGGGCCCCACTCGCTCCTGTATGTTGTCTCGCAGAGACCGGAAGAACGGTTTGCGCAGGCGGCGGCGCTGGGGTCCCAGTGGCTGGGGCTAGTGCGGTATTTCCATTTGGAAGCCGCACCGGCACCGCAGTACCCGGGTCCGGAGGTAGGCCCCGAGGAAGTCTGCTGGCCGCGGCTGGGTGGAGAGTGGTGTGTGGGAATTTCTCAGGTCCGGATCGGTGGGGGACATGGGTTCCCCGCAGTGGATGTACTGGGCGCCCAGGTGCACGACGTCATCGGTG
>NZ_CAKKLY010000079.1 GCF_918698095.1 Arthrobacter sp. Bi83
TCCCCACCCTGTCCCTGCTGGCCAATTACGGCGGCGACCACCGCCTCAGGCTGCACTGGGAGTGGCACTACAAGTCCGGAAACCTCGTCACCGCGCAGCCGCTCTGGCGGCACCCGGGTGATCACGGCTACCGGGACGACCCCGCCGAAGCGAGGATCCTTGAGGCCGTGGGTCAGCCATGGGATGTTGTGCCGGCGCTGGGTGAATCCGCCACGGGCGGCTGGGGCACGCCGCGGCTTGCGGGCACCGCCGAACTTAGCGGCCTGGACACGCTGGCCTTCACCGAGGAAGTCCTCCCCCGCCTGCAAAACACCGCAGGCGTCGATGTGGACACATCCGGCGACATCGCAGACTACCGCGAGGCCGAGGAAGCCCCGGTGGTGGCGATTTCGACGAAGGCGACGGACCAGCGGGACTGGTTCGACCTCGGCATCGTGATCACCCTTGAGGGCCAACCTGTGTCCTTCGCGGCGCTGTTCTCGGCGCTGGCGGCCGGGCAGACACGCATGCTGCTCCCCAGCGGTGCGTACTTCTCCCTCGACCTCCCCGAGCTGCACCAGCTGCGGGCGCTGATTGATGAAGCCCGTGCACTGCAGGACAACAAGGACGCCCCGCTGCAGATCAGCCGCTTCCAGGCGGGCCTGTGGGACGAGCTGGCGCAGCTGGGAATCGTGGACGAACAGGCGGCCGCCTGGCGTGAGGCGGTAGGCGGACTGCTTGAGGGCGGAGTGAACGGCCTGCCGCTGCCTGCCACGCTGAACGCCGACCTGCGCCCCTACCAGCTGGAGGGCTACAACTGGCTGACCTTCCTGTACCGGCACGGGCTGGGCGGGGTGCTGGCGGACGACATGGGCCTCGGCAAGACCGTCCAGGCTCTGGCGCTGATGTGCGCCGCCAAGGACCACGCCGCTGCTGGTGCTGCTCCGGTTGAGGACACGGCAACGCCCGACGGCGCCGCGCCCTTCCTGGTGGTGGCGCCCACGAGCGTCGTGGGCAACTGGGAGGCGGAGGCCGCGCGCTTCGCGCCGGGCCTCACCGTGCGGGCCATCGGCGAGACCTTCGCGAAGAACGGGGTGGACCCCGCCGAGGCCATGGCCGGGGCGGACATCATCATCACGTCCTATGCGCTGTTCCGGATCGACTACGACGCTTACGCCTCGCGGCAGTGGGCCGGGCTGGTGCTGGACGAGGCGCAGTTCGTGAAGAACCACCAGTCAAAGGCCTACCAGTGCGCCCGCAAGCTGCCGGCTGCGTTCAAGCTCGCCATCACCGGCACCCCGCTGGAGAACAACCTGATGGAGTTCTGGGCGCTGACATCGATCGTGGCGCCCGGCCTGTTCGCGAGTCCCAAGCGGTTCGCCGAGTACTACCAGAAGCCGGTGGAAAAAAACGGTGACAAGGGGCAGCTGGACAAGCTCCGCCGTCGGGTCCGCCCTCTGATGATGCGCCGGACGAAAGAGCAGGTCATCCACGACCTGCCGCCCAAGCAGGAGCAGATCCTTGAAGTGGTGCTGAACCCTCGGCACCAGAAGGTCTACCAGACACACTTGCAGCGGGAACGGCAGAAGATCCTGGGCCTGATCGACGACGTCAATAAAAACCGCTTCACCATTTTCCAATCGCTCACACTGCTGCGGCAGCTGAGCCTGGATGCGTCGCTGGTGGACGCGTCGCTGTCCGGTGTGCGGTCCAGCAAGCTGGACGTCCTGTTCGAACAGCTCGAGGACCTGGTGGCCGAAGGCCACCGGGCGCTGATCTTCAGCCAGTTCACGGGTTTCCTCGGGAAGGTCCGTGAGCGCCTCGTCGAGGAGAACATCGAGTTCTGCTATCTCGACGGCGGAACCCGGAACCGCACCGACGTGGTGAACGAGTTCAAGAACGGCGCGGCCCCGGTGTTCCTGATCAGCCTCAAGGCCGGCGGCTTCGGGCTGAACCTGACCGAGGCCGACTACGTGTTCCTGCTGGACCCGTGGTGGAACCCCGCCTCCGAAGCCCAGGCCGTGGACCGCACGCACCGCATCGGCCAGGCCAGGAACGTGATGGTCTACCGGCTGGTGGCCAAGGACACCATCGAGGAGAAGGTCATGGCGCTGAAGGCGAAGAAGTCGCAGCTCTTCGCCGACGTGATGGAAGGCGATGCCCTGTCCGGCGGTTCGCTGACCGCTGAGGACCTGGCCGGGCTGTTCAACGACTGACAACCTGCCGGGACGACACGAATCAGGCCGCGGCCGGTGCAGTCCGGGGCGGCAGCGCAGCCAGCTTCATGAGCCGCCGGCCCAGCGCCTTGCCCTTGCCCTTCCACCAGCTGTCCTCATCGTTGTCTGTGTACCACCGGTAGGTCACGACGACCAGCACAAACATCCCGGCAGTGACGTCCGGCCATACGCCGGACGCCGCCGCGATCAGCACCTTGATCGCCGTGACCAGGATCGCCGGCGGCGCCATCGTCCGGAAGACGGTGTTGGCCACGTAGCGGCGGTGGGAACGGGGCACTGAGAGCACCCGGACCATGTCGAAGCAGGCGCACACGACGACGAGGACCTGCCCCAGTGTCAGAAGGACCGTGCCCGGCAGGGAGGCTGCGAATTGCACCGCCGATGCCAGTCCGGAGCTCATGGCCTGCTCCAGGACGATTCAAGACCGGATGCCGCGGATCCTTGCCGGGACCCGGCCCGCCTGCCCGAAAAGTACATTTCGTTGCCCCCGTCACTGTGACTGTTGCCCTGCCAGACCAATTCAACGACCCGCCGAACGCTTAAGTCACCGTGGGCAGCTACCCGTCTTTTGCGCCGCAACTACCCGGAATTACTCGGCAGTACGCAGGCAGTCCGCAGTCGGCGCCTGGGTGCAGCATCCCCGGAAGCGATGCTTGACCCGCTGCCGGCACGCATGTCATGGTTGCAATTCCGGCACCCAGCGCCTCCGTGCGGCGGTCACGCCACCGCGCAACGTCAGCCGACAGACCAGAACGGACAGACGCATGACGAGACTGTTGATCGCTGGCCCTCCCGGGTCGGGCAAAGGCACCCAGGCGCACCGCCTCAGCGAAAAGTTGGGCATCCCGGAGATCTCCACCGGGGACATGTTCCGAAGCCACCTGAGTGACCAAACGCCTCTGGGCAACCAGGCCAAAAAATATCTCGATGCCGGCGACCTTGTGCCCGACCACATCACTACGGCCATGGTGCGGGAGCGGTTGCAGCAGGACGACACGGGGAATGGCTTCCTGCTCGACGGTTACCCCCGAACCCTGAGCCAGATGGAGAACCTGGACGGCATTCTCGAGAGCAGCGGGAAAACCCTGGACGCTGTTCTGGAAGTCACCGCTGATGACGACGAGATCGTCCGCCGGCTCCTGCTCCGTTCCCGGGCCGAAGGGCGCAGCGATGACACCGAGAGCGTCATCCGTCACCGCCTGCAGCTTTACCGCGAAGAGACCCAGCCCGTCATCGCACGCTACGGCCGACGCGGCATACTGGTCTCCGTCGATGGCACCGCCGACGTCGACCACGTCACCGCCAGCGCGCTGAAGGGGATCGAAACCGTCAAAGCGCGGACTGCCACCTGACAGCCGCGCCGGCGCATTTCTCCAGCCGCGGGCGCTTCACACCGCTTTCCACGCATACCGCCGCTCGGGACGTCCGACGCCGTACTTGAGGGTCACATCCACCAGCCCCTCATCGTTGAGGTACTCCAGGTAGCGCCGCGCACTCACCCGGGAAGTGCCGACCAGGACGGCCAGCTCAGCCGCGGAAACGTCCCCCGTGGCCGCGTGCAGCGCCCGCTCCACCACCTGCAGCGTCTCGGCGCTGCATCCCTTCGGCAGTGGCCGGTCCCCGCGCTCCAGGCCGAATACCCGGTTGACGTCGGCCTGTTCCGCCACATCTTTCGAGGAGGCAAGGCTCTGGTAGGCATTCCGGTAATGCTCCAGGCGTTCCTGCAGGTCCGTCTGGGAGAACGGCTTGATCAGGTAATGCACGATCCCGCCGCGCAGGGCACGCCGCACCGTCTCCACTTCCCGGGCGGCGCTGATGACCAGGACGTCCAGCTCGGGCGCCACCTCCCGCAGGCGGTGCATCAGGTCAAGCCCGTTGATGTCCGGGAGATGGATGTCCAGCAGTACGAGGTCAGGCTGGAGCCTGGTCGTTTCCAGAATCGCCTGGGCCCCGGTATGGGCAACCCCGACGACGGCGAAACCCGGCGTGCGCTGGATGAATCCGGCGTGGACTTTGGCAACCATGAAGTCGTCGTCAACAATCAGGACACTGATCATGGCCGCCCTCCCTTACCCTTGTGACCGATGGGAAAAAGCTCCGCCGTGAAAACTGCGCCGGCGTCGTTGTGTACCGTGAGTCGTCCGCCCCTGCGCTGGCAGACCACCCGCGCAAGCGCGAGGCCGTAGCCGCGGCCGCCGTCGGACGAATTCTTGGTGCTGAATCCCTGCCGGAAGATGTCATCCATGACGTCCGCCGGGACGCCCGGACCGGAGTCCCGCACCACCACCCGCACACCGCCGTCGGCCTCCTCGATGAGCACCTCCGCCTCGGCGTCGAAAGCGGCATTCGTGACTGCATCGAGCGCGTTGTCCACGAGGTTGCCCACCACGGTGGTGAGGTCCCGGGACAGCTCCTCATCCACTCTGCCCAGCCTGGAGTCCGGCGCAAGTTCCAGCGAAACGCCGCGCTCGGCGGCAAGGCTCGACTTCGCGATGAGCAGGGCTGCCAGGGCTGGATCTTCAATCCGGCTGGTCACTTCATCGTTGAGGCGCGTGCGGTTGGACGTCGTGCCGTTCACGAACTGGACGACGGCGTCATACTCGCCGATCTGGATCAGCCCGGAAATCGTATGGAGCTGGTTGGCGAATTCATGCGCCTGCGCGCGGAGGGTGTCCGTGGCCGTCCGCGTCGTGCCAAGCTCCCGTTCGAGGGAGGCCAGTTCCGTCCGGTCGCGCAGCGTGGTCACCGAACCGATGACGCGCCCGTGCGAGCGCATGGGCATCCGGTTCAGCACCAGCAGGTTCTCCCCCACCAAGACCAGGCGGTCCGGACCGGGCTGGTCCTGCGTCAGCACTTCCTTCAGGGCGGGCTGCACCCTCAGGCTGCCAAGACTCTTGCCCACGCAGTCGTCGGGCAGGCCCAGCAGGCGCCGGGCACTGTCATTGACCACAGAGATCCGCTGTTGGGGGTCGAGCGCCACCACTCCCTCCTTGAGTCCGTGGAGCATGGCTTCGCGGTTCTCGACGAGGCCGGTGATCTCATCCGGCTCCATGCCCAGGGTCTGACGCTTGACCCGCCGGGCCAGCAGCAGCGATCCCGCCACGCCCAGGACGCTGGCAACGCCCAGGTAGGTCAGCAGGTTCGGAACGGCATCGCCCAGCCGCTCCAGAACGGACGGGAAGTTCCTGCCGACGGCGGCTATGCCCACCATCTTGCCCCGGTCGTCCAGCACTGGCACGTGAGCCGAGAGCGCTTCCGAGGCCCCGCTCCCCACCAATCCGGTCCAGGCCCGCCCGGACATCACCACGCTGTCGCCGAGCTCCATCTCGCGGCCCTCCTGTGATGGGTCCCAGGACGTCACTACCGTCCTGTCAGCGCGGGCCAGGGTAACCTGCGAGGAACCCGAGATGGTCCGCACCGACTCTGCAACCGAGGGGAGTGCGGACCCGCTGCCCGGCTGGGCGTTTGCCAGCAGGCTGCGGACCGTCGGATTGGCAGCCAGAGTCTCGGCGGCCGACAGCGCACGGCGCCCTTCGATCCGTTCAAAGGTTGCAGCGGACTGCGCCAGCGAGATTGCCACCACCGCCACCAGCACTGCCAGCACAATCAGCAGCTGGAGCCTGAGATACTGCCCCGCGAGGGACATTCCTCGCCGTCGAGTCATGTGCTGCTGTCTTCCTTGTGTTTTCAGGTGGGGCGGGAGGTCTTCACCGCGCCCGCGGTTCCGCGCCGTCTGCATCGCGGTGGGGTGAACTATACCCCACACGGGCCGGCTGATTTTCGCCGGCATGCGAGGCTTCTTCGAGCGCTACCGCGGCTCCGTTTGCGCCCCGTTGCACGTCTGGTTGCAGCCCGGAAACGTGAACGCAATGAACTTAACTTTCTCTGGTTACACAAGAGTGAGCCGCATCACTTTGGGCCCTAGCATCGGAGAACCCCGATCAAATGGATCAACGAGAAGAGGAACAACATGCGCGGATTCAGCGCATTGCGCGTAGCTGCGGTCGCTGCAGGCATCGCCCTATTGGCTACAGGCTGCGGAGCAACCGGCAAGACTGCCGCAGGCCCGTCCACCGCCGCTGCGGACAGCTCCCCCCTGGCGGGGCTGCGCATCATGGTGCCCAACACTCCCGGTGGTGGCTACGACACCACGGCCCGAGCAGCGGCGAAGGTCCTCGAAGACGAGAAGCTCGCCACGAACCCGGAGGTCTTCAACCTGGCCGGCGCAGGCGGCACGGTGGGCCTGGCCCGCATCGTGAACGAAAAGGCCAACGGCGACCTCACCATGCTGATGGGTCTGGGCGTCGTCGGAGCCAGCTACACCAACAAGTCCGAGTCGAAGCTGACCGAGACCACTCCACTGGCCCGCCTCATCGAGGAGCCGGGCGCCATCATGGTGTCCAAGGACTCGCCGTACAAGACCATCGACGACCTCGTGGCCGCCTGGAAGAAGGACCCGTCCAAGGTAAGCGTGGGCGGCGGCTCCTCCCCCGGCGGCCCGGACCACCTCCTGCCCATGCAGCTCGCGGGTGCGGTGGGCATCGACGCCACCAAGGTCAACTTTGTCTCCTACGACGGCGGCGGTGACTTGCTCCCCGCCATCCTCGGCAACAAGCTGGGCTTTGCTGCCTCAGGCGCCGGGGAATACCTCCAGCAGATCAAGACCGGAGACATCCGCGTCCTGGCCACCAGCGGCGAAAAGAAGCTTGAGGGCGTGGATGCCCCCACGCTCAAGGAGTCCGGCATCGACCTGGTCTTCACGAACTGGCGCGGCATCGTGGCTCCTCCCGGAATCAGCGACGCCGACCGTGACGCCCTGATCGCCACCCTCAAGAAGATGCACGAGTCGGCGTCCTGGAAGGAAACCCTGAAGACCCACAGCTGGTCCGACGCCTTCATCACCGGTGACGAATTCAAGTCTTTCCTCACGGAACAGGACAAGCGCGTTGCCGACGTTCTGACGAAGCTCGGCCTGGCGTGACCTCCTTGTCATCCCGCCTCAAAGGCCGCTCCGAGCTGGGCGTCGCCGCCCTGCTCGGGGCGGCCGGCGCCCTGGTCCTCCTGGATGCAGCGCGCCTGGTCACGCCCTACTCCCAGTCGGACCCCGTGGGCCCCAAGACCCTGCCCGTCATCGTGGGAGCGCTCCTGCTCGTCTCCGCCGTGATGCTGGCCGTGAATGTCCTCCGCGGCGGCCACGGCGAGGCCGAAGCCGGGGAAGACGTCGACCTGAGTCATCCCGCGGACTGGAAGACCGTCCTCCCGCTGGCCGGCGCCTTCATCGCCAACATCCTTCTGATCGACTGGGCCGGCTGGGTCATCTCCGGAACGGTGCTCTTCTGGGGCAGCGTCTGGGCCCTCGGAAGCCGCCACTATGTCCGCGACGGGCTCATCTCGCTGGCCCTGGCGCTGCTGACGTTCTACGGCTTCTACCTCGGCCTGGGCATCGCCCTTCCGGCCGGACTCCTTGAAGGGATTCTCTAGATGGACATCCTGTCCTCACTGATGGACGGGTTCGCAACGGCGCTGACCCCCATCAACCTCCTCTACGCCCTGATCGGCGTCATCCTCGGCACTGCAGTCGGCGTCCTCCCCGGCATCGGACCGGCCATGACCGTGGCCCTGCTCCTGCCGGTGACCTACGTCCTGGAGCCAACCAGCGCCTTCATCATGTTCGCCGGCATCTACTACGGCGGCATGTACGGCGGCTCCACCACCTCCATCCTGCTCAACACTCCGGGTGAGTCGTCGTCCGTGATTACCGCGATCGAGGGCAACAAGATGGCCAAGGCAGGCAGGGCCGCGCAGGCCCTGGCCACGGCAGCCATCGGCTCCTTTGTGGCCGGCACCATCGGCACGGCGCTACTGGTGGTTTTCGCCCCCATCGTGGTCCAGTTCGCAGTCAGCCTCGGCTCCCCCAGCTACTTCGCCATCATGATCCTGGCCCTGTTGGCCGTCACCGCCGTCCTGGGCGCTTCCCGGCTGCGCGGCTTTGCCTCGCTGGGTCTCGGCCTGGCCATCGGCCTCGTGGGCATCGATTCCGTCAGCGGTCAGCGGCGCCTCACCTTCGGCCAGCCGCTGCTGGCCGACGGGCTGGACATCGTGGTGGTCGCCGTCGCCATCTTCGCCGTCGGCGAGGCCCTGTGGGTGGCGGCGCACCTGCGCCGCACTCCGCTGCAGATCATTCCCGTCGGCCGGCCCTGGATGGGCAAGGAAGACTGGAAGCGGTCCTGGAAACCCTGGCTGCGCGGGACGGCCCTCGGCTTCCCCTTCGGCGCGCTCCCAGCCGGCGGCGCGGAGATCCCCACCTTCCTCTCCTACGTGACCGAGAAGCGGCTTTCGAAGCACCCGGAGGAGTTCGGCAAGGGCGCCATCGAAGGCGTCGCCGGACCCGAAGCGGCCAACAACGCCGCGGCAGCGGGCACCCTGACCCCGATGCTCGCCCTCGGTTTGCCCACCAACGCCACGGCCGCCGTCATGCTCGCCGCCTTCGTCCAGTTCGGCATCCAGCCCGGACCCCTCCTGTTCGCCAACGAAGGCCCGCTGGTCTGGGCGCTGATCGCCAGCCTGTTCATCGGCAATACGCTGTTGCTGCTGGTCAACCTTCCGCTGGCCCCGGTGTGGGCGAAGCTCCTGCGGCTCCCCCGCCCGTACCTTTACGCCGGCATCCTGTTCTTCGCCACCCTGGGCGCGTACTCCGTGAACCTCCAGTCGTTTGACCTGGTGATCCTGCTGGTCCTGGGCGCCCTCGGCTTCATGATGAGGCGCTACGGCCTGCCGGTGCTGCCCCTCATTCTCGGCGTGATACTGGGGCCGCGCCTGGAAAAGCAGCTCCGTCAGACGCTGCAGCTCTCCGCCGGCGACGTCTCCGGACTCTGGAGCGAGCCGATCGCCGTCGTCGTGTACATCCTGGTGGGAATCATCCTGGTCTGGCCGCTGCTGCTGAAGACGTGGCGCCGCGCCCGCCCCCGCCAGCTGGCAGCCGTCGGTACTTTCGCTGACAGCCCCCTTGTGGACGGCCCCCTCGCGGACAGCCCTACGGCGGCACGATCGACGGCGCACAGCCCGACGGCGGCCGACTCAACGGCGGCCCGCGACAGGCAGGCAGTTGCCACCGACGGCCAGGAAAACGCGGACACCCACGCGGACACCCACGTCAGCAACGGACAGGAGAAACAGTGAGCATCATCGTCGGGTACGTTCCCACGGCAGAGGGCGCAGCAGCCCTGGACCGGGCGATCGCCGAGGCCCGGAGAAACCAGAGCCGGCTCGTCATCATCAATTCCTCGCGGGGCGACGCCCTGGTGGACAAACGCTACGTCCAGGCCGAGGACCTCAACGCAGTCACCGAGCGGCTGGAACGAGAGGGTGTAGAGCATCTCGTGCTGCAGCCGGTCCGCGGGAATGATGCAGCCAACGAGGTGCTGGAAGCCGCAGAGAAGTACCGCGCCGACCTCATTGTCATCGGCCTCCGGAAGCGCACGCCGGTGGGAAAGCTGATCATGGGCAGCACGGCGCAGCAGATCCTGCTCGAAGCCTCCTGCCCGGTGCTGGCGGTCAAGGCCGGCGCCTGACGCTGCGGCGGAGTAATCACCAGCCCGCCACACGCACCCCGTCTACAACCACGCCTCGGGCCGGTGTCCGATCCATTTGGATCCAGATACCGGCCCGAGGCGCTTCGAAAGGACCATCATGACTGTTTGCGCCCCCGATCTCCGGGCCCGTCCAACGTGGCCGCCCCGTGAACCCGTGGCCAACTGGGCAACGCTCAACCGTCCGGTACCGTAAACCCATGAACCAGTACCGGCTAGCCATTCTGGACGACTATCAAGGCGTCGCGGAGGACTTCGCCCCGTGGAGCTCCCTGGCGCAGCGGGGCGTCGCCGTTACGGTGTTCGGCGGGCATTTCGCCTCTGAAGCCGAAACCGCGGCGGCCCTCGCGGACTTTGACATCGTCATAGCCATGCGGGAGCGCACGCCGTTTCCCCGCAGCGTCATCGGGCAGCTGCCCCGGCTGAAACTGCTGGTGACCACTGGCGCCGCCAATGCGGCCATCGATCTGGAGGCGGCAACCGACCACGGCATCGTGGTGTGCGGCACCGGCGGCTCACCCACAGCCGCGCCTGAACTGACGTGGGCACTGCTGCTGGCTTTCGCCCGGAACCTGACCGCGGAAGAGGCCTCCTTGCGCTCCGGCCACTGGCAGACCGCCATCGGTTTCGAGCTGTCCGGAAAGACCCTGGGAATTGTCGGGCTGGGAAAGATCGGGAAGCGCATCGCCGCCTACGGCCGCGCCTTCGGGATGGACGTGCTGGCCTGGAGCCAGAATCTGACGGAGGAAACCGCCGCGGCGGCCGGCGCCCGCAGGGTCAGCAAGGAAGAACTCTTCATAGAGTCCGACGTCGTGTCCCTGCACCTGCGCCTGTCGCCGCGTTCGGAGGGGACGGTTGGCGAACGCGAGCTGCAGCTCCTCGGCCCCGAAGGTGTCCTGGTCAACACCGCCCGCGGCGCGCTCGTCGACGAGACTGCTCTCGTCTCCGCCCTGCAGGAGGGGTGGATCCGCGGGGCGGCCATTGACGTGTTCGACCAGGAACCGCTTCCGGCAGGACACGCCCTGCTGGCCGCGCCCCGGACGCTCCTGACGCCCCATCTGGGCTATGTCACACAGGAGAGCTACCGGGCCTTCTTCGGCGGCGCGAGCGAGGATGTAACTGCCTGGCTGGACGGCGCCCCGGTCCGGACGCTGACGCCCTGACGAACCGCAGCGGTCACGCGGTCCGGGAGGGCCGCCGTCGGGCGTTCATTCCCGTTCAATCGTGACGGTGCCGGCATCGCCGTCCACGTGGATTAGCTGGCCGCTGGCCAGACGCTGGGTGGCCACGCCGGTGCCGAGGACCGCGGGGATGCCGTACTCCCGGGCCACGATTGAGCTGTGGCTCAAAGGGCCTCCAACGTCGGTGACCACCGCCGAAGCCATGGCGAACAGCGGAGTCCAGGCCGGAGTGGTCATGCGGGCGACGAGCACCTCACCGGGCTGCATGGTGGCGAAGTCTTCGGGGCCGGCCAGCAGCCGTGCTGGCGCGGTCACCTGACCTGAGCTGGCGCCGGTCCCCGAGATCCGGTCGCCGCGCTGCTGCTGGGAACCGGCCGGCATCATCTTTCCGAACGCACGGTCTGCCCAGCGGCTTTCGGGGAGCATCTGCGGCGCCGCGGCCTTCCGCTGCCCGCGCCACAGCATCTTGCGCTGGGCCACGGCCTCCGCGCGGACGGGCTGCCCGGCACCGCTGATGGCCGCACCGGGAGTGGCCAGTCCGAAGTCGATGGCATGTCGGAGTTCGTCGAGCCGCAGCCAGAAGATGTCCCCGGGCTCTGTGATGACGCCCGAGCCGACCAGCCGTTGTCCAAGCTCCAACAGCATCCGCCGCATCAGCGGCCAGGCCAGGCCGATGTCCGCCAAGGCATCCTCACGGACGGGCGCTGCCTTCTGTGCCCAGCGCAGCAGCCGGTCGAACGAGGCGCGCCGGGCGGGATCCAGCCGCTCCCGGACCAGCCGGCTCTGGTCCTCCCGGCGGGACGCCGAGAGCTGCTGGCGCTGGTAGGGGTCGTTGCCCTGCCCGCGCACGAAGAATTTCAGGGTTTCCAGCAAGGCCGAAGGATCATCGGCCGGAACCGGATTGACGAAGTCAAGGTTGTAGACGGCGTGTCCGAATTGGTCCAGATGCCGCTGAAACCGCTTGGTCCACTGCTCCCACGCGGCGGGGTCGACGCCTGCTGGCGGAGTCCCCGTGCGGACTGCCGCCGCTACCGCGGCGGCAGAACCCTCCGTGATGGCGGCGGCAAGATTCGGGCGTCCACGGGCCCAGGCCGCCAGGTCGTAGAGCGACTTCTCCGCCCGGATGGGCTCACTGTCATAACCCAGCAGGAAAGTCTGGCCCGCCGGGTCGCCGTCGCGGCGGACCAGCCGGTCATAAAACGCCCGGAACAGGATCTCACTCGTTGCCGCGATCGGAATGACCGACTGCACCGCGGTGTAGTACACGGTGCCGGCGTCCAGCAGGGCCGAGATCCCCTTGAACAGTTCCGACGCCGGCAGGTCCGTCAGCGGCTTGGATGCCCACGACTTCACTATGCCCCGGTAGCGGGGGTGGGAATGGTCCCGCCATCCCCTGATGCCCATATGCGCCTTGCCGCGGGCCAACGCGGCAACGGCGGTCAGGGACTTGCCCATCACCCGCCACATTCCGGCGGAGCTGTAGTAGTAATACGCATATCCGTTAATCGTGGGCAGGGACACGTCTCCGTCCCGCACGACGTCGCTGCCGACCGCCTCCCTCAGCAGCGCCTTGAGGGACCGGGTCACCGAGCCGTCGATGAGGTCGGCGAACAGCGGTGAGAGCGGATCCGGCAACTGCTCCACAATGCTCGCCCGGAAGTACAGACCCTTCGGATAGGGCAACTCCCAGTCAGTCGGGGTATCGGCCGACGGTTCAGGCAGCGCGGTGATCGGCCTGGCCTGCACGATGAAGAACTCCCCGCC
>NZ_CAKKLY010000080.1 GCF_918698095.1 Arthrobacter sp. Bi83
TCCGCGGGCTGGGGAGGGCATCATCGCGACAATATCAGCTTCCGAATACCTTGCGGTCGACGAAGCTGTTGCGGAACTTTCCGGCGGGATCCAGCCTTTCGGCCAGTGCCTTAAAGTCACCAAAGCGCGGGTACAGCGGCCCGACGGCGGCGGCGTCGCCTTCGAACAGCTTGCCCCAATGGGGCCGCGCCGCGAAGGGCGCCAGTTCTGCTTCCAGTACCGGCAGGACCGCCTCAACAGCCGGCTGGTCCTGCCGCCACGTGAAGTGCAGCCCGATGCCGTCACGGCCGTAGTTCGGGCTCAGCCAAAGGTTGTCCGCGGCGACGGTGCGGATTTCACCGACGAGCAGCAGGGGTTTCACCACACCTGAGAGCCGGCGCATGGTGTGGAGGGCATCCGCGGCGTGCTCGCGGGGAATGAGGTACTCGCTCTGCAGCTCCTCGCCCTTGCTCGGGTTGAATTCCATCCGGAAATGGGCCAGCCGGTCAGACCAGGGGCCGGCGACGCCCAACTGCTGGGTGCAGCTGGTGCCGGGTACGCCCGGCAACGGATGCCTTGCCTCGGCAGCAGCCTTCCCGCCGAAGAATCCGGACTCCACGCCCGGCTGTCCGGCATCGACTGTCCTGCGCTTCAGCCAGGCCTGGCCGATGGTCGGCCCGCTCCAGTCGGTGAACAGGCTCACGCTGTACGCGGCGGAGGTGACGTCGTCGAAGTTCTCCAGTACCAGGTTCCAGTCAAGGTTCTCGAAAACGCTCTGGCTGACCTCGTAGCTTGGCTCGATGTCCAGGGTCAGCCTGGTGACAATACCCAGGGCTCCCAGCCCCACCACCATGCCGGCAAAGTCGGCATCACCGCGGTGCACCGTCAGCAGCGAGCCGTCTGCGGTGACCAGTTCGAGGCCGGCCACCGCAGTGGCCAGGTTGCCGTTCCGGTCCCCGGACCCGTGGGTGGCAGTGGCGACGGCGCCCGCCACGGATATGTGGGGAAGCGAGGCGAGATTGTGCAGGGCGAAACCGCGGCGGTGGAGTTCGGAGGCGAGGGTTCCGTAGCGGATGCCCCCGCTCACCGTCACCGTCATGTCCTGCTCGTTAATGCTTATTGCGGGGTCGAGGCCCTCCAGCGACGCCAGAATGCCCGGTGTGTCGGCGATGTCGTTGAAGGAATGCCTGGAGCCGAGCGCGCGGATTTTCTCTGCGTCGGCCACCGCCTCGCGGAGCTCCTGCACGCTGTGCGGAAAGACTGTCGCCGGCGCCTTGTAGCTGTAGTTTCCGGCCCAGTTGCGTTCCGTGGTGAGTTGCTCCATTGCGATTACCGTTCTGATCGGGATGCCGTACGTCTGTTTGATGCCTAGCACAACTTACCAAGCCGCCTGCCAAAACAATAGAGGTTTCCAGCACGCGGACCGGTGCAGATCGGCGCGACTATTCTCGCGAAAGTGGTTGACATCCTTGGAAATACGAATATGTTTGTCTACAGAACAATTTCTCGGGTCGCATCGATGACCCCGTTCGGACAGCAACTTTCTCCCTACTTCTTTCGGAGCTCTCAATGGCGATTCAGCCCACCCGTGAAGACAAGTTTTCCTTCGGCCTTTGGACAGTTGGCTGGGAGGCGCAGGACCAGTTTGGATCTGCCACGCGCCCGCCGCTGGATACCGTAGAGGCCGTCAACAGGCTCAGTGACCTCGGCGCCTACGGCATCACCTTCCACGACAACGATCTGTTTCCCTTTGGCTGCTCGGCGGCGGACCGCCAGCGGGAGATTGACCGGCTTACCGGTGCGCTCAAAGCGACGGGCATGGTGGTTCCCATGATCACCACCAATCTGTTCAGCCATCCCGTCTTCAAGGACGGGGGCTTCACCAGCAACGACCGCGGCGTGCGCCGTTTCGCCCTCCGCAAGGTACTGGAGAACATCGACCTCGCCGCCGAACTCGGCGCGGAGACATTCGTCATGTGGGGCGGCCGTGAAGGCAGCGAGTACGACGCCGCCAAGGACATCCGCGGCGCGCTCGAGCGCTACCGTGAGGCCGTGAATCTGCTGGGCGACTACGTCACCGACAAGGGCTACAACATCCGCTTCGCCATCGAGCCGAAGCCGAACGAACCCCGCGGCGACATCCTGCTGCCAACGCTCGGCCACGCCCTCGCCTTCATCGAAACGCTGGAGCGTCCGGAACTCGTGGGCATCAACCCCGAAACAGGCCACGAGCAGATGGCCGGGCTCAACTTCACGCACGGCATCGCCCAGGCCCTGTACCAGGGCAAACTGTTCCACATCGACCTCAACGGCCAGCGCAGCATCAAGTTCGATCAGGACCTGGTGTTCGGCCATGGTGACCTCCAGAACGCGTTCTCGCTCGTGGACCTGCTGGAAAACGGGGGACCCAACGGCGGCCCGGCCTATGACGGCCCGCGCCACTTCGATTACAAGCCCAGCCGCACCGAGGACATCGACGGTGTGTGGGATTCGGCGGCCGCCAACATGCAGACCTACCTGCTGCTGAAGGAGCGCGCCAAAGCCTTCCGTGCAGACCCCGAGGTCCAGGCCGCTCTGCAGGTGTCGCGCGTCGCCGAGATCAACGAGCCCACCCTTAACCCTGGTGAGGGATACCAGCAGTTGCTCGCCGACAAGTCCGCTTATGAGGAGTTCGACGCCGATGCCTACTTCGGCGGCAAGGGCTTCGGTTTCGTGAAGCTCCAGCAGCTCTTCATCGAGCACCTGCTCGGCGCACGCTGATCCCATGACACTGGTTGCCGGGGTGGATTCCTCAACCCAAAGCTGCAAGGTCCTCATTCTGGACGCCGACACCGGTGCCCCGGTGCGCGAAGGCCGTGCCGGCCACCCGGACGGTACCGAGGTCCACCCGGACCACTGGTGGCGGGCGTTGTCTGAGGCAATCGACGACGCCGGCGGGCTGGGTGACGTCAGCGCCGTCTCCATCGCGGGCCAGCAGCACGGCATGGTGCTGCTGGATCGGGAGGGCAGTGTTCTGCGCCCGGCACTGCTGTGGAACGACACCAGGTCTGCCGTGGCTGCCGCCGCCCTCATCGACGAAGTGGGTGCGGCGGACTACGCCAAACGGACCGGCCTGGTGCCCGTGGCGTCCTTCACTGCCACCAAGGTCAGGTGGGTCAGGGACCATGAGCCGGAAATCGCGGCCCGGGTGGCCGCCGTCGCATTGCCCCATGACTGGCTGACGTGGCGGCTGCGCGGCTTCGGCCCGTCAGGGTCCAGCCCCCTGGGTCCGGACCTTGAGCAGCTGATGACAGACCGTTCCGATGCCAGCGGCACCGGCTACTGGAGTCCGGAGACCGGCGCCTACGACCTGGAGCTCTTTCATCTGGCCCTTGGCCGTCCAGCCCGCGAAGCCGGGGACTCCGCGGGGCTGGAGGACGCCGTCGTTTTGCCCCGGGTCCTGGACCCCGGCGCTTCGGCGGGGCACGCTCACCTGGCATGCCTCCCTACGGCTGGAAACGGCGCGGCGGGTGCCGCATCCGCAAGCGGTGGCATCGCCGTCGGGGTCGGAGCCGGCGACAATGCAGGGGCCGCGCTGGGACTGGGCATCAGCTCCGGCGATGTGGTGGTTTCCGTGGGGACCAGCGGCACGGTGTTTGCCGTCGCGGCCGATCCCTGCACGGACGTGACCGGAACCGTGGCCGGGTTCGCCGACGCGGGCGGGGGCTACCTTCCCATCGCCGTGACCCTGAACGCGGCCCGCGTTCTTGGTTCCATCGCCGACGTACTGGACGTCGATTTCGACGGATTGGCCCGGCTGGCCCTGGAAGCGGACCCTGGCGCCGGGGGAGTGGTCCTGGTGCCCTATTTCGAGGGTGAACGTACCCCCGACCTCCCGGATGCGAAGGCGAGCCTGCACGGCCTCAGCATTGCGTCCGCAACGCGCGGCAACATCGCCCGGGCGGCGTTCGAAGGCATGCTGTGTGGGTTGTCCGGGGGAATGGATGCGCTGCGGGAACTGGGCGTGCCGGCCCGGCGGCTCCTGCTGATCGGCGGCGCGGTGCGGAACCCTGCGCTCCAGAAGATAGCTGCCCAGGTCTTCGATCTCCCCGTTGTCATTCCCGAGCCCGGCGAGTACGTGGCACGCGGCGCGGCCGTGCAGGCCGCCTGGGCCTTGACCGGGGACCGTCCGCAGTGGAAGACCGCACTGGAGGCGACCCCCGCGGCGGACTTCCGTCCGGTCATCGGACAGCAATACCGGCGCGCCTGTTTCGAATTGCGCGGCGGCCGCTAGCCTCGGGATTGTCTTGGGCGGCGGCTCTGTGTCAGGATCACACCTGCCGCAGGGCCGCCGTCAGGCGTTAACTGTCCTTTCGTTCGCCCCCGCGTGGGCCGAGGCAGCCGCGACTGCGCCTTCCCCGGCGGCGCTTTCCTGGATTCCGCCGTCTCCCTGGTGCCGGGACCAGATGTCACCCATTTCCTCGGTCGACTGCTCCACGATCCTGCTCATCGCGGCGTGGGCAGCCTCAGCCTCGCCGCGCTGGATGGCGCTCGCCACGTCAACGTGCAGCTGGAGCGCCTCGTGGTGCGGAAGGTGCGGCACCAGCCCGTGTTCGGTGCGGCCGGTCAGGACTTCCCGCACCAGGTTGTGCAGCTGGGAAAACATCGCATTGCCGGACGCCTTGAGCACAGCAGCATGAAAATCGATGTCCAAGAGCAGGAACTGTTCCTGGTTGTCGCCCTGCCCCGCCGCCCATAGGCGGGCCGCAATGGACACGAGCTCACTTCCGTCCTCAAGCGAAATCCGGCCAGCGGCGAGCCGGGCCGCCTGCGGCTCAATCGCCCCGCGAAGTTCGTTAAGTGCGCGGAGCTGGTCCAGGCGTGCGGAGGAGGCGAGCCGCCATCGGATTACCTGCGGGTCATAGAGATTCCAGCACTCCACGGCCTGGACTACCGTTCCCAGGCGCCGCCGCGATTCGAGCATGCCCATCGAACAGAGCACCTTCGTCGCTTCCCGGACCACTGACCGGGAGACCTTGTGCTCGGCTTCCAGCTCGTCGATCCGGAGCACGGCGTGCGGCGCAAGCGTGCCGTCGGCAATAGCCAGGCCCAGCCGTTCCAGAAACGACACCGGCAAGGCTTGGGAGGGCTCCGCCTTTGGAGATTTCATAAATAAATCATACGCGTGGGCCACAAGGGGTTGTTTAAGTCTGCTTTATTTCCCTATGATCGCTTCCGGAGCAGATGCAAAGATGCGTATGCGGGCGGCCGGAGCAGCTCCGGCCATGATCTTAGGAGTCGTAATGAAGCGACGTTCAGTAGTGAAGTATGCGGCCGTCGCCGCGGCCCTTTCGCTGGGGTTGACTGCCTGCGGAGGCGGAAGCGGCGAGTCGAAGGGCTCGGACACGGTACGGGTCACCCTCGCCAACCATGTGTGGACCGAAGGGATCAAGGCAGCAATTCCGGAGTTCGAAAAGTCCACCGGGCTGAAGGTGGAGCTCACCCAGCTCGGCGAAGACCAGCTCTCGGACCAGTACAACGTCAAGCTCAACGCGGGCAGCGACGAAATCGATGTCATGATGTACCGCCCGCTGCAGGAGGGCAAGGCGTTTGCCCGCAACGGCTACCTCGCGGACCTGACCAGCAAGGTGGCAGAGGACGCCGGGTGGAACTGGAAGGACTACCAGGACGGCCCCGTCAAGGCCACCACTTATGAGGACAAGGTGACGGGCGTTCCCATCATCACCGAACGGGAGGTGCTCTACTACCGCAAGGACCTGCTGAAGGCCGCCGGCATCGAAGTTCCCAAGACCATGGAGGAGCTCGAGGCGGCCGCCAAGAAGCTTTCTTCCGCGGACACCGCAGGGTTCGTTGCCCGCACCGGCAAGTCGGCAGCCGTCACCCAGTTCTCCAGCTTCCTGTACAGCTTCGGCGGCGACTTCACCGATGAAAGCGGCAAGTCCGCCGTCGGGAGCGAGGAAGCCAAGAAGGCGTACGCCTTCTACGGCGGCCTGATCAAGAACTACGGCCCTAAGAACGTCAGCACGGACATGAGCTGGCCCGAGGCAATGGCCATCTTCACCCAGGGCAAGGCCGCCTTCTACACCGAGGCGGATTCCCTCTACAAGAACGCCACGGACCCCGCCAAGTCCAAGGTGGCCGAGACCGTTGGCTTCGCGCCGCTGCCCGCCGGTCCCGCCGGCTCCAAGCCGTACAACATCCCGTCCTGGGGTCTGGGCATCAACCAGGCCTCGGCCAATCAGGACAACGCCTGGAAGTTCATCAAGTGGGCCACCAGCAAGGAACGTACCCTTGAGGCACAGAAGGCCGGCGTCCCCGGGCCGCGCGCCTCGGTCTGGTCCGATCCCGCCGGAACCTCCACCTACCCGAAGGACCTCGCCGCCGCCATCGCGGTGAGCGCTGAAAACGGCGTGGGCCACGACCGCCCGCAGGTCCTCACCGTGGGCAAGGCCCGCGAAATCGTCGGCGGCCCGATCGTCGCCTCCATCACCGGTGCCGACGCTTCAGCAGCAGCTGACACGGCCAACACCGCGTTCCAGAAGTTCCTGGACGACGAAAAGTAAGTAACTAAAGCGCGACGGCGGGGCACCCGCCAGGCTGTTGTCCCGCCGTCGTCCGCTGAAGATTTTCACCCCCAACTTCTTAGGTGAACAATGTCTGTACTGACCCCTGCCCGGACCTCCGGACGAACGGCTAGCGCCCAGGAGAATTTCTCCGCCTGGGCCAACCGCCACCGGAAGTGGCTGTTCGCGGCGCCCGCCATGATCTTCGTGGGCGTCCTCATCATCTTTCCGCTCGCCTGGACCCTGTACCTGAGCCTGACCGACTCCCAGGGGTCGGTGCGTGCGGCGTCGGACTTCGTGGGCCTCGAGAACTACCTCACGGTCCTTACCGATACCGAGCGCTTCTGGCCGGCCGTGGGCCGCACGCTGTCCTTCACCTTCGTGGCGCTCGCCTGCGAAATCATTCTCGGCATGGGCATCGCCCTGCTCCTGTGGCGTCCGTTCCGCGGCGAAAAGTGGGTCCGGGTGGCCATCCTGCTGCCGCTCGTGGCCACTCCCGTGGCAGTGGGCATGATGTGGCGCCTGATCTTCGATCCGAACATCGGCTTCGCCAACCAGGTACTGGGCCTCGTGGGCATTCCGCCGCAGCCGTGGCTCTCCGGACAGGATTCCGCCCTGCCCACCACCATCTTCATGGACGTCTGGCAGTGGACCCCCATGGTGGTCCTCATCCTCCTGGCCGGCCTCACCTCCCTCTCCGATGAGCCGGATGAAGCCGCACGGATGGACGGCGCCAGCGCGGTCCAGCGCTTCTTCTACGTCACCCTGCCGCTGATGATGCCCACGGTCATCGTGGCCATCCTGCTTCGCGGCATTGATGCCCTGAAGACGTTCGACATCCTCTACGCCACCAAGGGCAAGGGCGGCGGTTCCTTCCATGAGGTGGAGACTCTCAACGTCTACGCCTACGGGCTGAGCTTCGACTACAACCAGTACGGGCTCTCCTCGGCCGTACTGATCCTGTTCTTCATGATCATCATTGGCTCCATGTGGCTGCTGACCATGCGCAAGAAAGCGGTAAGCAAATGACCCTCCTGACTGAACCCCAGGCACCGGCACGGCGCCGGCCACAGGTGGCGCGCCGCAAGAAGCCGCTGCGCAGCCGCGCCTACAAGACCTTCCGCGTGGTTGCCCTGATCGCGGTGGTGCTGTTCCTGATCGCGCCGCTGTTCTGGATGCTGCTGGCCTCCTTCAAGACCAACGTGGACATCTACGACGCCGGCAAGTCCTTCCTGTTCACGCCCACCGGCGAGAACTACGCCAACGTGCTGCAGCGCAACAACTACTTCGTCTTCATCTTCAACAGCTTCTGGGTGGCCTTCGTTTCGACCGCCCTGTCGCTGGTCCTGGGCGTCCCGGCCGCCTACGCCATGAGCCGCTTCACAATGCACCGCTCGGCGCTGGTGGTCCTGATGGCCCGCGTCATCCCGGGCGTCTCCCTGCTGGTGCCCTGGTACTACGTCTTCTCCAACCTGAAGATGGTGGGCGGCTTCGAGGTGCTGATCCTCAGCCACATGTTCGTCGCCCTGCCGCTGATCGTCTACATCATGATGAGCTACTTCGACTCCCTGCCGCTGGAACTCGAGGAGTCGGCCCAGGTGGACGGGCTCACGCCGATCGGCGCGTTCCGCCGCATCACACTGCCCCTTTCGGTGGCCGGCATGGCCACCGCCGGGATCCTGTCCTTCATCTTCTCGTGGAACAACTTCATGTTCGCCCTGGTGCTGTCCGGTTCGAAGACCAAGACGCTGCCCGTGGCCATCTTCGACTTCGTCTCCTACGCCAGCATCGACTGGGGCGGACTGATGGCCGCGGCCACCGTGGTGACCATCCCGATCATGATCATTGCGCTCTTCACGCAGAAATACATTGTGTCCGGCATGACCGCCGGCGCCACCAAGGGCTAGGGGTACGCCATGACGCGAATCAGCAGAATAGAAACCTTCCTGGTCCCGCCGCGCTGGCTGTTCGTCCGCATCGAGACGGACAGCGGGATTGTCGGCTGGGGAGAGGCAAGCTGCGAGGGCCGCAGCGAAACCGTCCGGACCGCCGTCGACCAGCTCTCCGAGTTGCTGATCGGCCAGGACGCCCTGCGGATCGAGGACCACTGGCAGGTCATGACCAAAGGTTCCTTCTACCGCGGCGGCCCCATCCTGGCCAGCGCCGTGTCCGGGCTCGACCAGGCCCTGTGGGACATCGCCGGCAAACACTTCGGCGCCCCGGTCCACCAGCTGCTGGGCGGACCGGTCCGCGACCGCATCCGGATGTACGGCTGGGTGGGCGGCGACGAGCCCAACGAGGTGGCCGACCAGATCAGCGCCCAGCTGGAAGTCGGACTCACGGCGGTCAAGATGAACGCCAGCGGCCGGATCAGCCCTGTCGCGTCGGTGGCGGAGCTCGACGGCGTGGTCCGGAGGGTGGCCGCCGCCCGGGAGGTTTTGGGGGACCACCGCGACGTGGCGGTCGACTTCCATGGCCGCTTCAGCCTCGCCAACGCCAGGCGGGTGGCGCCGCTCCTTGAGCCGTACCGGCCGTTCTTCCTTGAGGAACCGGTGGTACCCGAGAACACCCATCTGCTGCGTGAATTCACCTCATCCACCACCACGCCGGTGTCCACCGGGGAGCGGCTGTACAGCAGGCAGGAATTCCTCCCCGCTCTGCAGGCCGGCATCGCCGTGGCGCAACCCGACCTCTCGCATGCCGGCGGCATCACCGAGGTCCGCAAGATCGCCTCACTGGCCGAAATCTACGAGGTGCAGCTCGCACCGCACTGCCCACTCGGCCCGCTGGCCCTGGCCGCGTGCCTGCAGGTTGGCTTCGCGACGCCCAACTTCCTGATCCAGGAACAGAGCATCGGCATCCACTACAACCAGGGCGCCGAAGTCCTCGACTACGTCGTGGACAAGACGCCCCTCAAGTTCGTGGACGGGCACATCGAGCGGCTGACCGGGCCCGGCCTCGGCATCGAAATCGACGAAGCGGTGGTCCGGGCGGCAGACAAGCAGGGGCACGCGTGGCGCGGCCCCGTGTGGCGTCACCCCGACGGCTCGTTTGCCGAGTGGTGAGCGCAGAGTGGTGAAGGCCAGCATGACCAAGCAGGAAGTGGAGAGCCCCGCAATGGAAAGCACTTTGACGCCCGAGTTTCTCTTGGCAGGAATCAGGGAAACCCGGCTGGTCGCGATCGTGCGCGGGACCGACGGTCCGGCTGCCGCGAAGGCGGCCCTCGCCGCGATGGAGGAGGGATTCCGTTTCGTCGAGATAGCACTGACCACGCCGGACGCGCTGGCGGCGATCCGCGACGTTCGCTCGTCGGCACCCGAAGGCTGTTTCGTCGGGGCGGGGACCGTGCTGACGGTGCAGGACGTTGACGACATCGCCGATGCCGGAGCCCAGTTCACGGTGACGCCGGCGCTGGCGGAGTCGATCGGCGAATCTTCACGGCGCGGCATTCCCGTCCTGGCGGGGGCGCTGACCCCCAGCGAGGCCTACGAAGCGATGAACCGCGGCGCCACCGCAGTCAAGCTCTTCCCGGCATCCATCGGGGGGCCCCGTTATCTCAAAGCATTGCGCGACCCCTTCCCGGAGATCCCCTTCATCGCTGTGGGCGGCGTGGGGCTCGAGGAAGCGGCCGGCTACTGGGAGGCCGGCGCCATCGCCGTGGGGCTGGGCGGTCCGCTTTTCGGCGACGCCGGCTCCGGCGGCGATCTGGCTCCGCTCCGGGGTCGCGCCCGCAGCTTCGTCCGCCTGTCCGCCGAGTTCGGCGGCCGGACGGCCGGGAGCCTCCAGTGAGGGCCGACGTCGACCTCCTGACACTGGGTGAGTCCATGGTGTCGCTGCGCTCGGGCGGTCCGCTGTCCGCTGGCGGCAGCCTGTCCATGCATGTGGCAGGGGCCGAATCGAACGTGGCCGTCGGTGTGGCCAGGCTGGGGCACAGAGTGCGCTGGGCCGGCGTGGTGGGTGCCGATCCGCATGGCCAGTTCGTCCAGCGCCAACTGCGTTCCGAGGGCATCGAGCTCCACCACCGGGAAGATTCCGTCCGCAGCACAGGCGTGATGTTCCTGGAGCAGCGGACTGCCGATGTCAGCCGCGCCTTCTACTACCGCGCCGGATCAGCCGGTTCCACTCTTTGTAGGGAGGACGTCGACGCTGCGCTCCAAGGCGGGGCCCGCATCCTTCACATGACCGGCATTACCGCGGCACTGAGCGCGGAAGCGCGGGACGCCGTGGAATACGCAGCGCGCCGGGCAACGGGCGCCGGCGTCCTGGTTTCCTTGGACGTCAACTACCGCAGCAAGCTCTGGTCGCGCGACGAAGCGCGGGCTGTCCTATCCCCGCTCGTCCGGCACGCCAGCATTGTCATCGCCTCCGACGACGAACTCGACCTGGTCGCCGCCGACTCCGGCGTGCCCTCGGACTCCGCAGAGGCCGAGGCCCTGATGGCCAAGCACCTCCTGGGCCTTGGCGTGCAGGACGTGGTGGTCAAGCGCGGGGCAGCCGGCGCCGGAGCACACACTCGCGCCGGGCACTGGGAGGTCCCGGCTGTGCCGGTGACGAGCATCGACACGGTTGGCGCCGGGGACGCCTTCACCGCCGGTTACCTCTCGGCACTGCTCGACGGCGAGGACGTTCCCGGCCGCCTTCGGCGCGGCGCCCTGGCCGGTGCCTTCGCGGTGAGCACCGCAGGGGACTGGGAAGGCCTGCCGCGCACCGGCGAACTCGCGCTGCTCGGCGGCCACGTTGCCGGTACCACCCAGCGCTAAGCGGACGGCGCCCCGTCCCGGCCGAAGGGCCGGAAACGTTCATTGTTAGACCTGAAAGAAAGCCAGGACCTGTTGTGAAAATCATTGCCGCGGAAGTGTTCGTGACAAGCCCCTCCCGTAACTTCGTGACCCTGCGGATCACCACCGAGGACGGTGTGACCGGCATCGGTGATGCCACCCTGAACGGCCGCGAACTGGCCGTGGCCGCGTACCTCAAGGAACACGTCGCGCAGTTGCTGATCGGCAAGGACCCGCACCGGATCGAGGACACCTGGCAGTTCTTGTACCGGTCCTCGTACTGGCGCCGCGGCCCGGTGACGATGGCCGCGATCGCGGCGGTGGACATGGCGCTGTGGGACATCAAGGGCAAGGTCGCCGGGATGCCGGTTTACCAGCTCCTGGGCGGGGCGTCCCGCAACGGGCTGCGCGCCTACGGCCACGCCTCCGGCGCGGACATCCCCTCACTGTTCGACTCGGTCCGCGAGCACCTGGAACTCGGCTACAAGTCGGTCCGGA
>NZ_CAKKLY010000081.1 GCF_918698095.1 Arthrobacter sp. Bi83
GGGTATTGGTGGACCCCCGCATGGGGGAGTTTCTGGGATTCCATCAAGAAATTCCCGGGTTTTCATAAGGAAGGCCAGCAGGAAAACACACACCTGCCGGGGCCTGGGGGTCCCAAGGTTTTAGCCCTCGTAGTGTGTCTTAGCGGACCTGCCCGAGCTGCAGATCCCGGGTGGCTCCGGTTTTCCTAGGACTCACAGGGCCTGCCAGAAGGGCTGCGCGGGGGCACCCGCGCACCTAGGCTGGGTAGGAAGGTGACCGGCGGGACTCCGCCATGACAGTCCACACCCGGACCGGCCGTCAGACCGGGCCGGCCTGCAAACCAAGCCAGAGGAGACCACCATGAGAATTGCTGTAACAGGGGGAAGCGGAAAGCTGGGGCGCAGCGTGGTCCGCCGGCTCACAGAGGACGGGCACTCCGTCCTGAACCTGGACCGGGCGGGAGAGAGGAGCGCCGCGCATGCGGTCGTGGACCTGCGCAACTATGGCCAGGTACTGGACGTGGTCCTGGGCCTGGACGACCGCCACCGGGGGTTTGACGCAATCGTCCACCTCGGGGCGATCCCGGCGCCCGGGCTCGTGCCGGACGCCGCCACCTTCGAGAACAACATGCTGTCCACCTACAACGTGTTCCAGGCGGCCCGCAGGGCCGGCATCAAGAAGGTCGTGTACGCCTCCAGCGAGACGGTGCTGGGACTGCCGTTCGACGTCGACCCTCCCTACATCCCGGTGGATGAGGAATACCCGGCGAGGCCGGAAAGTACCTACTCGCTGGTGAAGCACCTGGAGGAGCAGATGGCGATCGAGATGACGCGGTGGGACCCGGAGCTCAGCATCACCGGGCTGCGGTTCTCCAACGTCATGGACCCCGAGGACTACGAGGAGTTCCCGTCCTTTGACGCTGACGCGACGCTGCGCAAATGGAACCTCTGGGGCTACATTGACGGACGCGACGGCGCCCAGGCGGTGGCGCGCGCCCTCGAGAGCGGGAAGCCCGGCTTTGAGGCGTTCATCATCGCCAACGAGGACACCGTCATGAGCCGCTCCAGCGCGAGCCTGGCCGCCGAGGTGTTCCCCAACGTCAAGGTAACCAGGGAGCTGGGCGAGCACGAGACCATGCTCTCCATCGACAAGGCCAGACGGCTCCTGGGTTTCGCCCCCGAGCACACGTGGCGGACCTACCACTCCAACCGCACCACCCCCACCGAAGACTGACCACCGAGAACTGACCACCGAGGACTGAGGAGAACCATGCAATACCGCACCCTGGGCAACAGCGGGGCCGTCGTGTCCAACTACGCGCTGGGCACCATGACCTTCGGCGCCGAGGCCACGGAGGAAGCGTCCCACGCCATCCTGGATGACTACGCGGCAGCCGGCGGCAACTTCATCGATACGGCGGACGTGTACAGCTCCGGCGTGTCTGAGGAGATCATCGGACGCTGGCTCGCGAAACGGCCGGAAGCCAAGGACCAGGTTGTCCTTGCCACGAAGGGCCGGTTCCCCATGGGGAAGGGCCCCAACGACCTGGGCACCTCCCGGCGCCATCTCACCAAGTCCCTGGATGATTCGCTCCGGCGCCTCGGCGTGGAGCAGATCGATCTCTACCAGATGCACGCCTGGGACCCCATCACGCCGCTGGAGGAGACACTGCGGTTCCTCAACGATGCCGTCAGCAGCGGGAAGATCGCGTACTACGGGTTTTCCAACTTTCTGGGATGGCAGCTGACCAAGGCCGTCCACCTTGCGAAGGCGCACGGCTGGAGCGCTCCCGTGACTCTCCAGCCGCAGTACAGCCTGCTCGTGCGGGAGATCGAGTCGGAGATTGTGCCCGCCTCGCTCGACGCGGGCATCGGGCTCCTGCCCTGGTCACCCCTTGGCGGCGGCTGGTTGTCCGGCAAGTACAAGCGGGACCAGCCGCCGGCCGGAGCCACCCGTCTGGGCGAGAACCCCACGCGCGGCATGGAAGCCTGGCAGGCCAGGAACGACGACGAACGCACCTGGGAGGTCATCGGAACCGTCGAGAAGATCGCCGCGGATCACGGCGTCAGTGCCTCACAGGTGGCCCTCGCGTGGCTCGCGGACCGTCCTGCGGTCACGTCCGTGATCCTCGGGGCCCGCACTACCGAACAACTGGCGGACAACCTGGCGGCGGCAGATCTTGAGCTGACCTCTGCGGAAACCGAGAGGCTGACGGAAGCCAGCCAGCCGCGCGTCGGGGTTTATCCGTACGGGCTGATGGCGCAGGAGCAGCGCAGCAGGAAGATTGCCGGCGGCCGCTAGGCAAATCCACAATCGCCCCGGTGGCTGAATGCCACCGGGGCGTTGTTGCGCGACCCTCTGAACTGACGATCCTATGACCTGACGGGTTGCGCGTCGTCCTGCCGGATCTCCTCGCCGGGCAGTGATTCCTCAGCCGGTTCCTCCGCCTCAGCCGGTTCCTCAGCCGCGGCCGGCCGGTTGAGGTCGGTCAAGGGCACCGGATCCGGCCTCACCGCCGTGCTCTGAATGGGGACGGCGGCTCCGCTGTGCGCTGATACGAGCATGGCTTCCATGATCTCGAGCGCGTGGAAGGCCAGGACCCCGCCGGCGCGCGGCTCGCGTCCCGCAGGCGTGCCGGCGAGGTCCGCTATGCCGAAGCCGCGGCCCGCATCGAGGTAGCCGGCGGACACCGGCAGCGTCTCCCAGGCGTCGGAGCCGAGCAGGAACAGCTGCACATCGCCGTCGAAATGGTTCGGATCCGGAACCACCAATGATCCTTGCTCGCCGTGGACCTCGATGTTGGGGGACTTGGACTGCACAGCGTCAAAGCTCATCACCAGCGTGGACAGCGCGCCCGAGGCATGAACCAGAATTCCGGTGACGTGGGAATCGGTGTTCACGGGGACCGTTTCGCCCATCCGCGGTCCTGACCCGATGGTGCGCGCGGGCCGGGTGTGGCTTGCGGCGCCAATCACGGACACCACCGGCCCCAGCAAGGTGACGAGGGCACTGACGTAGTACGGACCCATGTCCAGCAGGGGTCCGCCGCCGGGCTGGTAGTAGAAGTCGGGGTTGGGGTGCCAGCGCTCATGGCCTGGAGTCACCATGGTGGCGGTGGCCGAGACCGGTGCCCCGATGAGGCCGTCGTCGATGGCTTTTCTGGCGGTCTGGATGCCGGTGCCCAGGACCGTGTCGGGTGCACACCCGATGCTCACCCCCGCCTTGACGGCCGCCTCAAGCACCTGCCGGGCTTCCGCCACGTTCGCTGCCAGCGGCTTTTCTCCGTAGACGCTCTTGCCTGCTGCGATGGCCCTCAGCGCGATGTCCGCATGGGCTGCCGGAATGGTCAGGTTCAGGACAAGGTCAACGTCCTGGGCAGCCAGCAGTTCGTCGACGCTGACCGCCCGTACGCCGCCGTAGCTGTCCGCCACGGCCCGGGCCCTCGCGGGATCGAGGTCCGCCACCGCCACCAGTTCGACGCCGTCCAGCCTGCGGAAACTGGCGAGATACTGGGCGATGATTGCGCCACAGCCGATGATTCCTACTTTTAGCGACTTGCCCACAGCAGGCCCCTTTCAATGATCGTGCGGACGTTGGTGTCCTGAAGGATTTCCACCCGATGCCCCGGTGTGGCGACGAAGATGCGGCCTTCTCCCCACTGCCGGGTCCAGATCGCAGGGGAGGTCACTTCGCGGTGCCAGGGGTCCCATTCGCGGACCTTCTGGGTGGTGGTGGCGAGGACGTCGATGTAGTCGTCCGAGAGCACCCAGTACTGCTCGGTGACGAGGTCGAAGTCACCCAGGCCCTGGGTGATGGGGTGCTGGGCAGCGGCGGGAAGCATCCGGACGGTGTAGGGCACGTAGTTGTCCGACTGTTCCCCGGTGAGTTCGTCCGGGTGCTTTCCCGGATGGCAGGCGAATTGGCCGCCGATCAGGTGCAGGTAGTCGGAGTTGTTGCGGTACGAATCCGCGATGCCGCCATGCCAGCCGGCCAGGCCGGTGCCGTTTTCGACTGCGGCGCGCAGGCCGGCGAATTCTTCCTTTTCGATGGTGGTCATTGTCATGCACTGCATGATCAGGTCGACTCCGGACATGTACGCGCTGTCCGCATAGATTTTCGGGGACTCCTCCACGCGGACGTCGTACCCGTTGCCTTTGAGGAACGGGATGAAGAGTTCCGTGGCTTCGAACGGCTGGTGGCCGTCCCAGCCGCCGCGGACCACCAGGGCTGTCTTGGTTTCTGTCATGGGATGCTTCCTTAGTTTTTAACGTTGTGCCAGCGGCTGGAGTCGGCGGCGCTTGCCTCGACGGCAGCCAGGACCTGCTGCACCTGCAGTGCATCGGCGAAGGACGGTTCCGGCTGTCGGCCGGTTGCTATCGCGGTCACGAGATCCACCACCTGGTGCGTAAACCCGTGCTCGTAGCCCAGTCCGTGGCCGGTGGGCCACCAGTTGGCCGCGTACGGATGCTCCGGCTCGGTGACGAAGATCCGCCGGAAGCCGGCGTCGGGCGATTCGGTGGCGTCGTAGTACGAGAGCACATTCATCTCCTCGAAATCGAAGGCCAGTGATCCCCGGCTTCCGTTGACTTCCAGACGCATGGCGTTCTTCCGTCCCAAGGCGTAACGGGTGGCTTCGAAGCTCCCCAGCGGACCGCCGTCGAACCGTGCAGTGAACAGTGCGGCGTCATCCACGGTGACGGTTCCGCGGGGCGTGTCCGCGCCGGCGTCGCCGTGTCCGCCGAGTCCCACGAGATTGCCGGCGAGTGGCCTTTCCGGCACGAAGGTCTCCGTCAGGGCCGACACGCCGCTGATTCGTTGGCCCGTGATCCATTGTGCGGCGTCGATGCTGTGCGCACCGATGTCGCCCAGCGAGCCGGACCCTGACTTGGACTTGTCCAGCCGCCAGGTCATGGGGGCGTTTTCATCGCTGAGCCAGTCCTGCAGATACTGGGCCCGGACGTGCCTGAGGGTGCCGAGCCGCCCTTCGTCCACGAACCTCCTGGCGAGGGCAAGGGCGGGCGTCCTGCGGTAGCTGAAGCCGCACATCGAGAAGACGCCGCGGTCGGCCGCGGCTTGCGCCGCGTCCGTCATCCTTTCCGCGTCGGCCACGGAGTTGGCCAAAGGCTTCTCACACAACACGTGCTTGCCTGCTTCGAGGGCGGCGAGCGCTATCTCCGTATGAGTGTCCCCAGGCGTGCAGATGTCAATCAGGTCGATGTCGTCGCGTTCTATCAGGCGGCGCCAGTCCGTTTCGGTCGAGGCCCAGCCGAGCTTGGCGGCGGCTCCGTTCAGCGCTTCCGGGTTACGGCCGGCGACGGCGGTCAGTTCGGGTTGAAGCGGCAGGTCGAAAAACCTGGGCGCGGTCCGCCAGGCGTGGGAGTGGGCTGCACCCATGAAGGCGTAACCCACCATGCCGACGCGCAGCGTCTGTGCGGCTGTCATTGAGGTCCTTTCGTAAGGCCCGGCATGCTATTTGCTGAATCCGGCGGTCAGTCCGCTCAGCAGCTGCCGGCGGGCGACGACGTAAATCACCAGGAGGGGCAGGGTCGCCAGAACCACTGAGGCGAGAATGGCGGGGATGTTCACGCTGAACTCACCCTGGAACGCCCACAGCGAGAGCGGCAGCACCCTCGTGGACGGGCTTTGCGTCAGGATCAGCGGAAAGAGGAAGCCGTTCCAGACGTGCAGGGCGTTGTAGATGCCGACGGTGATGACGGCGGGCTTGGTCATGGGAAGTGCCAGCCGCCACAGCATGGCCCAGTCGGAGCAGCCGTCCAGGCGCATGGACTCGAACAGCTCGTTGGGCACATCCCGCATGAAGTTGGACAGGATGAGGACGGAGACCGGAATGGCAAAAGCCACGGACGGCAGGATCAGCGCCAGCAGGGTGTCGTACAGGTGCGCCCTGGTGATCATCCAGTAGATGGGGATGATGGTGGCATGGAGCGGGATGGCGAGACCCAGGAGGAACAGGTTGTTCGTCCAGTTCAGGAACCGGCTCTTGCCCCGGACGATTGCGTAGGCGGCCATGAAGGACACCACCAGGGCGGGGAGCACCGTTCCAACGGTGACAATGACGCTGTTGGTGAAGTACCTGACGAAGTTGTTGTCCAGCACCAGCTTGTAATTGTCCAGAGTGGGCTCCGCCGCCGGGAGCATCGGATTGGACGTGAAGAATCCCGCCTGGTTCTTAAGGCTGGTAATCACCACGTAGTAGATCGGGACGATGATAATCGCGAGCCAGAGCCAGCCGCCCGCGCCGCCCAGAAGGTTTGGACGCCGGCGTCCCAGCCCCTTCGTGCGGGAAGCCGGCGCTGCGGCGGGCGGGCCGGTGACGGTCGCCGGAGGGACAGGGAGCTGAGTCGTGGAGGCCATCAGGCACCTTCCAGTTGGCTTGCGTTGCGGTTCTTGCCGCCGAGGCGCTGCAGGAGGAGGGCAAGTCCAAGACCTATGACGATGAGGATGACGCCGAGGGCGCTGGCGGCTCCCATGTCATTGGCCTTGAATCCCGTCAGGTACATGTGCAGCGGCAGCAGCCGCGTACTGTAGCCGGGTCCGCCGCCGGTGAGCACAAAGATGAGGTCGAAGTAGGCCAGGCTGCCCACCACCATGAGCGTGGAGGACGTGATCATGGTGTACTTCAGCTGCGGCAGGGTGATGTTCCAGAACTGCCGGAACCGGCCCGCCCCGTCAATCTCCGCCGCTTCGTAGAGTGAAGCCGGGATCTGGCGCACGCCGCCCTGGTAGATCAGGGTGTGGAACGGGACGAATTGCCAGGCGATGACGAAGACCACGACGAACAGCACCAGATCGGAATTGCCCAGCCAGTCCTGGGTCAGCAGGGGCAAATGGAAACCGGGCCCCAGGCCGAAGTTGGGGTCGAGCAGCGCTTTGAAGGCAATCGCAACGGCAGCCGAGGAGAGAAGCAATGGCAGGAAGTAGAGGACGGCCAGGGCCGCCCGGTATTTCTGCCCGCCGGCGGTGAAGACGCCGAGCAGCAGGCTCACGGGCGCCTGGACAATGAATGAGAAGAACATGATCTTTGCTGTTACGAGAAGGGCGTTGCCGGTCACCGGATCCGTGAGGACTGTGGCCCAGCTGGACAGCCCGTCCAGCTTGATCTCCCGGAGACCGTCCCAGCTCGTGAAGCTGAGGAACACCACACCGAGGAGCGGAATCACGGCGAACAGCAGGAAGAAGACGAGGGCCGGCGCCGCCAGCCACCCCGAAGGGCCCGCGTCGCGGACCCTCCGGGCAGGAGAACTAAGGGAAGTCATGGTGCTACTTACCGATCGTGGCGTTCATTGTGGCGACGAACTGCTCGGGGCTGATTTTCTTCAGGAAGATCTGGTCCAGGTTGGACAGCATTGCGTCGCCCTGGGCAGGGCTGAGGGCCTGGTCCCAGGAGAGGGTGAAGCTCGGCGCGTTCTTGGCCATGCCGTAGACGAAGGTCAGGAAGTCCTTGTCGGGAGAGGCAGCGAGTTTGCTGTCGATTCCGTTGATCACGGGCACCGCTCCTGAGTCGATCAGGGCCTGGGTGTCGCCGTCGGTGAACATTCCGTCCTTGACGTAGTCCAGGGCGGCTTTCTTCTGGGCGTCAGTGGCCTTGGCCGAGATGGACCAGAAGTTGGACGGGTTGCCGACGACGTTGGCGGGATCGCCCTTGCCACCGGAAACGGTGGGGAACGTCGCGTAACCGAGCTTGCCGCCCTTGACGAAGTCGGCGGCGTCCTTCTTCATGCCCTGGTAGATCCAGCCGCCCTGCAGGACCATGGCGGCCTTGCCGGTGTAGAGCAGTGCCTGGTCGGCGTTGCTGTCGGCGGCGACGGAGGAGAAGCCGTTGATGAAGCCACCCGCGTCCACCAGCTCCTGGATCTTGGTCAGTGACTGGGCCACGGCGGGGTCAGACCAGGCATCGGGCTTGTTGGCGGCGATGTTCGCGAAGACCTCCGGGCCGCCGATGCGTTCTACGAGGTACTCGAGCCACATCAGGTCCGGCCACTTCGACTGCCCGCCGAGTGAGAACGGAGCGATGCCGGCTTCCTTGAATTTCGGCACGAGCGCCATGAGCTCATCCCAGGTCTTGGGTGCCTGTGCGCCGACCTTGTCGAAAACCTCCTTGTTGTAATACAGGACCACGGGCTGGACGTTGTTGTTCGGAAGGGCGTAAGTCTTTCCGTCCACTACGCCGTTCTTCAGCACCGAGGGGAGGTAGCGGTCCTTGACGTTAGGATTCTGTGCAACGAAGTCAGACAGGTCGGCCACCTGGCCGGCATCAACGTATGATTTCAGCACTCCGCCGCCCCAGCCGTAGATGAAGGTGGGCCCTTCTCCAGCGCCCACAGCCGTCCGGACCTTGGTCTTGTAGGCATCATTGGCGAAGAAGTCGAGCTTGATGGACTTGTCAGCGTTGGCCTGGTTCCAGGACTCCACTGATTTTTGCAGGACAGGCTGGTTGCCGCCGGTCAGACCCCACATGGTTGCCGAGTCGCTGCTGACATTGGAACCGGCAGGACCGGCAGAGCCGCAGGCGGCCAGACTCAGCGCCACTCCCGCGGCGGAAAATGCCAGTGCAGCCGAGCGCAACTTTCGAATGTTCATTTCGCTTCCGTTCATCCTCCGGGCGCAACGCTGGTACCCGGTAACGTGTGAAGTGGGCCGCCGGCGTCGACTCCGAGGCGGGCGGTCCATTCGTGTGTGGTGGCGCAGCCGCAGAGTAAGGATTTCGAAACATTTCGAAACTATTGCGGCCGGTGAGGTAAATCTAGCCGTGAGCGCAGTCACAGTCAAGCGATTTTCGGCAAAACAACTCGGGATGCCTGTTCGGTTGTTGACCGGCACGGTTCATCCGAGGCAAGATGATGGCAGCGAAATATTTCGAAAGAACTCGAGGATCCCTTGTCTATGACCGTTCGGCCGGAGAAACCGACCCTTGCAGCCGTTGCCTTGCGTGCCGGCGTGTCAGCTCCCACCGTGTCCAAGGTTGTCAACGGCCGGGAGGACGTCTCGCCCGATACTCGCGCCAGGGTACTTGCGGCGCTGGAGGCGCTGGGATATCAGTCCCCTGTGCAGCGGCGCACGACCGCCCCGGGGCAGACCGTCGTCGAGGTGGTTTTCGACGCACTGAACTCCGCTTATGCGGTGGAAATCCTCAACGGGGTGCTGGAGTATGCCGGGACCACGGACGTCGAAGTGGTCCTGAGCGTAACCAGCCAGGTGACGGGTGCGGCGCTGAGCGCGGCGCTGAGCCCCGAACGCCGCGCCCAGAGGATGGTGGATGCCGGCCGCAGCGGCATGATCGTGGTGACGTCCGCCTTCAGCGCCGCGCAGCTTCATGCCTTTCGGCGCCGGAAGATCCCGGTGGCGGTGATTGACCCCCTGAACCCGCCACCGGCTGATGTTGTGAGCGTCGGTGCCACCAATTGGGCGGGCGGCAAGGCCGCGACGGAACACCTGCTCCAGCTCGGTCATTCGCGCATTGGTTTCCTTGGCGGCCCGGAAGCTGCCGAGTGCAACCAGGCGAGGCTGCACGGCTACATGGCGGCCCTCATGGCAAAAGATGTGACGGTGGATCCTTCGTACGTCCTGTCAGGAAGCTTCCGCTCGGATCACGGAGCCCGGGGCCTGAAGGCACTGCTGTCCCTCGCCGAGCCGCCCACTGCCATTTTCGCAGCGAGCGACAGCATCGCACTCGGCGTCCTCGGCGAAGCCCGGCGGAACGGTTTGCGGATTCCGGAGGATCTGAGCCTTGTGGGATTCGACGGGACCTACCAGGCGGAGGAATCCATTCCGCCGCTCACGTCCGTGGCGCAGCCCCTGCAGGAGATGGGCCGTGCGGCACTGCGCGCGGTGCTGCGGCAGCTCCACGGCGAAGCTCTCGATTCCCAGCGGGTGGAGCTGGCCACGCATCTTGTTGTGCGTGAATCAACCGCTGCGCCGCGTGAAGCTCATTGACTCTTAAAGGTCAATGAACGGTCTCCGGACCGGACGCCGCGCGATCACGTCGAGGCCGGGGCGCCACTGCGGGCAGCTGCCGAGACCGGGGCCGCGGGCAATGGGCCCGCGCTGGCGGGATCCGCCAGGAACTGGGCGAAGGCAAGTTCTGCCGCCCCGATCATCATGAGGTCAGCGCCCAGTGCCGCCCGGTAGATCCTGGCTTCTGCCGCCGGCCCAGCCATTGCCCCGGACCGGACCAGATTTTCCAGCGTCCCGGGCGACAGGCTGTGCAGGATCCCCAGAAATCCGTCCAAGATGATGACCTCCGGGTTGAAGATGTTGACAGCGTTCCGCAATGCCGTGCCCAGATACTCCAGCTGGCGTTCCACTTCCCTGGCCACTTCGGGGCTGCCGGCATGCCGCAGCGCATGCTCCAGCTCTGCGGCGTCCCCGCCGGCGAGCCCGGCCAGTTCGAAGAGCCGGGATTGCGAGACCTCCGTTTCCAGGCAGCCGGTGGCTCCGCAATGGCAGGAATTGCCCGCCGTCCGGACGAACGTGTGGCCGAGTTCGCCCGCGTAGCCGCTGGCCCCTCGAAGCAGCGTGCCGCCAGCGATCACGCCGCCGCCGATGCCGCTGGCCCCGCCGTTGAGGTAGATGAGGTTTTCCCGGCCGGCTCCGGCACCAAAGAGGAGCTCGGCTTCGGCCGCGAGGGAGGCATCATTGGCGGCGTGGCAGGCATACCCCGTCGCCTCGGCCAGCATCCGGGCCACCGGCTCGTTCCGCCAGCCAAGGTGCGGCGCGTGCCTGACGATTCCATCGGCTTGGTTGACCAGGCCGGGCACTGCCATGCCTGCGCCCGTGATCCGGTAGGACGTGTCCAGTTCAGAACGCATGCCCTCGATGACGGCGGCCGCGATGTTCACGGCTTCCGTGGCTGAAGGTATCCGCTCCGTGGGGAAGCGGATCTTTTTTTGGATCCGGCCCCCGAGGCTGACCAGCCCGATGGTTACCGCATCGATTTCCGGGTAGACGGCCAGTGCTGCAGTGGAGGGGCTCGGGCGGACTTCGGGGCTGGGCCTGCCCACCTGCGCTTCACCTGAGGGTGCGGACTCATACGCCAGCCCGAGCGCTACAAGCTGTCCGATCAGGGTTCCCACTGTGGACCTGTTGAGTCCCGTCCGCCTGGTGATCTGAGCACGGCTGAGGACCCGGTGGTGGTGCAGCATGGCGGTGATGAGGGCCAGATTGTTCCGCCGGGACGGATCGGCCTCGCTTCGGGCAGTTACGGGTTCGGGTGGCGGGAAGGAGAGGGG
>NZ_CAKKLY010000082.1 GCF_918698095.1 Arthrobacter sp. Bi83
CACCGATGACGTCGTGCACCTGGGCGCCCAGTACATCCACTGCGGGGAACCCATGTCCCCCACCGATCCGGACCTGAGAAATTCCCACACACCACTCTCCACCCAGCCGCGGCCAGCAGACTTCCTCCGGGCCTACCTCCGGACCCGGGTACTGCGGTGCCGGCGCGGCTTCCAAATGGAAATACCGCACTAACCCCAGCCACCCGGACCCCAGCGCCGCCAGCCCGGCCCAGCCCTTGCCGAACCAGAGACGAACATTCATGACGAACCACATCACACCACCCCCGGATCCCCCGGCGGCAGCCGGCCAGGAATGGACCCGAGTTGAAGACCTCGACCTGTCACCGCAGGGACTCGCCGATGCGCCGGCGAGCCGGGAGGACCCCGACAGCCTCGTCCATCCAGGCAACAGCTGAGCAGCCACGTCCACCGGAGCCCGGCGCCGCTGCACCTGCGCAAAACCTTCTCTCAGGCCGCCCTTAGACCGCATGCAGGAGCGACTTGAGGTCGCTTAGCACTTAATGCTAATCATGCTTACTATATTCACTGGGGCACGATGCTGACCCCGGTCGCCGGAACCCACCAGGAGGACTCATGCCCAGGATGTTTACCGCAGTCGCCATCGGACTGTTCCTCGCCGGAGGCGCAGTTGACCTCGCCGCACCTTCGCTGGCGGCTCCCTCCGAAGCGGCTGCGTCCAGTTCGACAGTTGATGCCCGGACCATGCCTGCTGTGCGGGTCCAGACGGAGACCACCGGCGCTCCGGACGCGGCCGGGACGCCTGCGCCCAGCGGGCAATCGTCGCCCTCTGCGACGCCGTCGGGAAACCCGGTAAACCCGGGCACCGGTGAGCCGGCCGAATCAGAGGCCACCAGAACGAATCTCGCGCCCTACGTGATCGGTGGAATCGCTTTGGTCACCCTCTTCGCGGCCTTCATCTGGTGGCGGCGCCGGCGCGGCAAGACCGTCGTCTGAGGTCCCCCGTTTCGCCCGGCCTCGTCTTCAGACATGACAGCCCGGCGAACTACGTCCCGGTCACCAGCGCCGACAACTGGCTGCACCCTCTTTTGACCGTTGGCATGATCGCCTTGGCCGTGCTGCTCACCCGCGACGCCGGCCTTCGAACCTCGGCCGACCTGCCCCCACCCCCCTTCAACGTCCGCAGCCGCAACGGTTGAGGGCACCATAGGAGCACAATGAAGATCCCCGAACCGCGCGGACCCGTCACCGCCGGGCTGCTCAGCCTCCTTTCCGGCCATCCCGGGGCCGACCCGTCAGCACAGGCGCACTTGCACCAGCTGGTCACGGTGCAGTTGCCCCTCGTCGGGGACATCATCGAAGACGAGGACCTCCAGTTGGCCCTGTTCTGCCTCTACGAGCTGCACTACACGGGCCTGGACGGCGTGGATGACCGCTGGGAATGGAACCCCGACCTGATCCGGGTCCGCCATCTGCTCGAGGTACGGTTCGAAAATGCCTTGCGCTCCGCAGCGCACCAGCACGCCGAACACACCAGCCTGCCCCCGGCGGAAACAATGAGCAGCGATGATGTCGCCGCCGTCCTGTTCGAACTCGCCGCCCAGGGCGGCGGGCCAAGCGTGTCCCGCCATGTGGCCAAAAGGGCGGACCTTGAACAACTCCGCGAGTTCCTGATCCACAAGTCGGTGTATCAGCTGAAGGAAGCCGACCCGCACACCTGGGCCATTCCCCGCCTGAGCGGGCGGGCCAAGGCCGCGCTGGTGGAGATCCAGGCTGACGAATACGGTGGCGGCCGCCCGGACCGGATGCACAGTGTCCTGTTTGGCCGGACCATGCGGGGACTGGGCCTTAACGACCAATATGGCGGCTACGTGGACGCCGTTCCGGCGATCTCCCTGGCCTCGGTGAACGTGATGTCCCTGTTCGGTCTGAACCGCAGACTCCGCGGAGCCATCGCCGGGCATCTGGCGATCTACGAAATGACGTCCTCCCGGCCCAACCAGCTCTACGGTCAGGGGTTCCGGCGCCACGGATTCGGCCCAGACGTGACCTGGTACTTCGACGAGCACGTGGAAGCGGATGCGGTGCACGAGCAAATCGCCGGACGGGACCTCGCCGGCGGCCTGGTGGAGGCAGAACCGGGCCTCCTCGGGGACGTGCTCTTCGGCGCCACAGCCGTTCTTGCGATCGACGCCCGGCTCTCCTCCCTGATCATGGACGCTTGGGACAACGGCAGGTCCTCCCTGCGAGCCGCTGTCCCGGCCGGCCTGTGACGCTCCCCGAACCCCTGCGGGCCGAGTACATCCTTCCACTGCGCTGGGCGGAGGATTCCGGGCTGGACGAGCTGGTGCCTTATCTGGAGCAACTATGCTCGTGGATCCGGGTAACCGTCGTCGACGGATCAGCGGCGGATCTCTACGACTGCCACCAGGCGCGGTTCCCGGTAGCCGTCCGCCATATCCGGCCGGCGCCAGGCGCAGGCGGCAACGGCAAAGTCACGGCCGTACTGACAGCCGTGCGCCTCAGCTGCGCGGAGAGACTCGTGATCGCCGACGACGACGTCCGCTACACCTATGAGGGGCTCACGTCCGTACTCGGTGGTCTGGATCATGCGCACGTCGTGCGGCCGCAGAACTTTTTCAGCCCCCTGCCCTGGCACGCGTGCTGGGATACCGCCCGGACGCTGATCAACCGTGCCTTCGCCGACGACTTTCCAGGGACGCTGGCCGTCCGGCGTGACGCGCTGGTTGCTACCGGCGGATACAATGCCGTCCTCTTCGAAAACCTTGAGCTGATCCGGACCGTCACTGCCGCAGGCGGAGTGGAAAAGCGGATGCCTGCACTGTTCATTGCCCGCCGGCCTCCGGCGTCCCGGCACTTCCTGGAACAGCGGATCCGGCACGCTTACGACGGCTTCGCCCAGCCTCGCCGGCTCTGTGCGGAGCTAGCTTTGGTGCCTCTACTGGCTGCCGTGCTTGTCCAGCCGCCGCGCCTGGCTGTCCCCGCTATCCTGGGATCTGCCGTGGCTGCCGTGGCTCTGGCGGAAGTCGGGCGCAGACGGCACCGGGGCCGGTGCGTCTTTCCGGCCCGGACCGTCCTGTTCGCCCCGCTGTGGGTTGCCGAACGCGCCGTCTGCAGCTGGATCGCGCTGGCACTGCGGCTCGGAGGAGGCGTTCCTTACGCCGGGACCCGGCTCAAGACAGCCGCGCATTCCGTCACGGAGTTGCAGGTCAGGCACGGCGGCAAGATCCGCCTCGCATTCTCACCCGACCCTTCATTTCTTGCCCAACCCCAACGGGAGTACACATGAATCAGGACCAGCAGCAGTTTCCCGGCAACGGCTCGATCGTCCTCTGCCCCGACGGCCCCATCCTCGTCCGGGGCGACTTCGACATCGTCACCCCTTCAGGGCAACCAGCGCCGCGGCAACGGCGAACTGTGGCCCTGTGCCGGTGCGGGGCGTCCGCGATCAAGCCCTATTGCGACGGCACCCACAAGATGATCAAGTTCCGGACCGAGTCCCCAGCCGCTCCGGGGGATTCAGATCAATGATCGGAAGGTGGCCGTCGGTGCGGATGGAGTCACCGCCCCCGTTTCGGTGGTGATATCCGGTCGAGAAGTTCCTGATGACATGCACCGATTCGACCGCGTTGGCCGCCCGGAGGGTCTCAATGATGAAATCGCGCTCTTCGTCGGTGCGGTCAGCAATTTTGTGCGTGATCTGGAAGGTGAAGAGGGACAGACCGACACTTCTGTCGTAGGTGCCCGCACCCACCCAGTCCACTCCTATGCCTCCGGGCAGCATCCAGTCGTCAGGGCATCTCCAAAACCGGATGTGATGCCGTTTACGGGGGTTACCGTCGATCTCACGCTGAAAAGCGATGTCCTGCTTCTTTCCGAACACGTAGAGCGAACTGACCGGCGCGGCCGCATAGCTGCGCCCGACCACCGTTGATTCAAGGGTTCGCCAGGCAGTCGAGACAGTCAGGGGGTCGGCCTCGACCCATCCCGCCGTGATCATCGCCTGCCGCAACTCCCCTGCCGGGCCGATGACGGCGAGGTTGATGGGATCCCCGAGCACGCCGTCGCCGGTCCGTGCGCGGCCGATGAAGTAGTCCGGAATGTATAGGCTGCTTAGGATCCTGTGGACGCGCGGCAAGAGGGCGTACGCCAAGATCAGCCAGACAGGCAGGAACACCCACACCTGCTCGGGCCCGCGCGCCAGGCGTGCCAGTAGGAAGTAGTAGACCGCCCACCCCACCGCCCCCGTAACCGCCACGTAGAACAATCGCTGCGCCACAGCCAGGACAGTGGCCCAGCGGCTCTGCCTGCGCTCCCGACGGCTGTCAGCCCGGGCATGGTTCGGTTCAGCCGGAACAGCCCGGGAATCCCCACCTGACATCACAGCGCAGTCCTTTCCATGGCGATCGCCCCACAGCCCAAGGTCATCCCTCGCACGAAATTGTCCACCATCAGACCGCCTCAGACGAAAAACCCAGAATAGGCGAGAAAAGACTCCATGTGGCGACTGATTCACCGGTGACGGCTCTGCCCTTCAAGCCGACGTAACGCCGGCTGCCGCCAGCCGGAACTGGCGCTCCATCTAGGATCCACGAAGCCCGCGGCGGGAGTCGAGCACGTCGATCCGCCCGTCACTTTCACGTATCCGGCTCCTTTTCAGGGTGAGGTCCCCGATACGGCAGCCACGTGCCTCATACGAGATCCTCAGCAGACAAGCCGTTGACGGAATGTAGCCACCAAACATTGCCGCCCTCGGCACCTTTTCCCATCCACGTCGGAATCTGCTCCGAACAACTCATGTCACTGGCCCGATCTGACACTGCCGAAGCGCGTGGCAGCTGACGTGAAACCGGGACCGATGTAACTACTGAAAAGAGCGCAAATGACCTCCCCTTCGCACTTCGACCGGTTCCTCTCCGAAGCCATCGCCGTCGACCGGGAAGCAGGAGCAGGGCTTGGGCCGGACGCACTGTACGGCCTCTACACCAGTTGGTGCCTGATGACTGATGCCCACACTGCAACCGCGAGAGCGCTCTTCAAAGCGCTTAAGGACCGGCACGGCATCAGTTCCTCGAACAACGGCCTAGCCATGACAGGTCCCGCCGCGCGCAACTACATTCTGGCCAGCGCACCGAATGTCATCTGGGGCGACACCGGAACCACGTTCCCAGGAAACGTGCGGAGCAACGCCAAGGCGGGGCATGATCGTCATCGCCGACGGACGCCAGATGAAGGCGCGAGGGCTGAACATCGCAGGGACGCAACCGGTGAGCGCACCTTGGGTAATGCCCGTCTCCTTCCGAACGATGGGTCCTGGCGTCGCTACTGATTGTCATTCCCCTCCTGATCGCCGGCTGGTTCTCCGCCCGAAAGGGGATCTACGCCGCCGCCCTTGAACGGCGGGGCTGCACCGGCAGCTTCCCGGTCGTAGCCAACCGGCCGGAACGCCAGGGCCACTGGTTCTTCCCCTCCGCCTATTGCACAGCGGGACGGGCAGGCAACCGCCGCCCGTCCCGCCCCTGCATCAAACATACGGAATCCGGGCCAGTCCAGCACCGGTACGGCCCAGTCCGTGACCCAAAGTGTGGACACTGTCCACAGCCTTATTCTCCCCCCCCAAACAGCCGCACCCCGCATCGACAGGGTGCGGCGCTTCTTTGCCTAGAAACACTTGATCCTGCTGGAGAAGTTCAACCGCGGCTGCGACCAAGTCCCGCCCCCGCCCGTTGCCGACTCCCGGGCACGCCGCACGGCACGCTCAGCCACTAGTGGCCGAATACGTAGAGTGGGTCAACCACCGATGTCTCCACGGCGAGATTGGCCATATCCCGCCAGTCGAATACGAGCAGCTCCACGCGGGCCACCCTGCCCAGGGGCTGCTCTCAATTTCCAACTAAAAACGTCTCCACAAAAGCCGGGGCTTTTACAAAGAGTGCCGTGCCCTGGTTCTGGGCGCACAGCGCGGGGTAGGTGTGGTCCATCACAACCGATGGCACACGACCCGCTCTGAGATGGCGGGAACTTCTGGATCCGACGCGGAGCGGGCACAGGACGTCCTCCATGCGGGGGTCGACTTCGGCCGGGGTTCTGGCCGCCGGTTTCCGGTTTTGCTGCGTCGTCCATTAGCTGGTCAATGCGTGCCGAGTCCGTCTGGGCGGGTTTGAGCCCGTCGGCGTGCTTGAAGTGTTCCGCCAGTGCTTTATCTGCCTGTTCTACCCGCGACCCGGTACGGTTCACACCGCCATCGAGCGGGTGGTTAGGCTGGGGGGATGGCAACAGTTATTCTCGTGCGGCACGGTCGCACCACAGCCAATGCCACTGGGCTGCTGGCCGGCCGGGCCGTCGGCGTCAGCCTGGACGAGATCGGGCGCGACCAGGCGGCTCTGACCGGAGACCGGCTCGCGGCCGTGCCCGTGGTCGGGGTGGTGTCGAGCCCCCTTGAGCGTTGTCAGCAGACCGCCCAGCTTATCCTCGATCGCCAGGCTGGCACGCCGTACGCGCCGGCCGATCCCGATCTCACCGAGTGCGATTACGGCCAGTGGCAGGGCCGCACGCTCAGTGATCTCGCGACCGAGGATTTGTGGCCGGTTGTGCAGTCGCAACCGTCCGCCGTCGTCTTTCCCCGCGGTGAATCCATGGCCGCGATGCAGGCTCGGTCGGTGGCAGCGATTCGACGCCACGATGCAGCCTTCGAAGCCGAGTACGGGCCAGGGGCCGTGTGGGTGGCGGTAAGTCACGGTGACATCATCAAGTCAATCCTCGCCGACGCGCTCGGCATGCACCTTGACCTGTTCCAGCGTATTAACGTGGGCCCCGCCTCCGTATCGATCGTGCGCTACGGCGCTAGTCGGCCGAGCGTCTACGCGACCAACACCGATGCGGGTGATCTGTCGTGGCTGTCGAACGGCACCCACTCCGGCGACGCGCCGGTGGGCGGCGGTGCAGGGCAAAAGGCACCATGAACCTCATGTGCCTAAAATACTGACATGCCTACACGTGTTCACGAGTTTGCCTGGCCCGATCGGGTCGTCGTCGGCACGATTGGCCTCCCGGGGGCGCGCACGTTCTACCTTCAGGTACGCGCAGGGACGCAGATCGTGAGTATTGCCCTGGAGAAGCAGCAGTCGGCTCTGCTCGCGGAGAAGATCGACGAAATTCTCGACCAGCTCATCACGGTCCACGGCAACCCCTTCAGCGTTCCCACGAGTACTCCCATTGAACTTGTCGACAACGACCAGCTCGAGGCCGTTCAGGAGCAGTTTCGCACCGGCGCCATGAGCTTAGGTTGGGACCCAACCACGGCCCAGGTCGTAATAGAGCCCTACCCCATCGCCGATGTCGATGCTGATGACAACGACACATCGCTTGATGAGGACGGCGCTAACGAGCCCGAAATGCTGGTGGTGCGAATGCCCGTCGGCACCGCCCGCGCATTTGCCAAGCGCACCCGTGAGATCGTGGTCGCGGGGCGTCCGACGTGCTCGCTCTGCGGTTACCCCATAGACGCCGACGGGCACATCTGCACCCTTCCCGAGGTCTGATGCCAGCGCCGGACCTAGTGACCGCCGCGCTGACGCTCACCGGCCGGATCACGACGGCTTCAAACGCTACATTTTTGGGCAGCATCGGCGACGTGGTGGTCGTCTACAAGCCGATAGCAGGCGAAAGTCCGCTGTGGGATTTTCCCCACGGCACCCTGGCTCACCGGGAGGTGGCCGCCTACCTGGTCTCGCAGGCCTTCAGCTGGGACGTCGTGCCGCACACCTGGCTGCGCGATGGTCCGATGGGCGAAGGAATGGTGCAGCTCTGGCAGGAGCAAGACCCCGCCCAATGCGCCGTGAACCTGGTCGCGGCGGACCACGTGCCGGAGACGGGCTGGAAGCACGTTCTCGAAGGACGAGATGAGAACGGACGGATGGTCGCCCTCGTTCACGAAGACTCGCCAGCGCTCAGACGCATGGCGGTGTTCGACATGGTCGTCAACAACGCCGACCGCAAAGGCGACCACATTCTTGCCATGACGGACGGACACCGGCACGGCGTGGACCATGGGCTCACCTTTCACCGTGACCACAAGCTGCGCACGGTGCTGTGGGGATGGCTGGGCGACGCTCTGACCGCCGAGGAACGCGACGGCATCGATCGTGTCAGCGAAGGACTGCACGGTGGGCTGGGCCGAAACCTGGCGCACTTGCTCAGCGCCGAAGAAATTGCAACGCTCGCCGCGCGCTGCGCCCGGTTGCGCTTGGCAGGGAGGTTTCCGGCTCCGAGCGGTGAGATGTCGGCGGTGCCCTGGCCGCTGTTCTAAGGGAACGACGGCTACGGGCTTCGCAGGCTGTGTCACGTTGATGGCATGGATCTAAAGGTAGCGACGGAGCTCATCATCCCTGAGACCGGAGAATTGTTGGCACAGCGAGCCGGACAGCTCGAAATCAACAGCCGCACAGTACACAGGACGCTTCAGAAATGCATCTGGGCGGGCGCGATGACCAAGGACTCCGGAAGTTCTCTTGGTCGCCACCCCGACCTGGAGCACCGACTGGCTACAGGAGTGGGTCAGCAGCTATCGTGAGGACAAGATCCGGGATTGAAACTGAAGGCATGCCGTGGACAGCAGGGTGGGAATGAGCAGGAGCCGAAATTATGGCTCGCTGTGCCGGCGGGTGCTGTCGCCCTAGTCACTGCCTTCTTTCTCTGGGCATCGTGGAAGAGCGAGCAGATCATCGCAGAGCTTAAGTCAATCGCCGAGCGTCTACAAGCGGAGCCGGGATGGGAGAACCTGGATACCCAGTCTCCGGTGGCTGCTGCACTGTGCATTCCTCTCGATGGGCCTTGCTCCCAGTACGCATATCGTTGGGACGCCCACCGGACAGGCAAGAGGCGGCTGCCAACATCCTGAGGCGTCTACGAGCCGAAAAGTTGAACTGCCAGCGAATATATCCCCCACAACCCAGCCGCCAACAGGACGCCCAGGTAGGCCAAGACCAGCCTCGTATCGCCGAGGTAACAGTTCGATTTCGTCAGGCCCCTCCGTCGCGCTTTCCAATAGCCTGCGAATCCGACTGCAGCGAACACGGCCACTGCCACCGGACCGGCTGCCCAGCCGAGCAGGGCAACGGTCGCGAAGATGCAGAGCCGCAGCGGATCGACGGGCGGCGGGGACTGCGGATCCGTTTCAGGGTCAGGCCTGTGTCCGTCCCGGCCTGCGTGCTTGGAGCGCACCAGCTGCGACGGCAATGGTCCGGCTGCAATACGCCGGGCATCAGAAGCAGAACTCATCATTCCTCCCTATCGCTGACTCAGACCTGGCGGACGGGGAGAAGCCGCGTGCCCGTGGCTGTGCTCATACGTTGCCTTGCCAAGGCCGGCCACGCCTGAACAGCGCAGAACGGAGCGCACTGGTGATCGCCGGCGTCACTCTTCGTGCCCACATGAACGCAGCATTGCGTAAGCCGTTCCTCGATCATGGTCGAGATGTCCATGAAGGGCTTGACCATGATGCGGGTGACCCGTTCGGCGAGGAGTCGACGCAGCCGCTGTTGCTGCCCTGGAAGCTTGCCGGCAGCCAGTGTGGTGAGCGTGCCGATGCCGAGGTCGCACTGGGTGCAGATGTTCTTCCAAAGATCCATTGTCCGCGGGTGGGACAGCGAGGACTGCTCGCTCAGCAGGTCCAGCAGGGAGGACTTCATCAGGTTGCGCAGTTCGAGCGGGATCGCGCTGTCGGCGATGCGGTTGGCGATGCTGTCAGGATTGAGTTCCAGCCAGGCGAGCAGTTGATCGTGCCCGATGAGGGCTGTCAGCGAACGCCAGATCCCTGAGTCGTCCTTCAGCATGTAGCCCACAGACGCGCAGTGCGGATGTGAGCACGGGAGTGCTGTCAGGTCGTGCCATGAGACCACCCCTCCGGTCTGCTCCGCGAGCCTATCGAGTACCCCCGTATGGGTGAGTCTGTCCAGGGGGTCGATGCCGTGCCCCCGGCCGGAACCGAACACCGGCTGAAGCGCAACCCCGCCCACGAACGGGGTTTCCAAAGCCCTCATGACGACGGCGCCCACCTCACCGTCGTTGACGCCCAGTGTCGCTGTCATCGTCAGGGTGGTGAAAACACCTGCCTCGGACAGGCGCGCGATGGCCATGTCCTTGAAGCGGGTCAGGTCTCCCCCTCGGTGGTGGATGGATGCTCCTTTGGACGGGCCGTCGTATTGGAGGTACACCTCTACGCGGTCCCGGTGCCTGGCCAGCAGTGCGAGCAGTTCGTCGTCGGTCGCTATCAGGATGCCGTTGCTGTTCACCATGATCCGGACGATCGGCCGAGCGACGAGCTCATCCAGAAGTTCGCCCAGATGGGGATAAAGCGTCGGCTCGCCGCCGGAGAGCATCAGCACGTCCAGCCGCCCGTTTTCGCGGGAAAGCCGGGTGTCGATATTCGCCAGCACCTCGCTGAGCGGCGCCACTCCCTGCAGCTGGGGGCCGGAGGCAGTGAAGCAGGTGGGGCAGCGCAGGTTGCAGTGCTCGATGATGTCCTGCAGGAGGATACACGTGTGCTGCGTCTGCATGGCGGGCAGCCCGTAGGCGTAAGCCTCCGGTACCTGGCGGTAATTGCCGGCCTGGTCCGGGATGTGTTGCTTAGTCGGCGCCTGCCACTTCTCCAGGTAGCGCAGAATTTCCGGAGACTCGTCGTACAACGTGCTGACGAGTCCGTGATCCGGGCAGCCGCGTTCGAGCCAGACCCGGTCGTCGCGGATCACCAGAGCGCCGGAGAGGCGCCGCACCTGCGCGAGCGGGGGGTTTGTCTCGTGGCAGGCGGGACAGAAGGCTGTGACGTACCGGTGGATGCGGTCCCCGCGCAGCGGCTGGCCGGGACCGGGCAGCGCCTGCCGGGAAGAGAACGAGGACGGATTCATCTCAGGCCTCTCATCTGCGCGAGGCTTCCGACGCAGATCCCACCGCCGAGGAGGGTGAAGATCCCCAGGCCAATAAGCAGCCCCGCACCCAACCGGGAGGTGCGTGGCCGGACCGCCAGCACAACGGCTACCGCCAGATACGCAGCGATAGGTATGAACGCTGCAGGCCCAGCGAGGAACGTCTTGTACCCTTCATCCGGAGCTATACCCCTTGTTGTCCCGAAGTAAAGGGCATAAAGGGCAGGAGCTCCCAACAGGATTCCGAGCCCCATGGAGCCGCGTCTTGGTT
>NZ_CAKKLY010000083.1 GCF_918698095.1 Arthrobacter sp. Bi83
GCACTCATCGCAGCCGCCCAGGTCCGCGGCCGCAACATCCCCCACGACATCGCCCTGATCGGGGTCGACAACACCCCACTATCACAAGTCATGGTCCCTCGACTAAGCACCATCGGATACCCCGCCAGCGGAGCAGCACACGCCGCGGTCGCCGGCATCATCGCCGCCGTCACCGGCAACCCCGCCCACGCCACAAACCGAGACCTCCCCCTGCACGTCATCCAAAGAGAATCCACCTAAAACGGTCAGGCTCTCCATCCCGACCAATACCTTCGTCCATCAGCGTCGACGTCGCCGCTCTCCATCATCACATCCCTACCGACTCGGAGAACTCATGACTTCGCCGTCCGCCTCTGCCGCGCCCCGATCTGCACCCGCCGCCCCGCCCGCCGACGAGCGGTTGCCGAAGGGCGCCCCGCTCGTGATCGGGCTGCTCGTGGTGGCCGCCTTCGTGGTCATCCTGAACGAGACGATCATGAGCGTTGCCCTGCCGAGCCTGATGATCGACCTGGACATCCCGACTTCGACCGCTCAATGGCTCACCACGGGGTTCCTGCTCACCATGTCAGTGGTGATCCCTACGACGGGCTTCATCCTGCGCCGCTTCACCATGCGTCAGGTCTTCGGCGCCGCGATGACCCTCTTCTCGCTCGGAACGGCCATCGCAGCGATCGCTCCCGGCTTCGGCGTGCTGCTGCTCGGCCGCATAGTGCAGGCCGGCGGCACCGCGATCATGATGCCGCTGCTCATCACTAGTGTGCTCACCCTTGTGCCGGCCGCCCGCCGGGGTCGCATGATGGGCGTCATCTCGATCGTGATCGCGGTGGCTCCGGCCATCGGCCCCACCGTCTCGGGCCTCATCTTGAGCACCCTGACCTGGCGCTGGATGTTCATCATCGTGCTGCCCATTGCGGTGATCGCGCTCGTGCTCGGGCTTTGGAAGATCAGCAACCTCACTGAGACGGCGAAAGTGCGCCTCGACATCCTCTCGGTCGCGCTCTCGACCTTCGCCTTCGGCGGCCTCATCTATGGCCTCAGCAGCCTCGGGGAGTCGGTCGAGGGCGGCCACGCACTGCCGGTCTGGGTGCCGCTTGCGGTAGGTGCCTTGGCCCTCGCGGGTTTTATCGCCCGTCAGATCGTGCTGCAGAGGAACGATCGGGCCCTGCTCGATCTGCGCACCTTCAAGACCCGGAGCTTTGTCGTGGCGGCGGTGATGATGTCGGTGAGCATGATGGCGCTGTTCGGTAGCCTGATCATCCTGCCGCTTTACCTGCAGAACGTGCTGCGGCTTGGCACTCTCGAGACCGGCTTGCTGCTCCTGCCCGGCGGCGTGCTGATGGGCGTACTTTCCCCGATTGTCGGTCGGCTGTTCGACCGGTTTGGACCGCGGCCCCTCGTCATTCCCGGAGCTTTTATCGTCAGCGCCGGGCTCTGGGGCATGGCCACGCTGCTCCACGAGGGCACCTCGATCGCTTGGGTGATCGGCGTGCACCTGCTGCTCAACGCCGGATTCGCGATCATGTTCACCCCGCTGCTCACGTCAGCTCTCGGTGCTCTCAATCCGTCCTTGTACGCGCACGGCAGCGCGATCACGTCGACCCTGCAGCAGCTTGCCGGCGCCGCCGGAACCGCCCTGTTCGTGACCGTTCTCTCGACGTCGACGGCGGCGGGGCTGGCCGAGGGACTACCGGTCGTGCCTGCTACTGCGGCCGGGGTGCAGGCTGCGTTCCTGATCGGCGGACTCATCTCGCTCGCCGCGATTGGCGCGTCGTTCTTCGTTCGCCGCCCGGCCATGCCGCTACCCAAAGGGACCCTCGGCCACTGAAGGGCCTTCCTGGCAGGCCCCTCTCCATGCAGCTCACGGCCGGCGATCGCGGCGTGCGGCAGCTCAGTCAGTGTCTGCCGTGGCGACGTTCGGCAGGTTAGGTGTTCCGATAGCCGCATCGACGGTGCCTGGTGGTGCGTCAAGGTCGGGGGTGACAGAGTTCGTGGCGTATCCCGGCTGCTCGGCGGTGATTGCCGCGGAGATGCCGGAGGAGCCGGTCCTCGACAGCGCCGAAAGCGTAGTGGTTGAGAGATAGCTTCTTCGGCTGCCCGACCGGGCCGCTCCGCCCCAGGTTTCCCTCATGTTCATAGCACCCATCCTCACCTCGTAGAACCGCGACGGGGGAGTGTCCTGGAACAGCACCCTGTAAGCGAGGTTTTACTCGCCGATTGCCGTGAGGAAATCCAGCAGTCTCGGATATGGCCGGCTGAGCGGGTCATCTCGCGAGCGGTGCCGTCGTCGTCCAGGAAGGCCGCGATCCGTCCGAGAGTGACCGCGGAACGGTAGGTGGCTGATCCGATGAGGCCTCCGGTGAGTTGGACGGCGTTCCAAAGGAAAGTCTGGCGTTGGCGGTCTGGGTGGTCCACGGGCAGGTTGCGGTCCGTGTGAGTCGTGAGGGTTTCGGCCTACCCGCGCGCCCAATCCAACCAGCGCCTCATGGCGTCATAATTGTCTGCGAGAACAGTCTTGCACTGCGCCGGGCCTAGAGCGCGCACGAGGCCCCGGCGGCCGCAGATGCTTGGTACTCCAGCTCCCTTGCTGCCTGATCGACCTTCTCGCCAGCGGTCCTGCGAACTTGTCATTAGCGTGAATTGCTACGTGACAACAAAGATACGCAGTGATATTGTCACGTAACAACTCTCGCTGACACCCACCGGCGGGCAGAATTCTGGCCGCGCCTTCCGCTCGGCGTTCACGACAATGGTGTTTTGATCTATGACCTCCGGAACGAGCTCGGCTTCGATGGATTCGTGGTCTTCGACAACAACGCCAACTCGCAATTCGCGGGCGTCGCGACCGACGACAACGCCGACCACTCCACAGACCGACCCGAATGGGAGATCGACCCCACATGACTGACATCACCGCCCCCAGCCCCGGCAACGAGACCGCCCGACTGCGCCTTCGCAGTGATCGGGCCACGACGCCGATCAGCCCGACCTTATACGGCCTCTTCCTCGAGGACATCAACTTCGGCTGCGACGGCGGGCTCAGCGCCAATCTAGTCAACAACCACAGCTTCGAGGGCGTTTACCTCACGAACGGCACCCTGCCGTACGCGCCACTGGATCTGATACCCGATGGCGCGCGTGAGCGGTTCGCTGCCATGGCCCCGGAGGACCTGCCCCTGCAGCCCACCACCCCCGCCGGCCGGCGCCTGGACCGGTTGCGACACTGGAGCTTCGTCGGCGGACGCCTCGAGTCCTCCCGGCATAGTGCGGCCACGCCGGGAGCCTCCTTCGCCCGACTGCACGTGGACGATGAGCAGGGCACGCTCGAGAACCAGGGTTACCCCGGCGGTTTCCCCGGCATGGCCTTCGACGCCGAAAGGCCCATGCTTCTGAGCCTCCTCATACGCACCGACGAGTTCCGAGGAACGCTCGAGGCCCGCCTCGTCGACGCGGATGGCGCCGTTCTGGCGTGCGAAGCGGTGCAGCAGGATGCTCGAGGCTGGCAGCAGTGCCAGGTCCGATTTGCCCCCGCGGCAACCACGCTCGGCTCGTTGCAGATCGTCGCCACCGGCGTCGGCACCGTCGACATCGACGAGGTGCGTCTCGTGCATGAGAATCACTGGGGTGCGGGCGACCCGCGCTGGAGCCAGGGACTGCTCCGCCGCGACCTTGTCGAAGCACTCGGTGCACTCGCCCCGCGTTTTCTCCGCTTCCCCGGCGGCTGCATCGTCGAGGGTTGCGGTGACGGAAGCCACTACGACTGGAAGAAGACCGTCGGCCCCCTCCTCACCCGCCGCGCCGAGTACAACCTCTGGGGTCAGTCGCGCACGGACGGCGACTATAGCCAGAGCAACCAGATCGGCTTCTACGAGTACTTCCTGCTGTGCGAGGATCTGGGCATGGCGCCCATACCGGTGGTCTGGGCAGGGGACAGCTGCCAGACGAGGATGGACGAGCATCTGCCGGTGGATAGCGCTGAGTTCGCCGCAGTGGTCCAGGATACGCTCGACCTCATCGAGTGGGCTACCGGCGATCCGACCACGAGCCACTGGGCTGCTCTTCGCGCTGCCGCTGGCCACCCGGAGCCGTTCCCGCTGCACCACCTCGGCATCGGGAATGAGAACTTCGGCCCGGAGTACTTGGCCCATTTCGAGCGGATCAAGCACGCCGTCGACCGTGCGCACCCGGGGCTGACTGTCATCGTCAACGGAGGAGTAATACGCCCGGGGGAGAATGCCGACCCCGCGTGGGCGATCTGGGGCGAGGATGAAGGCGTCCTGATCGACGAGCACTTCTACAACTCTCCGGCCTGGTTGTTCAACGCTACCAAACGCTACGACACCTACCCCCGCGGTGGTGCCCGCCTCTTCCTCGGCGAGTACGCCGCCTACCTCGGGTACGACCTCGGCGACAGGCATCCCGCCGTCCCTGAGAGCATGCTCCAGCCCGAGCCAAACACATGGCTCAGCGCGCTGGCCGAGGCCGCGTTCCTCACGGGCGTCGAGCGCAATGCCGACGTCGTCGCGTTCAGCTGCTACGCCCCGCTCCTCAACCTCGTCGGCCACGGACAGTGGCCGCACTGCCTGATCGATTTCAGCCCCAGTCGCGTCGTTCGCACCGCCAACTACCTCGTGCAGCAGTTGTTCGCCACCCGCATCGGCGAGTACGTCGTGCCGGTCGACGGCGAACTGCCGGCGAATGTCTTCGCCTCGGCCAGTCTCGGTGACGGAGTCCTGCACCTGAAGCTGGTCACGATCGGCGCGGCTCCGGTCGCGCTCACACTCGCGATCGATCAGGTACAAGACGGCGCAGTGGTTGCCACCGTGATCGGCGGTGCGCTGGACGCGGTCAACCGGCTCGCTTTCGAGGGCGAGCCACGGATGGAGGTGGAACCGCGAGAAGTAGGCCTGGAGGTCCGCGGAGGATCCGTCGAGCTGATCCTGGACCCGACCAGCGTGCTCGCCCTCTCATTCGCGATCTCCGCAAACGAGGACGATTGATGAGCAGGTTCGACGCCGCCCGCCTCGTGGGGAAGATGACTCTGGAGCAGAAGGTTGCTCAGCTTCGCGGCCTGTACGCGACAGAGCTTTTCGTTGATTCGCCGGAGGTTCAGGGGGTGGATCCATCGCGTGTGGCGATTATTCGACCGCATGGAGTCGGGCATATTTCAATGGCGTGGTTCCTCGCCGAGAAAGCCGACGAGTTGCGCTTGCACCTCGACGCGATCCAGAAGCACGTGCGCGAGACGTCCCCATTCGGGATCGGCGCGATGGTGCATTTCGAGGCGATCAACGGGGTCGTCCACGATTCCGGACCGCAGTTCCCGACGGCTTGGGCTCAGGCGGCTTCCTGGAATCCCGGGCTCATCCGCCGTGCTGCCGCGGTCAGCTCCGCGTTGACCGAGCAAATCGGCGGCCACGCCGTGTTCTCGCCGGTTATGGATTTGGCGCGCGATCCGCGCTGGGGTCGGGTGCATGAAACCTACGGCGAGGATCCCGAACTCGTGGCGCAGTGCTCAGTGGCTTTTGTCGAAGGCATCCAAGGCCGCAACGGCGAGCGGCCCGTCCTCGCAACAGGGAAGCACTTCCTCGGCTACGGCGCATCTGAGGGGGGCCTCAACCAGGCAGTCACGCAACTGGGACGTCGAGCACTCGTCGACGAGTACGCCGAACCATTCCGACGAGCGATCGCCGAAGCCGACCTCGCGCTGATGATGAACTCGTACAACGAAGTCGACGGTGTGCCCGCCGCTGCCAACCGGTGGATGCTGACTGAACTTCTGCGCGGAGCACTCGGGTTTTCCGGACCCGTCGTCAGCGATTATTCGTCGATCGCGATGCTGCGAACCGTGTATCACACCGCTCCGAAGGCTGGCGACGCAGCACGTCAGGCGCTCAAAGCCGGACTGGATGCGGATCTTCCGGGCGGCGAGGAGTATGCGACGCTCGTGGAAGGGGTTAAGTCCGGACGCCTGGATGAACGGGTTGTCGACGTCGCGGTTGAGCGTACTCTCGTGGCGAAAGCACGAGCCGGGCTCATTCCGGGGTTCAGCCGGGCGAGCAGCGCTCCACGTGTGGACCGTGAGGAAGCCGCCGAGGTCCGACGAACCATCGCCGATCAGTCCCTTGTGCTCCTCAGCAACGACGGCGCGTTGCCCATCTCTGATGACCGGGCAAAGATCGTGGTCCTCGGACCTGCCGCCGACGAGCTTCGCATCCATTTCGGCGCCTACACGTCAGTGTCGAACATCGAGATGCTGCGCGGCTCGATGGCGCTCCGGAGCGGGGAAATCCCTGGGATCAGTGCCGAAGAGGCCATTTTCACCGACATCTTCCAGGCACGGATGCCGGGAATCGAGCCGACTTTCGAGGAGGCCGCAACGCGGCTTCATCCAAACGCCCCCACGTTGCTCGGGGCTCTTCGGGCCCGGCGCCCTGACATCTCCTTCGTCGGGCTTGGTGATCTGACGCCCGGGGCGGACTCTCTTGACGAAGCCGCGGTGGCCAGCGCCGTCGGCGGTGCAGATCTCGTGATCGCGGCGCTGGGCGAGCGCACCGGTTGGGTGGGCAACAACACCGCCGGCGAAGGGCAATCCACCAGCGAACCCCGGCTCCCTGGGAACCAGGATCAGCTCGTCTCGCTCCTGGCTGCTACCGGGGCTCCCGTGGTGAGCGTCGTCGTCACCGGAAGGCCCCTGTTGCTCCCCGAGGTCGCGAAGAATTCGAGCGCGGTGCTCGTTGCGCCTCTACTGGGCGAAGAGGGCGGGGAGGCAATCGTTCGGGCGCTGTTCGGCGATGTGAACCCGAGCGGCAAGCTCCCCAGCTCCTTCCCGCGTTCAATCGGGCAGATCCCGATTTACCACGGCCATCACTTCGGCAGCGGTTATGACCACCCGACCGGCACACGCCATGGCTACAACGACCTCACCGCGCAGAGCCCGCTCTTCGCATTCGGGCACGGGTTGTCTTACACCGGGTTCGACCTGACCTTGGAACCTTCCGAGCCCACCGTGGAGCCTGGTGGCCAACTGGCGCTGACCGTCAAGATTCGCAATACCGGGTCTCGGCCTGGCGACACAGTAGTTCAGCTTTACGCCCGGGACGAGGAAGCATCGGTAGTACGCCCAGTGCGTCAACTCGTTGCCTTCGAACGAGTAGGACTCGACGTTGGGGAGGAGAAGACGATCAAGCTCTCGGCACCAGTGGCGCGACTTGCTTTCACCGGCCTCGACAACCAGCGAGTGATTGAGGCGGGACGAGTGACTCTGAGCGTCGGCTTCGCCTCGGATGATATTCGCGCAACGTCCGAGGTAGAGATCGTCGGTTCATCCACCCCGGTCTGAGAAGACACGAGGGGCGGGGAGGAAACACTGCGCCCTCCCCGCCTGCGAGAGACCCCCTAATTGCCCGCAGCTCGCCCCGCACGTCCCCAAGGAAGACAATCATGACAACTCTTGACCGAAGCCCACTCGGGCCCGAAGCCGGGGTGGTCTCGCACCGACGCCTCCCGATGACTGCGATCCGGCGCACACCGGATCTCGATCTGGACGGGCGCTGGTCTTTCCAGCTCCTACCGTCCTGGGATGCCGACCTGACCGATAACTGGCTCAATGTGACCGTGCCCGAGTTGTGGACGATGCGAGAGGCAAGCGACCCGCCGCACTACACGAACATCACAATGCCCTTCGACCTGGTCCCTCCGAATGTTCCCAGTGCGAACCCGACCGGCATCTACCGCCGGTCGTTCGAACTCAGTGAGATCGGGGAGGACCATGTGGTGCTCCACGTGGGAGCGGCGGAGGGGTACCTGCAAGTACGCGTGAACGGGAAGCTGGCGGGTGAGAGCACAGACTCGCACCTCGCCGCTGAGTTCGACATCACCGCCGACGTTCAGGACGGCACGAACGAGATCGAGCTGCGCGTCGCGAAGTGGTCCGTCTTCAGCTACCTGGAGGATCAGGATCAGTGGTGGCAGTCGGGCCTGAGTCGTTCGGTGCAGCTTCACCGGCTGCCAAGAGCACGGCTCCAGGACGTGACGGTCGTCGCGGACTACGACCCCGAAACCCACCTCGGCTCGGCCAGGATCGTCGCCACGGTCAGCGGTGCGGAGCAGAGCTTCGAGACGACGCACTCCGTGCGAGTGAGCATCGCGGGAAGTACTATCGAGCGCCCGGTCGGCTCGCGTCGGACGGCGATGACCATTCCGCTCAGCTCTCCTGACCGCAGCCGGCGCCCGGCGGCCCAGATCCCCGACGGGATCATGGACCTGCTGAGCCTGCACGCGGCGAAGGCCTCTCTGCCGCCCGAGGCGGCGGCCGCGGCCGCCGCCTCGCACGCGGCGATGCACCCTGCCGAACGCCCAGGTGCCGCGATCGTCGAACTGGTCGATCTCGCCGTCGAGCCGTGGTCTGCGGAGACGCCCCACCTCGAGACCGTCCTCGTCGAGCTCCTCGACCTGGACGGCCGCGTCGCGGATCGCACCGAGATCCGCGCGGGCTTCCGACGCGTGGAGATCGTCGGGCGGGACCTGATGGTGAACGGTCGTCGGATCTGGATCCGGGGAGTTAACCGTCACGATTTCGAGCCAGAAACGGGCCGTGTGCTTCGTCGCGAGGACTACCTCGCCGATCTGTCACTGCTCAAGCGCTTCAACTTCAACGCAGTGCGCACATCCCACTACCCGAACGACCCGGTGTTCCTGGACCTCTGCGACGAGCTCGGCCTCTACGTGTTCGATGAAGCCGACATCGAAGGTCATGCTTTCGCTGACGTGATCTGTGACGACCATCGCTATCTGGAGGCGTTCGTCGACCGCGTGTCCCGCATGGTGATCCGCGACAAGAACCACCCCTCAGTGATCGCCTGGTCGCTCGGCAATGAGACCGGCTATGGGGCCAACCACGACGCGGCGGCCGCCTGGGTGCGCCGGTACGACCCCACGCGCCCTCTGCACTACGAGGGGGCAATCTCAGCAGACTGGCACGGGGGACGCGCCGCCACCGACATCGTCTGCCCCATGTATCCAGCCTTCTCCGCCCTCGAGGCCTATTCTGCGCATCCGGAAGCGGACCGGCCGCTGATCATGTGCGAGTATGCGTACTCGCAGGGCAACTCCACAGGAGGCCTGGCCGATTACTGGTGCCTGATCGAGTCGCTCCCCGGCGTGCAGGGCGGGTTCATCTGGGAGTTCAAGGATCACGCCCTTGACCCCTACCGCGACCGGCGCTACCGGTACGGAGGCGACTTCGGCGACGAACCGAACGACGGTCCCATCGTGCTGAACGGCATCGTCTTCGCCGATGGCACACCGAAGCCCGCGCTCTACGAAGCCCGCGGCCTCTTCAGCCCCGTGCGCATCGTCTCGTCGGTCCAGGAGGCCCTCGACGGGAGAGTGAGCGTGCTAAATCGCCAGACGTTCGCCGATCTGTCCTCGCTCCGATTCGCTTTCGCTGTTGAATCGACGGAAGGACCGACAGTGCGGTTCGCGGCGCACGGTCAAGCGGGCGCCGGGGAGACGGCGACTATCGAGGTCCCGCAAGCACTGCGCGACAGACTCGCCGATCACGATGCGCTCGCCCTTACGCTCGACGTCCTGACCGCGGAAGATACGGCGTGGGCTCAGGCCGGAACCGTCGTGGCACAGCACCAGCTGAGGCTCACGCGCGCGGCCCGGAGCTCCGCGGTGTTACCGATCGCGTTATTTGACGATGTAGCCGTCACGGTCCGTGGCGACGGGCGGGCATGAAAGCGCCCCGCCGGATGGTGACCGGCGGGGCGCTGATCGTCGCGCTGACGCGGCGATGGTCATTG
>NZ_CAKKLY010000084.1 GCF_918698095.1 Arthrobacter sp. Bi83
CTGGGTGGTTGTCATGGGGTCTCCGTTGACAGTGGGTGCCGGTGGTCCGACGACGGCGGCAGGTGCCGGCCGCCGTCGTCGGACCGTTGGGCAGCTGGCTAGCGCTTGTAGCCGCCGTTGGACTTGATGTTGGCGTCAATCGCCTTGACCGCCTTGTCCAGTACGGTCTTGGAGTCGGCGCCGGCCAGGATGTCCTGGACTGCCTTGCCGTACTCGGTGGCGATGAACGGGTAGGCGGGCGTCTCCGGCCGCATGACCGCGAACTTGCGGGAGAATTCCATGAACACCCGGTTGGCGCCGCCCTCGGCAAAGGCCGGAAGGAGCGCGGCGGCCTCATCGGTGGCCGGGATGGTTCCGGTGGCCTTGGCCACTGCGGCCAGGTTTTCCGGCTTCAGGGAGTAGGACAGGTAGTCCATGGCGGCGTCAGCGTTCTTGCAGCCGCTCGTCACACCCCACTGCCACGACGCGCCGCCGATCTTGGGACCGTTGCCCAGGTCCACCGTCGGCATGACCACCAGGTCCTTGCCGAGTGCAGTACGGGCCTTGTCCGCTGCCCAGGAACCGGTGTAGAGAAGGCCGCTCTTGTTGTTCAGGAAGTCCTGGGTGGAATCCTTGCCGCTCTTCTTGGCCATGAAGCCCTGGTCCACGAGGCCGCGGAACCAGTTGGCCCACTCGACGGCTTTGTCCCCGTTGAGGGCGCCGTCCGCGGACTGGAAGCCGTCACGGTTGACCAAATCGCCGCCGAAGGACTGCAGGAGCGGCGAGTAACCGTAGGGCAACCACTCGCCGGCGCCCGCCGTCCCCATGTCCAGGGGGTACTGCCACTTGCCGAGGGCCTTGAGCTTGGTCAGCGCGTCCTGGAACTCTTCCTTGGTCCACGGCTTGTCGATGGTGGCGGCGCGGACTCCGGCGGCCTTAAGGTCCGAGGCGCGGGCAAGCATCGCCAGCGCTACGTCGTAGTACCCCACGGCGTAGGTCTGGCCCTCCCACTTGGCCACGGTGCTGGGCAGGTTCTTGGAGATGTCGGCGGAGAGCTTGAGCGGGGTCAGGTACTGCGCCCAGGCCCAGTTGGGGACGTTCGGGCCGTCGATGTCCACGATGCAGGGCAGCTTGCCGGCGGCAGCCGCGGAGACCACGGAGTCGTTGTAGGACTCCTGCGGGAAGGCCTGGACCTTGATGTTGGCCTTGGCGCCGCTGCTCTTGTTGTAGGAATCGACGATTCCCTGAATGGCCTTGAGCTCGTCGGGGTTGCCGGCGTTGTGGGTCCACATGGTGATTTCATTGGAGCCCTCGGTCGATGCCGAGGCGCTGCCTTTGCCGCAGGCGCCGAGGCTGCCTACGAGTGCCGCCGCGGCTATGCTGGTGGCCAGGACCCGCGTGAATCGCTTGTTCATGATGGTCAATCCTTTGCTGAATTTGTGCGTGGATGATTGCCCGGGGTCCGTCGGGGGCGCGGCCGGTGCAACGGCTGCGTCCCCCTTTTTTTGACGGTTTCCCGGTGGTGGAACTGATGGTTGGTGTGTGTGCCTTGTGGCTTAGCCTGGCGGGGGGCCCACCGACCCCCGCTCAATCAGGGGGCATTCCAACTGCGTCTGGGCCGCCGGCATGCCCGGATTCTCGATGTCGTCCAGGATGCGGTTGACTGCCCAGCGCCCCATGTCATAGTGCGGCAGGGCCACAGTAGTCAGCCCCGGCCACAGTGAGTCCGCGATGAGCTCCAGGTTGTCGATGCCCACAATGGAGACATCTTCCGGGATGCGCAGTCCCAGTGCCGTTGCCGCCTGGTAGGCGCCCATGGCAACCCTGTCACTGAAGCAGAACAGGGCGGTGGGACGGTCCGGCTGGCCGAGCAGCGCCAGCCCGGCTTCCCGGCCGCCTTTGGTGTCGGGCTTCCCGATCACTAAGTGCCGGGAATCGTGTTCCAGCCCGTGCCGGCGCAGGGCGTTGAGGAAGCCTTCCAGCCGGCCGTGGGTTGCCGGGATGTCGTCCACGTTGTTGATCATCCCGATCCGGGTGTGGCCGGCCCGGATGAGGGCGTCGACGGCGGTTTCGGCGGCACCGACCTCGTCGGGGACAATTGACGAGACCGCGGTGTCGCCGGTGACGGCATCAAGCAGCACCGTGGGAAGGCCGTCCAGTTCGGCAGGAACCTGGACACCCTGGTGGTACAGCCTGGCGTAGACCACGCCGTCCACCTGGTGCTGCTGGAGCATCCGGATTTCCCGGGCCTCCAGTTCGCTGTCCAGGCCCGAGTTGACCACCATGACCACGTAGCCGCGTTCGTAGGCGGCGTCCTGCGCTCCGCGGATCATGGCGCCGGCGAAAGGGGTGGTGGTGATCTCGTCACTGACGAGCCCAAGAATCTGGGACCGCTGGTTGCGCAATCCGCTGGCGAGCCGGTTGGGGGCGTAGCCAAGGTCCTTGGCCACGTCCCGGACGTGCTGCTGGGTTTCCGCCTTGACCCGGAAGCTGGTGGCGTCGTTGAGCGCGTGCGACACGGTGGTCACCGAGACCCCGGCGGCTCTCGCCACCTCGCGTATACCAACTTTGGTCGCCATCGACTGTCCTTTGCAAAACGTTTTGTGGGCTTGTGTGACCCACAGTACACAAAACGTTTTGCAAGTGTCAACCCGCGCGGGCCGACATCACCCGGCCGAGGGGATCCGGCCGGATCTGCCGGACGGGCGGTTAGTGGCGTTGCCCGAGGGGTTCAGGCAACGCCGGCTCCGGGAGGTTTGCCCGGGCCCGGGAGGCAAGCGCCGGAGACACGGCCAGAACGATGGCACCGGCCAACGGAATGACCAGCAGCCCGGTACGGAGGCCTGCGGTATCCGCGACTGCCCCGACAACGGGCGGTGAAAGCAGGAATCCGAGCCGCATGAGCCAGCTGATGACGGTCAGTCCGGTTCCCGCCCTGAGCCCGGGCAGTTCGTCAGCGGTGTGCATGGCGGCGGGCACAAGGGTCGCCACCCCGAGGCCCGCCAGTCCGAAGCCGGTGATAGTGCCTGCGACGGATGGAAAGAGCAGGGCCGTGCCCATTCCGGCAGCAGCAACGGTCCCTCCGGCCTGCGCGACAAGCCGCTGACCGAAGCGGTCAACCAGGCGGTCTCCGAACATGCGGCCGATGAACTGCATGCCAGTCAGGGCAACGAAGCCAAGCCCCGCCACTGTCGCGGAAGCTTCGAGGGGGCCGGACAGGTAGACCGCGGCCCAGGAACTGCCCGCGTCTTCCACCAGAGCCCCGGCCGCTGCGATAAGGACAAGCGCCGCGAGAATGAAGTACTTCGCCGGCGCGCCCCGGGCAGCGCGGCGGTTCTGTCCGGGCGCTCCGGCCGCCTCCGGCACTTCGACGGGCTCCGGTCCCGGCAGCAGGTAGCGGTAGCAGGTAAGAGTCAGCGCGCTGAAGACGACCAGCGATACCGCCAGATGCAGGCCCCGCGGGATGTCCAGTCCGGCTGCCGCTGCACCCATGAGGCCGCCCAGGACGGCGCCGATGCTCCAGACTGCGTGGAACGAGTTGAGGATGGACCGGTTGTACAGCCGCTGCACCCGCAACCCGTGCGAATTCTGGGCCACGTCGGTGACGGCGTCCATTGCGCCGGCGACAAACAGCGTTGCCACAAGGGCCAACCAGGACGGGGCGATCCCCGCGAGCAGGATAGCGACCCCGATCAGCCAGGTGCCCGCCGTCGCGACGCGCGATGATCGGAAGCGGCGCACCAGGACCCCGGACGCCAGGCCGGCAATAATTGCCCCCAACGGAAATGACGCGACGGCGACGCCGAATTGGGCGTTGCTCAGCTGGAGATCGTCGATAATTGCCGGGTAATGGGGCAGCAGGTTGGCGAAGAGCGCGCCATTGGTCAGAAACAGTGCCGCCACGGCGAACCGGGCGCGCTGTAGCCGCTGGGGGGACAGTTGGGGCGCGTCGGCAGGGACAAAAGCTGAACTCATGAGTCGGGTGCAATTCTTTCGACGGCCTCGCGGACCGTTTGTACGGGCATGGGGTTCAGGGCCAGCGCCCGGTGGATGGACAGGCCCTCAATCAGCGCATCGAGCATCCGGGCAGTGTCCGGATCGAAGTGCCGTTCCAGGGCTGCCCGGCTCCGCGCCATCCAGGTGTCGGTCACCAGCCGCAGGTTGGGGCGGCGGGCGGCCAGCGCATACAGCTCGTACGTCAGCAGGATGCTTCGCCGCTCCCCCAGCAGGTCACCGGTGATCAGCCCGACGACGGCCTCCCGCGCCTGCCGGGGACCGTCCGCCGCCGACAGCGCCGCTTCGAAGCCGTCTGCCGTAAGGTCGGCGAGCTTCGTAAAGGCGGCCGCCAGGAGCTCGTCGATGCCCTGAAAGTGGTACGTCATGGAGCCGAGGGGGACGTTTGCGGCCGCCGCGACCTTCCGGTGCGTTGTGCCGGCAACCCCGTTTTCAGCGATGACATCCAGCGTGACGTCAATCAGACGCTCCCGGCGTCCCGGATCATGGCGGCGGGAGCGCGGTTTTTCCGACGGCGGCCCCTGGGGCGCCGTCATAGCTCACGGACCACGCGGGCCGGGTTTCCCAAGGCCACGACGTTGGGCGGCACATCGCGGGTGACCACCGCCCCGGCGCCGATGACGCTGTTTTCACCCACTGTGACCCCAGGCAGGATGATGGCCCCGCCGCCGATCCAGACGTTGTCGCCAATGGTGATCGGCTGGGCCGCCTCGAGCTTGTCCCGCCGGGGCCGGGGTCCCAGCGGATGCGTGGGCGTCAGCAGCTGGACGTTGGGGCCGATCTGGCAGTCCTCGCCGATGGTGATCGGCGCAACGTCCAGGGCTGTGAGGTTGAAGTTGATGAACGTGCCTTTGCCGACCCGGATGTAGGTGCCGTAGTCGACGAACAGCGGCGGCCGGATGTGGGCGCCGTCGGCAAGTTCACCCAAGAGTTCCCTGATGATCGGCTGCGCCGAGTCGATATCGCGGGCATAGGCTGCCTGGTACTCGACGGCCAGGCGGACTGCGCGCTGCTGCCGGGCGGCAATGTTGGGGTCGTCGGAGATGTAGAGGTCCCCTGCCAGCATGCGCTCGTGGTTGGTCCGGGTGTCGCCTGCGAAGTAGTCGGAAGTCATGCGTACAAGCGTACACAGTGCTATGTACATTTGTACACACCGTGTACGCGCCCTTCGAGCCTGTCGGGACCCAGGTTTCGACAAGCTCAACCAGCGCCTGTCGGGACCCAGGTTTCGACAAGCTCAACCAGCGCCTCTCGGGACCCAGGTTTCGACAAGCTCAACCAGCGCCTGTCGGGACCCAGGTTTCGACAAGCTCAACCAGGGCGAGCCCGTGCCCCCACATGAGTCCGGCCCGGGACCGCCCTTGCGGGCGGCACCGGGCCGGACGTCGAGTGAAGCTGTGCCGCTACCGGCCTGTGGTGAAGCTCCAGGACGTTCCGATGAGCGGGTTTGCCGCAGCATCCTTGATACTCGTGGACAAGACCACCGTGTACCTGGTGTTTGCCGCCAGGGTGACGTTGGGGTTCAGCGTAGCGACCCGCGTCGTGGCGTTGTAGCTGACCGCGTAGCTGACGAGTGCTCCCGTGGCCGCGTTCCGCAGTGCGAACGTTCCGCCGCTGACACCCGTCACTTTCTCACTGATGGTGGCAGTGACGTTGGCCGTCCGGCTCACCCCGGTTGCGTTGACTGCAGGCGTCCTGCCGGTCACCGTCGGCCGCGGGCCGGTGGTGAAGGCCCAGGAGGACGCAGCAAGCGGGTTGCCCGCCAGGTCCGTGATGCCCGCGGTAAGGCCTGCGGTGTGCTTCCTGTCTGCAGCGAGGGTAGCCGTCGGGTTCAGCGTCGCAACCCTGGTGGTGGCGTTCCACGTGACCGGAGCGGCGATGAGCGCTCCTGCCGAGTTCTTCAGGGTGAAGGATGCCGTTCCCAGTCCTGCGATCGCCTCGTTGAAGGTTGCCGTGACGTTGGCGGTCTGGCTGGCCATCAGCGAGTTGGTGGCCGGAGCCTTGGTGGTAACAACGGGGCCCACGGTGTCGACGGTGAGGGCCAGGGATCCGACGGACCGTGTCTCGACGCCGGCCGGGCTGACTTCGCCGGCCGTCACTGTGTGCCGCCCGTTGGCCAGCGCGCGGTTGGACGTGATCGAGTAGCTGCCATTCGCGGCCACTGTTGCCGAGCCGCTGGCCACACCGTCAATGTAGAGGTTGACGCTCGCGGCGTCCGGCAACGCCGCCGCACCCGTGAAGCTTGGGTTGGTGCTGCGCGTGATGTTGTCCGTGTTCAAACGCCCAGTATCGCTGGCGGCCGTCAGGTCAGGTGTGCTCGGCCCCTTTGCCAGGGGTGCCGTGCATTCGGGCCCGGCCGGGCCGCCGATGGCCGCATACTCGAAAATCGTGACTTCGTTGCCGACCGCGGCGTTGCGTCCCAGCCACATTCCCCGGCTTTCCGAGCTAGTGGGGGATGCAGCGCGGTCTGCGTCGGACACGCCGTCCGTCCCGACGCCGGTGAGGCCCGTCCACGTGGCCGTCCAGGTGGTGACACCCGGGCCGTCGTAGGCGATGGTGCCGTCGTCGCCGGCGACTGAGCTTGCACGGAGTGTCCGGCGCCCGTTGACCACGAAGGACTGGTTGGCGGCCACGACCCTGGCTTCGAGCTGGTCCGCCGGAAGCTGCCCGCCGCCGGGCGCAACAGCGGTGCCCTTCATTACCACGGTGCTGGCGTTGACCTTCGTGGCCGGCTGCGTGACGATGACGTTCCCCACGAAAGTCTGGTCGCCGACGTCGGGCGCTGTCAGAACACGGATCACGTCACCCGAGCGGATGTCCGGAGTGGTACCTTCCCAGCAGCCTCCGCCGGGATGGTTGACTTCCACGATGCCGGCCACGGGCACCAGGTTCGACGCCGTGCCGATGACAGCACCGCCGCGAAGCACCTGGATGGTGGGACGGTCGCCGGCTGCGTACCCTTCGGCGGAGACCATGTCGCGTTCCGGGAAAACAGTAATAATGTGCGCACCCGGGTCACTGATCACGGCTGAACCCGGAACGGCCACGGCCTGCACGGCGAGGACGGCAAGCGCCCCCGCGGTGATTCCCGTTGCCAAGCGCTGACGATTGCGTGCAGAATTCATGGAAAGCTCCCCTCCAAAGGCCCAGACTTCACCTGGCTGAACCCCAGCCCGCCGGTGATGCACATCAGGTCCATGGCCCGATGTGGATGCCAGTATCGGAAAGCGACCCTGCGGAAAACCTAGACAGCGGGGCCCGGGTCCCCCGAATGGGGGTGCCCGGGCCCCGTGCCCTGCTTCGCTACGCGTCCACCAGGTCCTCGTCCACTTCCTCGAACTCCACGGCCGCCACGATTTCCTTGGTCTCCGGGTTGAGCATGAAGGCCTCATCGTCCTCTTCAATCATGAGGAAGTCGCCGTGGTCCGTGCTGAAGTGCCAGGCCAGGACCGTCTCGCCGTTGTGCTCGTAGTTGGGATCGCCCATGGTGATCTTCTGCAGCGCGTGACCTGCGACGCCGCACAGCTCGCGGATGATGACCTCGAACTCAGGGGCGTTATCCAGTGCTTCCTCCGCGGCTTCGGCACGGCGCTCGTCGAGGTCCGGAATCTGGGCGACGCGCATCGCGATGTGGGCGGTGAGCTCGACCTCGCTCAGGACCAGTAGTCCCTCCTGGCCCCGAAGCCAGGCTGCGTTGAGGCCGGTGACGTCCTCGGTTTCCAGCAGCGATTCGAATTCGGCGTCGAGGTCTTCCATGGCCTGGACGGCCTCCGGCAGTTCCCCGTCAGACTCTGCGTCCCATTCGCCGTCCAGGTAGATGTCCGCTTCCTCGTCCGCGAGGGAATCGAAGGCCGCCGCGGCGCGGTTGAACAGCTCCAGGTGGGCTGTGGCGCCCATTCCTTCGAGGCCGTCGCGGACGTAGGTATCCAGCTCTTCACGCTCCGGCGCGGTGAAGACGTACTGTGCAAAGCCGCCGCCCAGTGACTGGGTCACGTAGAAGTCCACGAAGTAGCTGCGCAGGGCGTTGGGCGCGATCTCCCCGGAGTTGAGGAGCTCCTGGTACATCGTGTTCACCACGGAGACGTTGGCGTCAACAATCTCGTCGTTGCCGGCCTCGGTGCCTTCAAGGGTCAAAACGACAGGGTATTCGCTGGAAGTCATGGGAAATCCTCACTGCAGAAAGCCGGTGGTGCTCAGGACCCTTTCAACGTACGCGCCGACACTTGCCCGGCGGTTGAGTGGGAGGTGAACGCCAGGCGAAGTTTCAGGGCACCTCCCGGCTGACTAAGATGGATCAGATAACCTGCAGATTTTTGACCTGCTGAAAGTAGCGCGCACCATGCCATCCAAACCGGACGAGAGTGCGGCACTGGCAATCCAGACCCCCGCGATCAACGACCGCTCCCTCGCGGCCGGACTCGCGTATGCCATGGGCAGCCGCGTGTCCGGGATCTCGTTCGACGCCGTCACGGGGCTGATGCTGGGCAAGGTGCGCGGCGGCGCCGAAGTGCCGTATTCGACCACGGCGAAACTCGTGCGGAGAGCCGCTGGCTGGAGCTGCACGGTGGGTGTCTGCAGCTGTCCCGTCCGCAAGGACTGCAAGCATGTGGCCGCGCTGCTGTTCGCCGCCGAGGACAATCCTGCCATCCGTGTGAAGCTGCTGGCTCCGGCAGAGGTTTCCCGGCTGTCGCGCGAGCCGTCCGGTCCGGAGCTCGCGGACTGGGAACAGGCGCTGAGCCCGCTGATTTCACAACCGGGCATTACCCAGTCCGCCGGCGGCATCCCGCTGGCCCTCCAGTTCGAGGTGGAGGAACCGGCCCCGCATTTCTCCTACACCGGCCGCCGGGATCCGCTCCGCAGCGTCCGCCAGCTCAAGGCCCGCCCGGTGATCATGGGGGCCAAGGGCAAGTGGATCCGTGGCGATGTCTCCTGGAACACGCTCAGCTACCTGAATTTCCGGCGCGAATGCAACGAGGCCCACGTGGAGTGGATGCAGGCCTTCCTCGCTGCCCATACCTCGGCCGCCAGCCGGGTGCACTCGTCGTCCGCCCTGTGGCTGGGGATGAACACCTTTGCCGGCAAGAACCTGTGGAGCCTGCTGGATGAGGCCAAGAAGATCGGCGTGGCTCTGGTCCACAGCCGCGGGCAGGAGCCGGTACGGATCGCAGAAGTGCCTGCCGCCGTCGGCCTTAATCTGAGCCGATACGGCTCAGGCGTGGATGGTGCAGCGGTGGATGTCGCAGCGGCGACTGACAACGCGGCGGCGAATGGCGCCAGGTCCAGGACGCCCGACGGCGGCGGGCTGGAGCTTGCGCCCACCATCACCGTTGAGGGCGGGGAGGTGGATCCGGCATTGGTGGGAACCATCGGCCGCCCGGCGCATGGCATCTTCATAACCTCCGGCGGGGATGCGCTGCCCGGCGTTGCGGCGGACACCGTGATCACCCTGGCGCCGCTCGAAAGCGGGCTGAGCGAAGAACTCCTGACGTTCGTCACGGCCGGGAGCACCCTTCACATCCCAGCCCACGACGAAAGCCGCTTCCTTACAGGGTTCTACCCGAAGCTGAAGCAGACGGCCCGGGTTACGGCGTCGGACGAGTCGGTTGAACTGCCCACCC
>NZ_CAKKLY010000085.1 GCF_918698095.1 Arthrobacter sp. Bi83
CAATGACCATCGCCGCGTCAGCGCGACGATCAGCGCCCCGCCGGTCACCATCCGGCGGGGCGCTTTCATGCCCGCCCGTCGCCACGGACCGTGACGGCTACATCGTCAAATAACGCGATCGGTAACATCCACCCAGGAAAAAGCTCATCCAGCGCTACATTTTGGACAACCTGCGTGACGACTCACTCAACATCGCCGCCATCTCCCAACAGCTCCACCTCTCACCAAGCAGCATCCACCGCGCCTTCGCACTCCAAGGGCAAACGGTCATGGGATGGGTCTGGCAGCAGCGACTGGAAAGAATCCGGGAAGAGCTACTCAAGGGCAGTCATAAAGGAACATTGGCGGAGCTATCGCAGGCCTGGGGGTTTTCGGACTCAGCCCACTTCAGCAGGGCCTTCCGTCGCCAATTTGGCCAGCCCCCGTCGTTGCTGCACCGGCCACCAAAATAACGGCTACCAGCTCCGGCAGTTGGCAGTCCGGGATCCCCAGAAAAGCTGACACAAACAGTCAATGCCTCTGCGACGCGCAGGCAAGACATACATGCACTGACCTACCTAACATTGAAGGCATCCAAGACGCGGTGACTGAGGTCACAAATTTAGGAGCTTTCCATGGACCACCCCAAGTTCAAGGCAGCGGCCATCCAGGCCGCACCTGTCTTCCTCAATCTTGACGCCACCATCGACAAGGCGGTCGCCCTGATAGAAGAAGCATCCAGCAACGGCGCTGAAGTGATCGCGTTCCCCGAGACCTGGCTCCCGGGCTACCCCTGGTACGCCTGGCTGGACGCACCCGCAGTATGGCTGGCGAAGTTCGGACAGCGGTACTTCGACAACTCCCTGGAATACGGCACTCCCCAGGCCGAACGCCTGGCAAAGGCCGCGAAAGACAACAACATCATGGTCGGCTTGGGCCTGAGCGAACGCAGCGGCAGCAGCCTCTACATCGCCCAATGGATCATTGGCGACGATGGAAAAACGATCGCCCAGCGCCGCAAACTCAAGCCCACCCACGTGGAGCGCACCATCTACGGCGAAGGAGACGGCAGTGACCTTACCGTCTGGGACACGAACCTTGGCCGCGTGGGCGGCCTCTGCTGCTGGGAACACCTGCAGCCACTGTCCAAATACGCCATGTACGCCCAGAACGAACAACTCCACTTCGCCGCCTGGCCCAGCTTCTCCCTGTACGAGGGAGGAGCATATGCACTCAGCGGCGAAGCCAACGTGTCAGCATCACGCGTGTACGCCCTGGAAGGGTCCTGCTACGTCCTGGCACCCACAGCCATCGTTTCTCAAGAGATGCAAGACGAATTGTGCGACACCGACCTGCAAAAAGCCCTCCTGAAAACCGGCGGCGGATACAGCCGCATCTTCGGACCCGACGGCAAACAGCTCCACGAAGCCCTCCCGACAGACCAGGAAGGAATTATCTACGCCGACATCGACCTAGGAACAATCTCCCTGGCCAAGGCCATCGCAGACCCCGCCGGCCACTACTCACGCGCCGACGCAACACAACTTGTCCTCAACAAAACCGTCCGCCGCCCCGTCATCGAAACCGCACCAGCAGAACAAACAACCCGCACACGTGCCATCGTCTCTTCGTCAGACACTGTAGCTAAAGACCGCTCCTGGGACGCAGCCTCAGAAATGGAAGGGAGGGATCCGATACCTCAGGAACTATAGAGTGCAAACTTCAAGTGTGGGTGGTTCCACGTCCATTCCTTGGTGCCACGCACATTGCACTTGTTGGACAGTCCCACAGTCCCTGGCGGCGAGTAAGACGGCCAAGTAAGCCGCGCGGGGGAGCAGGTGGTGCCCGGGTACTAGTCCGCGGCGTGATGGCAGGAGGACTCAGTTTCTCCCACAGGTACCTTTCAAGTTTTTCCGTTGGCGTGCCCGTTCGTTGAGGTCATCGCAATGTGCGATTACTCCATCGCCGATGCCTTGTTGTTCATACTTAGGATTGCGTGCATTCTGGATGAACTGATCGCGCGCACTGCGGTGGTCCCTACAGCGTCGGGCAGCCTGTGTGAAAGAACAGAGCGAAGGGACTAAGTTGTGGCGGCCTTGCGTCTGCGACGTCGCCCCAACGGCCAAAGCCTTTCTTGAGGCCGCGTCTTTGAGATCCACGGTCGATTAATAGCACGGTTTCATAATGGAGATTGCTGTGGGAAGAACGCATCACTTTTCGACTGCACCTTATACGACTCGGGACCGGACGCGAGTGTGGCAGGATCACATAGACGAGTCCCTGTTTCCGACGGCTGACTACACCCCGCTGAACAGTGACGGGTTGCTGGCGCGCCATTCAATGTCAACGGTTGATGAAACACGAGTCCATGGATTCTTTCTTAACGGACACGTAGTCGATCGTGTTGCACGAAATGCCGGTGCCCCTGGGGAGGCGATCTTCTGCAAGGTCGTCGTGGCAGGCGGGGTGTCTTACTCGTCCGCCTCAAGTATGCATGTGGCCGGCCCAGGCGACGTCCTGTTCTACGACCCACAGGACCCTTTTTTTATTGGCTTCCGCCCCGGCACCGCAGAAATTCTGTTGGAGATACCCCGGATACTCGTGCCCAGCGATCTCTTCTCTAACGGCGAGTCCTGTATCCGCATCAGGGAAGGTTACGAGGGCGGCGCAAATCTTGGTCTAGACGAATACCGGGTCTTGCTCCAGAGTCTGACAACAGCTGGAGGCGTAACATCCGATTTTGAAAACCGAGTTCGGGTGATTGCCAAGGCTCTCACAGGCATAGTGGCTGGCAACGGTGCCCGCAGTCTGTTTTTGGAGGCAGTTCGTCTCATTGAGCAGCAAGCTCACGATCATGAGCTCACTACGAATCGGATAGCGCTGGAGCTGAGTATGTCAGCGCGGCAGCTGAATAGGATCTTTCAAGCGCACGGGACCACAGCCGCAGCCTGTATTGCCCGGGAGCGGATCCAGCGTGCAAAGGCGATGCTGACGGCGACCAGCGCCTCCATGACCCGAATCGCCCTTTACTGCGGCTTCGGAACCTCATCGAATTTCTCACGTTCCTTTTCAAGGTCTACGGGTTTCTCTCCATTGGCTTATCGCAAGGCACACGACTAGAGGCTTGACTTTCTTTTGTTTCACCTCTTCAGGAGAGACCTCCGAATTTGTCGGGAAACGGCAAAAAGTTGGCGGGAAAAGCATCGAAACAGCCCGGGCGCTCCATCTACTCTCGATGGAGCGACGAAAGTTTCCCGAACGCACTGCCTGCATTCAGCGGCCCGCGCGCCCCCTCCAGGCTTCCAACACACATGGATGCAGGCGACGTAGCCCATTCTCTGACTGGAGGCTTCGTTTCCCGCCAACACCAATGAGGTTAGCCAATGGAAGTACAAGCCCAGCTCATCACGAACGCAGTTGTCCGTTCCGTCGATGAAGACGATTCCGTCCACGAAGCCGTCCTGATTGAGAGGGGCCGCATCGCCGCGGTGGGTAGCGAAGCAGACCTGCGCCTAAAGGCATCACATCAAGCAGAGGTCCTTGATGCCGGAGGTCGAACCGTTGTCCCTGGTTTCATCGATGCCCACAATCACATGAGTTTTGCCGCTTTCGCCCCAGTAGCGGTTAACTGCATGACCCCTCCTCTCGCCTCGATGGACGAGGTACTCGAGGTAATTCGAGCCCACTGCTCAAATCTCATTCGGGGGCAATGGGCAAGCGGATTCGGTTTCGACATGTCCAAAATCAGAGAGCAACGTACACCCACCCGATACGAGTTGGATGAAGTTTCTCCTAACAACCCCTTTTTCCTTGTAGATGTCAGCGGGCATGCAGGCTACGCGAATACGGCAGCGTTGGAGGCTGCAGGGATTACACAATGCACCCCTGACCCTTGGGGCGGAGGCGTAGAACGTGATACCCGCGGCTTGGCCACTGGAACCTTGATGGGAACCACCGCCGGTCTACTCAATTCCATCTCGTGGGAGGACTACGCAGAACGGGACTGGGATCACGCCGTCGAGTTACTGGAATCCAAAGCCAAACAGTATCTGGCTGTGGGGCTGACCGGAGTGGGCGACGCATGTGTCACGGCTAAGGGCGCCGAGTTATACCGGCGCGCCGATGAATCGGGGCGGCTTCCTCTTACATTGCAACAGATACACGGAGGAGACTTCCTGTTCGCCCGGCAAGATTTGGGAAACCCCGACGTTCTTGAACGTATCCAACGCAAGGGGACTCGGATGCTCCGTGGCGGTGCTATGAAGGTGTTCGTTGATCGGGCTTACCCCGACAGCGGTGCAATTCACCAAATACATGACGGCTGCGTCAAACACGTGGGGACAAACTTCTACAACCCTCGTGAGGTACGCGACATCGCACTGCGGGCCACTGGCCTTGGCATCGACCTTGCGGTCCACGCCATGGGCAACTGCGCCATCGATATAATTCTCGATGCTTACGAAGCCGTTCGCGAAACCTTTGGCCGGCAACCAGTCCTCAGGCTCGAGCATGCCTTCGTTGCTGAGGCCCGCCAGGCAACTCGCATGGCTGAGTTAGACATTGACCTAGTGGCCAACCCAGGTCTGGCCCACAATGTGGGTGATCTTTTTTCTGGCTGGAGGGGGGAGAACCAGAACCACCTCAAGGTCATTCCTGTTCGCAGCATGATCGACGCTGGAGTCCGCGTCAGTTTCGCATCCGATCATCCTGCGGGCACGTTTTCGCCTGCTGAAATCATGTGGACTGCAGTCGCTCGGCAACACCTCTCCGGGGTCTCAATCGAGCCGGAAGAGGCGGTAACCGCGGCAGAGGCATTACGAGCTTTCACCATCCAAGCGGCGCACGCTTCCGGACGCGACAGCGAGGAAGGAAGCCTCGAAAAGGGTAAGCGTGCCAACCTTTTGGTCCTGGATCGGGATCCCCTCACGTGCACGACCAATGATTTGCGCCGCCTGCAGGTTGATCGCACCTATGTCGACGGCCGCTTAGCACACCAACGAGCTGAATGAATCCCAAGCAGCCAACTAAGGCCACTACCCGCCCCGCACGGAAAGCGCACTCGAGCTGCCGGTTTCCCGAGCCCGGCCGCACCTTTGAAAGGACAAGATGAGTTTTAGACGGGGCAAGTTAGACGCAGTACGTTCCTTTACCTTGGTCGAAGCCCTGGCTGGAAGAAGATCACGCCGCTTCGGCTTGGGTATGACGATTCCTGATGGTCCGCTGGCGTATTCTTCCAGGCACGAGCCTCACCCACTCGGCGCAGACGAACGGGCTCTTCTGGTGTGGGCTGCTACCGGCCTGACGGGTTGGCACCTGGGCATGCCCCATACTGAATCGGGCCCACCTGATGCTGGTTGCAATTACCCGAGTCGTTTGACCGGACGGACCAATCCGAGTGCCGCAGGAATACACAGCTCCGAACTGGCAATTATCGATGATTCGGGTGTCTACATAACGGCACTTCGCACCGCATCCCCGGAGCTTTTAGAACAAGCTGCACACGCGACTTCGCTAGACTCGCTGGTCGCCCTGACCGACAGCTTGCTCAGGAAGTGACTGACGAGCGTTGTCATCTTCCTTCTGCGTATATCGCGGCGCACAACAGGTGGAACGCACTTCGTCCTGGGACGACTCTGATGGTTCCGATCGCAGATGCGACCGAGCAGTTTCTTGGCTTTCTTTCGATCATTAGCGGGGAGGGCGTCATTCTATGGGACGCCTTTGAAGACAGGCCCGTCGGCAACACCGCTGAACTTCTTCGGAAAGGCTTGCTAAACCCTGATGCACGGATGCCGCTGCCGGCGTTTGAACAGCTGGTCGGACAGCAGGCTACCGTGGAGAGCGGCATCATTGCCTACAACACCCAACTCATGCTCCAATCCATGGGGTTGGGAGGGTGGCTCTATGGTGGGATCGACACCAATGCCCTCCTAGGGGCGTACCAAAATCAGGGAGTTTTGGGCATGGGTTTCCGGTTCAAGCGGGTGGCCCACTCCCCTTTGGCTAATCCCGTGGGGCTGGACGGATACTTCGAAACCTTGTCGCCGCCCTACTGCAGTGGTGCCGATGACGTCGTTGCTCGCTTTATTGAACGTAAATTTGGCCGTGACGGGGCTTACAACACAAGTATCGGCATGTACCGTGACGGCGGGGCAGTCCTTTCTCAGGCACAGCGCTACGATGAAGCGACCATTCGATACTTCGAATCGGTGGTGGAACGACTGTTGGAAACCTATGGCCGTGTCCCAGGAACGCTCCCGACCGTGCACACGTCGGTCTACCTTCAGGCCCAACACGTCGACGTCGATTACTACGACCAATTCCACGACAAAAATGCACTACTGGACACACATCGCGAACACATGTCCGCGTGGCATGCAGAAGTTCCCTAGCTAGGAGACCCTAGCCTTGCCCTCCCCGAGGCGGAACCTTTGAATGGACAACACTATGAAGCTATTGCAAGTGAATTATCGGCGCGCTTTGTCGAAGGACGACCAGGGGCAGGCCGAGCGGATAATGCAGTCGGCCATCAAGATTGCGGGCGTGAAAGGCCTGCTATGGAAGATCTGGATTTACGATGACGAGGAGAAGACAGCTGGCGGTATCTATCTCTTCGACAGTGAAGCCAACGCCAGGAATTGGGGCGATGAAGTGATGGAGAGGTCGCTAAAGTCACACCCAGGCATCTCAGACATCACTAAGCACTACTTTGATATTGATGGAGACCTGACGCGGCAGACCCGCGGTCCGGTCGCTGCAGCACGCAAATAGCCCGACTATGCTGCCGCGGCGTGTCCTCGTCCGGATACGCCGCGATCACTTTGAACCCACGCAGCCTGCAGGCGTATCACATGCGCTGCAATGGAAATGCTGCCTAGGGAACCCGCAGTTCCCGGCGCCGTCGAACAAGCTGTGAGGGCACTGCCCAGCTGACGAGTAGCCACTTGGTCGGCTTTGAGGCTGAGATCCGAGTAGCTTGGACGCCGCCGCTGTCGTGCGCCGTTGCTGGCTGCCTACCCGTGCCGTATGCGATGAAATCGTCGAAAATCAGAAGAGCTAGCCTCTTACCTAGTCTGGCCAAGCCGCTCAACTTCTATGAGTTCCTTATTATCCCCACCGTGACAGTTCGATGGTCGGGACCTCTAGCTGCCTGGGAGCACATGGCAAAATGCCAGTATGCTAGCGGCCTGCTTCATGGCTTTTGGTGCCCCATCTCTGCTGGTTGATCAGTCCGAGGGATAACCTTGCTCGTTCCTTGCGGAGGGTCAAAGCCCAGAGAGCACTAGAGGCTTCGGCGCGGTAGTTCTGGATGTGACTGTTAGTGGCTCATGGGATGTCCAGGACTTTGTGGTGTCATGCGTCCCCGCGAGGACACGGCTGTGCGATGTTGGCCGGTCCGAGCAAGGACAGGCTTTCCCGTTCGGGTCGGTGAGAGGAAACAAGCTGACCGAGAGCAGGGCCGAATAGTGCACGGGTTTCGGATCCTGAGGCCTTCAACCACAGTAAGTATCCAGAAGTCATGACTGCTTCTACCTCGCCAATACGCACAACGTATCCTGCTTCCACTATTCTGACAATCTTCCCTAACAACTAGTCGACTCGTTGTAGCTTCTTTTGCTTGCCATCCCGGCTCTTTAGCGCCATCATTGTCGAGTCCTTTGATTGTTGATAGCCCGAAGGCAGCATCTGGGTGTGGGTACCGGTCGATCCAACTCATAACCCAATGGTTTCTTGCCAGCGATTGCAGTCCCATTAGCTACCAGAGCTTGCGTTTTATCAAACATTTAACGTCACAAAAGATCATCCAGATCGCTGTCATTCGGTTTATCCTGGTTCCCAGGCAGGGGCGCGCAATTCCGGCTTTGGTTGGCAAATTGACCGTCGCCCGACGTTGTCCGCAGGAGTAGGGGTGTCGACGAGGACATATCTGATCTCGAACCGTTGCCGCCGCCCCAAGATGTCCTTGCCTGCATATGTTCTTTCCTTGCCTGCACAAGAAGTCTGCTTTTCATGATGATCGCTTCTTAGGTGTTTTCGACCAATAGAGAGTTTGCTGGCACGGGGCGGTAGGTACTGGATCGGATGCGTTGTGATGGTTCGAGTTCCAGCATCAGCTTCCAGATTGTCTGGTCGCCATCTAACGCGGGCATTATTTCTCCTCGTTGAAGGTAGCGGAATGGCTCTGGCTCCGTTTCCGGACTCCACCAACCGCTAGCCGGGGCGTGTTGGCCGGTGGGAACGTGATGAGTTACGGCAGGAGAATATTTTGGCTGATGAGTCACGTGGGCCGCACTTCCTTGGTCGTAATCGGTATTTAGCGCCTAATTCGTCGCCCGCAAATACGGGGCAAACGAAAATGAGGAATTATGGATTTCGGTTTGCAGATTGCTAATCTCATTCTCGAACGAATAGGTGCGCTCTGCAACACTGTACTCGCGATCGGCCGATCGTCTTTCGCTATCAACCGGCCACTGCTTTTGCAAGCCATTTCACCTTAGAATCACTGTAGTGAACGGTTGTCGCCTCATACTGCGGCAGCTTCTGATGCTTTTTCATGTAGGCGTGAGTCTTTTTAGGCCCGGGCAACTTGCCTTCGCCTGACGTTTGATTCGTGGAAGGGTGTCACCCCTGTTCATGAAGACCAGAGAAGCTACGTTCGGATAACTAAGCGAAAGGCGCAGCCTTGGCGAACTCACCTTCGGGCGACTCGGTGGTAGACAGGATTGTCCGGTTGATCAGTGCCTTTCCAAAGGACGGCGCTCTGTCCCTTTCGGACTTGGCAAGCCGAGCGGCTCTGCCGCTGACCTCGACGCACCGATTGGTCGGGCAACTTGCCGGCCACGGGCTCTTAGAGGCTGGCCCGGGCGGAATGGTTCGCCCTGGGATCAGGCTCTGGGAGCTGGCCAACCGTACGTCTCCTACGCTGGCACTGACGCAAGCGGCCATGCCATTCATGCAGGACATCCAGCAGGTCCTGAACCAGAACGTTAACCTCGCAATTTTGGACCGCTGGGAGACTCTCTTCGTCGAGCGCCTGTCCAGGCGGGGATCCGTTACTAACCGAGCACAGGTGACCGGGAGGATGCCGGTGCATATATCGTCTGCCGGGCTGGCACTCATGGCGAATCAGGACAGAACACTCCAAGCCGAATACCTTGACTACTTTCATGACGCTGATGGCAGGGTCAGCATTGGCTGTTTGCGGGCGATACTCAGCGAAACGAGACAGCAAGGGTTCGCGCAGTTGGCTGGTGTGGTGGACACCGATACTTGGGGCATCGCGGTGCCCATTCTCGATCGCAAGCATTACGCGGTGGCTTCGCTCGGCGTCGTGGTTCCTTTGCGCGAGTTGCGCCTCCAGGCGCTCGTCCCTGCCATGCAGACAGCCGCTCGAGGGATCGCCCGGGATCTCGGAGTCTCGTGAAGGCTTCCGCTCAACGGAATGATTCGCTCTATATCAAGGTTGCGAAGCTCATACTGGGACCCAAGCTCGAACATTTAAGCCCGCAACGAAGCGAGATCCAGTCATGGCAACACGCAAGACCATCACCACGCAGGTGGCCATCATGGGGGCAGGCCCGGCCGGGCTGATGCTGTCCCACCTGCTGGCCAAGGCCGGCATCGAATCC
>NZ_CAKKLY010000086.1 GCF_918698095.1 Arthrobacter sp. Bi83
GCCGTTCGTTGTATCCAGTCATCGTCAGCCTGACGCCGCCAACGGCACTAAATCAAGACACCGACGGGGAAACCTGCATCGTCACCGGCAAAGACGCCCCCATCGCTAAACAATGCGACGCATAACAGGTGTACGGCATGGGCTTCTCACCCAGGGCTTACGCCTACATGAATGCACCCGTCTCAAGGTCCACGACCACCGGGACTATTGGCGCAAGTGAACGGAGAGCAAACGCAGATATGCTCTCTTGAGCTGGCCAATCGCGGCTTCTTGCCTGTTCACCGTAGAGATTTTTCGCTGTCACTGCCGCGTCGCCGGGTTGCCGGGCAGGAAGAGCAGCCACAAGTGTTTTCTAGCGCAGCCGCGAGACTGATCATCTCTCGCGGCTGCTGGCAGCACGTTAGATTGGATCGTCCGGGCTGCCTCAAGCAGTACGGGGCGTCCCCGACGGCGCCTCCACCACGCGGACGGCCTCGGGTACAACCTTCAGTGAAGTGATCGCCAGTTGCTTTCCCACCTGACGAAAGGCCTCCACGTGAAGGCGCCGCTCACCAGCTCGAGTGGCTAAAGCACTGGGTGAGTAGGTTCCATCAGCAATCCTCCTGTACACCACTCCAGGCGGCCGCTGTAGGCGGGCTGCAGATCCGGGGAAGGTGTCCACCGCTCCTTGGAATGCGATTGCGTTCAGGCTTTGAGGGACGCTGTCAACTTCGGCAGCGACCCGGCCAGGTCCGCCACGCAGGTCGTCAAAGGACCAGTATCCGCGCCACAGGGGTGGAGCCATTGGCGAAGCGACCACAAAGGCCTGGTCCACCAAGTCTTCGGTGTACACCTCCGTACGGTCAGCCAATTCATGATCCTTCGCGAGCCCGACGTAGCGGGGTTCTGCAAAGAGCTCGAGGAGCTGCACACGCGAGTCCGCTATTGGGGAGCGAACGAAGGCCACGTCCACATCACCACTGGCGAGGGCCTCTACCTGATCGCTCATCGTGAGTTCACGGAATGAGAGATCGACATGGGGCATGGCCTGCCGGAAGGCGTTGATGATGAGGGGTGTTAGTTCGCCCGCGGATTCGTAGAAGAGCCCTATCTTGAGCTGATTCTGCCCTATGCTGTGGAGAATTTTGGCTTCCTGGCTTGCATCAGCCATCTGGGCGAGAATCTCCTGTGCGCGGCGGACAAAAGCTTCGCCGGCGACCGTAATGGTGACCCGATTCGCCGACCGATCGAACAACTGGGCGCCGATCTGCCGCTCAAGACGGGCGATCTGCGTGCTGAACGCTGATTGGGCTATGTGCAGCGATTCGGCAGCCCGGCCAAAATGAAGTGTCTCAGCTAGCCTGACCACGTACTGCAGCTGGCGAATGTCCACGTCTTCCTCCTTGTGAACCTCCTGATCTGCAGTGAAGATCGGGCGATCGCAGTTTGTCCATTGTTCACTGTTGTGACGGCAATCATGCTTGTTTTATCCCACTCCTAAGGATAAGCGCTAGCGGAAAGGCGCGTACATACGATGATGACTATCCAGTCCCACAAGGCCACGTATTCAGGTCTTCCTGCTGCATGCGATGTCGGGCTGAAGAGACAGGACTTCACCGCGGCTGAAGATCTCCTGCAGGCAGCCCGGACAGGAGAGTGCCCCTACAACTTGATTCCCCCATTTTGTCGCTGGGCGTTGTAGGCCAGGCAGGTCATGCTGGCACGGGGCTGGCGCTGGGCAGGCTGCAGAATAGGAATCGCGCGAGCCCAACGCCGCAGTCACACCGCTCCGTCACTGACATCCATCTTGACTGAAGCGGCCTGATGGTCCAGCCCAATCAACCAGGTGCTTTTGTCCCAGCGCGTCAGGACTGAGGACAAAGCAGTCACCCATCGTTCCAGTTGTCACCAGTAGCTTTCGCAGCGTCCGCCCTGACAGGACCGTCGCCTTATCCTTGCTTTGAAAGGTCAACTTCATGTCCAACTCCTCCCCGGCAACGGTCGAGACAGTGGGTGCGCTGAAGCGCAACGCTGTTGGAGTGCCCGGTATCGTTTTCTTCGTTGTTTCAGCCGCAGCTCCGCTGGCCGCGACCCTTGGCGCTTCTCCTGTTGCGTTTGCGTCTCTAGGAGTCGGCGCGCCTGGTGCCTACCTCATCGCGGGCTTGGTGCTGATCCTCTTCGCCGTCGGTTACGCGGCCATGAGCCGATTTGTCACGAGCACTGCGGGATTTGCCGCCTACCTTGAGTCGGGCTTCGGCCGCACCGCGGGGTTTGTTGGTGCTGCACTCGCCCTTTTGTCCTATACCTGTATGCTTATTGCCCTTTACGGAATCCTTGGTTTCTTTACTAGCGCCATTGTTGCTGATTTGACGGGACTACAGCTGGATTGGAAAGTCTGGTCGCTGATCGCCTGGGCGGGGGTGGCCATCCTGGGCTACATGGAAATCAACCTCAGCGCAAGAGTTCTCGGAGTCCTCATGATCGGCGAGGTCCTCATCCTCGGAGTTTTCGACGTCGGAGTTCTCGCCCAAGGAGGAGCCTCCGGTATCAACTTTGACGCCTTCCAGCCCAGCAATGTCTTCTCTGACGGTCTCGGCGTTGCCTTGCTCTTTGCGGCGAGCTGTTTCGTTGGATTCGAGGCAACTGCCATCTATGGCGAGGAAGCGAAGGACCCCCAGCGAACCGTTCCCCGCGCCACCTATGCAGCCGTAACCCTGATCGCCGTCTTCTACGCGATCTCAACATGGGCCATCGGTCTCGCACACGGCACCGAGGCAGTACAGACGGCAGCCGCTGAAGATCCGGCCAACTTTGTCTTCGCAGTAAACACGCAATACGTGGGTCATTGGGCCACTGTATTGATGAACGTACTCCTGGTCACCAGCTCTTTCGCCGTGCTGGTTGCATTCCACAACACCCTCTCGCGGTATAACTTTGCCTTGGGCCGGGCCGGTGCCCTGCCCCGGTCCCTGGGCAGGTCCCACCCCCGTTGGCAGTCGCCTCACCGGGCGAGCCTTGCGGTCACGGCCGTATCAATCGTCATTCTTGGCTTGTTCATGCTCGCCGGCGCGGATCCATTCGCTGAGCTGTATGCCTGGCTTATTGGGGTCGGCACGCTTGGCGTACTCGTCATGCAGGCAGCAACCTCGTTCGCAGTGCTCGTCTTCTTCCTGCGCAGGAACCGGACCGAGCTCCGGCTCTGGAGTGGAGTTATCGCTCCTGTGCTGGGCGGCATTGGACTTGCGGGCGCTGCATTTCTTGCCGTCACGAATTGGGACCTCCTGACCGGAGCAAAGGAAGGGGTGCCCACGCTCCTTCCGTGGCTGGTGGTCCTTGCCGGCCTGGCAGGCGTGGTCTGGGCCACCTTCTCCAAGGTTGGATCGGTGGCAAATGCCCGTCCCGCCTCTCCGGTTGCCGAACAGGATGCATCAGACATCCCCGAGGTCAGAAGCTAGGACGCCACTCTCCTGGGGCGCGAAGACGTCCGCTAGCGACAGGGACGGACCTGGCGGACGCACTACCCTGACCTGCAACTCATCAATTTGCCGAACTGAAAGCGCAATTATGTCTCTTAAGATAACTCTCGTTGGCGGTCCAACCGCCGTCTTGGACATCGACGGGTTTCGTATCGTCATTGACCCCACGTTTGATCCCCCGCAGTCGTATTCCCGCGAGGATGTCCCCATCACTCTGGTCAAGACGGCGGGTCCGGCCTTCACTCCGGAAGAGCTGCAACCGGTTCATCTTGTGCTCGCGTCGCATGAGCATGAAGACAACCTCGACCATTCGGGACGGAGGTTCCTCGCGAACTCGAGCCAGGGTTTGACGACGGTGGAAGCCGCCGCAAAGTTTGGTGAAAACGTGTCCGGCTTGGACCCTTACGCATCGGTTGTCGTACAGATGCCCGACGGCCGGGAACTGACGGTCACCGCCGTTCCCGCGCTTCACGGCCCGGACGGGGTCTGGCAGGTTTCGGGGCCAGTTATTGGATTCGTTTTGACAGGCAACGGCATTCCGACCACTTACATAAGCGGTGATAACTCCTGGCTTGATGTCGTCGAAGAAGTTCAACAAAAGTGCGGCCCGATTCAGGTTGCGGTTCTCTTTGTTGGCGGCGCCCGCTTCGAGGCATTGGGCGGGGACTACTTGACGCTCAGCAATGAAGATGCCGTCAAAGCCGCCGCTGTTCTTGAAGGGGCGACCATCGTCCCCGTGCATGCGGACTCGTGGGATCATTTCTCGCAAACCTCATCTCAACTGGCGGATCTCTTTGAGCGAGAGGGCCTCGGCGACAGGATCAGGGCTCTGGAGCCCGGGCAGTCGACCGTCCTGGGTTAGAAGTGACGTTTTCGGGCTTACGAGCCCTACCAGGCCCCTCGTCGAAATAATCAGCAGCAAGCATATGCGCGAATAGGAAATCTCATGAGCTTGAAAGAGAACAAGAACCTCGTCCTAGATTTCTATGATGCACTCAGACGCCAGGACTTAGATGCTGCGGCAGCGATGTGTCATGAAGACTTTGTGTTCTACAACCAGGTCGACACGCCGCGCCGCGGAATTTCAGGGTTTCTGGCTTCCGAAAAGAAGAATCTGGATGCTTTTGATGGCTACAGCATGGACATTGAAACCATCGCTGAAGGCAACAACGTCGTTGCATACATCCTTTTTGAGGGAGATCAGAGCGGGGAAATCTTTGGTATTCCGCCCAAGGGGGCACACCTGCGTATGTCCATGTGCAACCTCTTCAGGATAAAAGACGGCAAGTTCGTTGAAAAGCGGGCACATTTTGATCGTTTGGACCACATCGAACAACTCAATAGGGGCAATTAGGGTGTGAAGTCTGCTCGGCCCCTACACGGCATTGACAGCATGTCCTACAGCCACCGCCACCCATTTTGCCGGGTCCGGCCACATCTCTAGGCCAGGCAATGTAACTGGGGCGGCACGTGCGTTACCAAGAGACTTTTTAGAATTTACATCAATTAGGAGAGTATTGTGAGCCTGCTGGAAACATCCCTGTGGGATGGAAAGATCTTCGTTAACCGGTGGATTACCGGCGGTGGCGGAGTTCAGGACGTAGTGGAGCCCGCGACAGGCAAGGTTCTTGGACGGGTCGGTGTTGCTTCGGTTGAGGATGTCGCGGAGGCATCCAAGGCTGCAGCGGCAGCCCAGGCTGATTGGGCGAATACCAAACCGGAAAAACGGGCTGCTGTTTTGCGCCGGGCAGGAGATCTCTGGGAGCTACATGCAGCCGAGGTTCATGAGTGGATTGTGCGGGAAGGAGGCGGGATTCCAGCCAAGGCCGCCCTGGAAACCCACATCGCCGCTAACGAATGCTGGGAAGCAGCCGCGCTGCCGTCCCATCCTCATGGTGAGGTATTGACCTCTAACGAGGACCGTTGGTCTTTTGCGCGGCGCAGGCCTGCGGGCGTCGTTAGCGTGATTGCGCCCTATAACTTTCCCTTGATTCTGTCGATCCGATCCGTAGCGCCGGCCTTGGCACTGGGTAACGCCGTACTGCTCAAGCCGGATCCGCGCACCGCCGTCAGCGGCGGTGTTGCCCTGATGCGCATCTTCGAAGAAGCGGGACTTCCGGCCGGCCTGCTACAGCTGCTGCCAGGCGGTGGAGACATCGGCGCGGCGGTTGTAGAAGCACCTGAAGTACGGATCGTATCGTTCACCGGGTCAACCGCCGCGGGACGCAAGGTGGGCGAAGCCGCAGCCAGGCACCTGAAGCGGGCGCATCTGGAACTCGGCGGAAACAACGCACTCGTCGTGCTCCCCGGAGCAGACCTCGACCAGGCAGCCTCGGCCGGAGCCTTTGGCTCCTTCATGCATCAAGGTCAGATCTGCATGGCAACGGGACGCCACTTTGTCCATGAATCACTGTACGAGGCGTATGTAGAACGGCTCGCTGCCAAAGCGCAGGGCATTCCCGTAGGCGACCCGACATCCGGCACCGTCGCCCTTGGACCGATTATCGACGAACGCCAGCTTGCCAGCATTCATAGCATCGTTGAAGAGTCGGTTACAGAAGGTGCGAGGGTCGCAGCTGGCGGCACTTATGACGGCCTCTTCTACCGCCCCACCGTTCTGGTCGACCTGGAACTGACGAATCCTGCCTTCGCAAAAGAAATCTTCGGGCCAGTAGCCCCGGTCATGTCCTACTCGACCGAAGACGAGGTGGTGGAACTGGTAAACGCGAACGACTACGGGCTTTCTGTAGGCATTCTCGGCGAAGTCGGCCAGGCAATGAAGATCGCCGATCGCATCAATTCCGGCAAAATTCACATCAACGAACAAACCGTATCCGACGAGGCAAACGCGCCTTTCGGGGGCGTCGGCTCGTCCGGAACAGGGTCGCGCTTCGGCGGGGCTGCGGCAAACATCGAAGCATTCACCGAAGTCCAGTGGCTAACCCTGCGTCCGGAAATCGCGCCCTACCCGTTCTAATAGCCGCCGCGGGATTGAAGTGCCTGGCAGTGATGCACGGCCAGGCACACCTCATCGTCAGGTACGCGCTGCCGCCGCACGATCCTAGAGTTGAGGTCATGCGGTGGCAGTGTGATGTCGCCCGTAAAGCACCTGGTTCCGGCTATATCGTCCGACCTGACTTGGCCTATTTGCATAGTGCGTGACTCTTGGGCTTGAAGTGCGTCGGAGAATGGCCTGCTGCTCGGTCGTGACGTAGCCTTTCAGCCCCGCCAGTTGCCGTGCCCGTGCCAGGGAGGGTTCGTCCAGGCTTCGTTTGCCGCCCGTGGTCTTGATGAAGCGTGGAGTTCGGGCTGATTTCTGGCCCTCGATGACCTCCCGGATTCGGTTCTATTGCGCCGTGAGCATGGTGTTGTCATGCACGGCTCGCTTGCGGGAGTGGGCCCATACCGCCCGGCAGGATCCCGGGTGCGCGGCGGGGTCCCAGACAGACTCGGCGCGCAGGTCGGGGTCGTTCTCCGGCTTGTGTTCAGTTCTCGGTGTAATGGGATCGATCAGCTGCCCATGGTGAATGCGTCGCCGCGGCAGCGAAGCGCGAGGCCAGATCGTTTGGAACCTTCGTCATCCGGGAACCGACCATGAACCGCAGGTTCGCCTCGTCCAGCTCGCGCAGATTGCCCGCCGGGAGCATCCCCGCGTCGGAGACCACGACCATATCAGTCAGCCCGGGAGCCCGCCCCGGTCCACCAGCAGCCCGACAACGATCCGCGGGTCGACGCGGCGTTCCTTGGAGCACCTGACCTTGGGCGGCTCGTCTTCGTTCTCCGCCTCGAAATACAGCGTGGTGACGTTGTAGAGCCCAAGGAAACGTCCCCGTCGGTGCTGGAAACACCAGGTCGCGACCTGGCCGCGGTGCTTGTACGCGGCAGCCCGGCCGAGCGTCCGCTTCATCGTTGCACAGCTGGCAGGAGCCTGGCCGAGGTCCCGCAGAACCCTGCCGGCATCGAGCAGCGAGGTGGGTTCTACCACCCGGGCGACCACCAGGTCCGGAACCGGATCCGTGAGTCCGTGCCCACTGCACACCGAGTTCAGCCTCGGTGCCGCTTAACCAACGTGCGCCATGATCCGCTGACGGCCGTGCACATACTCTGCGAGCTGCACTGCCGTCGCCCCAGAAGCCGTCCGCACCCGCCTGATAAACACCACATCGGCGACCTTAGGCCAAACCCTTCTGGTAAAAGCATCCATTCAGAGCACCACACCGCGGGTCGCCGCGACGCATAAGGAGGTCAGGAGACGTGAGCCAAGTCAAGTGATGTCACCCATAAAGCATCTGTTTCGGCTGTATCGTCCGATAAAGCTTCGTCCGAGGTGCTGCAAGTCCCGTGTGGATTGCAGCCCCAAGTCCACGCCGGAAAAGGTAGTGGGTTTCCTGGCGAATCAGTCCTTTCGGCCCGACGAACGCACGTGGATGGTGGCTAGGTTTTTCTTGCCCCTGCGGAGGAGCAGGTATTGCCCATGCAGGAGTTCGGACTCGGAGATCACGGCTTCAGGGTCCAGCACCTTTTCGTTGTTCACGTAGGCCCCGCCCTCGCCGACGATGCGGCGGGCAGCAGATTTGCTGTCGGAGAGCCCGGAGGCAACCAGCAGGTCGATGATTCCCATTGCGTCCACCTGGACAGTGGTGGAAGGGAGTTCGGATGTGGCCGCCCGGAGCGTCTGTTTGTCCAGTGCGGACAGGTCACCGTTGCCAAACAGTGCAGCCGAGGCGGCGATGACCTTTTCGGTGGCCTCGACGCCATGGACCAGGGCAGTGACTTCGAAGGCGAGTTTCCGCTGGCCTTCACGGGCGAAGGGCCGTTCGGCCACAGCGGCTGCAATGTCTTCGATCTCGGCGCGGGTCAGGAAGGTGAACACCTTGAGCCGGTCCACAACGTCAGCATCTGCGGTGTTGAGCCAGAACTGGCAGAAGGCGTACGGACTGCACATGCCGGCGTCGAGCCAGATGGCGTTACCCTCACTCTTGCCGAACTTTGTGCCGTCCGAGTTGGTGATTAAAGGTGTCCCCAGGGCGTGGACGCTCTTGCCCTCCACCTTGCGGATCAGCTCGGTGCCGCTGGTGAGGTTGCCCCACTGATCCGAACCGCCGGTCTGCAGCATGCAGCCGTGGTCGCGGAACAACTGCAGGTAGTCCATGCCCTGCAGGATCTGGTAGCTGAACTCCGTGTAGCTGATGCCTTCATCAGAGTTCAGCCGCGAGGCCACGGCGTCCTTGCGCAGCATGGTGCCCACCCGGAAGTGCTTGCCCGCCTCACGCAGGAAGTCGATGGCGCTCAGCGGCGCGGTCCAGTCCAGGTTATTGACCATGCGGGCTGCGTTGGCGCCCTCAAAGCTGAGGAACCGGCTCACCTGCGCCTGAAGGTAGCCCACCCATTCGGCCACGGTGTCCTTGGTGTTCAGCGTGCGCTCGGCTGTGGGGCGGGGGTCGCCGATGAGGCCGGTGGAACCGCCCACAAGCCCGAGGGGCTTATGTCCGGCCAGCTGCAGCCGTCGCATCACGAGCATCTGGACCAGGTTACCCAGGTGGAGGCTCGGCGCGGTGGGATCGAAGCCGCAATAGTACGTCACTGGTGCACCGGCGAGGAGCTTTTCCAGCTCCGCTTCGTCAGTGGAGACGTGGACCAGGCCACGCCACTTCAACTCCTGCCAGATATTGGCAAAAGTCGAGTCGTTGTTCTGAGACTCGAGGCTGATGATAGCCGGCACGAAGTCACTTCCTAAGGTCAAGGCGAGTTTCGGGGTTAGGGACAAGCGAGCCCAGGGCTGCCAGCAAAGCAGGGGCACCTGCACTTAGAGTCGCTATGCGTAGGACATGCAGCTCAGTTTCGCGAAGGCGCATTTAGGCCAGATTGCGGCAGCTATCTGCTGCGGGACTAGACCAACCACGACGGACTTGCCCTGGGGTTCCGTGGGCAGGACAGCGAACATTCACTATGCTGGCCAGCCGGTGTAGGCCTCGGCGAGGTAGGCCATGCCGTGGGTGGAGGAGACCACAGAGTTGAGCTCGCCGAGCTGGCGGGCGCGGGAGAAGTCGTCCGCGCCGGCGGGGGTGTGGAGCATGGTGG
>NZ_CAKKLY010000087.1 GCF_918698095.1 Arthrobacter sp. Bi83
GGGTGGGGTCTGTCGGGGCATGCATTACGTTCAGCAATGCTACTTATAAGCCCAATAGTCTTCCATAATCATCAGCTCCAACTCTAGCGTTAGAGGCACCCCCGTCAGCCCGCTCTCCTGAGGACTTCCTGTGACACCCCCACCGCCGTCAACGGCCACCGTCACCCAGCCCGTCGCCGTCGTCAGCGAGCGCCTCCCATGGCGTCACACGTTCATCTCCCTCCGCGTTCCCAACTTCCGGATCTTCGCGATCGGACACTTTGTGGCAGTCATTGCCCTGTGGATGCAGCGGATCGCCCAAGACTGGCTGGTGCTTCAGCTCTCCGGTTCCGTCACCGCCGTCGGCTTCACCGTGGCGCTGCAGTTCACGCCGTCCCTGGTGCTGGGACCCTGGGGCGGCATGATTGCGGACCGGTTCGCGAAACGCAGGATCCTGATCAGCTGCCAGTCAATGGCGGCGGTCTTGGCGGCCGCTCTCGCCGGGCTGGCCCTCAGCGGAGCCATAGAAGTGTGGCATGTGTATGTCATAGCGTTCGTGCTGGGCCTGGTCACAGTGCTGGACCAGCCGGCCCGGCAGGTGTTCGTCCATGAACTCGTGGGCCCCCGGTACCTGCGGAATGCCATCAGCGTGAACTCCACAACCTTCCAGCTGGGTGGACTGATAGGGCCCGCAGTCGCGGGCGTGCTCCTCACCGCGGTCGGCGCCGGGTGGGCCTTCGCCGCCAATGCCGTTGCGTGCTGTTCCACGGTGACCATGCTCCTTCTCCTGCGCAAGGACGAGCTGTTCATCAGCGCCCCCGCACCGAAGCGCAAGGGCATGCTCCGCGAAGGGCTGCGGTATGCGCTCAGCAAACCCACCATCTACTGGCCGTGGCTGATGGCAGGATTCATTGCCGTGTTCGCCATGAGCCTGCCCGTGCTGCTGGCCGCGTTCGCGGACCATGTCTATGGCATCGGTGCCGGCGGCTACGGCATGCTGAACGCCCTGGTCGCTTTGGGTGCGCTGGCAGGGGCAATCGCCTCCACCAGACGGCGCCAGCTCCGGCTGCGGTCAGTGGTCCTGGGCGCCGGAATGTACGGCCTCATGCTGTGCCTGTCAGCCTTCACGCCGTCGCTGGCATGGTTCGGCGCGGCCATGGTGCTGTCCGGATTCTGGTGTCTGATGTTCCTCACGGCGTCCAACCAGCTGGTCCAGACCAGCTCCAACATGGCGATCCGTGGCAGGGTAATGAGCCTGTACATCATGGTTCTGATCGGCGGACAGGCCATCGGTGGACCCATGATCGGAAGCATCGCCGAACACTTTGGTCCGCACGCCGCCCTGCTGGTGGCAGGAGGGGTGCCGGTGCTCGCATCGGCGACGGTCGCCGTCGTGCTTGCCCGCCGGGGCGAGCTGAAGCTCAAGGTGGACTTCCGGGACCGGCGGCGCCTGCTGCGGGTGGTGCAGCGGGCCGCCGCCTAGCGGCTGGCCTTCCGGCGGCCCCAATTGGCCGGCAGCGCCGGTTGGCCGGCGGCCCCAATTGGCCGGCAGCGCCGGTTGGCCGGCAGTGCTAGCTTTCCGGAATCGGCGCGTGCGGGTAGTCCGCCGCGCGCCGCTGGAACTCCAGTACGTCCTTGTTGATGACCTCGCCGTCGCGGATTTCGATGGCGCGGCTGATGGTTTCGTTCTCCTGCCAGGCAGCCGGCCCGGACATCACGGTTTCCAGGAACGGCAGGAGTGCCTCGCTAATTTCCCAGCTTGAGGAGTTCCACAGGTAGGACGGGCTGTGGTCCACCGCGTAGTAATCGATGTGGTCGCCCACGGTGAACATCGGTTCGGCAAAGCTGGTGGTCTTGGCCCAGCTGAAACCCATGCCCTCGTCGCAGGAAACATCCACGATCAGGCTGCCGGGACGGAACGCCCCGAGGTCGTCCGCTTGCAGATAGGTGAGCGGATTGTTCGGGTCCTGCAGCGTGCAGTTGACTACGATGTCGCTCTCGGCCAGGAACGGCGCCAGGGGGACGCGGCCACGCTCGGTGATGACCTGGCTGAGGAACGGCGCCTTGTCGTCGTGGTCGAACTGCGTGATCCGCACCGAGTGGATGGGGGAGCCCACAGCAGCGACGCCGCGGTTGGTGAGCACCTGGACGTCGTGGATGCCATGCGCGTTCAGGGCAGTTACCGCCCCGCGCGCGGTGGCACCGAAACCGATGACGACGGCGCTGAGCCGCCGTCCGTAGTCTCCCGTCGACCCGGTGAGCGCCAGGGCGTGGATCACCGAGCAGTAGCCGGCCAGCTCGTTGTTCTTGTGGAAAACGTGGAGGCCGAAGCCGCCGTCGCTGGCCCAGTGGTTCATGGCCTCGAAGGCGATGAGGGTGAGCTTCTTGTCGATGGCCAGCTGTGTGATGGCCCGGTCCTGGACGCAGTGCGGCCAGCCCCAGAGGGTTTGGCCGTCGCGGAGTTCGGCGAGGTCCTGGGGCTGCGGTTTCGGCAGCAGCACGACGTCGGCTTTCGCCACAAGCTCTTCCCGGCTGGCCAGGCGCCCCACCAGCGGGCCGAGCTGGGCATCGGACAAGCCAAAGCGTTCGCCGTAGCCACGCTCCAGGATCAACCGCTGGCGCAGCTCCGGCGCAATCCGCTCGAGGTGGAGCGGGTGCAGGGGCAGGCGGCGCTCGTCGGGTTTGCGCGACGAGGCAACCACGCCCAGGGTGAGATGGTTCGGCGAACCCGTCACTTCTTCTTTGCCGGCATCGGTTTGGCTGAAGTCTTGTCCAGCGAGCTGGCCGGCGCTGAGGTGGCCCTCTTGTCGGCGCGCTTTTCCTTGATGGATTTGCCGGATTTCTTGGATGCTGCTTGACGGGGGGATTTGTCAGCCATGATTGCTCCTGTAGCGGAACCGAAGAAGTTCCTGACTTCTGACCATACAGGTAACTGCCAAACGCGCCCTTGAAAGGGAACGGCCCGGGCGGCCGTGAAACGTGCCGGCGGGGACTGGGGAGAAATGGAGCGGCTGACGGGAATCGAACCCGCGTATCGAGCTTGGGAAGCTAGCGCTCTACCATTGAGCTACAGCCGCAGCGCACCGGATTCCGCCGGCGCAGAACCTAGCTTAGCGCAGTTGCGGTGCCGCTCTGCCCACAGGCTCTCCGTGTCCTCGCCGGAGCGCCGCCGACGCAGTTCCGTCCCGTCTCCCCGTAACTCTTCGGTAAAGGCCCGGTCCTCTTTCGCTGGGCCCCGGGCGCCGGTGGCTATCCTGATGTCCGTTAGCTGCAGAACGGGGGAACGGGCTACACGGACAGGGCCGACGTCGAAAGGATCCCATGGCATTTGCGGAACACGAGGTTTTCGTTCAGCGCGATGCCATCACCGTCTACTCCTTTCTCCTGAACGGACTGAACCTTCCCCGCTGGCAGCCGACTATTCGCAGCATCAGCCTGAGCTCCGGTCCTGCCGGGGCGCCGGGGGCCAGATATCAGGTGACGCTGATGGGCCTGCGCGGGCACCCGGTTGCGGGGGATTACGAAATCACGCAGGCCCGGCCGGGTGCTGAAATCCAGTTCCAGGTGGTGGCCGGCCCGTCCCTGTCGCGCGGCGGCTTCTACCTCAGCACCGAGGGCAGCGGAACACGGGTGCGCTTTGCGCTCGAAGCCCCGCTCAAGGGACTCCGGACCTTCACCCGCACCGCGGTCCAGCGGAGATTGCAGGAAGATGTAGCGCAGATTGGACGGCTCCCGGCAGTACTGGAAGAGCGTCCGACGGCGGTCTGAGACCCCGCTGCCGGCGCTCCGGTTCCGCTGGGCTACTGCGCCGCGGGCTACTGCGCCAGCCGGTGGCCTGCCCAGTTTCCGGGAACAGCTGAGGGCGTCGCAAGCGCCCCGCCGCTGAGATCCCAGTACTGTACGGCGTCGCCGGCCCGCTGGATGGCCAGGCCGGTGGAATAGGGTCCGGTGACGCCACGCAGCGCACGGATGGCCAACACGTCACCCCAGCCGCCCGCCACGACGCCCCGCGCCTCGGCTACCGGTGACAGGCGGCCGGAACCCCGGTAGAGGGATACGGTGCCGTCACCTTGGCGGGCCAGCAGATCCTGGAACCCGTCGCCGTCGTAATCGGCCATGGCTAGCCGCGTCGCGGAGACGCCGGAGGCGATCAGGGTGCGCTGGACGAGGTCGCCGCTGCCCTGGTTGGGATACAGCCAGAGGTTGGCCGCGGCGTCGAGGGCCAGGAGTTGGGGCAGCCTGTTGGTTGAGCACCAGCCGCCGACCGCCAGTGTGAGGCCCGCCCAGCCGGACTGGCCCAGCGTCACGGGCGGCAGGAATCCGCCCGTGAGCACACCCGAGTGCAGCGTAAGCCGGCCGTCGTTCCACTGGCTCACCACGTCGAAAACGCCGTCGCGCTCCCAGTCCGTGACGAACACCGTCTTGGCTGCCGCGAAACCCGTGCCGATGGGTTCCGCCGGGCCAAACAGCCCCGACCCCAACGAGGAACGGTTGACGAGTTGGCCTGTCGCGTCCACTGAGACGAGGTCCCCAGCGCTGCGGATGGATGCCGTGGCCAGATCAAGGGTGGGCGGCATGTGTTTGACCAGGGGATCGCAGACGCTGGCGGGTTCGGCGGGAAGAGCGGTGGTGCCGCCCGGGCTCGCGGTGGTCCCGGCGGGGAGGGCTGAATAGCCGAAGAAGTTCACCACGCCCCACATGGTGTAGCGGTTCGGGGTGGTTTGCCAGTTTCCGTCGGTGAACGTGATGCCAATGCCCACCACGTTGAAACGCGGATCGGTCAGGATGGCGTTGTGGGCCGGGGAGCCTTTCCACCACTCGACGAGCTGCGCGGCATCGCGGTCCCAGCGGACGGCAATGACCTCGCCCGCGCCGTTGTTCGGGCTGAGGGCCCGTGCGTCCGTCCAGAAGTTCGCCCGGTGCTCGATGACTTCGCGGGAGGCGACGCTGTCGGACCACTCCTGCGCCAAGCCTGCCACCGTCGCGTGGTACTTCACGGCAGCGAGCCCCAGGGATGCCCGGTAGGTGTTGATCGCGTTGAAGACAGCGGCGACCTGGGCTGCGTTGCTGTCGGGCACCAGGGCCTCGGGGGTGAGGGTTCCCGGGGCAACGGACGCGGCCGACTTTGTCTGGGCCGATCCTCCCAGCGTCGGCGGCGGCGCGGACGCGAATGCACCGGCAGGGGCTGAGAGCGGCGGGATGGACGCCGGTTCAGGCGGGCCGGCGGCGGTTGACCCTGAAGCCGCAGGGTCCGGGGGTCCGACGGCCGGCTGCGCGGTGGTCATCTGCTGGGTCGTCACCTGCGCCGTGGCCGTCGTTCGTTGCGAGGCCACGGCAGGTGATGACGCCGCCGGGACCGAGGCGGTCGATGAAGGCAGTGCGGAGGGGGCTGGCGGCGCTGGCGCCGCTTCCACGGCTGTGGCGGGCGGCTGCCCGGGTGAGGGGGCCGCGGAGGCCGGCCCGCCGTCGTCGGCCGAAGAGGAAGTGGTGCCGCCCGGGGTGGGTTGCGCCGTCACGACCTGGTGGGCAACAGCCTGACGGCCGGGCTCCGGCGCCGGAACGCCGCTCGCCGCCGGAGCCGACAGTGCGAGGGCGCACATGATCGCAACAACGGCCTGGGCCGCAATCTTCTTCAAAATATCCCCAGCTCTATTTTGGCCGTGTGACGTGAGACCGTCGGCCGGATTGTTCTCGCAACACTAATGGGAGGCGCGGGCGCCAGCAATGCTATTTTTGAAGGTGTGCTGATCTCTGACCGCGACATTCGTGCCGAAATTGATTCCGAACGGATCGTGCTGGACCCGTACGACTCCGGGATGGTGCAGCCGTCCTCCGTGGATGTCCGGATTGACCGCTTTTTCCGGCTGTTCGACAACCACAAGTACGCCCACATCGATCCCGCGGAAGAGCAGCCCGAGCTGACCCGCCTGGTGGAGGTGGAGGAGGGCGAGCCGTTCATCCTGCACCCCGGTGAGTTTGTGCTGGGCTCCACCTACGAAACCGTCACACTGCCGGACGACATCGCCGCGCGTCTCGAGGGCAAGTCGTCCCTTGGCCGGCTGGGCCTGCTGACGCACTCCACCGCCGGCTTTATCGATCCCGGATTCTCCGGCCACGTCACGCTGGAGCTGTCCAACATGGCCACGCTGCCCATCAAGCTCTGGCCGGGAATGAAGATCGGCCAGCTCTGCTTCTTCCGCCTGACCTCTGCTGCCGAGCACCCCTACGGCTCCGGCGAGTACGGCAACCGCTACCAGGGCCAGCGCGGACCCACCGCGAGCCGCAGCCACCTGAACTTCCACCGCACGGACATTTAGCGCTCTGGTTTGGCGCCCGGGCTCACGCCGACGCGTGAGGTCTCGGCGCTTTGACTCCACGTAACCGCCGAGACCTCACGCATCGATGAGCGCTCCGCGGCGGCACTACCCCTCCCCACTGTGGATAACCCGAATCGGCCTCCGCGAATGTGCCCACAATGGCCCATGAGGAAGCCGCAACCGTTACCCGACGCTCTCGCGGGCAGGTCCTTCACCCTAGTCGAGCAGCTCGCCGAGGGGGTGCCACCACATCGCGCATGGCGCAGCGACCTCCGCGTGGCAAGCCGCGGGGTGCGGGTGCCGTGGGGCGCGGGACAGGACCTGGCGCATACCTGCCGGCTGCTTGCCGGAATGTGTCCTTCCACTGTGTGCTGCTTCGGAACAGCCGGTCTGCTCTGGCGATGCCCGCTGCCGTGGTTTGTCCAGAATGAGTTCCGGGTGCACCTGGCACGGGTGGACGGCGGGACGCGACCCGTCCGGAAGGGGGTAGCCGGCCACCGCCTCGACCTGCGGGGCTCTGACCTGACCGTGCTCGACGGCGTTCCCCTCACCACTCCGGCCAGGACCTGGTTCGACCTGGCTTCGGTACTCGAGCCGGAAGATTTGGTGGTCGCCGCGGACTTCTTCATCTGCAGCCAGTCGCGGAGCTTCGGCCGCAACCGGCTGGCCCTGTGTTCCTTGGCCGATTTGCGGAACCAGGTGGAGACTAACAGAGGCGCCCGGGGTATCCGAAAGGCGAAGGCAGCGCTTGAGCTGGCACGGGTTGGCGCCGACTCTGCGCCCGAGACCAGGCTCCGGCTGGCCTTCGGCAGGCTCGGCCTCCCCGAACCCGTGCTGAGCCATGTGGTCATGGATGAGACGGGATGGGAACTGGCCTGGCCGGACATGGCCTTTCCCGGCTTCAAGGTGGCGGTGAACTACGACGGCCGGCACCACCTGGAGCTCCGCCAGCGTGAATCGGATATCCGGCGCGACGAGTCCATCGACGCGATCGGCTGGACCTCCGTCACCGTAACCGCGGGACAGGTGAAGGCCCATGGCTACGACGGGTGCGCCCACCGCGTCCTGGACGCCCTTGTCAGGGCCGGGTGGCGGAACGAGACGTGAGATCTCCGCGCTTCGAATCCGGGTAAGTGCCGAGATCTCGCGCATCGATGACACGCCGGAGCGACGGTGTCAGGCGCGGACCGTCTCGGTCCTTGCAGGGCGGGAGAACTTCTTGACCAGCGGCTCGACGTAGCGCGCGGCCAAGGGGCCGAAGATCGCCATGAGCAGGACATAGGCCGTGGCGAGGGCGGCCAGCTCGGCCTGGACCACGCCTGACGTGACCGCGAGGCCTGCAATGACAATCGAGAACTCGCCGCGGGCAATCAGTGCGGCTCCCGCGCGGAACCGGCCCGGCCGTGCAATGCCTGCCCGCTTGGCGGCCCACACCCCGGTGAGCATCTTCGTCGCGGCGGTGACGACGGCGAGGACGAGCGCCCATCCGAGGACTGGCGGGATGGACATAGGATCCGTATTGAGCCCGAAGGCCACGAAGAAGATGGCGGCGAACAGGTCCCGCAGGGGCTCGAGGATCCTGGTGGCGCTGTGGGCCGTGGCGCCGGAGATGGCAATCCCGAGCATGAACGCGCCCACCGCGGCTGACACCTGCAGGGCCGCGGCCACGCCGGCCACCAGGAGCGCCGCGCCGAGCAGATTGAGCAGGAAGACTTCGGAGTTTTCGCTGTGCACCGCCTTGGAGACGTGATGACCATGCCGCAGCGCCACCACCAGCACCACAGTGACCACGGCCAGTGAAATGCCCACGGTCTGCAGGCCCCCCAGAAAGCTGACGCCGGCAAGTGTGGCAGTGAGGATCGGGAGGTAAACGGCCATGGCCAGGTCTTCGAACACCAGGATCGAGAGCACTACCGGCGTTTCCCTGTTACCGATACGGCCAAGGTCCGTGATGACCTTGGCCGCTATGCCGGACGAGGAGATGTAAGTGACCCCGCCCATCACCATGGCACCGACCAGGCCCCACCCGAGCATCGCGGCGAGGGCGGCCCCGGGGGCGAAATTGAGCACCAGGTCCAAGACGCCGCCCTGCCAGGATCTCCGCAGCCCGGTGACCAGTTCGGCGGCCGTATATTCCAGACCGAGCATAAGCAGCAGCAGGATGACGCCGATTTCACCGGAGAGGTGCGCGAACTCCTTCATCCCGCTCAGTTCCACGAGGCCGCCCGCGCCGAAGCACAGGCCACCCACCAGATAAAGCGGGATGGGAGACATGCCGATCCGGCCGGCCAGCCTCGCCAGCAGGCCGAGGGAGAACACGACCGCACCCAGTTCGATGAGAGTCAGGGCCAGGCGGTCCATGACGGTCAGCCGTTGCGGAGGATATCGGCCGCTGAATCAAGGCCTTCTTGCGTACCGACAGCGACCAGAAGATCGCCTGAGTGAAGGACGACGTCGGGCCCTGGTGAGGGAACCACCTCACCTTCACGCATGATCGCCACGATCGAAACACCGCACCGGGTGCGGATGCATGCCTTGCCCATGGGCTGGTTTTGGAACGGTGAGTCCGGGGCGATGGAGAACTGCCTCGTCACGATGCCAGGAACCTCGCGGTGGGCCTCCGTCAGCTTCATGGCCAGATGCTGGCCGCCCAGCAGGTTGCCGAGGGTGGCAGCTTCGTCGCCGGTCAGCGGAATGGAGGCCTGGCAAGTGTCGGGATCATCCCACGTGGAAACGAACAGTTCTGTCTGGCCCTCGCGCAGCTCCACTACGCCGATCCTCCGACCGGAGGCTGTCATGAAGTCCTTGCGCCTGCCGAGGCCGGGGAGGTCCGTCTCTTCCACGTTCATACCATCAGCCTAGTCCGCGAACGGACATTTACGGCCCTGATCGGACGGCGAAACGGGGCCTCAAGGA
>NZ_CAKKLY010000088.1 GCF_918698095.1 Arthrobacter sp. Bi83
GGGTGGCGCTGCCGGCGCGGGCGGCCAGGGACAAGGAGGCCTGGGTGACATCCTCGGCGGCCTTCTGGGCGGAGGCCGGCAACAGCAGTCCCAGGCAAGCCCGGTTCCGGCTTCGGACCAGCCCGAGCCGACTCAGCCGCCTGGGCCCGCGCAGAGCCCCGAGCCAGCCACTGGCATGGAGGGCGAACCGGCGCAGCGTTCCGTCACGCCGGGCGAGGTCATTGACGTTGATCTGCCGGGCGAGGACCAGCCGGATCAGTCAACATCCGGGCGGCCGTCAACGAACAACAACGGCGGCCTCGGCGGGATCCTCGGAGACCTGTTCGGCAAGAAGTAAGCGGCAGTGCAGTACTGCCGGGTGTGGTGCCGCCAGATGGGGTGCAGCTAGGCGGCCGGCGCGGATGGCCGCCTGCGGTAGAGCCAGACCAGGCCCAGCACCGGAAGGATCAGCGGGATGAAGGCGTAGCCGCGGCCAAACAGGGACCACACCGTCTCGTGCGGAAACTGGACGGCGTCAAACACGCTCAGCGCGCCGACGACGATCACTCCGACCAGTTCCACGAGCACGGCGATGACCGAGACACGGAACCAGGTCCGGCCCGGCCTGGCGAGCGACACCGTGGCCACGACATAGACGAGGGCCGCGAGGGCAGACAGCACGTAGGCCAGTGGCGCCTCGGAGAACTTGGTGAGAATCTGGTAGCCGGCCCGCGCTGTGGCTGAAATGGCGAACACGGCATACACCGCGATGAGGAGCCGTCCCGGGCCTGTGTTGCGCGTGTTCCGGGGGCTTGCGGCGGTTTTGGGAGTTGCGGTCACGTTGTGTGCTTCTTCCACTTCAGTACCAGATCTGGTTCATTCGCGCGGCCATGACCAGGGCGGTCACGCCGACGGCGGCAAGGACAAAGTTGCTCCAGCGGGTCCGTTCCAGGATGGACCAGTACACCGCGGCGACGGGCAGCATGAGGGCGGTGACGAGATAGCCCCAGAATTCCCAGGCCTCGCCTGCGATCTGTTCCCCCGCAATAACCCGGACGATCGAACCGACGAGGTACACCAGCAGCGACAACTCCACGGCGCCCACCGACAGAATAGTGACATCGTTGGGGGCTTTCTTCAGGATTCCCGCCACCGCGCAGGTGACGGTGGAGAGGAGTCCGACGCCCAGGATGATGTAGAAATATGCGTCCAAGGCTAACCGGCCTGCTCTCTGGTGGGCGAACCGCCGGTTCCGGGCGCGAATACGAGCACCGGCTTGGCGAAGCTGCCGGTGTCAGCAAGCAAGGCCACGAGTGATCCGTCGGGGGCGAACGCGGCCGCCGGACGGTCCGCGGTGGCCGCTTCCGCGGAGCCCGCAGGGGCTCCCGCAGCGATCCGGCGGCCGAACGATATCTCGGTGGTTTCCTCCGCGCTCAGTTCCCGGTTGGGCATGAGGGCCCTGGCCGCTTCGGACATTTCCAGGATTTCGAGTTCCTCGGCGAGCTGCTCGAGCGTCCGGGCCTGGTCCAGCGAGTACGGCCCCACGTGGGTCCGGCGCAGCGCCGTCAGATGGCCGCCGACGCCCAGTGAACCGCCCAGGTCGCGGGCCAGGGCACGGATATACGTCCCGGACGAGCATTCGACGGTGACGTCAATGTCCACCACGTCCCCGCCCCGCTCGCGGCGCATTCCGTGCACCTCGAAGCGGTGGATGGTCACGGCCCTGGCGGCGAGCTTTACGTCTTCACCCGACCTGACGCGGGCATAGGCGCGCTCTCCGTTGACCTTGATGGCGCTGACGCTGCTGGGCACCTGCTGGATCTCGCCGGTCAGCGATGCGATCCCGGCCCGGATGGCGTCCTCCGTGGCAGCAGCGGCACTCACAGTGGCCACGACCTCGCCCTCGGCGTCGTCCGTGACGGTGGATTCGCCGAGCCGGATGGTTGCCGTGTAGGTCTTGGAGGTTCCCACGATGTAGGTAAGGAGCCGCGTGGCCTTGTTGATTCCGACCACGAGCACGCCGGTGGCCATGGGATCCAGCGTTCCGGCGTGGCCCACTTTCCGGGTACCGGCGATCCGCCGCATCCGTCCAACCACATCGTGGCTGGTCCATCCCTGCGGCTTGTCCACTATTACCAGTCCAGAAAGCACGCCTCCCAGTATATCGGGGCGGCCGGCCAGCCCGGTCCGGCCCCGCCCTGCCGACCTTCCGGCCGGCCTGCCAGCCGGTGTGCCGGCCGGTGTGCCGGCCGGTGCGCCAGCCGACAGGCCGGGGCTAGGATGGCAGTCATGCCTGAGCTTGCGCCGCACATCAGCGATGTCCCCGTCAACCAGATCCGCGAAATCACCGAGGCGGCCTGGCGCACCCCCGGCGCTGTGGTGCTGAGCATCGGCGAACCCGGTTTCCCGCTTCCCCGGCATGTCCTGGACGCCGGAATCGCCTGCCTGGACCGGGACGAAACGAACTACACTCCCAACGCCGGGATCCCGGCTCTCCGGGAAGCCTTCGCTGACAGATTCCGCGAGCAGTCCGGCACCGGCATCGAAGCCGACCGGGTATACGTGGTTGACGGCGCCCAGCAGGGTCTGCACCTGGCCATGAGCCTCCTCCTCGGCCCGGGCGACGAAATCCTGATCCCCAATCCCGGCTATCCCACCTTCGCCATGACCAGCCGGCTGGTCAATGCCGTCCCTGTCAGGTATCCCCTCTACCCCGAGCACGACTTCCAGCCCCGGATCGAGAATGTGGAAGCGCTCATCACGGACCGGACACGCGTTCTCATGCTCAATTCGCCGTCGAATCCCCTCGGTGCGGTGCTGGGCGAGGATCTGACCCGCGAGCTCGTGGAATTGGCCCGAAGGCATGACCTCTGGATCATTTCGGACGAATGCTATGAGGCCTTCACCTACGATGTCCCCCACGTCAGCCCGGCGCGCTTTGACAGCAGTGTTCCCGGCGAAGCGAGAGTATTCACGTCCCTTACGCTGTCCAAAACCTACGGCCTGACCGGACTCCGGATAGGGGCCCTCGTCTGCCCGCCCGGTCTGGAGCAGCGGATGAACAACGTGATGGAGGCCATCGTCTCCTGCGTTGCCTCGCCGTCGCAGTATGCGGCCCTGGCCGCACTCACCGGCCCGCAGGACTACGTGGCGCACGCGCGGGAGCACTACCGTGCCAACCGGGACGCGGCCTCCGCCATCCTGCGCTCCAAAGGCATCCGGTTCCTCAATGCGCAGGGGGCCTTCTACCTGTGGGCGGATGTGTCACATCTAAGCGGCGGCGATGTCCGGGGCTGGGTCCGGCGCTTCCTCGCCGATTCCGGCGTCTCGTTTGCGCCCGGAACCGCCTTCGGGTCTATTGGCGAGGGCTGGATCCGGATCGCGCTGTGCGGCAGCCAGGCTGAACTCGTGGAGGGCGTCACCCGGCTTCCGGAACGGGAGCACGACGGCGGCAACAGGCATCCCGCGCGGGGACAAGAACCCATCAGCAGTTAGGCCGGTCACCAGCGTCAGTAATCGGTGCGTTCAGTGTTGTTGCGCCAAGCGTCGAAGGGGACGCCCGACGTCGGAACGGGCGTGTGGCTGACCGGCAGCAGTTCCGGGCGCGTACCGGCGAAATACTCGTAGAAAACTGCATCGTCGAACCCCGCGGCCGCCGCGCCGTGTCGGTCTGCGGCGTAGTACACACGGTCGATTCGCGCCCACAGCGCAGCAGCGAGGCAGAGCGGGCACGGTTCACAGCTGGCGTAGAGGACCGCACCGCCGAGATCGAAATTGCCTGACTCCGCCGCCGCGGTCCGGATGGCCACCACTTCAGCGTGGGCGGTGGGATCGTTGTCCCGGGTGACCCGGTTTACTCCTTCATGGACCGTCCCGTCAGGGGTGACCACCAGCGCGCCGAAGGGTCCGCCCCCGGCGGCCACGTTCCGTTCGGCGAGGGCTACCGCCTGAGTCAGGTACTCACGGACATCTGCCGCTGAAGGTTGCGCAAGCATGATCTGATCATAGCCAGATGCGCCCAATTTCCCCCCGCCTGCAGGGATGGTTTCCCGCGCCCGTCGACAGCTCCGGACCAGCGGGACTAGACTGCGCGCGTCAGGGGGAACGGGTCTTTCCGGCCCACTAACGGTCTCAATGCTCTGGATGATCACCATTGACGTTGGAGACAGCATGAAAAAGCAAAGATCACGTACGGCAGCCTTCGCCGCCGCCTCGCTCCTTCTGTCCTTCGCTCCGGCAGCACAGGCTGTCCCGGACCCGAAGACGCCGGCACCCGCCGTGCTGGCCAAGGGCCTGCTGAGCCCCCTCCACATCAGCGACGGACATGACGGCTCCGTCCTGGTCAGCGAAGAATTCGCCGGCAGACTAACGCGGATCGGCCGGAACGGAAGCGTCACCACAGTCTACGAAAAGAGCGCCTGGGATGTCGCGGGCAGCGACCGCCGCGGCAAGACCGTCTATTTCGCTGAAAGCCAAGGGGCCGGCACCGGAGGCAAAATTGCGCTGGCCGGTCACCTCCGCAGCATAGATGCGGACGGCAAGCAGCGTACCGTAGGCGATCTGGCCGCCCTCGAAACGAAAGAAAACGCCGACGCCGGCAACTCCTACGGGTTCCGGAGCCTTCCCACCGCCTGCGCGGCACAGCTGCCACCGCAAGTGGAAGCTTCCTACAAGGGACATGTGGACTCCCATCCCTACGGAATCGAAGTCTATGGGGACACCATCTACGTGGCCGATGCCGGCGCCAACAGCATCGTCTCGGTTGATGTGAGGACCGGCGAGACCGAAACAGTGGCTGTCCTGCCGCCCCGGCCGCACCGCTTCACCGCCGCGGAGGCAAAGGCTGTGGGCTTGCCCGGCTGCGTGTCCGGCCAAACCTACAACTTCGAGCCGGTACCCACCGACGTCAAACGGGGACCGGACGGCTGGCTGTACGTGACATCGCTCCCCGGCGGACCGGAGGACCCGGCCCTTGGCGCCCGCGGCGCAGTGTTCAAGATCAACCCGCACAGCGGCCGCGTCAAGATGTTTGCCGACGACGTGATGTCCCCCACCGGGCTGGACATGGACGATGAGGGCAACGTCTATGTGGCGTCTCTGTTTGGCGCGGGCGTGCTCCGGCTTTCTGCCCACTCCGGCAAGGAACACGTGGTGCTGCCGGCAACGCTCGCCGCAGACGTGGATGTCAGGGGTGACACCCTCTACGCCACCGTCAATTCCCTCCCGGAACCTAACAAGGCACCCGAAGGGCGGGTCGTGTCCGTGCCCCTGGAGCACGATTCAGACGACTGAAACCGGCGCCAGGCAAACGCCGGGGAACCCCTGGCGGGCACACAACATCCATATGACAAAAATGGTGCGGCCGGATCCCCAGGGATCCGGCCGCACGACTTCTGCACGCTGGTTACTTGCTCTGGTCCTCGTCAATTTCGACATCGCCGCTGAGGTCAATGTCCTCTTCGTCGAAGTCGTCCTCGTCGATCTCCACGTCAACCGGGACGTCGCTCTTGTACGGGTCGGCGTCGCCTGCGTGCTTGGCGTTTTCGGCCAAAGCGGCAACCTCGGCGTCGCGTTTCTTCGCGGCGCGGAGCAGTTCCTCAAGGTTGGAGGCGTTCACGGGGATCTGGTCCGCGACGAACTCGAGCGTAGGCGTCAGCCGGACGGTGATGTTCCGGCCCACTTCCTGCCGCAGCACGCCCTTGGCCTTCTCCAGCCCCTTGGCCGCATCCGCCTGCACGGCCTGGTCACCGAACACCGTGTAGTAGACGGTGGCATGCTGCAGGTCATTGGTCACACGCGCATCGGTAACAGTAATGCCCTCAAGCCGCGGATCCTTCACCTTCCGGCCCAAAGCCTCTGCAACAACAACCTTAATCCGCTGCGCCAACTTGGCAGCGCGTGCCGGATCAGCCATTTCCACTCCTAAATATTTGGATGTACGACGGCGCGATAGCAGCTGACGTACTCTCGTTGGTTTATTGCCACGCACCTAGGGCGAGTCTACGACGGACTCCCGTTGGAGTTTTTCCGGCGGCTTGGGAGTGGCATCCAAGGTGGCAGCCGAGGGCCCCGATGCGAGCTTGCGAGCATTGGGAAGGCTGACGCCGCTGTCGGAGCCGGACGGGTTGCGATCGCAGATCGCAACCCGTCCGGCGAAGGGGCGGGGCCGCCGGAAAAATCCAACGGCCCCGACCAGTACTGCTCTAGTTCGTCAAACGAACAACTTAGACGCGCGGCTTCTCGCGCATCTCGAAGGTCTCGATGATGTCGCCCTCGGTGATGTCGTTGAACGAGCCAAGACCGATACCACACTCGAAGTCCGTGCGGACCTCGGTGGCGTCGTCCTTGAAGCGCTTGAGCGTCTCAACGGTGAGGTTGTCGCCGATGATCTTGCCGGCGCGGCTGATGCGGGCCTTCGAGTTGCGTCGGATAATGCCCGAGCGAACGATGGAACCGGCAATGTTGCCGAACTTGGAAGAACGGAACACCTCGCGGACCTCGGCGGTGCCAAGCTGGACCTCTTCGTACTCCGGCTTGAGCATGCCCTTAAGAGCCAGCTCAATGTCATCGATTGCTGCGTAGATGACTGAGTAGAAGCGCATGTCCACGCCTTCACGGTCTGCCAGTTCGGCAACCCGTTCTGCGGGCTTGACGTTGAAGCCGATGATGACGGCGCTGTCGACCGTTGCCAGGTTGACGTCGTTCTGCGTGATCGCACCGACACCGCGGTGGATAACGCGGAGCTGGACGCCCTCGCCGACGTCGATCTTGAGCAGCGCGTCTTCGAGGGCTTCCACGGCACCGGACACGTCACCCTTGAGGATGAGGTTGAGGGTGTCGATCTTGCCTTCGGCGACGGCCTGGTCGAAGTCTTCCAGGCTGATGCGCTTGCGGCGCTTGGCCAAGGCAGCGTTGCGGTCGGCAGCTTCACGCTTCTCGGCGATCTGGCGGGCGGTGCGCTCGTCAGCTGTCACGAAGAAGGTGTCACCGGCGCGCGGCACGTTGGACAGACCCAGCACCTGGACGGGGCGGGACGGGCCGGCCTCGGTCAGGGCGCTGCCGTCGTCGTCGAACATCGCACGGACACGGCCGTGGGCCGTACCGGCCACGATCGTGTCGCCGACGCGCAGGCTACCGGACTGCACCAGGACAGTTGCCACGGAACCGCGGCCCTTGTCGAGGTTGGCTTCGATCGCGATGCCGCGGGCGTCCTTGTTCGGGTTGGCGCGCATGTCCAGGGCTGCGTCTGCGGTCAGCAGGACAGCCTCGAGCAGCTCGTCGATGTTGAGGTTCTGGCGGGCAGAGACCTCAACGAACATGGTGTCGCCACCGTATTCTTCAGGAACCAGGCCGTATTCGGTCAGCTGGCCACGGACCTTGTCCGGGTTGGCGCCTTCCTTATCGATCTTGTTCACAGCCACAACGATCGGCACGTTGGCTGCCTGCGCGTGGTTGAGGGCTTCAACGGTCTGCGGCATAACGCCGTCGTCCGCTGCGACCACCAGGATGGCGATGTCGGTGACCTTCGCACCACGGGCACGCATGGCGGTGAACGCCTCGTGGCCGGGGGTATCGATGAAGGTGATCTTGCGGTCTTCGCCTTCGTGGGTGTGCGTGACCTGGTAGGCACCAATGTGCTGCGTAATGCCGCCGTGCTCGCCCGCCATAACGTCGGACTTGCGGATGGCATCGAGCAGCCGGGTTTTACCGTGGTCGACGTGGCCCATGACAGTGACAACCGGAGGACGTGCCTCGAGGTCTTCGTCGCCTTCGGCTTCCAGCTCGGCGTCGAAGTCGATGTCAAAGGTGGAGAGCAGCTCGCGCTCCTCATCCTCCGGCGAAACGACCTGGAGCTTGTAGCCAAGCTCCTCGCCAAGCAGGGCAAAGGTTTCCTCATCCAGCGACTGGGTTGCCGTTGCCATTTCACCGAGGTGGAAGAGCACGGTCACCAGTGCGGCGGGGTTCGCCTCGATCTTGTCAGCGAAGTCCGTGATGGACGAGCCACGGCGAAGCCGCACTACGGTGTTGCCGTCGCCGCGGGGTACGCTCACGCCACCCAGCGACGGAGCGCTCATCTGCTCAAGTTCCTGGCGCTTTGCACGCTTCGACTTGCGCTGTTTGCCGCGGCCTGCGCCGCCCTTACCGAAGGCACCCTGGGTTCCGCCGCGACCGCGGCCACCCTTGCCGAAGCCACCGCCGGCCGGAGCGCCGCCGCCGGCACCGGGAGCACCGGTTCCGGGAGCGCCGCCTGGACGGCCCGGACCGCGGCCGCCGCCACCGGGACGTCCTGCACCAGCCGGTGCCGGACGCTCAGTGCGGTTGGGCATCATGCCCGGAGTAGGACGGTTTCCACCGGCACCTGCGGGGCGGGGGCTGCCCGGAGCGCCACCGGTACGCGGAGCACCGGGACGGGGACCGCCCGGAGCACCACCGGTACGCGGAGCGCCCGGACGGGGACCGCCGGCACCTGCCGCGGGACGCGGACCGCCGGGGCGGTCGCCGTCAGTGCGGCTGCCACCGGGACGCGGCATGCCCTGCGAAGGTGCGAACGGGTTGTTGCCCGGGCGCGACGGACGGTCTCCGTCGCCGCCACGGCCGCGGGGCATGCCCTGGGACGTCGCGAACGGGTTGTTGCCGGGACGGGGACCGCCCGGTCGAGGTGCCGAGCCGCCCTGTCGTGCTGCGGGCGCAGCCGGCGCTTCAGCCTTGGGTGCCGGGCGCGCTCCGGGCTTGGCGCCCGTCGAGGGAGCTGCGGGGGCGGCGGCCGAAGGTGCTGCGGCAGCGGGAGCAGCGGGCGCTGCAGGCGCCGCCGGAGCTTCCGCCTGAGGTGCCTGTGCGGGGGCCGGTGCCGGGGCAGGTGCCTGAGCCTTGGG
>NZ_CAKKLY010000089.1 GCF_918698095.1 Arthrobacter sp. Bi83
CGAAGACCTCGAACTCGTCGCTCAGAAACTCAACGGCCGGCCACGTAAAACGCTCGGCTGGGAAACCCCAGCCGAGCGTTTACGTGCTTTACTACTAACCACCTAACCAACAGGTGTTGCAACGACCGCTAGAACCCAAGAGGGCCTCGAGTGTTCGTTCGCGCTCAACCGGAAGCGCCGAAGGGATCAGGAGCCGTTGCTGTACACATCTGCACCGAAGCGGTTCACGTCCGGCGCCGCAGCGTAGCCGAGGTACGGCAGGCCGAAGAGGTCCTCCAAGCTGGCCAGGAGGCTGTAGTGGTTGTACGGCCGTTCGGACGTTGTCCCGCCCTTGGTCCGCGATGACAGGACGAGGGCGCCGATGCGGCCGCCGCCTGCACCTCCGGGAATGGCCATGGACGCGCTTTCCTTCCCCTCGGACTCATCGAAGGTGATCACCAGGACCCCGTCCTGTTTGAAGGCTGGGGAGGACAGGATCTCCGGGACGTGCTGCTTGAGCCATTCGTCAGAGGTTGCGAGGCCGCCTTCCCGCCCGTCGGCACAGGGGTGGTCGTGCCCGTCGTTGCACAGGTTGGGGGTGATATAGGACAGGTTCGGCGTCGTGTCCGCCGCCCTGAGGTCGGCGGACAGGTTGCTGAAGTCGACCACGTTGGCCTGGCACTCGGGCGAGGACGTGATTGAGGTGAAGTAAACGAAGGGGTTGTGCCTGGTGGCGTACTGGCCATCAGCGTTGGCGTTTTGGTTCGTGTCCCTGGTGCCGGGCTCGGGATGGCGGCAGGGCGTTCCCATGTCCTCCATGTAGCCCTTCCACGTTTTGCCGGCGGCGCTGAGCTGGCCTGCGAGCGTGGGCACAGAATCCGGATAGACGCACCCGATGCCCTCCACCTGGCCAAGGGCAGCTGTCCCGGTGGAGTTCAGCGGCTCATAGGTGTGGCAGTCCTCCCTCGTGGCGGGGTTGGGCCCCTGCCCGGACAGCTGGGCAATGTAGTTGGGCATGGACAGATGCGCGATGGCGTAATACTGGCTCAGCAGCACGCCCTGCCCGCGCAGCGTCTGCGACAGGTACGGCGCGGCGGAATCGGCGCCCCAGACGCTGTCGTAGGACTTGTTCTCGAGGTTGATCACGAAGACATGGGCCTGTTTTCCGGCATCCGGCTGCGTGCGCGACTGCGACGGCGAGGGGCCGGGAGCCGCCTCGCAGCCGGCCAGCGCTGCCACCACTGCGATGCTGGCCAGCAGGAGCGAGGCGCGGCGAAACCGTCCTCTGCCGCGGGGCAGTTGCGAGGAGCTTTCAGCCGTCATGAGTTCTTGCCTCCTGATGCACAGGCGCAGCACCGTCCGTGTAGGAGCCCATGGTGTCACGCCGGCCCCGGCAGGAACGTGAAGGTTTCCTGAGAGTTCCATGAAACCGGGACGCACGGAGCTAGGCCGGGTGGATGGCGATGGCGGTCGCCTTGATGACGAAGTGGACGGTCATTCCGGGTATCAGGCCGAGGTCGGCCGACGCGGCCGGGGTGATGTCTGCGGAGAGGCCTCCCGCGCGGACCCGGATCTGATCGCCGTGTGGCTCCAGATCGGTGATGGCCACCGGGAATGAGTTTCGCGGGCTGCCGTGCTCTTCGGTGAGGAACACGGAAACCGCCGAGGGGGGAAAGACCGCCACGCCGTCCTGCCCGGGCACGGTGGTGTCGTCGTGATGGCCCGCGACGATCTGCCCTTGGGCCGTCACCAGGCCTTGCTCGGTGACACTGCCCGTCATGAGGTTCAGTCCGGCCAGCCCGGCCGCAAACCGGCTGCGCGGTTTTTCGAGGACTTCGCGCGTGGGGCCTTCCTCGGTGATCCGGCCGTCCTCGAGGACGATCACCCTGTCTGCCAGCATGAGGGCGTCAAGGATGTCATGGGTGATGATGATGGCGCGGCGGTTGGCGAGGACGCGTTTGAGGAGCCGGCGCAGCAGGGGTGCTGCGTGGATGTCGAGGGCGGCCATGGGCTCGTCGAGGAGCAGCAGGTCAGGGTCGGCGGCGAGGGCGCGGGCGACGGCCACCCGCTGTGCCTGACCGCCGGAGAGCTGTCCGGGTCGCCGTGAAGCGAGGGATCCGGCGTCGACTTCGGCGAGCCAGTGCGCTGCCGTTTCGCGGGCTTCGGTTCGGGAGGCGCCGGCGCTGCGCGGTCCGAACGCGACGTTGTCCAGGGCGCTGAGGTGTGGAAAAAGGAGTGCTTCCTGGGCCAGCAGTGCCGTGCCTCTGATGTGCGGGGCGCTCCAGAGGTTCTTGTCTGCTGTCAGGTCGAAGAGGACTTTTTCGCCGATCGTGGCTTTGCCTGTGTCGGGGCGCAGCAGGCCGGAGATGATGGCGAGCAGTGTTGATTTGCCGGCACCGTTGGGCCCGAGGACGGCGATGGTCTCGGCCGGCCCGAGGCGGAGGGAGACGTCGAAGTTCCGCGCGGCGAGGATGGCGTTCAGATGGAAGGTCACTGCAGGGCCCTTTCCGGTGCCGCGCCGGTGTGGGGGTGCCGGTAGGAGAGCCCGACGACGGCGACCGCCACGGCGACGAGGACGAGGGAAAGTGCGACTGCGGCGTCGGCGTCTGTTTCCCGCTGCAGGTAGATTTCCAGCGGCAGCGTGCGGGTCACGCCCTGCAGGCTGCCGGCGAAGGTCAGTGTGGCACCGAATTCGCCGAGGCTGCGGGCGAAGGACAGGACTGCGCCGGAGGCAAGGCCGGGCAGGACGAGCGGGATGGTGACGCGGCGCAGCACGGTGCTCGGGCGTGCCCCGAGGGTGGCTGCGACCGCTTCGTATTTGTTGCCGGCTGTGCGCAGGGCGCCTTCGAGGCTGACCACCAGGAACGGCAGCGCGACGAAAGTCTGTGCGAGGACGACGGCGGTGGTCGAGAAGGCGATCTGGATTCCGGCCAGTTCGAGGTTCTTGCCGAGCAGGCCCTGGCGTCCGAAAGTGTAGAGCAGGGCGATGCCTCCGACGACGGGCGGCAGGACCAGGGGCAGCAGGACGAACGCGCGCAGCAGCCGCTGGCCCGGGAACGGGCTCCGGGCCAGGACGAGTGCCAGCGGAACGCCGAGGACGACGCAGGAGACGGTGCTCGCCGCGGACGTGCGCAGGCTCAGGCCCAGGGCGGTGAGCGAGGATTCGGACGTGACCAGCGGGACGAACTGGGGCCAGTTGACCTTGGCCACCATGGCCACCAACGGCAGCAGGACGAACAGTCCTCCTGCCGCCGCGATTGCGTAAATCCATGGCGGGATGCCGGTGTACCCGGAGCCGCTGCGGTGGTTCATGCTGTCCCTTAGGGGGTGCCGAATCCGGCGTCGGTCAGGACTTTCTTGCCCTGGCTGCCGGTGACCGTGGCGATGAAGGCCGCGGCCAGTTCCTTGTTCTTGCTGGTGCCGACGGCGGCGATCGGGTAGGTGTTCACGGCCTGGTCAGATTCGGGGAAGGCGATGCCCTTGACCTTGTCTCCGGCGGTCTTGACGTCGGTGACGTAGACGAGGCCGGCGTCGGCCTCGCCGGAGGTGACCTTGCCCAGGACGTCGGTTACGGAGGATTCCTCGCTGACGGCCTTCAGGGTGGTGCCGGTGGCCTTTTCGACTTTGTCGGTGGCGGCGCCGCAGGGAACCTGGGGAGCGCAGGTGACCACCTTCACGCCCGGCTTGGCCAGATCGGCGAACGATCTGATGGAGGCGGGGTTGGACGGCGGGACGGCGATCTCCAGCACATTCGTGGCGAAGTTCGCAGGCTGGCCGTCGATCAGCTTCGCGTAGGTGAGCTTGGCCATGTTCTTAGTGTCGGCTGAGGCGAAAACGTCCGCGGGGGCGCCCTGGGTGATCTGGGTGACCAGGTCCGAGGACCCGGCGGAGTTCAGCGTGACTTTGGTGCTGGGGTTCTTGGCCTCGAAGTCGCTGGCCAGCTTGGTGAAAGTCGCTTTCAGGGAGGCTGCGGCGAAGACCGTGACGGTGCCGGAGAGTGCCGGCGTCGCCGAGGTGCCGGTGGCCGCGGAGGTGCCGGCAGGCGCGGAGGCGGTGCCGGCGGCGCAGCCGGCCAGGGCGGGGCTCAGGGCGCCGGCAACCAGCAGTGCGGCTAGAGGCTTGCGGGCGCCGCTCATATGATGCTCTTTCCCTGGGGTGTTTCGATGATGACGGTGGTGGCTTTGACGACGGCGGTGGCGACGGATCCGAGCTCCAGCCCGAGTTCCCGGACGGCTTCGCTGCTCATCAGCGACACAACCCGGAAGGGGCCGCACTGAAGTTCGACCTGGGCCATGACCTTGTCCGCGGTGATCCCCGTAACGAGCCCGACGAACCGGTTGCGCGCCGAGCTGCCTACCCGGGTGGGGTCCTCTGGCAGCTGGGCCTGGTCGCGGGCGAGGTGCGCCAGCTCCAGCCCGTCAACGGCCAGCCGGCCGGACTCATCCCTGACCGGGGTCAGGATCCCGTTCTCGGTCCAGCGCCTGATGGTGTCGTCACTGACACCCAGGAAGCGTGCTGCTTCAGTTACGCGGATTTTCGGCATGGCTCCATGATCCCCCATTTGCGGATATTTTGGGTATTTTGAACCGCAAATCAGAATGTGATCATCCTTTTCACCGGCATCCGCGGTGCGACAGTCAGTTCGGCATGACGACTTTTTCACCGTTCCATTGGCTGTCAGATGCCTGTGCGTTCTCCCGGCGCCCGTTCAGCGATTGTCAGATGCCTGTGCGTTCTCCCGGCGCTCGTCGGTTGGCCCCTGGTTTCTGCTGGCCCGTGCCGTAAGCTCCGATAATGGACCCTTCCTCGGAAGACCGGCCACTCCCCGCCCCCGATGACGGCGCCGGGCGGCCGCGGGCAAGTTTCCGGTCGGAGCTCGACAGCCAGCGATACACCGTGGTCGATGAGGACTGGGCCGGCGGCATCCCCGCCCAATACGGGGTTGCACCCCGGGTGAGAATCGGTCAGACCAAATGGTTCAACCTGTTGTGGCTGATACCGATCGGGCTTCTCCTCCTGCTGATAGCGGTCGCCGTTGCCAAGGGAATCCGCGGTCTCCCGGCCGTGCAGGACTTCATCCATCAATTTCCGGGGACGTCCGGGCTGCCCATCACCGCTCCCGTGGGATTTCCCGCCTGGCTCGGCTGGCAGCACTTCCTGAACCTGTTCTTGATGATCTTTATCATCCGTTCTGGCCTCACCATCCTTACCGACCACCCGCGGCTCTACTGGACGAAACACTCCACCCCGGGCAAGGACTGGTTTAGGGTGCAGAAGCCGGTTCCTTCGGACCCGCTCTACACGGCAAAAGAGGATTCCATCACCCTCCCGAACGGTATCGGCCTGCCCGGCCGCCGGCACTCCATCGGACTGGCCCGCTGGTGGCATCTCGGCATCGACACGCTTTGGCTGGCAAACGGCACCGTCTTCTTCATCCTGCTGTTCACCACCGGACAGTGGATGCGCTTGGTCCCGCTGCATTGGGACGTGATTCCCAATGCTGTCTCGGTGGCCATTCAATACCTGTCGTTGGATTGGCCTGTCGAGGGCGGGTGGATCAACTACAACAGCCTGCAACTAATCGCCTACTTCGTCACCGTCTTCCTCGCCGCCCCGCTGGCTCTTCTCACCGGGCTGGGGATGTCGCCGTCGCTTTCCACTCGGTTCCGGCGGATCAGTTCCTTGTTCAGCATCCAGGTCGCCCGGTCGCTTCACTTCTTGGTCTTGTGCTGGTTCGTCGTCTTTATCGTCATCCACGTAGCCCTCGTGACCACCACCGGTGTCCTTCGGAACCTGAATCACATGTATGCCTCCCAGGACACCGAGTCGTGGACCGGGTTCTGGATTTTCGCGGCCTCAATGGTTGTCGCGACCATGGGTTGGGTGGCAGCAACGCCATTCACCTACCGGCACCCTCGGGTCGTGCAAAAGGTCGGCTTCGCCCTGATCGGCCCATTCCAGCGCCTGTTCGAGCACATCGATTCCAAGCCTGGCCAGTACACCGAGCAGGACATCTCCCCATACTTCTGGCATAACGGCAAGTACCCGGCCACTGAGGAATACCGGCAGCTGCAAGCCGGCAATTTCGCCGACTACACCCTCGTCGTCAACGGCCTCGTTGAGAACCCCGTCGAGCTGAACCTCGATCAGCTCCGGGCTCTGGCGCATCAGGAGCAGATCACCCAGCATTTCTGCATCCAGGGCTGGTCCGGGGTCGCCAAATGGGGCGGTGTCTCCATGCAGACAATTCTCGAGACCGTCAAACCGACACCGGACGCGAAGTGGGTGATCTTCTACTCCTTCGCTCTCGGCCCCGAAGGCGGCCTCTACTACGACGCCCAACCCATCGAGCAAATGAGCTACCACCTGACGATGCTCGCCTACGACATGAACGACCAACCGGTCTCATTTGGCCATGGGGCCCCGCTGCGACTGCGGAACGAAACCGAGCTCGGATTCAAGATGGTCAAATGGATCAAGGGAATCGAATTTGTCAACGATTTCGCCGAAGTAGGAGGCGGTCTCGGTGGCTACAACAACGACCACGAGTTCTTCGGCTACCGCCAGTCGATTTGATCGATATCTGTCAGGATGTCACTGACGGTTGGTGCGGAGATCTCGTTCGCAAAAGCCTGGGCGAGGGCCGCCGGACCCGGCATCATGGGGTGTGCCGGGTCCAACGGACTGGCCGAGCTTCAAAGGGAGCACCGTCCGACCAGGTGTCCAGAGCCTGACAAAGGCGCCCTAGGAAAAGGTCGGAACACCCTACGCGTTTGAGGCGCTGCCGTCTCCCAGCCCGACTGCGCCAGGCGGGAACTGCCAAATGTGACCCCTGCCCGCGTCTCCGGCTTCCCTGAGGCCCGCGGGTGTTAGGTTCGAGACTGAACACTGTCCATCCTCGAACCACCGGAAAGAGCATCAACCGTGGAATCGCCTGCACCCGTCCGGATACTGACAGTCTGCACGGGGAACATCTGCCGCTCCCCCGTGGCGGAACGGCTCCTCCAGGCCGGGCTTGACCAGGTTCTGCCCGGCGGCTTCGAGGTCCGCAGCGCCGGCACGCGCGCCATGGTGGGCGATCCCGTCCAGCCCCTGTCCGCGGACATCATCCGCACCTTCGGCGGCACCGCGGACGGCTTTGCCGCGCGCCAGCTCACTGGCAAGATACTCCGTCGGGTGGACCTGGTCCTGACCATGACCTCCGCGCACCGCGGCGAGGTCCTGCAGCTGGACGCGTCGCTGCTCAAGCGCACCTTCACCATCCGTGAGTTCGCGCGGATGCTGGATGTCCTCGGGGAACGGGAGAACGCGAGTGAGAAGGAACAGAACGACGGCGACCGGCTCGCCGCGAACACCAAGCTCTGGCGCAAGCTCCCGGCCCGGGCAGCGTCCGTGAGGCACCTCGCCCTGGCCCCTGAGGCAGCCGACAACGACGTCGTGGACCCCTACCGCCGCAGCGCCGAGTACTACAGCCAGATGGAAGACGAACTGGCCCCGGCCATCATCTCCGTCCTCCGCTTCGCCCGGCTCAACACACCAGGCTGAACGAGCCCGCTTGAACGCGTCCGCTCAAACGCACCCGGCTGAACGCACCCGTTTGAACGCCCCCTCCAAAACCCGGGCCTTCACGCACCGGACCGCAACGGACCGCCAAACCCGGCCGGCCGCCGTCGTTCTCTCCGCCCGGAATTGGTGATAGCGTCCGTTCATGGATGCCCGGCCTGATCCGGCTGAAGCGGCTTCTGCCGCTTCCTCCACCGCTCTCTTGGCGAACCGGCGGCGGAGAATCCTGACAGGGATACTCGTGTTACTGCTGGCCATTCCTGTGGCCGGTGTGGCGTACCTCTCGAACCTGGCCCGCATCTACGATTCGCAGACCACGAAGATCGACAACGCGCTGCCGGCGCCGGAGCCCACGGCCGTCGCCAAGGCTCCGCCGGGCACCGTGGCAGCAGCGC
>NZ_CAKKLY010000090.1 GCF_918698095.1 Arthrobacter sp. Bi83
TGCCTCAACAAGCAGCACCAGGAGACGCCATGTCAATCCACATCCTTGCCCTCGTCGGTTCCGTACGCGCCGGATCACACAACGGCCAGCTCGCCCAGGCCGCCGCCAAGCTCACCCCGGAGCTAGTCGAGCTGTCCATACAGGAAAACCTCGAGCAGGTGCCCTTCTATAACGAGGACCTCGACAGCGAGGGGAGCATCCCGCAGCACGCCGCAGCCCTGCGGGAGTCCGCCGCGCGTGCCGATGCCCTCCTGCTGTTCGTCCCCGAGTACAACGGCACCATGTCAGCCGTTCTGAAGAACGCCATCGACTGGCTCTCCCGCCCCTACGGAGCCGGCGCCCTCTCCGGAAAGCCCGTCGCCGTCATCGGCGCCTCGGGCGGCCAGTACGGCGGCGTCTGGGCACACCAAGATGCCCGGAAGGCAGCAACAGCCGCGCAGGCCAATGTGATTGAGGACATCACCCTCTCCATTCCCAACTCGCTGACACGGTTCGCCGACACCCACCCGATCGACGACAGCGAGATCTCCACCGAACTCAAGTCCGTCGTCGCGCGCCTTGCCAAGGCGGCCGAACGCACCACCGCAGCGCACGTCTGACCGACTCCCACCCCCCGACACCCTCCTCAGCTTCGACTATGAAAAGCAGGCACACATCATGAGCAGCATCAGTATCATCGGTCTTGGAACCATGGCCCGAATCCTCGGCACCCGGGCGGTCGCCGCCGGCCACAGCGTCCAGGTCATCGGCCGTGACGGTACCAAGGCTGCCGCCCTGGCCGGCGGACTCGGTAGCCATGCCACAGCAGGGACGATCGCAAGCGGCGCGCTCACCGGTGACATCGTCATCCTGGCTGTGCCGTACACCAGCGCCTCGTCCATCGTCGGCCAGTACGGGGACGCCCTGACCGGCAAGGTCATCGTCGACATCACGAACCCCTTCGATCTCACCACGTTCGCCGCGCTCGTCACTCCCGAGGACAGCTCCGCCGCACAGGAGATCGCAAAGGCCGCCCCTGCGGGGGCGCATGTCGTCAAGGCGTTCAACACGCTCTTCGGCGGCGTCCTCGCGTCCGGTGAGGTCGAGGGCCGCCCCCTCGATGTGTTCATCGCCGGTGACGACGCCAACGCCAAGGCGTCCGTGTCCTCGTTCGTCGAGAGCCTCGGACTGCGCCCGTTGGTCACCGGTAACCTGAAGACCGCGCACTGGCTGGAAGGAGCGGGTCTGCTGCTTCTCGGTCAGGCCCAGCGGCAGAAGAACTTCTCCCTCAGCATTAAGTTTCTTGGCTGAACCCACGTCAAAGCGCCGCTCCCGATCCGGATCGGCCGGGACAACAACGGAGTAACCGGGCCCGCGGGACCAGATCGACCAATCCGGCGACCGGTGCGGAGACTCGATCTCTGAGATCGAGTCCCCGCTCGCCCCACTCCTCGACCCGATGCCGCACAGGCGGCGCGTGATGCAACCACTCACAAGGTGGGCTCCCGGCCAGGCCCCCGGCCGGCCGCACGGCCGACAACACCCCGATACGCCGACGCATGGCCCCGGCACGCACGCATGGCGGTGCGTCGGGCAACCCCAACCAGCGAAGGAACGAGCCCATGAAGTCCGGAATGATCGATTCGGGAACGCTCTCCCGCGCCATAGCCGGTCACTCAGTAAAGGCCGGTCACGACGTGGTCTTCAGCAATAGCCGCGGCCCCGAGACGCTCAAGGAAATCGTGAACGCCTTCGGGCCGGACCTTCACTTGCCCCACCTCTGGCGATACCGCTCCCAGTACTGATCCGCTGCGCTGAGAAAGTTCGCTTGCGAGTTCGCTCGGTGACAATCGGGTAACCCTCAAGCTCAGGAAGTCGCATGCCCTGCGCCAGAGCCGCGACGATAATCCTTGCCGGCGGTGCGACGACCCGGACACCCGCAGATAGAACGACGCCAAAAACCGCTGCGATTCACGGCCAGGACGGTGCACGATCAAGTGCACGGAGACGCGGGGACTACTGTGACGTCAACGCCGGGCCTCGCGCAGCGCTCCATGCGCCCGTGCCAGCCGATCCTGCAGACGGCGGTTCTCGTCCGTCAGCTGCCGGATGCGTTGGTGGGCAAGCTGAAGCCCGGCTCACCAGGCGCCTGAACGCCATCGGCATCCACTCAATCCTTGACCTCAGCCGCGCAGACCCCGTGATGATCAGGGACCGGTTCTCCGTGGTCACGACGCGGACCGTGCTCGAACTGCAGGGAACACCCTGCATCCCACTTGAGGAAGAACGGATCGGGCGGGATCAGCTGATCTTTTCCCGCTCCTTTTCCACGCCCATTACAACGTCCGCTGAGCTGCGCCAGGTCCTGAGCGTCTACGCACAACAGGCAAGCTCACGGCTGGCCCGGCATGGGCTGCAGGCCAAGATCCTCACCGCATTCGCGGGCACATCAGAGTACAACCCGCAGGATAAGTCCTTTCCGTCCGTGTGCATTCGGCTGCCGATGCCCACCGCCGACCCTGTGCTCCTGACACGGGCAGCGCACGGGCTCCTGCCCGCCATCCAGGATGGCAGCAAGTATGTCCGCGCCGGGATCATGGTCACCGACCTTCGGCCAACCGGAATCCAGAAGCCCCTGGAACTGTTCGAGAACCTTCACGAGGAGGGCAACATCGGCCCACTCGTGGAGGAAATCAGCCGCAGGTACGGCAGGGGCGCAATCGGACTCGGGTTTGCCGGGCTGCGCAGCGGCGTCGATTGGAGCATGAAGCGCGACATGCGATCACCCCGCTACACGACGCACTGGGATGAGATGCCGGTTGTCAGGGCAGCCTGATGGGCTCTGAGGTTGCCCTCAGTCCACGAATTCAGATTGAGTCTCGATGAAATCCCACTCTGCTTCAGTCAGGATGCTTTGCGGGGTGTCCGGATGAGGGCCCCCGGCTTCTGCGATTCCCTGCACAACAAAGAGCGGAAGTTCCTCGGCCCTGAGGTTTTCCCGGAGCCACTCCTTGCTTTTCAGGTCCAGATCAAGCCACCACATGTAAATCTGCATGTCCCGCCGCCTCTCTACGACTCAACGCTATGCGTGCTGCACCCCAGACACAAGGGACAAAACGGTGGCCTCGCCGCCCCGGTTTACGGGATCCGCCACGCGGCCGCCGGCAGGCAACCGCCCAGTTCAAGCCTAGTTATTCCCTGTGCCGGGGAACACAATGGAGTATGTCCCCAGAGCGCTTCAGCGGCCCGCCTCCCCTGCTCGTCGGCGTAATGCCGGGCCAGCATCCCGAAGTCCTCAAGACGGCAGCCACGCTGGCCCAACAACTCGCTGCGCCGCTCCTGTGCGCCTACGTGGACGAGGCAAGCTACCTCGTGGAATGGGATCCGGCGCGCTCTGCCCACCGCCTTTCGCTGCATCCGGACAAGGACGATGAGGACATCCGATCCGTGACGGAGGGCCTCAAATCCGTCATCGGCTCCGCAGTCCGGCCCGGGCCGCCCACGGAGTGGACGCTGCGCACACTTGCCGGCGATCCCGCCCGGGCGCTTGGAAGACTTGCGGCCGAGGTCAACGCACCGATGATTATTGTGGGCACGGCCGAGCGCGGCTGGGCACACCGGATCACGGAGGCGCTTAATGGGTCCGTGGGTGACTGGCTCAGCCACCACCAAAACCGGCCCGTCCTGGTGGTGCCCTTCCGGAGACCCGCCCATGAAGACGGTTCCGACTAGAGTTGCGGCGCTCAGTAGCCGCGTAATTCCCGGTGCTGTCGTGGCAAAATTCACCCCCTGAAAAGTAAAGCGAAAGTAGTTATTCGAGGTGGTGGCGAACTTCATTACCGGCAAGTAAGCTGGTGTTCGCAGGTTGATTTAGCGTCTGCCCAAAAAGCTGCTCCGGAGTGCGTATCCCCCAATAACGCACTCCGGAGCTTTTTTGTGCCCACTGGCGGCCGAGGGCACCAATGCGGGGCCCAAAACCAAAAGCGGGTCATTGACTCATACCCCCCAGGGGTATAGCTTGGACTTATGAGCACTCCTGAAGGACCGCCACCGGCGGTGCACGAAGAGTCACCGCCGCAGCATGGCTACACTTCGGACAAGGACGCCTATCTCCGCCGGCTTCGCCGGATCGAGGGCCAAGTGCGGGGAATCGCCCGCATGGTGGAGGAAGACAAGTACTGCATCGACATCCTGACCCAGGTCTCGGCCGTCACCAAGGCCTTGCACGCCGTCAGCCTGGGCCTCGTCGAGGAACATATCGGCCACTGCGTTATCGGCGCGGCCGCCGAGCCTGACCCTGACCTGCGTGCCGAGGCCATAGACATCAAAGTGAAAGAAGCCGCGGACGCCATTGGACGCCTGCTGCGGTAGCGGCAAGACCACCAACCGAAGCCAGCTGACCGACCCTGTCAGCCAGTTAATGAGGAGCCAGCAAATGAGCACCATCTCCACCACCGTCCACGTTTCCGGCATGACCTGCGGGCACTGCGTCTCGGCCGTCAGCGAAGAGCTGGAGTCGCTCGCCGGCGTCGAGGAGATCGACATCGCCCTCAATGCGGGCGGCCTCTCCACGGTCACCATTACCTCCACCCAAGAGCTCTCCCCGTCCGAAATCGGGGAAGCCGTGGCTGAAGCCGGCTACCTCGTGGTGGCGAACGAGGCCTGAATCCCACCCGGCGAAACCAACCAGGAACCGAAATGAGCACCGAGCAACTGCCGGGCAGCCCCGAGGACAGAGTGATCGAACTCGCGATCGAGGGCATGACGTGCGCATCCTGCGTCAACCGGGTGGAAAAGAAACTCGGCAAGCTCGACGGCGTCCAGGCATCGGTCAACCTCCCCCTGGAATCCGCCCACGTCACAGTCCCGGCCGGAATCACAGACCAACAGATCACCGACCAGGTAGCCTCAGCAGGCTACAAGGCCCGGATTAAGCCAGCCTTACAACCTTCGGCCGCCGCGGCGGAGCACCAAGGCGACCACGAAGACCACATGGCACACGGCGGCACGGCCTCGGCACTGAAGCCGCGCCTGGTCGCCGCGGCCATCCTCACGGTCCCCGTCTTCCTGATCTCGATGCTCCCGACCTTCCAGTTCCCGAACTGGGCCTGGGTGGTGGCTGCCCTGGCGTTGCCGGTGGTCAGCTGGGCGGCGTGGCCGTTCCACCGGGCGGCGGCCATCAATGCCCGGCATCTGGCATCCACCATGGACACGCTGGTATCCCTCGGCGTCATCGCCGCCTACGCCTTCTCGCTCGCGCAGCTCCTCGCGGACCCGGGCATCACCGGGAATCCAGCCATGGAACGGATGGAAGGCACAGGCTCCGGCGGCCTGTACTTCGAGGTCGCTGCCGTCGTCACCACATTCCTGCTGCTGGGCCGGTTCCTTGAGGCGAACGCCAAAGCCAAAGCCGGGGACGCCCTCAAGGCGCTGCTCAACCTCGGCGCCAAGGATGCCACGGTGCTCGTCAACGGCGCAGAAGTGAAAATTCCGGCCGCTCAGCTCTCCGTGGACGACGTCATTGTGGTGCGGCCCGGTGAGAAAATCGCCACCGACGGCGTCGTTGTCAGCGGTTCCTCCGCCATCGACGCGTCGCTGGTCACCGGAGAATCCGTACCCGTTGAAGTGGGCCCCGGCAGCCCCGTCACGGGTGCCACCATCAACGCCTCCGGCCGGCTGCTGGTCCGTGCCACGCGCGTCGGCGCTGAAACCACGCTGGCCCAGATGGGCAGGCTCGTGGCCCAGGCCCAGACCGGCAAGGCCCCGATCGCCAGGCTCGCGGACCGCATCAGCGCGGTGTTCGTGCCCGTCGTCCTGGCCATAGCCGTCCTCACGTTCGCCGGCTGGCTGCTGGTTGCCGGCCCGGACGTCAGCGGTCAAGAGCTGCGTACGGCGTTCACGGCAGCCGTGGCGGTCCTCGTGATCGCCTGCCCCTGCGCCCTGGGTCTGGCCACTCCGGTGGGCCTTCTGACCGGAACCGGGCGCGGCGCGCAGCTGGGCATTCTCATCAGGGGCCCTCAGGTGCTGGAGGACACCCGCACGGTGGACACCATTCTGCTGGACAAGACCGGCACCGTCACCAGCGGGCAGCTTGCCGTTGACGCCACCCTTTCCTTTCCCCCGTTCAGCGACGCCGATGTACTGCGGCTCGCCGGCGCGGTGGAAGCTGCCTCGGAGCATCCGATAGCGCACGCCATCGCCGCTGCCGCACGGGCCGACGTCCCTGCCATGAGCCTCCGGACGGACGACGGCGCCGGGCTCCCCGCCGTCGTCGGCTTCCGTTCAGCACCGGGCGGCGGAGTGGTGGGCACCGTGGCAGGGCGGCCGGTGGTCGCCGGCCGGACCGGCTGGCTCGAGGAAAACGGCGTCGGCCTGACCCCCGAAAACCACCGCGCACTCCGCTCCGCCGAACACTCCGGGGCCACAGCCATCTGGGTCGCGGTGGACGGCGGGGCCGCGGGCATCATCTGTCTGCGCGACACCATCAAGCCCGGCTCCGAGGCAGCAATCAGCCGGCTCAAGGGGCTTGGGCTGCGGCCCATCCTGCTGACCGGTGACAATGGCGCCGTCGCCGCGCAGGTGGCTGCCGCCGTCGGGATTCCCGCGGACGACGTATTCGCCGGCGTCCTGCCCGAGGGCAAGGTGGACGCAGTCCGCCGACTGCAGGCCGGCGGCGCAACGGTGGCCATGGCGGGTGACGGCGTGAACGACGCCGCTGCGCTGGCTCAGGCGGACCTGGGCATCGCAATGGGCTCCGGCACCGACGTGGCCATCGAGGCAGCGGACCTCACGGTCATGGGCGACGACCTCGGCCAGGTGGCGACCGCCATCGAGCTTTCGCGCCGCACGCTGGCCACCATCAAGACCAATCTTTTCTGGGCGTTCTTCTACAACGCCGTAGGCATCCCGGTAGCTGCGCTGGCGCTGCTCAACCCGATGATCGCCGGCGGTGCCATGGCCGCAAGCTCAGTGCTGGTGGTGGCCAACTCGCTCCGGCTTCGCAGGTTCGCCCGGCCTGGGAAGTAGCGGCGGGGTCAGGCGGCGCCGAAGCGGACCGCCGCCCTGGCCTTGGCCTTCGCAGCTTCCTCGGCCCGGTCCTTCGCCGGCGCGTGCGTCACGAGGGCGTCGAGCAGGTGCTGCGTTGCGTGCGCCACCTCATGCACGGCACGTTCGAAGGCTTCCTCGTTGGCCTTGGAGGGCTTGGTGCTGCCGCTGATCTTGCGCACGTACTGCAGGGCCGCGGCGTGCACCTCCTCCGACGTGGCGTGCGGTTCGTAGTTGTGAAGTGTATGGATGTTCCGGCACATACCCCCATGCTAGGCTCTGGACCGCCTGGGATCGACCCTCCGGGCACCATTCGGGAGGGGCGCGGCACCCATGGGAGGGCTGCATGGGGAGCGGTGCCCATCGACACCGTTTTGGGTTGGAGGATAGCTTTTAGGCAATGGATCTTCCGGACGAGCCGGAGGCCGCTGGGGATGCCGACTGGATCGGGTCCGTTGATTGAAGGAGATATCGAATGGCTATTTGGGGTGCAGACATTGCCCAGCTGAAGAACCTGGGCACCAAGCTTCAGGCGGGTTCGGCTGAGATCGAAAAGCAGAAGTCCCTGCTGACCAAGGTGCTCCAGGGCACCGACTGGAAGGGCCCGGACGCAGACAAGTTCCGCAGCGAATGGTCCGGACAGCACGCCGCCGCCCTTGCCAAGGTTGCGCAGGCGCTGGAAGAGGCCGGCAAGCAGGCCTCCCGCAACGCCACCCAGCAGGAAGAAGCTTCCCGCTAAGGCAGGATTCACGGG
>NZ_CAKKLY010000091.1 GCF_918698095.1 Arthrobacter sp. Bi83
TGCAGGGCCTGAGCCGCTGATGGCCGAGAGGGCATCCACCTGCTCCTCAGGAATTTCGACGACGGTGCCCACCGCCGGTCGAGCGCGTCGAGACCCAGGTTTCGCTCCCCACCCGCACCCTAACCTCGCAAGCTCGGTCAGGGAACCCTGCGGTCGTGGCCCCAAGCTCAACCGGCGGCCAGGCGTTACTTCTTCGCTGTCGCCTTCTTGGCCGGAGCCTTGCGTGTGGTGGTGGTCCGTTTGACCGGGCCCTTGGCCCGCTTTTCGGCCAAAAGCTCGACGGCGCGTTCCCGAGTGAGTTCCTCCAGTGAGGTGCTTCGGGGCACGGTGATGTTGGTGACGCCGTCAGTGATATACGGGCCGAAACGGCCTTCCTTCACCACGATGTTCTTCTCCGAGACCGGGTCCGGGCCGAACTCCGCCAGCGGCGGCACGGCCGCGCGTGCACCGCGCTGCTTCGGCTGCGAGTAGATCTCCAGAGCCTGTTCCAGTGTGATGGTGAAGATTTCCTCTTCAGAGCCGATGGACCGTGAGTCCGTTCCCTTCTTCAGGTACGGGCCGAAGCGGCCGTTCTGTACGGTGATCGGATTTCCTTCGGCATCCTGGCCCAGGACCCGCGGAAGGCTCATGAGCTGAAGAGCCTCATCGAGGGTGATGGTGTCAACGGTCATGGACGCGAACAGCGAACCGGTACGCGGCTTGGCCTTCACAGGCTTCTTCGGCGGTTTGGGCTTGCCGTTCTTGTAGTATTCCACCGGCTGGTTGGCCAGCTGCTCTTCCGTCATCTCCGGAATGACCTCGGTGACGTAGGCGCCGTAGCGGCCGTTCTTAGCCACAACGGTGTGTCCCGTGTGAGGATCGGCGCCGAGGACCCGCTCCTCGGGAGCCGCGGTCTCCATCAGCTCAATGGCCTTGGCAGCGGTGAGCTCGTCCGGGGCCAGGTCTTCGGGGACGTTGGCACGGGCGGACTCGACGACTTCGCCGGTCTTGGGGTCAACCGTGGGCACGGAGCTTTCGAGGTAAGGCCCGAACTTGCCGACGCGCAGCGTGATGCCCTCGGCGATGGGCACCGAGTTGATTTCACGGGCGTCAATTTCGCCAAGGTTGTTCACGATGCTCAACAGGCCGGGGTCGGCGTCTTCACCGTAGTAGAAGTGCTTTAGCCAGGCTGCGCCGACGGCCTGGCCGTTGGCGATCTTATCCAGGTCGCCTTCCATGTCCGCCGTGAACTCATAGTCCACGTAGTCGTGGAAGTGCTGTTCAAGCAAACGGATCACCGAGAACGCGATCCAGCTGGGAACCAGGGCAGACCCCTGCTTCCGCACGTAGCCGCGGTCCTGGATGGTGGAGATCGTGGAGGCGTACGTGGACGGGCGCCCGATGCCCTTCTTTTCCAGCTCCGCAGTCAGCGACGCTTCGGTGAAGCGCGGCGGCGGCGAGGTTTCGTGGCCTACGGCCAGGATTTCCGACGCGGTGAGGGCGTCGCCCTTGGCCACGTTCGGCAGGCGGCGTGCTTCCTCGGACTCGTCGTCTCCGCGGCTTTCGTCCTTGCCTTCCTCGTAGGCGGCGAGGAAGCCGGGGAAGGTGATGACGGTGCCGGACGCCGAGAACTCGGCGTCGCGGCCTTCGGCCGCGCCACTTACAGCCACCGCACCAAGCCGGATGGTGGCCGTGGAGCCCTTGGCGTCGCCCATCTGGGAGGCGACGGTGCGCTTCCAGATGAGCTCGTAGAGCCGGAATTCGTCGCCGGAGAGCTGCTTGGCTACCTGCGCCGGCGTGCGGAACGAGTCACCGGCGGGGCGGATGGCCTCGTGGGCTTCCTGCGCGTTGGCCGCCTTGCTGGTGTAGACGCGCGGTGACTGCGGAATGTACTCGGGGCCGTACAGCTCGGAGGCCTGGCGGCGCGCGGCCGTAACGGCTTCGTCGCTCAGCGCCGAGGAGTCGGTACGCATATAGGTGATGTAGCCGTTTTCGTACAGGCGCTGGGCGATCTGCATGGTGCTCTTGGAGGAGAACCGGAGCTTGCGCCCGGCTTCCTGCTGGAGCGTGGAGGTCGTGAACGGGGCCGCGGGACGGCGGGTGTACGGCTTCGTGTCAAGCGAGCGGACACGGAATTCGGCGTTCTGGAGCCCGGCCGCGAGCGACGTGGCGAGTTCCTCGTTGAGGTGGGCGGCATTGCGCGAGGTGAGTTCGCCGGCGTCGTTAAAGTCCCGGCCGGTGGCAACCTTGGCGCCGTCAACCGCGGCGAGCTTGGCTTTGAACGAGCCGGAGTCCGCGCCGAACTGGCCGGTCAGGTCCCAGTAGGACGCCGACTTGAAGGCCATGCGTTCCCGTTCACGGTCAACCACCATGCGGGTCACCACGGACTGCACGCGCCCGGCGGACAGCCCGCGGGCCACCTTGCGCCACAGCACCGGGGAGATCTCGTAGCCGTAAAGGCGGTCCAGGATGCGGCGGGTCTCCTGGGCATCAACCAGCGCGGCGTCGACGTCGCGCAGGTTGTCCATGGCGCGGTGGATCGCTTCCTTGGTGATTTCGCCGAAGGTCATCCGGTACACCGGGACCTTGGGTTTGAGGACCTCCAGCAGGTGCCACGCGATGGCTTCGCCCTCGCGGTCCCCATCGGTTGCGAGATAGAGAGCGTCGGCGTCCTTGAGCTGGGCCTTGAGTTCGGCCACCTTTTTCTTCTTGTCCGGAGACACCACGTAGTACGGCTTGAATCCGTTTTCGACGTCGACGGCGAACTTGCCCACGGAGGTCTTCTTCAGTTCTGCCGGGAGTTCGGAAGGCTGCGGCAGGTCGCGGATGTGACCGATGGAGGCCTCTACGATGAAGCCCTCGCCCAGGTACTTGGCGATGGTCTTGCTCTTGGCCGGAGACTCCACGATCACGAGTTTCTTGCCGGTTTTGGCCTTGCTTGGCACAGTGCTCCTACAGAAAAAGGTTGCTCGGGCAGATGAGCCCATATTGGCCTAGTTCACCATATTTTGCAGAATCATGCGCTGTCATGTGGAAAACACGTGGCCGCTGTCACTGCCAAGCAAACCTAATTAACCGCCGGCGGCGGCACCATCGCGGCCACTTCCCGACGGGGACCGGTCGTCCGGAATCATGGACCACATGGTGGCAATCCGCTCGGCCCCGGGCGGAACGTCATTGGGGTCCTCAAGCTCGTAGTCGCGCAGCAGTTCAAAGACCTTTTCGGTGAGTTCACGGCGCTGTCCGGGCGTCAGGTATAAAAGGTCAGTGGCCAGCACCACCGCCATCGAAGGCTCGGCGGACTCGCCGCTGTTCCGCTGCTCGTCCCGGGTCCTGGCGTATGCGTTGGCGCGGCGGCGGAATGCCTGCAGTTCGAGGTCGACCACGGCGAAGTCGGGGCTGGCCACCCCGCCGCCCGAGTTGATGGTGAAGTCGCTGCCGGCCGCCTTCCAGCGCCGTTCGCGCGCATCCCCCGCGGTCTCCGCCGGCACCACGATCCCCCACTTTTGCAACGCCCTCAGGTGGTAGCTCATCGCACTCGGCGTGAGGCCAGTCTGCTGCGCAAGCTCGGTGGCCGTGCGGCTGGACTGGGTGGAGTACAGCTCCGAAATGACTTCCAGCCGGGCAGCATGGGCCAACGCCCGGATTGCCTTGGGGTCGGTGATCTCCACTTTCTTTTCCGGGCGGGGCCTGCGCTTAGGATGCTTCTCCTCGGCGGGGGAAGTCGTCTTGTTGGCGGGCTCCGCCGAGGGCGTGTCTGTACTCACCCTCCAAGTCTAGCCAGCACGGTCAGGTTATGAAAGAAATGCTTGACATCACTAATCCTGAAAGAGTACTTTCACAGTTATGAAAGAAACCCTTCATAGCTCGCCGGATGCGGCTGATGCTTCTCGTGCTGAGGGTGCGCCTGCCACGGCTTCCTCCGCGGCCCCTTCCCCGGCTGATTCTTCTGCGTCGGCTGCGCAGGCCCTCTGGCGCAACCGTGACTTCGTGATCGCGAGCAGCGCGCGGTTCATGGCAACGGCAGGCATGGGCGCCGTCGTCGTTTCGGTCATGCTGCATCTTCAGGAGACGGCGGCGAGCGGGAGCGCTCCTGTTCCCGGCCCGTGGCTCGTGGCCGGCTATCTTCTGTGCTCGGCACTGCCGCTCGTGATCCTTGCCCCGTGGACGGGGCGCCTGGCAGACACGAAGGACTCAAGAACGCTGGCGGTTGGGTCATCGGTGGTCAGCGCGGTGGCAGTGGCGGTTATGGGCGTCGGAATGGAGTCTTCCGACATCCGCATCCCCGTGCTGTTCGCCATGACTTTCCTGCTAGATGCGGCCCAAGCGGTGGCTGGGCCCACCTGGCAGGCGCTGTTGCCCCGGATCGTCGGGGAGGACCGGACGCCTCGGGCACTGGGCACGATGCAGGCGACGATGATGATTGCCGGGATGGCGGGCCCGGCCGCGGGCGGGCTGCTGAGCGGCTGGGGAGGCACCGGGCTGGTCTTCGCTGTGGCGAGCGGCTGTTACGTGGCCATGGGCGCGGGCGCGGCCCTGGTAGGAACGAGGAGGGCAGGTGCCGTTGAGCAGGCCGGCAGGGCGAAACCTGCGCTCCTTGACGGGTACCGGTTCATCCGCAGGGACAGCCTCGTTTGGGCGCTGGTGCTGGGTGCCCTCTTCTACATCACGGTGGGCGAGGCAACCAATGTCCTGGAGGTGTTCCTGGCCCGCGCCGAACTCGGCGCCACGGAAACCCAGTACGGCCTGCTGGCAGCCGCATTCGGATTGGGCATGGCGGCGGGAGCCGCCCTGGCCGGCCGTATCCGCACCGAAGGGTCGAGGCTGCGGATACTGCTGGCGGCCATGGTCCTGACATCGGTGTTCCTCGGGATCATGGGGCTCGCTCCGGACGTCCTCTGGCTGTTTGCGGCCTACACAGCCATGGGCCTGGCCTGCGGCGCGTTGAATGCCTGCTTCGCCGCCATCACCATCCTGCGCGTTCCGGAGAGCGGCCGGGGGCAGGCTATGGCCATCGTGGGCGGCCTGACCCGGGCGGTGTCCATCGCCGCGCTGGCACTGGGCGGACTGCTCGGGGCCGTGGTCCCGATCCGGGCCAGCTTCCTCGTCACGGGCGCAGCGGGCGTCGCCGTTGCGTTGGCGCTGGCGGCCTACGTCCTGCCCCGCTTCGGCGGCAAAGGCGCCGCACCCGGCGCACTACCGGACGGTGCGGCGGGCGGTGCAGCACCGGGCGTGCCACCGTCCGGGCTAGAACCCCTCCAGGGGAAGCAGGAAACCGTCGCGGACCAGGTTCGCCACGTCGGTGAGCAGCCGAGCCCGGAAGGCATCGCCGTCGAATCCCTCGTGCCCGCCCAGCAGGGCCTCAAGGGCGCCGATGATCTGCCCGGCGGAGAGGTCGCCGTCGCACGCTGAGACGAAGCCGGCAAGTTCGGTGCTCAGCAGGTTGGTCCGCCGGAGCCCGGCACCCTGGCGCAGGAGGATGACGCCAGGGTGCTCGGCGCCCGGTCTCTGGTGGCGTTCTTCGGTGACGTCGTCCGCCACCACGAGGTGCGCGGCGGAGATTTCGTTGGCTGCCAGCCAGTCGGCGCGGCCGACGGCGGCACCCAGGTGGGGCCCCACCGGCTGCTCGATCGGATACGTGATCTCCTCGAACCGATAGACCCTGCGCGTGCCGGCAGCAGGCCGCCGGAGCCAGATCATTCCGAAGCCCACCCCGTCCACGTTCCGCGACGCGAAGTCGTCCAGGTAGGCGGCGTAGGCGACCTGGTAGTGCTTCCGGTCGCGGTTTTCCGAGGCATCCTGCAGCCAGGTTTCGGCGTACTGCTCCGGCCCCACCTGCTCGCGCTGGATGAACCACACGTCAGTGTCCGGGCTGGTCCAGCTTTGCGGCCGTTCCTCCCATGACTTCCCCGCCGTGATCTCCCAGTTGCCCAAAAGCTGGGCTGTTCCGCCTGGCGCCAGCACGTCCGGCAGGGAACTGACCAGTGACGCCACGATGTCGTCCCCCGGCAGGCCGCCGTCGCGGTAGGTGAACTGGTCTCCGGCGGCCTCTCCGGTGGTCCTCGGCGTGATGACGAAGGGCGGGTTGGACACCACGACGTCGAACAGCTCTCCGGCCACCGGCTCCAGCAGCGACCCACGAAGCAGGCTTACCCGGTCCTCCGGCCGCGCCGGGTCCACGTGGAGGGCATCAGCGTTGAGCAGGATATTGAAGCGTGTGAAGGCCAGGGCGCGCTCCGAGATGTCGGTGGCGGTGACGTGCTCACTGTGGTGCAGCAGGTGGAAGGTCTGGATGCCGCAGCCCGTTCCCAGGTCCAGGGCCTTGGCCGCGTGGCGCCGGATGGTGGTTTGCACCAGCGTGGTGGAGGCCTGCCCGATGCCCAGGACGTGGTCGTGCCGGAGCACGCCGGGGCGCTGGTGCGCGGCGAGGTCGCTGGCCACCCAGAGTTCCGCCCCGCCGCTGCCGTCCTCATTCGAGTCCCAGCCGTACGGCCGGAGATCCGCCGCAGCCGAAACCACGGCCGCCGCAGCCTCCGCAGCCTCCGCCAGCCCGAGCGCTACCAGACCCTCCGTCCGGGTCCGCGGGAGGGCGGCGTCGAGTACCTTAACGTCCTGCGGAACGGCCAGCAGCCAGAAACGCACGACGGCGGCGAGCGCCGCGGTGCGCGGCTCGCCCTGGGCAGCTGCTTCGGTGACGATCAGCGCGGGGATGAGCTGGTCCCGGTTCAGGGCCGTGTACGCGGACGGGCCCAGCAGTTCGGCCACACCGTCCACCGTGTAACCAACTTCACGCAGGTCCGCGGCGAGTGCGTTCAGGAGGTCGGGGCGGTCGCTGCGGGGAGCGTCGGGAGTGTTGCCGGCGGTGAAGGGCTTGGATTCGGTCACCGGGCCAGTCTATTTGTCGGAACGGAAGACTAGAGTGGGGCCATGTTCGGCACCCAGGCAACGGCGGCTGATCCAGGATGGCTTCAGTACGTGGCGGCATTCACTCCGCTCAGCACGTTGGTGGCGGCTGCCATCGCCGGCTGGATCGGCTGGCGGACGCTCGCCCAGCGGCGTGAAGCGGACCGCCGGGACCAGTGGTGGCAGCGCACCCAGTGGGCTATCGATCTAGCGATGGACCGCGATTTCAGCAGGGCCGTCGTAGGCCTCATTGCGCTCAAACACTTGGCCGGCAGCGATCTGTGCACCCCGGAGGACTACGAGATGCTGGACAAGATCGGCGGTGCCAAGATCGATGCGCTCACCCTGTCGGAAAAGGCCGCTGAGCGGGAGGAGCAGAATGCGCCAGCTGGCCACGGCCCCGCGACGCCACCTTCGGAACCGGGCTCCTCGGAGCGAGCTCCGTCCGCACGGGCTGAACTGATCCCCGTCCGTCTTGAGTCCCGGGACGAGCAGGTCTTTGCCAGCTCGGCCGGCATGGCAGAGGCGCTGCGGGAGGCAGACAGACTTGTCTCTTTTGTGGCACCGCGGCACTCCGGCCACTGACGGGGACAGCCGGCCCGCGAACCTGACGGCGGCCCGCGGGCGTACCATAGCCGTATGCAACTGCAGCAGCGATTTATCAGCCCTCGGCCGCTTTCCGGCCGCACGGGCTTCCTGTCGCGCGACTAACTGCAGCAGCCGGGGTCCGTCCGGTGCAGCGGCTGAGGGTGAATC
>NZ_CAKKLY010000092.1 GCF_918698095.1 Arthrobacter sp. Bi83
TCGTTAGCTCCATGAAAACGGGCATAGCCCGCATCCGCTCCCAAGGCCGTCCACCACGCCGCTCCGCGGAGGTTTTCAGATGAGGCAACGTATCCGGCCACGCGGAGGTTTTCTACGAGTCAACGCGGTTAGTTGTGCAGTGCGCGCAGGACCTTGTAGAATTCGGCCTTGCCTTCAAGCCCGACGCCGGGCAGATCGCCCGGTGCCACGCGGCTGTTGACGATGACAGCGTCGTCAGTGAAGCCGCCGGTGGGCTGGAACTCGCCCGGGTAGGACTCGTTTCCGCCGAGCTTGAGTGCTGCGGCGATGTGCAGGGAGAACTGGTGTCCGCCGTGGGGGATGCAGCGGCGTGAGGACCAGCCGTGCTGGGCCAGCATGTCCTGGATCCGGCGGTATTCGGTCAGGCCGTAGCTCAGGGCCGGGTCGACCTGGATGAAGTCGCGGTCCGGGCGCATCCCGCCGTAGCGGACCAGGTTCCGTGCGTCCTGGAGGGAAAACAGGTTCTCTCCGGTTGCGATCGGGTTTTTGTAGTGCTCGGAAAGGGTGGCGTTCAGGGCGTAGTCCAGCGGGTCGCCGACTTCCTCGTACCAGAACAGCCCGTACTGGTCGATGGCCTTGCCGTACGCCAGTGCCGTCTCGAGGTCGAACTTGCCGTTGACGTCCACCATCAGGCGGGAAGCGTCGCCGTCGAGGACCTCGATCACGGCTTCGATGCGGCGCAGGTCTTCGGCGAGGTCGGCGCCGCCGATCTTCATTTTGACCACGTTGTACCCCTTGGCGAGGAAGCCGCGCATTTCGTTCTGCAGGTCTTCGAGGCTCTTGCCGGGGGCGTAGTAGCCGCCGGCGGCGTAGACGAAGACGTCCTTGTCCGGGTTGCCATCACCGTAGTGATCCGAGATCCACCGGTACAGCGGGACGCCGGCGATCTTCGCTGCGAGGTCGTGCAGTGCCATGTCGGCGACGCCGATGGCGACCGAGCGTTCGCCGTGGCCGCCGGGCTTCTCGTTGGACATCATCAGGTCCCACGCCTTCTCCGGGGAGAGCTGGCCGTCCTCATCGAGAAGATCCTCGGAAGGGGCATCCATGATGCGCGGCAGAATGCGGTCTTTCAGGATTCCCGTGGCGTTGTAGCGGCCGTTGGAGTTGAAACCATAGCCCACCAGAGGCTTTCCGTCGACGAACACATCGGAGACGAGCGCGATGATCGTGCAGTCCATCTTGGTGAAGTCAATGAAGGCGTTCCGGATCGAGGAACTGATGGGGATGGTGCCTACGTGGGCGGAAACGATTTTCATCTTTGAACTCTCTCCTGACTGAGTATCTTATTTCTTATAAGACTTGATCTAAAGCTGGGCCTGGTAGTGATGGGAGCATAAGCCTCGGAACAAATATCTTATAAGACCTTGGGCTCAAGACTAGCCCGGGGTGACGAGGAGCACAAGCCTTTCGTGAATATTCTTATAAGATGTTTCCAACGCTCTACACTGAGAGCAGCGGGGGCGCACCTCGGTAAGAGATTCGGAGCAGCAGATGGGCACCACGAACGTCTTTTCCAGTAAGGGCAGTCTGGCGTACAGCGAACTCCGCCAGCTGATCCTCTCCGGTGGCCTTGCCCCTGGCTCGCGCATCTCCCAGTACGAACTGGCGGAGAACATGCAAATGAGCATCACCCCCCTGCGTGAAGCGATCCGCCGACTCGCGAGCGAGAGCCTGATCATCATGGACACCCACCGCGACTCCCGTGTGGCCGACATGAGCGCCTCCGAAGCGCGCGAACTCCTTGAAGTCCGTCTCTCACTTGAACCATCAGCAACTGAATTGGCAGCCTCCCGCCGCACGGACGCAGATATCGCGGCAATGCGCACAGCGGCCGAGAAGCTCCTGCCGGTCACCCGGGTGTGGGGCGAGGACGCGATAACAGTGCACCGGGAATTCCACCGGGCCGTCTACGCCGCCTCGCACAACGACGTAATGATCAAGCTCCTGGATGACCTGTGGGACAAATCCGACCGCTACCGCCGCATCGGCCTCGAGCTCCCCTCCGGGGATGAGCCCCGCACCATCGACCTGGACCAGCACCATCAGATACTCGAGCTCATCATTGCCGGGGACGGCGCCGGCGCGGCCGAGCTCGCACGCACCCATATCGCCAACAGCCTCACAGCCTCGGTGACCGGAGCTTTGGAGCAACGCGAAAGCGTACAGTCGCCAGCCATGGAGAAAACCGCCTAGTATCCGCCGATTTCCCTCCGATCGTCAAGAACCGGTAGCTGTCGGCGGCGCTTGTCCCGCACCGGTTATAAGGCAGAGCCTCGGCCTGGCGGGAAGCCGGAGACCTCATTCCGGCACGCAGCGTGGAGGAATGGCAGGAGATCAAGCCACTGAACCTCCGCGAACTGTTAAAGGGCCAACTGACCCGAACCCTGGGCCGGCCCTGTGTATTCAAGGGTGTGGGAATGGCTTGGCAGGACCTGGTCACGGTAACAGTGGTGTATGAACAACACACCAGCGATGAAACTGCAGGGTAAGCGGTCTGAGCTTCATCGGTTGTTGGCTGGTAACTTCTGCGATCTGACCAGAACAAGGGGAAACATCTCCTTGCTGCGCTGGGCTCTCCCTTTGGCAAATCCAACGCCGATAACGGACCTTCGCCACCCTGCCCAAACTCTGGCATTACTTGTGCACCGTGATGCCGAGTCGGGACAGCTTCCTTTATATTGTTGCCCGGCTCAGTCCGAGTTCGGTTCCGCCGCCCCTACAGTGGTAGCCGGGCGGCACAGGGATCGGATTATTCAGCGTACAAAGTGCACGGGGCGTGCCCTGGACATTGGACCTCGTCGAAGTTCTTGCCGGAGGCGTCAGCGGCGCACGAGCAGGCTGATCTGGGTCCTGATGTCCTGCACGATCGCCTCGGCACTCAAAGCAGCGTTCACGCTTGCTGCCATGCTGACAAACATGATCGCCGAGACAATGCGCGCCGTCGTTGCGGCATCACCGGCACCGGCGAGCTCCTCCCTGCCCAGGACTGCAGCGATGGCCTCCTCGGTCTGCGCGACGATGGAGAGGGCCTCGCTGTGGTGTGGCTCCGTCGGGTCGCCGAAGACCATCTCCCGCAGGTAGGTGCGCCCGTTGTCTACCTGGGTTCGGTTGCACTCAACGATCGGCCGCACAATGGCCGTCACTGCATCCAGCACATCCGGGATGGCTTGAGCATGAGTCCCGCCCCGCTCGAGCGCTTCGGCGTAGTGGGCGTTCTGTACGAGCAGGAGCAGTTCTCCTTTGGTTTTGGCGTAGAGGAACAGGGTTCCGGTGCCGATGTCGGCCTTATCGGCGATTTGCTGGGTTGTGACCTCCTCGACCCCGTGCTCCGCGAACAGCTCGCTGGCTGCGGCAGTGATGCGATCGAGCTTCTGCTGCTTGTTCCGCTCGCGCCGTCCGAGCGGCTGGGACGCGACAGGCATTGAGGGTTCCTCCGGATGTAAACTGACTGGACTCAGTAATGAGTATAACGATCCCGGGGAGCCCGAGTCCCTCCCGCGGCGTCTCTACTCTTCGTAGTGGGGGAGGGCCTGGCCCTGCCTGACATAGGTGAGGGCGGCGTCGACGTCGTAGGCGTGGATCGCGGAGGCCAGCGGCGTCAGCTGGCGGGAAAGCATCTCAACCGGAAGGCGTCGCGGGCCGCTCTGTCGGCGAACCCCAGGGGGAGAGCGGCGGATTGGAAGGTGACTTCCGCGATGCCGTCGATCTTCCGGTCATCCGGGATAGCGGTCTCCGCCCCGGTGGTGGCGGGCCGCAGGCTGGGTTGTGTTCGGCTAGGTGGATCTGCCGGTATTCCGACAGGCCTGGGGTGGCGGCGATGATGCCGGAGTGCGGGCCCTTCCAGCAGTCCATGCCGGTTTGGCGGGACTGGTCGGTGCGCACCCACAGCAGGATCGAGGAAGTGAAGTGTCTTATCACATGCGGTTGCGTGGTTGACGGTGAGGTGCCCATTGGTGCCTTCTGGTCGCGAGCGTGAAGGTCAGGGGGCGAGGAATTCGACGGCGGCGGGGGCGAACTTGGCGTGGTACTGGAAGATGCCGCCGTGGCCGGAGTCGGGGTAGATGATCAGCTGGGATTCCTTGATGCGCCGGTGCAGGTCCTCTGAGAGAACGGATGGCACCATGCGGTCGTTGTCGCCGTTGGCGATGAGGGTGGGGTGCGTGAGCGTGGACAGGTCCGACGGGGCGGAGCGGCCGAACTTCTGGATTGCCTTCAGCTGCGTCTGGAATGCACGGGTGCTGATCGGCTTGTCACGGTCGACGGTGCGCTCCTGAAGACGCTTGATGAACGCTTTCGCGGCGGGTTTGCCGGTGGTGTTGCGGTTGAAGAACAGGAATTCCTTGGGGTCCGACCGTGTCAGCGTTGCGCGGAGTATGTCCCAGTAGGTGGTGCCGACGACCTTGTCGATGTCGTTGCCTCCCCGCGGGCCGGTTCCGGTCAGCACGAGCTTGCGGACGAGGTCGGGATGCTTGAGGGCCAGGTCCTGGGCGATCATGCCTCCCAGTGAGAAGGAGAAGACGTCGATTTTGTCGAACCCGAGGGCCTGGATGAAGGTGTAGGCATCTCCGGCCATTGCCTCGATACTGTCGGGAACCCGTCCGGTTGAGGCGCCGACACCGGGCTGGTCGAAGGTGATGACGTGGCGGTTCTTCGCAATGGGGTCGATGATGCGGGGATCCCAGTTATCCATTGTGGCAGCGAGGTGCACGAGGAACACGACGGGGATGCCGCCCTTTGGCCCCAGCTCGCGGTAGGCGTAGGTGACACGTCCGGCTGTGATGGCGTTGGCAGGTGCTTTCGCGTACGAGGTGACGACGAATTCCTTCGGGGTGTCGGTGTTGCCCATGACGGTTGTTCTCCTGGATGGTCTGCGGGATGAATGGCTGGCGGCGGGTCAGTCGGTGACCGTGAGTACTGCTTTGCCGCGGATGCCGCCCGCGGCCAGGGACTGCAGCGCTTGTGGGGCCTGGTCGAAGGTGAAGACCTTCCCTACGATGGGGTGCAGCACGCCGTCGTCGACCAGGGCGGTGATCTGGCGCAGTTGGTCGCCGCTGGCACGCATGAAGAGGAACTCATAGCTGACGCCGAGCTTCCTCGCCTGCCGCCGAATCTTGCTACTGAGCCCGGTGATCGCCAGACGCAGCACAGGACTCAGGCCGGCTTTGCGGGCGAACGCCGGATCAGGCGGGCCGGAGATCCCAATCGCTTTGCCACCGGGCCTGAGGATGCGCAGTGACTTCTGCAGGTTTTCCCCGCCGAGGCTGTCCAGCACCAGGTCGTATCCGCTGAGGAGCTGCTCAAAGTCCTGGGTGCGGTAGTCGATCACGATGTCCGCCCCGAGGTCCCGCAGGAAGCCGGCGTTGGAGCTGCTCGCGGTGGTTGCAACGGTCGCGCCGAGGTGCTTGGCGAGCTGGATGGCGATCGAGCCCACCCCGCCGGCGCCGGCGTGAATGAGAACCTTGTGCCCGGGGCGCACGTTGCCCTGCTCGACGAGGGCCTGCCATGCGGTAAGCGCCACAAGCGGCAGCGAGCCGGCTTCCTCCATGCTGGCCGATGCGGGCTTCAGTGCGAGGTCTTCCTCGGCGACGGCGATGCGCTCGGCGAACGTGCCGATGCGGTCCTTGTCGGGGCGGCCGTAGACCTCATCACCGGGCTTGAACCCGCGCACCTTTTCCCCGACCTGGAGGACGGTGCCGGCTACGTCGTTGCCGAGGATCAGCTGGAGCTTGTAGGGGAGGATCTGCTTGAACTCACCCAGCCGGATCTTCTCGTCCAACTGGTTCAGGCCGGCTGCTTGAACCTGCACGAGCACGTCGAGCTCGCCGACGGTCGGCTCAGCGACCTCCGCTTCGCGCAGCGGCTCCCTGTACTTGGTGACGACGAACGCTCGCATGCCGTGATGTCCCTTCTATTGACGGGTGTTGGTTAGTAGTTGCTGCCGGTGATGCAGGCAATCTCTCGGGGGCGCCATCCGGTCGCGCCGGGCACGTTGTCCTAGCGGCGGCACGAAATGGACCATACTCAATTCTGATTCACCTCAATTATGACTTTACTCAGATATTTGTCAAGGGGAAGTGTCCCAGCCGACGCTGCATGCCAATGCCACGGGGAACCCTCTCGTAGCACGGGAAGGGCTGGAGTTCCTCGAGTTCCTCGGGTCTGTGGTTCTGGTCCTCTCGGCGGGTGATTGAAGCGGCTGGCGCCCCAGGCTTGGAAGTTCCTGCACGGGCACACAGGTTGGGGCGCATCGCTATGGCCCTCGTAAGCTGCGAACGTGCCGGGCACCCGCCTCTCGAGACGATAGCCCGCTGGTTGCGAGTACGAGTGAGCCGCGAAGCGCGCGCGTTCTGCGCGTTCGAAGCGGGGTAATCGTGGTCCTCCCTTGTTCGCAGCCGCCCATGCCAGTTCGCTGATCCGGGGTTCGGAAGCACCGTGGTCATGGACTTGAGTAACGATTGGCGCGCTGTCCCAGCCAGCCCAAGTGGTCGGTACTGACTGTCCGAAATAGTTATGCACGAGGCGTGGGATACACCGCCAAATAGTGACCTCGGCTTCTCACCGAGCGGGGAAGCGCAGGCTGGACTGCGGCGTTGAGTGCTCGTCCTGTCCCAGCCCAAGGCAAAGATGCCATTGGTGCACAATCCCGTGCCCTAACTTCAAGAACTAGGGCTCCGCTAGCACGTTCACCCTGTACCCGTCTCTCAGCGGTTCATCTCTGAAGCCGCGTGGCGGCTCCACGTCCATATGCAATTCCCGTGAACGTCCAAATATAAGACCGGAGGGCAGGAATGCTCACTGCTACACTCTGCTCATGATCGGGCTTCCCTTCGCGGGAGACGGGCTGGTGCACGCCGGCCTGTTAGGGCTGGGAATCCTCGCAGCCTTGCTGTTCTACGCCTTTGAGAAGCGCCGGCGCGGCCTGTCCGACCCGCGGTTGTGGCCCATTGCCGGTTTCGCTATCGCCTTCGGGGCCATCGGCTCAAGGGTCCTCACATGGGATGTTTCCCGGCAGGTCTCCTTGGCGGACTGGTGGGGCAACGGCGACCGCAGCATCCTCGCGGGCCTTGTGGGCGCGTGGCTGGGCGTCCATCTGGGTAAACGGCTGACAGGTTACCGCGAATCCACCGGTGATTTGCTTGCGCCCGCGGTCGCATTGGCGCTGGTCATCGGGCGGGTGGGCTGCCTCCTTACGGAACTGCCCGGCACCCCTACCGGGGGTGCATGGGGGATAACGCTCACGCCCGGGCAGGCTGCGATGTTGGGCGGACCGCCCGGGGTAGGGCTCCACCCGTCCTTTGCCTATGAAATCGTGTTCCATGCGGCCGCATTCGCGCTCATGTGGCGTTATCGGGACCGTTTGCCTGGTCCTGGCGACCTCTTCATCTGCTACGTGACTTCCTACGCCTTGTTCCGGTTCGGAGTCGAATTCGTCCGAGGCAACGAGGTGCTCTGGCTGGGGATGAGCCGGCCCCAATGGTTCCTCCTGGTGATTCTTCCCCTGCTGTTCTGGCGGATGCTGCGGGTCTTCGGTAAACCACTCCGCCCGAAGTTGGAAGGAAAAGTGGCATGAGCGAGGACAACCCCGACGT
>NZ_CAKKLY010000093.1 GCF_918698095.1 Arthrobacter sp. Bi83
TCCGACAGGTGTGCGATCGTGGCGGCCGCCCGCCGCTGGGCCTCCGGCGGCACGTCGCGGACGATGTCGGCGAGGAAGGCGTAGCGCCGCATCCATTGGCTCCCCCGGCGTTCCGGCCGGGCGATGGCGCGCTTCCACCAGTCAGCGATGTCCCCCCAGCCGGGCGCCGCGAGCGAGCCCCCGACTTCCTGGACGGCCAGCGCGGCGCACAGGTTCGCGAACCGCAGCCTGTCACCCAGCGGCCAACCCGCCAGGCAGCCCACCACGAACGCCGCCCCGAAGCAGTCCCCGGCCCCCGTGGGATCGTAGGCGGTCACCGGCAGGGACGGCACCCATTCCTCCTCGCCGGTCTCCGAGTCCACGGCCATGGCTCCCTGTTGCCCCAGTGTCACCACGGCCACGGGCACACGGTCTGCCAGCGAGTACAGGGCGGCCCAGGGATTCTCCTTGCCGGTGAAGGCCATGGCCTCGCGCTGGTTGGGCATGAAGGCGTGGAAGTACCGCAGATTCTCGAGCCGGGCGTGCGACCACTCGCCGCTGGGATCCCAGCCCACGTCGCCGAACAGCTTCACGCCGGCGTTGTGCGCCGCCAGCGCCCAGGGCTCAAGCTCGTGGCCGAGGTCCGCCACTGCCGCCAGTGCGGGCGGGGGCTCCCCGATCAGCTCGGAGGCCGTCACCGGCGCGGGATGCCCGTGGGTCACCATGGACCGGTCGTGGTCCACACTCAGGGACACCGTCACCGGCGAATGCCAGCCCGGAACGCGCCGAGACAGGGACAGATCCACGTGCTCCTGCCCGGCAAGAATCTTCCAGTTGTAGTCCCCGTAGCCGTCGTCACCGAACGCCGCCGCAAGGCCCGTCCGCAGGCCCAGCCGGGCGGCCGCGATGGCCTGGTTCGCCACGCCCCCGGGGCAGCTTCCCATCCCTTCGCTCCAGATTTCGGTCCCGGGCTGGGGCGCGTGCGGCAGTCCCGTGAAAATGATGTCCTGGAACACCGTCCCGGCCAGCAGCAGGTCAAAACCTCCGGCCGACGTCGTTCGGACGGAAGAGAGCGGATCGAAGCGGCCTGCGGGAATCGCATCCATGTTCGGCACACTACGCCGTGGGCCTTGGTGTTGAAACCCCAAGGTCTGGGGGTACGGCCAGGACCGGCGGTGCTCGCCGCCGGTCCGCAACGGTGAGCGGATGGATGGCGAAGCGGCACAGTGCGCATAGACTCCTGCCATGCGGCTCATGATCGCCGGTGGCGGCGGATTCCGGGTTCCCCTCGTGTACCGGGCGCTCTGCTCGGGGCCATACGCCGGACTGGTCCGGGAACTGGTGCTCTTCGACGTCGATCCCGGCCGCCTCGCTGCCATCAGCGCGGTGCTCCGCTCCATGGCGGCGGCCTCCGGGACGGACGGCAGGGCCGCCGTCGGGCAGCCCCCGGCGGTGACCACCACCTCGTCCCTCCGCGAGGCACTGGCGGGCACCGACGTAGTGTTTGCAGCCATCCGGCCGGGCGGGACGGCAGGCCGGATAGCGGATGAACGCGTCGCGCAGGCCCTCGGGCTGCTGGGCCAGGAAACCACGGGCGCGGGCGGCATCTCGTACGCGCTGCGCTCCATCCCCGCCATGCTGGAACTGGCCCGCGAAATGCGGACGCACTGCCCGGACGCGTGGCTGGTCAACTTCACCAATCCGGCGGGGATGGTCACCGAAGCGCTGCTGCCCGTGCTGGGCCGGAAGGTCATTGGCATCTGCGATTCCGCGAGCGCCCTGGTCCACCGCGCCGCCAGGGCTGCGGGCGCGCCCCTGCCTGCCGGGAAGCTCGACGGCGTGGGCTACTACGGGCTGAACCATCTCGGCTGGCTGTACCGGCTGGAGTCCGGCGGCCGTGATCTCCTGCCGGGGCTGCTGGCCGACGCCGGCGCGCTTGCCGGCTTCGAGGAGGGCAGGCTGTTTCCGCAGCCCGTCCTGCAGGCGCTGGGCGTCCTGCCGAACGAATACCTGTTCTACTACTACGAAACAGCGCGGGCGGCCGCGGCGATGCGCGCCATGGAGGGCACCCGCGGCGAGTCCATCCATGGCCAGCAGGCCGAGCTGTATCCCCGGCTGGCCGCCGCTGGCGAGGCGGCGTTTGGATTGTGGGATGCCGCACGCAGGTCCCGCGAAGAGGGTTATCTGGCCGAAGCCCGCAGCGCCGGAGAGGCGCGCGATGCCGAGGATCTTGCCGGCGGCGGCTACGAACAGGTGGCGCTGGCGGTGATGCGGGCACTTGTCGGTGAAGGACCGGGCGGGTCTGGCACGGACGGCGGCAGCACCCAGCTGATCCTCAACACGCGGAACTCAGCCGTTTCTCGACCGGGCGGCGGCGCGGAGCCGGCGATTCCAGGGCTGCCGCCGGACGCCGTCGTCGAGGTTCCCTGCACCGTGACCGCCAGCGGCGCGGTGCCCATTGCGCAGGACCGTCCGGCCGAACCGCAGCTGAGCCTCATGCAGCGCGTGAAGCGCGTGGAGCTCCTCACCGTGCAGGCCGCGGCCGGCGGCGAGCGCGATGCTGCGCTGGAAGCCTTCGCCGCTCACCCGCTGGTAGGGACGGAGAAACTCGCCGGACAGCTGCTTGCCGGGTACGAGGCCGCGTTCCCCGGGTTGGCGACGTTGTGGCGGAGATCCGGCGGGGACAGCCGCAGTTAACCGGGGCGTGCTACTTCGAACGGTGCCCCGACGGCCGCAGCTGCGTGACGGCCGCAGCCTCACCTCGACACCAGCACCTCCAGCTCGTCGATCAGGCCGTCCACGCCCGGCGACGCCGCGATCGCCGCGCCAATCCGCCGGCTGCCGGCCTGGTATCGCCCGTCACTCAAGACCTTCTGCACAGCATCCCGGATGGCAGCCGGGGCCGGCCGCCCGGTTCCGAGACTAATTCCTGCGCCTGCCCAGGCAACCCGGGCGGCTCCCTCGGGCTTGTCCTCAGTGTCTCCGGCGACCACAATGGGCACGCCGTTTTCCATCGCGTAGTGCAGTCCGCCGTATCCCCCGTTGGTCACATACACCGCGACCTTCGGCATGAGCTCGGCGTCGGGCAGGAATTCGGCGGCACGCGCGTTCGCAGGGAGCGGCGGCAAATCAGCCAGCGGACGCCGCCCCGTGCTGACCACCACAGTCACGTCCTCCTGCGCGAGCGCCTCCAAGCTCGGCGCCACGAGTGCCGAGAAGTCTGTGTTCGACACGGTTCCCTGGGTCACGTAGACCACCGGACGGGAACCGTTCAGATCTCCCCACCACTCGGGCCTTGCAATGCCGCTGGGAACGTGCCGGGCCGTCGGTCCGAAGTAGCGCAGGTTCGCCGGCGCATCCGATCGAGGGTATTCGAACTCAGGGACCGTAAACTGCGCGATGAGTTCCGCCCGCCGCGGCCAGTCGAGCATGAATAGCCCCTCCAGCCCCACTCCTGTCAGCTCCCGCATGATGGCGTCGACCTGCCGGTCGCTGTCCCGCAGCAGGATCTTTTCCACCAGCCAGTTCAGGGCGCGGTTCCGCAGGCGGGCGGCCGGCCCGCGTCCGGGCGCCAGACCGAGACCGAACGGCGCGCAGTCCGCGCTGGAGAGCGTTAACGGCAGGATGCCGCAGGCGATGACCGGCGGACGGTCCTCCAGCGGCAGCCCCGAGAGTGTGCCGGCTCCGACGAATGTGACTTCTGCAAGAACCAGATCTGTCGGTTCGGCCTGGATCGCCGCCGACAACGCCTCGAACTGGCCGCGCGCCGGATCGATAACCAGCACGCGGACGCCCTCCCGCACCGCCGCAATGCCCTTGGCGCTGCTGGCCGGGGGCGTGTACTCGGCCCCGGCACCCAGGGGCACAAATTCTGCACCGACTGCCCGGACCGCCTCCTGGTATGCAGGACCCGTCAGAAACCGCACACGGTGCCCGCGGTCGATCAGTCGCCGGGCAACGCCCAGCATCGGTGAAACGTGGCCGTCGTGAGGACCGCTGCAAACGATGATGGAAGCCATGGTTGGAGCCTATGGGGCGGGCAGCAGAACGTCTACAGCCGGTCACGAGGGCCCGGGCCGTGAATCCGCGGGCGCTTCAGGAGTAGTGTTTTACCGGATGCAGTTCCCGGGCCGGGCGCCGCAGTTGGCGCTGGCGTGTGTGAGTCCCCGTGAACCGAAAGGAGAGCCGTGACCCCGATCAAGCGCGTGGCCTTCCTCTCCCTTCACACCTCCCCGATGGAGCAGCCCGGTTCCGGGGACGCCGGCGGCATGAACGTATACATCCGCGGACTGGCGTCGGCACTCGCCGAAAGCGGCGTGGAGGTGGAGATCTTCACCCGGTCCACGGACGCCGGCCAGCCCGCCGTCGAACATCCGGACCCCGGGGTGTGCGTCCACAACGTCCTGGCCGGACCGACGCGGAAGCTGCCCAAGGAGGAGCTGCCGGAGCTGCTGCACAGCATGGTGGCCGAGATCGAACGGATCCGCGAGCGGCAGCCGCACGGCCGCTACGACATCATCCATTCCCACTACTGGGTGTCGGGCGTGGCCGGACTGGAGCTTTCCAGGCTGTGGGGCGTCCCGCTGGTCCACACCATGCACACTATGGCCAAGGTCAAGAACCTCCTCCTGCAGTCCGGCGAAAAGCCGGAGCCGCGCCGCCGTGAGGACGGCGAACACCGGATCGTGGAGGGCGCCGCGCGGCTGATCGCCAACACCAGCGCCGAGGCCGCCGAACTCGTGTCGCACTACGACGCCGACTTTGACCACATCGACGTCGCTCCCCCGGGCGTTGACCTCGCCGTTTTCACCCCCGCCTTCCGCGGCCGCTCACGCGCCGCGCACGGCATCCTGCCGGGCACCTTCCACCTGTTGTTCGCCGGCCGCATCCAGCGGCTTAAGGGGCCCCAGATTCTGGTCAAGGCGGCCGCCCTGCTCCGCGAGCGCCGTCCGGACATCGACCTGAAGCTGACCATTCTGGGAGCGCTGAGCGGCGCGAAGGACTTCAACCTGAAGTCGCTGGTCACCGCCGCCGGAATGGACGACGCCGTCACCCACCACCCGCCGGTCGGCGCGGCCGAGCTGGCGGGCTGGTACCGCTCGGCCGACGTCGTCGTCATGCCGTCCTACAGCGAGTCCTTTGGCCTCGTGGCGCTGGAGGCCCAGGCCTGCGGCACGCCTGTGGTGGCCACCCGTGTTGGCGGGCTGTCCCGCGCCATCTTTGACGGCCGCACCGGGCTGCTGGTGGACGGCCACCGGGCCGCTGACTGGGCCGACGCCCTCGAAGCCCTCTATGACGACCCGGTCACGAGGGAGGACATGGGCCGCGCGGCCTCCGTGCACGCGCAGAGCTCGGGGTGGCAGCGCACGGCCGCCATCACGCTGGAAAGCTACCATGCCGCCGTCGACGAGTTCCCAGCCGGCCACAGCGTGCCGGCCGGCTACGTTCCGCGGCTCACCGGCTGAGCCGGGCCCGGCCGGAGAAGACCCAAACGGATTCCCCCGAACCAAAGGACGACGATGTCTGACAGCAGCACCCCGAGCGATCTGGAAATTGCCCGCGGCGCCAGCCTGCGGCCCATCGGGGACATCGCGGCCGCCGCCGGCATCGATGCCGGGGCCGTGGAGCTCTACGGCCGGTTCAAGGCGAAGATCGATCCGGCCAAGCTGTCCGCCGCGGCCGCGCAGGGAAAAGTGGTTCTGGTGTCGGCGATGTCGCCCACTCCTGCCGGTGAGGGTAAGTCCACCACCACGGTGGGGCTTGCCGACTCGCTGGCCAGGGCGGGCCACAGGGTGATGATCGCTTTGCGTGAGCCCTCGCTCGGGCCGGTCCTGGGGATGAAGGGCGGGGCAACCGGCGGAGGCTATTCCCAGGTGGTGCCCATGGACGAGATCAACCTGCATTTCACCGGCGACTTCCACGCCGTGACGTCGGCCAACAATGCCCTCATGGCGCTGGTGGACAACCACATCTACCAGGGCAACGACCTGAACATCGACCCGCGCCGCATGACGTTCAAGCGGGTGCTGGACATGAACGACCGCTCACTCCGGGAGGTGGTGATCGGCCTCGGCGGACCGACGCAGGGCATCCCGCGCCAGGACGGCTTCGACATCACCGTGGCTTCGGAGATCATGGCGGTGTTCTGCCTCGCCACCGACATCGCAGATTTGCGGGCACGGCTGGGCCGCATCACGTTCGGCTACACCTACGACCGCGCGCCGGTCACGGTGGCCGACCTGGGCGTCCAGGGCGCCCTGACCCTGCTGCTCAAGGACGCCATCAAGCCCAACCTGGTGCAGACCATCGCCGGCACCCCGGCGCTGGTGCACGGCGGCCCGTTCGCCAACATTGCCCACGGCTGCAACTCCCTCATTGCCACGCAGACGGCCCGCCGGCTCGCTGACATCGTGGTCACGGAGGCCGGCTTCGGCGCGGACCTGGGGGCCGAGAAGTTTATGGATATCAAGGCGCGCATCGCGGACGTGGCACCGGCCGCCGTCGTGGTGGTGGCCACGGTCCGCGCCCTGAAGATGCACGGCGGGATCGCCAAGGACCAACTGAAGGAGCCCAACGTGGAGGCGCTGGCCGCCGGTGTGGCCAATCTCCGCCGCCACGTCCGCAACGTGGAGAAGTTCGGCGTCACCCCCGTGGTGGCCATCAACAAATTCGCCACGGACACACAGGAGGAACTTGACTGGCTGATCGACTGGTGTGCAGGGGAAGGCATCCAGGCTGCCGTGGCGGATGTCTGGGGCCGTGGCGGAGGCGGGGACGGCGGCGATGAACTGGCGGCGAAGGTGGCGGCTGCCGTTGCCGGGCCCAACAACTTCCGTCACCTGTACCCGCTGGAGCTGTCTGTGGAGGACAAGATCCGGACCATCGCGCAGGAGATCTACGGCGCGGACGGGGTGGATTTCTCCGTGCCTGCACTGCGGCGGCTGGCGGACATTGAGAAGAACGGCTGGTCCGGGCTGCCCGTGTGCATGGCCAAGACGCAGTACTCCTTCACCGACGACGCCTCCCGGCTGGGCGCACCCAAGGGCTTCACTATCCACGTGCGCGACCTGATTCCCAAGACCGGCGCAGGCTTCATCGTGGCCCTCACCGGCGCGGTGATGACGATGCCCGGGCTTCCTGCCGTGCCGGCGGCCCTGCGGATGGACGTGGACACGGACGGCAACCCGGTGGGCCTGTTCTAGACGCTCTCTC
>NZ_CAKKLY010000094.1 GCF_918698095.1 Arthrobacter sp. Bi83
ACATCGACCCCACCCAAAAACCCCGACGCAACCACCACCACCGAACATAAAACGACCACCCACCCGCGATGACCTCGCAGGCAGGCCCCGGACACGACACTCCGGCTCGGGTCGTACGGGCAGCGATCCCGGCGGACGATATCAGGGCGCGCAGGCGATCGCCGCGCACAGTCGCACAGTTGGATGGTCACGCGTTGACCTGCGTCAGCGCTGGTCCGGCGTGGGATCCCGGGGAAGGACTGTCTTGCAGCGTGGCCATCCCGTCGATGCGGTCAGCCCACGAAGCACCTGTTTGGCCTGACAGACGCTGATCGACTGAACACCAGGGCGCGGGTATCGGCCACCGCGGGTCGCCCCGGAGCCCCGGCGTTGCGGCGTCTTTGCTGCCGGGCCTCGAGAATGACCCCGGTGGTCCATCTCCGTGGTTTCCGCTTCGTCGCCAAATGACAGACACCTTCCTCACCTTGTCCGCCGCGGTTAGGCTCGGCGCATGACGGCAACAGGGTCGGGTCCATCAGAGCCGCACCGCGGCGACAAGGGAAGGCGGGCAGCACTGGCGGCTCCCCGAGGCAGCGGCCGCCGCGAAGATGCCCCCTGGGGTGCTCCCGGATGTCTTCGACGGTTCATCGTGGGTGGGTCTTGTCGCGTTCCGGATGCAGGGCGCGAGCCTCGGACGCGGCCCGGCGGTGCCGTACTTCGGAGATTTCACCGAGGTCAACGTCCGGCTGTACTCGTGCGAACCAGGCGGAAGGCGGGGAGTTGTCTTCCTGAGTTTGGATGCATCACGCTTCGCCGTGCTGTTAGCTGCGCGAGCAGTCGGGATTCCGTACGTGTGGTCGCACGCCCACGTCAAGCCGGGACTAGGGCCAGACCCCGCCATTGGATATTCAGTCCGCAGATTCCGGCACGGTGCCGAGACCGACTTTGCAGTCACCCCTGACCTGAGCAATCAAACAGCCGATCCGCTGGCCATCCATCTGACTGCGCGTTTCGGGCTTCACACGCGCTTACTCGGACGCACCATTTATGTGCCCAACACCCATACCCCCTGGCCGCTACACCGGGCCAAGCTCACCGTGCTGGACGACCAACTCGTTGCGGCCGCCGGCATAACCGTTTCGGGAACACCCGAGTCTGTCTTATTCTCCCCAGGTGTCGGCACTAGGTTCGGGCTTCCGAGGCCTTTGGCATGACGGCGGCGAGCCTGTGCGGACAGGATTTCAAAGCGGATTAGGAGTCCTGCCATCCACGGCCTTCCACGAAGGTGGCAACAAGCGTACCGATTCCCGCCTGAAGCGAGTTGGAAGGATCCTCGAAGAGTGATGCCTCGGTGGCCCGGCTGTGGTTGATGAGCTGCTCGGCTTCCAACTTGGCTTCCGGGACGGTTGCGCCGATGATTCCGGTCCGCGCCGGGAGTTCGGGAGTGTGCACTATTTCAGCGTCCGTCTCCGGGAGCGGGATGGTGGTCCCGGTCTGTATTTCGTCGTGCGGGAACTCAAATTCGGCGTTATCCGGGCCAGCGGGAACGGTGTACTCCAGGAAGTAAGTCATCTTCCTACCCTTGCAGAAAGCCCGCAGGCCGGAAACCCCGCCACACCAGCGAGGATTGAAGTCTCGCAGCCCCTCCGACCAACTGCCCGACGGGCTTCCCCCGCTACCACTGACGATACGAACCCATCCCAGGGCCGCTGATCCCGTCGAAGTCCAGCAGAAAACAAAGCTAAGCGACCATCACTGACGACGCTTGGATGAGCATCAATGCAGTCACGCCGGGACGCCAAAGAATCCAAGCAACGATTATCGCAACGACGACAACGACCATCAGCAAGGCCGTAGCTAGGATTGCACGCGGCTTCATGGGCGAAGCCGTAGCTCCCAGACTTGTCTATGGGAACACCCTCCCCGGCAGCAGCGTCCGGAGTGCAGGCAAACGGCATGGTCAAGGTTCAAAGGCTGACCTGCCGCGCGCTCCGGGGCCTTACCGCCCCGCCGCGTAACCCTGCGCACCGCGCGGATTGGCGGCGGCCCGCAGGACCCCGGTCGCCGGATCGCGTTCGACGGCGGACAGCCGTCCCAGTGTCCAGTCACCGGCGCGGGTGATCCGGTGCCCCCTTCGCTCAAGTCCCGCTATTAGCTCGCCGCCGAGCCGGTCCTCGACGACGGCTCCGCCTGGTACCCACGTGCGGGGCCAGAATGAACCGGGCATCGACGTCGTATGGAACGCCGGCGCGTCGATCGCCTGCTGCGGCGAGTAGCCGCCGACTATAGTCCTCAGCAGATACAGGAGCTGCCACTGGTCCTGCTGGTCTCCGCCTGGCGAACCCAGCGCTGTGACCGCAACGCCGTCACGCAGCACCAGGGTTGGCGTAAGGGTGGTGCGCGGCCGTTTGCCCGGAGTCAGCGTGGACGGCGTTCCGGGTTCAAGCCACGTCATCTGCAGCCGCGTCCCCAGGCAAAAGCCAAGTTCTGGAATTGCCGGCGAAGACTGCAGCCAGCCGCCTGACGGAGTGGCGGAGACCATGTTCCCCCAGCGGTCCACGACGTCGATGTGGCATGTATCGCCGCGCGTTTCCCCAGTTGGAGTAACCGTCGGCTCGCCGGCTCCGGCAGCGGCACCGAAGGCGGCAGCACCGCGGTTGGGGCGAGAACCGCCGTCGTCATTGCCCTGCGACGGCGGCGCGTACTCAGTACGCAGCGCCGGGATGTACGGCTCCCGGCCCGGAACCTGGCCCGGCCGGAATTCGTGGGAGGCGTTCTCGGTGATCAGTTCCCGGCGCCGAGCAGCGTATTCAGCAGAGAGCAGGTAGTCCAACGGCACGTCGGCATCGCCGTAGTACGCCTCCCGGTCGGCGAGCGCCAGCTTCTGGGCCTCAAGAATTGTGTGGGCCCCGAGTTCGGTGCACGGATCGAGGTACTCGTCGTCCAATCCCTCAAGGATTGCCAGGGTCTGCAGCAGCGCCGGGCCCTGACCCCAGGCCCCGGTCTTGGCGATCGTGTGGCCGCGGAATTCAAGAGCGGTGGCCTCTTCGTAGCTCGCGCGGAATCCGGCCATGTCGGCCATGGTCAGGACGCCGCTGTGATCGGTGCCCGATGAGTGGCGGTGCGGTGTCTGCACAGCCTTGGCGATAATCCGGGCAACGAAACCCTCGCTCCATTCGCGCCGGGCAGCATCGATCCGCGCCTCGCGGGTGTGGGCATCGGCTTCACCGACGGCCTCGCCAATGCCTGCTCCGGCCTGAACCAGCTTCTGCAAGGTGCGGGCATGGGCGGGATTCCGGATCAGCTGGCCCTCTTCCGGGATCCGCCCCTCCGGCATCCACAGGTCAGCGGACGTTGGCCAGTGGCGGCGGAACAGCTCCGACACGGCGGAGATGGTGGCGCCAACCCGGGCCAGGACAGGGTGCCCGTCACGCGCGTACGCGATCGCGAAGTCCAGCACCTCCGCCAGTTCCCACGTCCCATGGTCCCGCAGGAGCAAGAGCCACGCGTCGACGGCGCCAGGAACCGCTGCGGCCAGCGCACCGGAGCCCGGCACGAGTTCCAGTCCTTCGCCCACGTAATGCTGCACGGTGGCTCCTGCCGGCGCCGGGCCCTGCCCCATCAACACCACGGGCCTGCCCGGGTTCTCGGCCGTGCTGAACACACCGGCCATATCACCGCCGGGGCCGTTGAGGTGGGGTTCCACCACGTGCAGCACAAAGGCTGCCGCCGTGGCGGCATCGAAGGCGTTGCCTCCCCGTTCGAGCACCGACTGTGCCGTGGCCGTGGCCAGCCAGTGCGTCGACGCCGCCATCCCGAAGGTGCCCTGGAGGGTGGGACGGGTGGTAAACGGATCCGGCCTCGTGAAACTCATGCAGCTACTGTAGGCATCCGCTTCCGCGCTACCGGGGACACCGCGCCCACGACACGGACCAGGCTCTAATCCCGGACTCCCCTTCCTGGCCGCCCAACGCGTTGTCTCCCGGCTGGTGGCGCCGCGCCGAGACTCCTGGTTCTGGCACTATTTTCCGAGCCCGGCCCTCCTGAGCGCTTCTGCCATCGCGGTATTAGCGGGCGCCGGCTTCGCTGTGGCGGGCTTCGCCGTGCCGGGCTTTGCTGTGCCTGGCTTAGCTGTGCCGGTCTTGGCTGTGCCGGAAGTGCCTTTGCGTTCGCCTGACGTGGCACGCCGCGCTGCGTCGCGCGCACCACCCTCGCTCTGGTTGCCTTGTCCGCCTTGCCTGCCCTGCCCGCCCTGGGCACTCCGGGCACCTCGCTGATTCGAGCCGCGCTCCATCGCATCCCGACGAGCAGAATCGTCCGAGCCACCCGTGCCTCGGCCTGCGGGACCGCGACCACCGGAAGGTGCCGCTTCGTCGTCGAGCCTCAAGGTCAACGAAATCCGCTTCCGTTCCGGGTCGGCTTCGAGCACCTTCACTCGCACCACCTGGCCCGATTTCACCACTTCCCGCGGGTCGGACACGAACCGGTTGGCCAGAGCAGAAACATGCACCAGCCCGTCCTGATGCACTCCCACGTCCACGAACGCGCCGAATGCCGCAACATTGGTGACCGTTCCCTCGAGCACCATGCCCGGCTTGAGGTCCGAGATCTTCTCGATGCCCTCCGAGAACGCGGCAGCCTTGAACGCCGGACGCGGATCGCGGCCCGGCTTGTCCAGCTCGGCAATGATGTCCCGGACCGTCGGCAGCCCGAATGTGCCGTCCACGAACTCCTGCGGATTGATCTCACTGAGGCCCAGGGCACCGGCCCCGGCTGGCCCAGCATTGGCTGGTGCCCCAGTCCTGCCGGATGCGGCACCCCCGGCAGCCGCCATAATCTTCCGGGCCACAGGGTATGCCTCGGGGTGAACACTGGACGCATCCAGCGGCTCCGCTCCGCCGGTGATCCGGAGGAACCCGGCGCACTGCTCGAACGCCTTCGCCCCGAGCCGCGGAACCTTCTTCAGCTCGCTGCGCTTAGCGAACGGGCCATGCTCGTTCCGGTAGGCCACGATGTTCTCGCTCAGCAACGGGCCGACGCCCGCCACCCGGCTCAACAGCGCGGGCGACGCGGTATTCACGTCCACGCCCACCGCGTTCACGCAGTCCTCCACCACGGCATCCAGGCTGCGGTCCAGTTTGGCGGCCGTGACGTCGTGCTGGTACTGCCCGACGCCGATCGATTTAGGATCGATCTTCACCAGTTCAGCCAGCGGGTCCTGCAGCCGGCGCGCAATCGAGACCGCCCCGCGGAGGGACACGTCCATGCCCGGCAGTTCGGCCGCCGCGAGAGCTGACGCCGAATACACCGACGCCCCTGCCTCGGACACCACCAGCTTCTGCGGCTTCGGTACTGCACCGGTCGCAGCGCCCGAACCCGTCGCGGGACCCGAACCCGTCGCAGCGCCGGAACCCGTTGCAGCGCCCGAACCGGGCCGCGGCCCCGAACCCGCTCCGGAAGCCCCGGCCACTGTGGCGGACAGTCTCTTGAGGAGTTCGGCAGCAAGCTTGTCCGTCTCGCGGGACGCCGTGCCGTTGCCGATCGCCACGAGTTCGACGGCGTGCTTCCACGCCAGCCGTTCAAGCGTGGCCAGGGCTTCGTCCCACTTGCGTGCCGGTGCGTGCGGATACACCGTGTCGGTGGCCACCACCTTGCCGGTCCCGTCCACGACGGCCACCTTCACGCCGGTCCGCAGCCCCGGGTCCAGACCCAGGGTGGCGCGGTTGCCGGCCGGCGCCGCGAGCAGCACGTCGCGCAGGTTCGCGGCGAAGACGCGAACGGCCTCGTCCTCCGCGGCGGCAAACATCCGCCCGCGCAGGTCCGCCGTCAGCCGGGCGAGTACGCGCGAGCGCCACGCCACCTGCGCCGTCTGCAGGAGCCAGGCGTCGGCGGGCCGGCCGCGGTCCGCAACCCCGAGGAACCTGGCCACGGCGGACTCGTAACGGGCGCGCGCCGCGGCGAGCGCGTCGTCGTCGGCCGGGTCCGCCTCGGTGAGGTCGAGCTCCAGCACGCCGTCCTTCTCCCCGCGCAGCAGCGCGAGAACGCGGTGCGACGGCATCCCGGTGGGCGCCTGGGAGAACTCGAAGTAGTCCGCAAACTTCTGGCCTTCGGTCTCCTTGCCCTTCTTGACCCGCGAGACCATCCGGCCCTGCGTCCACAACCGCTCGCGCAGGGTCTCGGCGAGATCGGGATCCTGCGCCACCCGCTCCACGAGGATGGCGCGGGCGCCTGCGAGCGCGGCTGAGGCGTCGTCAACGGCGTGCTCGGCGTTCAGGTATTTCACGGCCTCCCGCTCCGGATCCAGTTCGGGGCGTTTCAGCAGCGCATCGGCCAGCGGCTCCAGTCCGGCCTCCCGCGCGATCTGCGCCTTGGTGCGGCGCTTGGATTTGAAGGGCAGGTAGATGTCCTCCAGCCTGGACTTCGTGTCCGCGGCGACGACGGCGGCCTCAAGTTCCGGGCTCAGCTTGCCCTGGGCGGCGATCGCCTCCAGGACAGCACGACGGCGGTCCTCCAATTCGCGGAGGTAGCGCAGGCGCTCGTCGAGCTCGCGGAGCTGGGTATCGTCAAGGGTGCCGGTGGCTTCCTTGCGGTACCGGGCGATGAACGGGACGGTTGAACCGCCGTCGAGCAGGTCCACGGTTGCCTTCACCTGCCAGGCCTTCACACCCAGCTCGGAGGCGATCTGGGCGGCGATGCGGCCGGCCAGGTCCTCGGGCGAGACGTTAGCTTCAGGAGTTCGTGCCCGCATTGGGGTGGGCGGGTTTGAAG
>NZ_CAKKLY010000095.1 GCF_918698095.1 Arthrobacter sp. Bi83
GGTAGTGAAGTGCTTCCGGTTCGAAACACGAACAGGCATAACGAAATCCATGACGGACCTTCCCCCCGCCCTGAGCACCGGCTCCAGCAACAGGGAACCTGTCACACAACAGCCTGACACACAGGGAGCCTGCGGCGAACTGGCAGGCTTCCGGCGATCCCGGCGTCGGCGTTAAAGACCGAACAAGTTACGTCAGGCGGATCTGACGGTTGACGTCCTTATACAGCAGGTAGCGGAACTGGCCAGGGCCGCCTGCGTAGCAGGCCTGCGGGCAGAAGGCGCGCAGCCACATGAAGTCGCCCGCCTCCACTTCCACCCAGTCGTTGTTGAGCAGGTACATGGCCTTGCCCTCCAGGACGTACAGGCCGTGTTCCATGACGTGGGTTTCCGGGAACGGGATCACACCGCCCGGCTGGAACGTCACGATGTTCACGTGCATGTCATGCGCCAGGTCGTTGGGGTCCGCGAAGCGCGTGGTCTTCCAGACGCCGTCGGTATCGGGCATCGCGCCGGCTTCGACTTCCGCGTCACTGGTAACGAAGGACTTGGCCTCGTAACCCTCGAGCCTCTCGTAGGCCTTGCGGATCCAGTGGAAGGAAACGATGTCGTCCGAGACGTTTTCCAGTCCCCAGGTGGAACCGGCCGCCAGGTAGGCGTAGCCACCCTCCTCAAGCTGGTGCAGTTCACCGTCGAGGGTCAGGTTGACCTTGCCCTTGGTCACGAAGACAACGCCTTCAACGCCTGCCTCGAACTCGGCCTTGGGAGCACCGCCGCCCGGGCTGATCTCGACGATCAGCTGCGAGAACGTGGTGGCAAAGCCGGAGATCGGGCGGGCAATGATCCAGGACCGTGTGTTGGAGAAACCAGGCAGGTTGCTGGTCACGATATCGGTCATGACGCCTTTGGGGATGACCGTGTAGGCCTCCGTGACGATGGCCCGTTCCGTGGTGAGGTGGGTCTGCGGCGGCAGGCCGCCCTGGGGGTAGTAGTACTTGCCCATCATTGGATCCTTACTTCGAAGTGGTGTGGGCCAGCCGCGGGTGCGCAAGGCCGGTCAGGTGGGGGATTCCGACGCCGGCAAGCGCCAGCACCTCGTCGGCGCCCACCGCTCCGCACTGGACGCCGCGCAGCACGAAAGCGGCGAGTGCACGGGCCGTGGCAGGCTCGTCCATCACCCCGCCCTCGGTGCGTTCAACGTAATTGCGCAGCCGGGCCGCCGCGGCGGGCAGCCCCTGGCGGTAGAACGCGTACGTCGCAGCGAACCGGCTGGGCAGCTGCGCCGGGTGCAGGTCCCAGCCCTGGTAGAAGCCGCGCTCGAGGGAACGCCGGACCAGCCGGCCGTGGAGCTGCCAGGCGTTTTCTACGTTGTCGCCCACGGGGATAATGTTGGTGGAGCCGTCCGAGAGCCGGATGCCGGTGCCTGCCACGGCAAGCTGCATGACTTCCTTGGCGAAGTCCGCCACGGGATGCTCCATGGACTGGTATTCGGCCGAGATCTGCAGCGACGCCGAGTAGTCGTACGTCCCGTAGTGCAGCCCGCTGATACGGCCGGGAACAGCATGGGGGAGCTGCGCCACGGGGGAGTTGCCCTCGGGGCCAAGGATCAGCTGCGGTGTTTCCACCTGCACCTCAAAACGCAGCCGGCCTGCCGGCAGCGAATGGACTTCCTCAAGCCGGGAGACAGCGAAGTCCATGGCCTGCACCTGGGCCACCGTGGTGACCTTGGGCAGGGTGAGGACCAGGCCCTCCGGAAGCTCGCCGGCGGAGGCCAGGCCGGACACAAACAGGTCGAGGGTCCGCAGGCCGCGGGCACGCGTGGGCGCCTCGAAGCATTTGAAGCGGATTCCGATGAACGGCGGCGCGGAGCCGGCCGCAACAGCGGCGGCCACGGCGGAAGCGGCGGCAACGGCGGCGGCGTCCTCGGCGTCGTCGCCCCGGTCCCCGAAGCCGTCCTCGAAGTCGAGCCGGAGGTCCTCGATAGGTTCGCTGCCGAGTTTGGCCTCCACCCGGGACGCAACAGCGTCAGCCAGTTCGCTGTCTTGGCCCAGCAGCGCTCCGACCCGGGCGAGTCCGCCATGGGCGGCCGCCGTCGACAGCGCCTGGGCGCCCCAGTCGGCGGCGAGCGACGGCGTGAACCGGTCCGCCGGGACATAGACAGTGTGGACGGGCTGGCGCGAGCCGTCGTCGCCGGGGTAATTCTGCTCCAGCAGCCGGTCGGTGGCCGCCAGCTGCGAATCGATCCTGGCCAGATCCGCAGCGCTGAGTGATGATTCCGGTACCGCCATGCCTCAGCCCACCAGTTCGTAGGCCGGGGTGGTGAGGAAGTCCGTGTAGTCCTCGGAGAGGCAGATGTCCGCGATCAGGCTGCTGGCGGGCTGGTAGTAGCGCTGGAAGGCCTCCTCGCCCACCTCGCCGCGCAGCTTCTCTGTCTCCTCGGCCAGGATCTTGGTCACAAGCTCGCGCGTCACGGTGTTGCCGGTGTCTGCTAGCACCACCTCGTTGCGGATCTGCTGCCACACCTGCGAGCGGGAGATCTCCGCCGTGGCGGCATCTTCCATGAGGTTGTGGATGGCCACCGCTCCGTTGCCCGAGATCCACACGGCGGTGTAGGCCACGGCCACGTAGAGGTTCAGGCGCAGGCCCGCCTCGGTGACCTGGCCGTCCGCGGAAGCGATGTCCAGCAGCTGGCCCGCGGTCACGGAGACTTCCGGGCGCTGCTTGTCCAGCTGGTTGGGGCGCTCGCCGAGGACCGAATCGAACACTTCCCGGCAGACCGGGACCAGATCAGGGTGGGCCACCCAGGAGCCGTCGAAGCCGTCGTTCGCCTCGCGGGTCTTGTCCGCGCGGACCTTCTCGAAGGCTTGGGCGGTGACTTCAGGTTCGCGCCGGTTGGGGATGACCGCGGCCATCCCGCCCATGGCGAAGGCGCCCCGGTGGTGGCAGGTCTTGACCAGCAGTTCCGTGTAGGCGCGCATGAAGGGCGCGGTCATGGCCACGGTAGCGCGGTCCGGCAGCACGAAGCTGGCCCCGGCGTCGCGGAAGTACTTGATGATGCTGAAAAGGTAGTCCCAGCGGCCCGCATTCAGGCCCGAGGCGTGGTCGCGGAGTTCGTTGAGGATCTCGTCCATCTCAAAGGCAGCCGGGATGGTTTCGATGAGCACGGTTGCGCGGATGGTGCCCTGGTTGAGGCCAAGGTAGTCCTGCGCGAAGACAAAGACCTCGTTCCACAGGCGCGCCTCGAGGTGGCTCTCCATCTTCGGCAGGTAGTAATAGGGGCCCTGGCCGTTGAGGACCAGCTGCTTGGCGACGTGGAAGAAGTGCAGGCCGAAGTCCACGAGGGCACCCACGGCGGGTTCGCCGTCGAGCAGGAGGTGCCGTTCCTCCATGTGCCAGCCGCGGGGGCGTGCCACCACGACGGCGAGCGGGGCGTCCGTGCGCAGCCTGTATTCCTTGCCCTCAGGGGAGGTGTAGCTCAGGGACCCCGTGGCGGCGTCCCGCAGGTTGAGGATGGCATCGATGACGTTGGCCCAGGTGGGCGTGCTGGCGTCCTCGAGGTCCGCGAGCCACACCTTGGCGCCGGAGTTCAGCGCGTTGATGGCCATCTTGGCAGGAGAGGCGGGCCCCGTCATTTCAACCCGGCGGTCCTGCAAAGCCGCCGGTGCCGGCGCAACCTTCCAGTCGCCGTCGCGCACGTCCTGGGTGTCCGGCAGGAAGTCAAGGCCGCCGGTCCTGGCCACATGCTCGCGCTTTGCGGTCCGGGCCTTCAGGAGCTCAGAGCGGGTACCGGCGAACCGCTTGTGCAGTTCCTCCACGAAAGCCAGGGCCTTGGGGGTGAGAATCTCCTCCGCGCGCTCGATCGGCCGGGGGTCTGTGACTGTGATAGCCATTATTGGTCCTTTCCAGGGCTGCGAATCAGGCGTTGGCGAAGGCTGCTGCGTTTGCTGCAGCAGGTGCTGCTGCTTCTGTTGAGTCTTCCGCTGTTGCCGCTGCGATGCCAGTACCCGCTGCGGCGCGGGCTGCGTTTGCCACGGCCGCGGCGACGTCCGCGGCCACGTGGGGGTCGAAGACGCTGGGGATAATGTAGCTGGCGTTGAGCTCGTCGTCAGCAACACGGTTGGCGATCGCCTCGGCGGCGGCCACCAGCATCTCCGGGGTGATGTCCGATGCCCCCGCGTCCAGCAGGCCGCGGAAGAAGCCCGGGAATGCCAGGACGTTGTTGATCTGGTTCGGGAAGTCGCTGCGTCCCGTGGCCACGACTGCTGCGTGCTTGGACGCGATGGCAGGATCGATTTCCGGTGTGGGGTTGGCCATGGCGAATACGATCGCGTCCTTGGCCATCGAAGCGACCTGCTCCTCGCCGATCACGTGCGGTGCGCTGACGCCGATGAAAACATCTGCATCTTTGAGCGCCTGGTGCAGGGTTCCGGAGAATCCCTCTTCGTTGGTGTTGGCGGCAATCCAGCTGCGGTGCTCGTCGTTGTACTGCTCGCCGGAGTGGATGGCGCCGGAGCGGCCGGCAGCCACGATGTGCCGGGCGCCCTGGGCCCTGAGCAACTGGATGATGGCGGAGCCGGCGGCGCCCACGCCCGAGACGACGATCCGGACCTCGGAGAGCTTCTTGCCCACCACGCGCAGGGCATTGACGAGGGCGGCGAGCGTGACGATCGCCGTGCCGTGCTGGTCGTCATGGAAGACCGGGATGTCCAGTTCTTCACGCAGGCGGTTCTCGATCTCGAAGCAGCGCGGGGCCGCGACGTCTTCGAGGTTCACTCCGCCGTAGACGGGCGCGATCGCCTTGACGATCTTGATGATCTCCTCGGTGTCCTGGGTGTCCAGGCACACCGGCCACGCGTCCACGTTGGCGAACTGCTTGAACAGGGCGGCCTTGCCTTCCATCACTGGAAGCGCGGCGGCCGGGCCGATGTTGCCGAGGCCCAGCACCGCCGAACCGTCGGTGACCACGGCGATGGTGTTCCGCTTGACCGTGAGGTTGCGGGCCGCTGACGGGTCCTCCGCGATGGCAAGGCAGACGCGGGCGACGCCGGGGGTGTAGGCGCGGGAGAGATCGTCGCGGTTGCGCAGGGCTACTTTGGGGACGACCTCAAGCTTGCCGCCGAGGTGCATGAGGAAGGTGCGGTCCGAGACGTTCCGGACGGTGACGCCGTCGAGCGCGTTGAGGGCGTCCTTGACGCGGTTGGCGTGGTCGTCGTCGGTGGTGTTGCAGGTGACGTCAACAACCAGGGTCTCGTGGTGGGATTCGGTGACGTCGAGGGCGGTGATGGCCGCGCCGGCCGCGCCCACGGCGGCTGCGAGTTCGCTGGTTGCCGTGAAGCTGGACGGTGCTTCCACGCGCAGGGTGATCGAGTTCCCGGGGCTGGGGTTCGCCATTGAATGTCCTCCTGGTTACGCCCATGCACTGGGCTGGCTTACGCCGCTAATGTTTTCGTATTATGGATATTATTATCTACTTTATGGAAACACAAGCCCTGCGGGGACATCGACGCGTACTCGGCCGTGCTGTATCTTGGGATTTCTAAGCAGTTCTTTTCACAATGCGGATAAGAGTTGTCGGAATCGAGCCCAGCAGGAGACGACGGAATGGCTGAAAAGGCCGCAGGAGGCGTGCAGTCTGTTGAGCGCGTCTTCGAACTTTTGGAATTGATCACCGACGCCGGGGGGGATGTGACGCTCAGTGAGCTCTCTTCCTCCACTGACCTGCCCCTGCCGACGATCCACCGGCTTCTCCGGACGCTGGTCACGCTGGGCTACATCCGCCAGCTGCCGAACCGCCGCTACGCCCTCGGCCCGCGGCTGATCCGGCTCGGCGAAGGAGCCAACAAGCAGCTTGGCGCCCTGGCCCGCCCGCAGCTCAAGTCGCTCGTGGACCGGCTCGGCGAGACGTCAAACATGGCGGTACTGGACTCGGACATGGTTATTTACGTGGCCCAGGTTCCGTCCCTGCACTCCATGCGCATGTTCACCGAGGTGGGGCGGCGCGCGCACACCCACGACACCGGCGTGGGCAAGGCCATCCTCGCGCAGCTGGACGATGAAGTGGTCCGCGGGATCGTGAGCCGGACCGGCATGCCGACACCCACGGCCAAGAGCATCGGCGACATCGATTCGCTCCTGGCCGACCTGGATCGGATCCGTGAGCGCGGGTACTCCATCGACGAGGAGGAGCAGGAGCTCGGCGTCCGCTGCTTCGCGATGGCCGTGCCCAACGCGCCCACGCCGACGGCCATCTCCGTCTCGGGCCCGGTGTCCCGCGTGGACCAGTCCTTCGCCGACCGCGCCGTGCCGCTGTTGCGCGAAGCGGCCCAGGCGATCTCGGACGAACTCAACCAAAACTGACCCGAGCGCGAACGAACACTTGGGGCCCCGTTTTCCACGGGCGGTTTCTAGGGGTCGTTGCAACACCTGTTGGTTAGGTGGTTAGTAGTAAAGCACGTAAACGCTCGGCTGGGGTTTCCCAGCCGAGCGTTTTACGTGGCCGGCCGTTGAGTTTCTGAGCGACGAGTTCGAGGTCTTCG
>NZ_CAKKLY010000096.1 GCF_918698095.1 Arthrobacter sp. Bi83
AAGTACTGGTCAGCACCACCCACCCCGACCCCGACACCAGCGCCCCCCGGTTCGCGGATCTCGACACCGTCATCCGCGACGCGGACTACCTCTCCCTGCACACCCGCGGAGGACGGTCCGCCAGCAAACTTATCGACCAGTCCCGGCTGCAGGCCATGAAAGCCACCGCCGTCCTCATCAACACCGCCCGCGGCTCACTCGTGGACGAAGAAGCCCTGACCAAGGCACTTTCCGACGGCACCATCGCCGGCGCAGCACTGGACGTGCTCGAGAACGAACCCCTGCCCACCGACAGCCCCCTCCGGGGCCTGGACAATGTCCTCATTACCTCCCACCTCGCAGGCCAGACAACCGAAGCCCGGACCCGGGCGGGGCTGGCCGCCGCGCACGCCGTCATCGACGTCCTCGAAAACCGCGAACCGGCACACCCGGTCGACCGCTAACCCCGAACACCTAACAACGACGAAGAAGGATCCCTGATGTCGAAATCCCACCGCATCGCAGTCATTCCCGGCGACGGAAGCGGCACCGAAGTCGTGCCTGAAGGGCTGCGCGTCCTGAACGCCGCAGCCTCAGCCTTCGACCTCAACCTCAAATACGAGCACTTCGACTACGCCTCCGCTGACTACTACACCCGGCATGGCCAAATGCTTCCCGACGGATGGTTCGACGAGCTGAACCAGTTCGACTCCATCTTCTTCGGCGCCGTCGGATGGCCCGACGTCGTCCCTGACCACATCTCGCTATGGGGAAGCCTTCTGCAGTTCCGCCGCCACTTCGACCAGTACGTCAGCCTCCGCCCGGTCAAACTCCTGCCCGGCGTGCCCAGCCCCCTGGCCGGCCGCGTTCCCGGCGACGTCGACTTCTACGTCGTACGCGAAAACACCGAAGGCGAATACTCAAGCATCGGCGGGAAGATCTTCGAAGGCACCGACCGCGAAACCGTGGTCCAGGAAACGGTCATGACCCGCACCGGCGTGGACCGGATCCTCAAGTACGCCTTCGACCTTGCCCAGAGCAGGCCCAAAAAGCACCTGACCTCCGCCACGAAGAGCAACGGCATTCCATCACCATGCCCTACTGGGACGAACGCGTCCAGGAAATGGCCAAGGACTTCAGTGACGTCGACGTTGATAAGTACCACATCGACATCCTGGCCGCTAACTTCGTCATGCACCCCGGCCGCCATCACCACCGCCATGGAAACCGTGCTCGCCCATGGGCAACAGGCACTCACACCGGACATGGGCGGCAACGCCACCACCAAAGATCTGGGTAAAGCCGTGGCCGCGGCCCTCACCACACCGTGACCGCTTCAACCGGCACCATCAAGCAGCAGCAGGAACCCTGCCTTCGGAGAGCGGATCATGCTCCGCCAATACATCCATTGGAGCCGGTTGATCGGAGCCACCGTCCAGACCGCCACAACCGCAGGATCATCCGCACCGGAACCATCGATGATGCCATGGCAGACTCCACAGCACTCTGGACCGCAGCCGACGCGGCACAACCACGCACCATGTACGAAACCGTACGAGGGATCGAGCTATGGGCAGAATCGAAGGAAGCCGAAGACCGACTCGCTCAGACACGTCCTTGACGACCTTCTGGAGACCCTGGTGGCGAGCGAACCCCCAAGAATCATCCTTGGGCTCGACGCCGTAGACCGTCGCGCCCTTCACTGCGGCGATCCTCGCGCCTGTCATTCCAGTGCGCCTAGGCCAATGATGCCGAAGCGGTCGCCTTCCTTAACCTGGCCATGCACGCCGGCAGCCTTGTAGGAAGTACTCCGGCGTTGGTGACCGCCGCCTGTCCCAGTCGGTTCCTTCGGGAAGTCGGACGAGCCGGGATGCGGTGGCGAACAAGCACTCGGCGTAGGCTCCTCTTGCATCGAGCTCGGCAACGAGCTCCTGCAACATTTCGGGGCCGCGGGAGTTGGCGAGAACGTCCAAGCCGGACGTAACGGGAGTCCTGCAATCCCGCTTCCCACACTCCGAGCGTCTGCATCGTTGTCCGCTGTCCCTGCTATACCGAGTGCGACGGTCCATATCGCCGCACCTCGGATGTTGTTTCTCGGCGCCGGTTAAGGTGGTCAGCGGGTAGTCAATCCGCCATCGAGGACGAGTTCCTCACCGGTAACGAATTTCGACTCGTCTGAGGCGAGATAGAGCATGCCGTAGGCGATGTCCGAAGCATCCCCGACATGGGGTGGCAGAGGAACGGCGTCGGTGTTGGCTAGCGCTTCTTTCGTGATGCCGAGGCCTCGGGTTAAGCCGGTGTCGATCGGTCCGGGATGGATCGAGCTGACCCGGATGCTGTCCTTGGCGAACCACTGGGCGGCGTGTTTGGTCAGGGACCGGATGGCGCCCTTTGAAGCGGAGTATGCTGCGCCTTCCCCAACGCCCCCGACGATCCCGGCGATCGAAGATACGTTCACGATGGATCCGTGGCCGGAACCCTGCATTGCTGGGATCACGCTCTTCATTCCAAGCCAAGTTCCCATGACGTTGATGCTCATGACCTTGTTCCAGTCGTCCAGCTCCGCGTCGAGTATCCCGTTCGGTATTTCGATGCCAGCGTTGTTGACCAGGATATCGATAGTTCCCCACTCGTCGAGGACGTCGTCGACCACGCGCTGCCAGTCCCCAGCAGACGAGACGTCAAGAGGCGGGCGATGGCATCTCCGCCCTCCGCGATGACGCCTTCCACTGCCTGCTTCAGCGCAATTTCCGAGATGTCGGTGGCGGCTACGTGCGCACCTTCGGCTGCGAAGATCTATAGGGCAGCAAGCCCAATCCACTGACCGCACCGGTGATGATGGCGACCTTGCCGTTCAACCTCGACATATTCAACTTCCTATTTCTGGTGGTGGTGCTGGCTTGTTCGGACGTGAGTCAGTTGGCAGCAGCTCGAGGAGTTGCTTGACTCGGTCCTGGATGGCTAGGTCACCGGATCTCCCGCGGCGGAAACCTCAAGCAACAGGTGACTGCGACTTCTCGTTGAAGATCTCAGCCGGTACGGTCTGCTTGAGGACGCGTTCAGCGATCAGCCATTGACCGTCGATTTTCTCGTAGCGATCCCGGTAAATGACCTGGTGCCGGGCATGGAACCCGTCCTTCAGCACGGCCTCGACTATTGCGAATGCAATTCCTCGGGCACTCGTCGCCGTCAGGCTACTGATAACGTGAGTCGTCATGTGGTGGAGTGCATACTGGACGGTCTCTACTAAGATGTGGCCATAGGCGCGAATTTCTTCGTGTCCGGTGAACAACGGACTATCGAATTCTCTCTCGTCGAAGACCGCGTCTTGAGTGAAGAGCCCCACCCATTCGTCAATCTCGTGCAGATCGATGTGGGTGGCGTATCTGTGGTTGAGTTCCTGGATAGCCAGGCGATCTTGGAGACAACTCAACTGTTCCATGTAAATCCTCGGCTTTCTCCATGGATAGGCGTATCGGCATCTGTGCCGGCCGCTGCTGAGAATTAACACTAGGAGTGGTCGGCGTCACGGAGGAACGGCAAGGTATGCCAATGACGTAAGAAAAGACGTCAACATGGTGGGGCTCTCGCGGTCGATGGCAGGAACCCGAAGCTAAGCTCTCCTGTTGAGTAACAGATGAGCACGCGGCGGTTTCTTCCCACCATCGCGGAGGCACCCAACCAAGACCTGGTCACAAAGGGAAAGCCCCTGCGATGTCCGCTTTAGAGCTGGAATGGTGGCACAAAGCAGGTGTGGACAATGTCCACACCTCTGGCTTCGGACTCGGTCGTACTGGTGACGCAGTAGCTCGGATTGCCTATGTTTTCAAGAGTTCCCAGTGTTTACAAGGGCTGGAATGCAGTTCGAGTCCCACCTCGGGCACGTATGACCCCTCGTTAGAGGGGTTTTTGCTTTAATGTGTGGACATTGACCCTCCGCGGGTCCCTCTGACATTGGCCGCGGTCTGTGCCTGGCGCCGCGGGTCGCCTGTGAAGGTGTGGGGAGCGGGTTCAGGGTCATGGCCGGTGGGCCCTCCGCCTGCTCTGAGCTGGGGCTATGGGTTCCTCTCTTGGTTCGTCCGGTAGGTCGTGGTTGGCCTACACCTCTTCATGGGTAGGGGGACTGAACGCGACATGACTTTGAGATCATGCTTCGAGACCACCCGGATCCGCCTCGTTCCTGGCATGAGAAGGCGATTCGGCCGCTGCTTTGTCAGGCCAAAGAGGGTGTGGACACTGTCCACACTTAAATCTTCTTTATAGTCACCGATTGCGGCCATGGGGTTTTTCGTTCTTCGGTGAGTTCCGGCGAGCCGACGCAGTGCTGGGGGCCAAGTGGGCGACGGTGTGCAGTCCGACGCGGTACTTGAAACGAGTGGCCTTGACCGCTGGTGAGGCATATCGCTGCGGTCGGCCGGGTCCTCTACTACGGGTTGATCGCTGGGCGAGGCCCGTTCGTTCGACCGCAGCTCTCAGACGGCGATGTCGCGAGTGAGAGTACTCGCGGCATCGCCGTCTGAGAGCTGCGTATGAGGTCAGGCGGGGATGATCTGAAGGTCGATTCTAGAGGGATGTGCCGCGTCATGTAGGATGCGCTGGTGGGCGACGCGGATCGTCGTTCCCTCGTTTTCCGGTGCACCGGTATTGAGGTTGCGGTCCCAGCGGGGAAAGTTGCTCGATGTAACATGAGCTCGCAGCCGGTGACCGGCCTTGATCAGGATCGATGTCGACCAGAGGTCGATGGTCACTTCGTCGACCCGACCTGCCTCCGTCGAGACGCGGGTGATCCCGTCGACGATGTTGCGCGAGACCCCTTCGGAGTCCACTTCGCATAGTCGGACCACCCAATCGGTGGACGGGCCGTCGGTCGCCGCGAACAACGTCGCACTGATCCGCCCGGTGATCTCGACGTCCTGCTCGAGTGGAGCGGTGGTGAACACCAGCACGTCCTCGCGCGCCTCGGCGATCCTCTGGTCGAAGGGACCGGCAGGGTAGTCCGAACCCATCACCAGGTTTCCACCGCGCGTGATTACCGGGTCAGCGGGATCATAGACATAAGTGGATCCCGCCTCTGTCGACACGGGTGCGTCCCAACTGAGGGCGTTCGCCTCATCCAGGTAGAGCGGGGTGGTGATGGCACGGGCCAGGGGCCAGTCCGCTTCGGCACGCCACTTGTTGGCTCCCATGACGAAGATCAGGACACCTGATTCGTGGGCGTCCGTGGCGGGGTTGTCCCGCAGCCAGTGGTCGTACCAGTCGAAGTTGATCTTCGAGATTTGCTCACCGCCAGGGGCGAGCATCCCGAGACCAAAGTTCACCTCGCCCACTTCTCCCAGGGTGGCGCCAGCGAATGAGGTGTGCGACCACGGCCCGACGATGAGGCGTGTGGTGGCGCCCTGCGCGCGCATCCCTACGTAGTTGTCCAATGATCCCTGCTGGAAAACGTCGTACCAGCCCGCAATGTTGAGGGATGGCACTGTGAGATTCTCGTAGTGCCTGTCCACGCGGGAGTCGTCCATAGTCGACCGGTCCTCGAGTGCGCGAGCGACCCCGACATCAGGCATTCCGATATCTACAAAGAACGGTTGCGCTGCCGCAGGTAGCTCCCAGAACTTCTCCTTCAGTGTTTCGAAATCGCCTAGGGCCTGCATCATTTTCGGGAACGCTGTTTCCGGCGGGTAGTTGTGCACGAGATGGGGGAGAGCGTTCATGAGGCCCCACCAGGTGTTGAGTCCTAGTTCGACAGCGCCGCCACGGAACATCAACCCGTTCTCCGGATCACAGAAGGTGACCATGGGTGCCATCGCTCGAAGTTCAGGGGCGTTAGCGATCGCGGAGCTCCATTGCGTGCTACCCATGTAGCTGCCTCCGAACGTGCCGACCTTGCCGTTGCTCTTGGGGAGAGCAGCCGCCCACGCGATCGTGTCGTATCCGTCTTCGCGCTCGTACTTCCACGGCATCCACTCACCTTCGGACTTGCCACTGCCGCGGGTGTCCTGGCGAACGAGGATGAAGCCTGCCAGCAGGGCGTCGATCGTCTCGAAGTTGGAGGTGGACCGATAGTTCTTGTCGTATGGAGTGCGCTCGACCAATACCGGGAATGGGCCGTCCCCCGCCGGCCAAGCGACATCTGCCATTAGTACTGTGCCGTCCCGCATCGGAACCGGTATATCGAACTTCATCGTGATATCTGACATGTCTGGGAAGGTCTCCTCTAGTTCGCGGTGCAGAATCGCCCAAGCTGTACTTGGGGCGGGTGGGGTGAATGCCTAGTGCCGGTGAGCCGTTGACACGAGGACTCTTGTGTTATTTCATGATTTGGATGCTGTGGGTGTCGAGGTCGGCGCGGCGTCCGGCGGTGATGGGGAGGATGAGGAGTGCTCCGAGGACTGCGATGATGGCGCCGACGATGTAGACGATGGTGTAG
>NZ_CAKKLY010000097.1 GCF_918698095.1 Arthrobacter sp. Bi83
GTGGTGGGGCGGTGGCAGGGCGGTGGCAGGGCGGCACGGCAGGCAGCACGGCAGACTGGGCGCCTCACGTTCGGACCTGTCGCGGCGGCAGAAGTGAATGTCGGGCACCCGAGTAGTCTGTACCTGAGCGTCGTCTAGTGGGGAAGGGCCCGCCATGCTGATTTCTGGATTGACCCGGTGGCGGGACTACGTCCGGCGGTGCGCCGCCGTCGTCGTAGTCCTATCGCTTTTCCTTGCCGGTGCGCCGGTTGCCCAGGCAGCGCCCTCAGGCGAACAGCTGTCGACGCGAGTGGTGACCGACCCGAACAATTCCTGGGTCCTGGTCAACAAGTCACGCCCCCTGAGCCCTGCCCAGTTCGTGCCGCCGGACCTGGTCCGCTGGAATGGGACGGGCCATCTGTTGCGCAGCCAGACCGCGGGCGCCATCAACCAGCTCTTCGCCGGGGCACGTGCCGCAGGGCACTCCCTGGAGGTCGTCAGCGCGTACCGGTCCTATGCCACGCAAAGCAGCCTCTACAGCTCCTACGTGCAGATGTACGGCCAGGCGTACGCTGACCAGATCTCGGCGCGGCCCGGCTACAGCGAACACCAGACGGGCCTGGCCGCCGACGTCGGCAATGTGGGCGGCGGCTGCGGGCTCACTGCCTGCTTCGGAACCACTCCCGGCGGGCGTTGGGTTGCTGCGAACGCCCACCGCTACGGATTCATCGTCAGATACCCATCGGGCTACACCAACATCACGGGCTACGCCTATGAGCCCTGGCACCTGCGCTACGTCGGCGTGCAGCTGGCCACGGCCATGAAGAGTCGGGGCATTCCCACCCTGGAGCAGTACTTCTCCGCGCGTCCGACCATCAAGAGCGGCGCTGACGTGCTTGCCGCCGACAGCAGCGGCGTCCTGTGGCAGTATCCGGCCAACGGACGCGGCGGCTTCGGGACCCGGGTGAAGATCGGACCGGGCTGGGCGGGCCTGAAATCCGGCTTCGTGGCCGACTGGAATTCCGACGGCGTCAACGACATCGTTGCCCAGTGGAACAACGGGACTCTCACCGTGTACCGGGGCAAGCTCACGGGCGGCTTCCTCAGTGCCATCAGGGTGGGCACCGCCGGCTGGCAGTCCATGAACATCACGGTGGGCAAGTGGCACAACGGCCACCGCTTCCCGGGCGTGGTGGGAACCGCTGCCGACGGCGCCATGTATTACTACCCGAACGCTGCCGGCGGAGCCCTCGGCACCCGGCTTCGGATCGGCCAGGGGTTCCAGGGACTCAAGCTGGTCCTGGCCGACTTCGACAACGACCGCCGTCAGGACCTGCTGGTCACCAAATCAGGAGGCGACCTGGTGCTCTTCAGGTCCGACGGCGCGGGCAAGTTCGTGCCCGAAACCCGCCGGAAGGTGGGGAGCGGCTGGAATGCCGTTGCCCAGTCGCACGCCTCCTTTGGATTCCAGGGCCCGGGAACACGCGGCCTCACGGCCAAAGCCGCCGACGGCCGCCTGCTGTACTTCAGCCTCGGCAGCGGTCTGTTTACCGGCACCCGAACCGTGGGTCCGGGCTGGCAGACATTCAGCGTCTTCCGGTAACCCGGGGTTCGCGTGGTGCCGGTGGCCGGGCTGCCGGCTGGCGTGGGGAAGGCTGGCGTGCGGCCGGCTGGCGAGCCGCCGGTTGCCGCGGGGCTGCCTGCCTGGCCCCCGGCTGGCGCGGGGGGACGGGGCGCCTGGTGGCAGGTCTGCCTCCGGAAGTTCCGGCGGGCGAGGACCGCCGCCTCTGAGCCGACGCGGACCGTCTCCGCTGCCGCCGGCCGGCCGGCCAGACGGCAGCGGCGAACAGCACCAGCAGCGTGACCGATCCGGAGGCGGCGGCAAGGTAGAAGTAGACGTCCGAATCCTTGGCGGTCACGGCTGGACCGAGCGCCGACGGATCCTGGTTGAAGGCAAGCCCCCACATACGCAGGAATGCGATGGAACACCCGATAGACAGGCTCGTTCCCGCGCCACCTGCCAGCAGGGCCAAGTAGCGGCGGCGGGCAAATGCTTCCGCCACCGATGCCATGTACCCCACCGCCACTAGTCCGAGGAACGTGACAAGTACGGCTTCTTCAAGGGTGATGGACGTTAGTACCAGCATGCCGAGGGCAGCGAAAAACGCTCCGATAGCGATCTTCCCGCTGTTACCCATGTGACTCATGGGACTAATCATCCATGAGGATCATGCTGCTGCAGGACGTAGCCGCGCATGATCGCCATGATGGCCGCAACACTTTGGTCACGGGTCCGCTCCGGGTTGTACGTCTGGCGGTCCAGGCCCACCACGAAGCACGCCCCGAAGATCGCCGTTTCCAGGCTTCCCCTGGAGATGGACGCATCCACCGGGTACTTCGCGGCCACGTCTTCAATGGCCGCGCCGATCACCGCCAGCAGACGTGCACGGAGTTCGGCGAACGTGTCCTGCCACTCGCTGGGCGTGCGCCAGTTCTCGCTCACCCAGAGCCGCGCGAAGGACGGGTACTCCGCCATGAAGTCCATGGCCTGGCCGATCATGGCGTCCATGCCGTCCAGGGGATCCGCCTTCTCACCCTTCACGCTGAGGAGCCTGGCCTCAAGGATGTCCACCCCGTGCCGCAGCAGTTGGGCGATCAGATCCGACTTGCTGCCGAAGTTGTAGTAGACCGTGCCCTTGGACACCCCGGCGGCGGCCGCGATCTCGTCCACGGTCACATTGGCTGCGCCGCGTTCGCCGATCAGCTCCATGGAGGCCTCGAAGAGCTTCTGTTTCGTGGCGTTGGTCCGTGCCGGACGCAGTTTTTTGGACCCAACGTCCGTAGTGGACCCAACGGCCGCGTCTTTCGAACCGGCGGGGTCTGCCTCGGATGTGGTCATACTGCGATCTCCGGTTTCAGGGTCTTAAGGGTCCAGAACTTGTGCTTGCGGACGGCCAGCGTTGAGAGCGCCAGTCCCAGCAAAGTGTAGCCAACCAGCCCCGCCACGGTGGCCGGGATCATGGACAGGTCGGCACCGTAGACGAGGTGCCGCATGGCGGTGACAACGTAGCCCATGGGCAGGATCTGGTGGGCCACGTGCAGCGGCTGCGGCGTGGTCTGCCACGGAAAGGTGCCGCCGGAGGAGACGAGCTGCAGGACCAGGAGAATGAGGACCACGAGCTTTCCGGGTGATCCCAGCAGCGCCACCACGCCCTGGATGATGGCGCTGAAGGCCATGGCCGCGGCGAGCATGAGAAGCCACATCAGCACCGGGTGGGCCGGATTCAGTCCCAGCCCGGCGTTAACCACGAGGGTCAGCAGGCTAGCCTGAAGTGCGGACACCGCCAGGAATGGCAGCCAGCCACCAATGGCGATCTTCCACGCCGGAGCGTTTGACGCGAGAGCGCGCTGGGTGACGGGACGCATGGCCTGGATCAGCATGAACACCCCGATCCAGAGCGCAAGGGTCAGGAAGAACGGAGCCAGCCCGGCGCCGTAGGAGCCGGCTTTCGCCTGCGAGACGTTACTGACGGCCACGGGATCGGAGATCACCTCCGAGATATCGCTTTTCTGCGTTGCATCCGGGTTCGGAATTTTGCTGGCGCCCTTCGCGAGCTCGCCTGCCAGCGTCCTGGAACCGTCTGCGGCGGTGCGCGCGCCGGTCTCAAGCTGCGCGGCACCGTCGTCGAGCTTCCGCGCCCCGTCCACGAGGCGTGCCGTACCGTCCACTGCGGACTGCTCTCCGGCGGCAAGAGTGGCTGAGCCTGCGGCGAGCTGGTCCGCCCCGGTGGAAGCCGCGGCGATGGCTTCCGTCAGGGCCGGTGCAGACGCGGCAAGCTTGGCAGCCCCGGCGCTCACAGCCGCGGAACCGTCGGAAAGCTGTTGGATCTGCGCCGAGTCCGTCTGGATCTTCCCCCGGGCCTCAGCGACGGGGCTGGAAGCGGCCGCGGCATCAAAATCGGCCAGCACCCTGGCTGACTGCTCCTGCGTCAGGACGCCGGCCGCGACCAGCCGCGCATTGGACTCCTGGACGCGGGTCCGGAGGCCGTTGTCTGCCGCTTCCAACTGTCCGACGACGTCTTGGACTTTCGTGTTCAGCGCCGCGTTGCCGGCGGCCACCTGCGCCGCGCCGTCGGCGAGTTGCTGCGAATCGGCAGGGAGCGAGGCGGTCTTGTCCCGCAGCTGGGCCAGGCCGCTGTTCAGCCGGCCGGCTCCCGCGGAGAGCTGCGTGGCGCCGTCGCGAAGTTTGACCTGGCCGTTATACAGCTCGGTGGCGCCCGCTTCAAGCTGGGTGGAGCCCTGGTGCAGGGTGGCGCTCCCGTCGCGCAGCCGCGCGACGCCGTCAGCCAGCTCACCTGCTCCGTGCGCCGCCTTGACCATCTGGGCATGGATCGTCCCGTAGCCAGTCAGGAGCTGGTTAGCGGTTTCTTCGCCGACCTCCTTCGCCACGGACGCGTGGACGGCGGTGGTCAGCTTGTCCACGATGGTGCTGAGGAGGTAGTTGTTGGCGTCGTTGGTGGTGACGTTGAGCATGGCCTGGCTTGCCGAATCGAAGCTGCCGGGCGAAGCCAGGTTGGCGGAAAAGTCGCGCGGAATCTTCAGTGCGAAGGCGTACTTTCCTTCGCTGACGCCCTGGTCCGCCTCTGCTGCGGAGTGGACGGACTGCCAGTTGAACACGTGCCCCTCGATGAGGCTGTCAGCGACCTTCTGGCCGGCCTGCAGCCGCGTCCCGTCGCTCGTGGCGGCGCCGGTGTCCTCCACCACCAGCGCAGCGTCGATCTGGTTCAGGTTCCCGTACGGATCCCAGTTCGCATAGAGGTACACGGCGCCATAGAGCAGCGGGACCATGGTCAGGGCAAGGATGGTCAGCTTGGGCAGCAGCCCGCCGGTCATGCGCTTGAGTTCGGAACGGGCCAGCCGCAGCACAGTCACTTGGCGTCCTCGGTTTCGGCTTGTTTTTCGGTGGTTTCTTCTTCGTCCGGCCCGGCAGCGTTCGGCGCCGCAGCTTTCGGGACCGCAGTGCCGATCACAGCGTTGCCGATCGTCGCCGTCGGACCCGTCCAGCTGTCCGGGAGGGCAGTAACGGTCGCGATGACCGCGAGTGGCCGGCCGCCGTCGTACGCAAGCGCCTCAAGGCGGGGAAGCCAGTCAGCAGGGTCGGCACCGTGCCGGTCGGGGGAATCCAGGACCAGGAGGTCGGTCCGGGGATTGGCCAGCGCCAGGGCCGTGAGGAGTTCGGTGCGCCGCCGCGGCGGAAGCTGTTCCGCCCACATGTCCGAGATGTCCTCGAAACGGTTGATCTTGAGCCAGGGTTTGCTGAGGAGTGCTCCGCGGTAGCGGCGCGGGATGAGGGACAGATCCTCGGTGACGAGGTCCCGCACGCTCAGGTGCCGTTCGGGCTCGTTGACACCTGGGGAGTCCACCAATGCGCTGGCGAGGCGCAGCGGCTTGATCTTGGGCTGGCTGTCCCAGCTCACGGTTCCGCTGTCCGGTTTCATCCTGCCGCTGAGGGTAAGGGCCAGGGCCGTGCGCTGATCCTGACGGTCGCCGGTGACCAGCAGGAGTCCGCCGCGGATTGCCTGCAAGGACGTGGGCGGGAGCAGATCGTCCCGCCGGCCGTTCACGCGAAGCTGGTGTACGGAGAGCAAGTGGAGCCTTTCGTAGAGGTTGTCTGCGTCAAGCCTAACTAAACTGACCAGTCAGTTCAAATAGAACGGAACACCTGTGGCCCAAGAGACAGCGCGAACGAACACGTGAGGCCCCTAAATCCATGCTTGGGTTCTAGCGGTCGTTGCAACACCCCGACTTTTGGGAGTTGCAACGACCGTGGTTCGTTTAAGCGGTGATTCATCAGGATCCGGGTGGTACTCGCAGGATCAGAAGGATGCATTTTTCGCGGT
>NZ_CAKKLY010000098.1 GCF_918698095.1 Arthrobacter sp. Bi83
TGTCCGGCGGTGACCTACTCTCCCACACCCTCCCGGGTGCAGTACCATCGGCGCTGTGGGTCTTAGCTTCCGGGTTCGGAATGGGACCGGGCGTTTCCCCCACGCTATGACCGCCGTAACCCTTGTACCCGAACCCCCTGGGGGGTTGGGAAATCTGGTGGTTACAACTTCCCGTGCCGTTCCTCTGTTTCGAGGGGTGGCCCAGGGTGTGGTGTTGTGTTATTCAGTTGTTGGTTCTCAAGCAACGGGTTTGTTGGTTGGGAACCACATAGTGGACGCGGGCAGTCTTGTTATCTTCGTACCATTGTGGGTGTGAACGTCTTTTGAATCCGTTCACCAATGGTGTGTGGTGTAAGTTATCGGCCTATTAGTACCGGTCAGCTTCACGAGTCGTTAGTCCTCGCTTCCACATCCGGCCTATCAACCCAGTGGTCTGGCTGGGGGCCTCTCACACACAAGGTGTATGGAAATCTCATCTCGAAGCGAGCTTCCCGCTTAGATGCTTTCAGCGGTTATCCCATCCGAACGTAGCTAATCAGCGGTGCACTTGGCAGTACAACTGACACACCAGAGGTTCGTCCGTCCCGGTCCTCTCGTACTAAGGACAGCCCTTCTCAAATTTCCTGCGCGCGCAGCGGATAGGGACCGAACTGTCTCACGACGTTCTAAACCCAGCTCGCGTACCGCTTTAATGGGCGAACAGCCCAACCCTTGGGACCTACTCCAGCCCCAGGATGCGACGAGCCGACATCGAGGTGCCAAACCATGCCGTCGATATGGACTCTTGGGCAAGATCAGCCTGTTATCCCCGAGGTACCTTTTATCCGTTGAGCGACGGCCATTCCACAATGTACCGCCGGATCACTAGTCCCGACTTTCGTCCCTGCTCGAGATGTCTCTCTCACAGTCAAGCTCCCTTGTGCACTTACACTCGACACCTGATTGCCAACCAGGCTGAGGGAACCTTTGGGCGCCTCCGTTACTTTTTAGGAGGCAACCGCCCCAGTTAAACTACCCATCAGGCACTGTCCCTGACCCGGATTACGGGCCGAAGTTAGATGTCCAAAGTGACCAGAGTGGTATTTCAACGATGACTCCACCCGAACTGGCGTCCGGGCTTCAACGTCTCCCACCTATCCTACACAAGCCACTCCGAACACCAATACCAAACTATAGTAAAGGTCTCGGGGTCTTTCCGTCCTGCTGCGCGTAACGAGCATCTTTACTCGTACTGCAATTTCGCCGAGTTTATGGTTGAGACAGCGGGGAAGTCGTTACTCCATTCGTGCAGGTCGGAACTTACCCGACAAGGAATTTCGCTACCTTAGGATGGTTATAGTTACCACCGCCGTTTACTGGGGCTTGAATTCTCAGCTTCGCCTTGCGGCTAACCGGTCCTCTTAACCTTCCAGCACCGGGCAGGAGTCAGTCCGTATACATCGTCTTGCGACTTCGCACGGACCTGTGTTTTTAGTAAACAGTCGCTTCCCCCTGGTCTCTGCGGCCCCGATCCCCTCCCACCAGCAAGTGGTGTTCAAGGTTGGGGCCCCCCTTCTCCCGAAGTTACGGGGGCATTTTGCCGAGTTCCTTAACCATAATTCTCTCGATCGCCTTAGTATTCTCTACCTGATCACCTGTGTCGGTTTGGGGTACGGGCGGCTAAAACCTCGCGCCGATGCTTTTCTAGGCAGCATAGGATCACCGAATCCCCCCTTACGGGAGTCCCATCAGGTCTCAGGCATCATGAACGGCGGATTTGCCTACCGTTCGCCCTACATCCTTGGACCGGGACAACCATCGCCCGGCTCGGCTACCTTCCTGCGTCACACCTGTTAATACGCTTGCCTCCCAGGATCAGGTCCCGCGCTCCACCAAAAACCGCACACCACAAGGGTGATTGGTCAGGTCTCGGGCGGTTAGTATCCCCTGTTCAGCATGGGCGGTTTTTCGCCGGTACGGGAATATCAACCCGTTGTCCATCGACTACGCCTGTCGGCCTCGCCTTAGGTCCCGACTTACCCAGGGCAGATTAGCTTGACCCTGGAACCCTTGATCATCCGGCGGACGGGTTTCTCACCCGTCTTTCGCTACTCATGCCTGCATTCTCACTCGTGTAGGCTCCACCGCTGGTTTACACCGCGACTTCACTGCCCACACGACGCTCCCCTACCACTCCAGACGCCTGAACCAACCCACGAGGGGCGGCTTAGCTAATATCTGAAATCCACAACTTCGGCGGTGTACTTGAGCCCCGCTACATTGTCGGCGCGGAATCACTTGACCAGTGAGCTATTACGCACTCTTTTAAGGATGGCTGCTTCTAAGCCAACCTCCTGGTTGTCTTCGCAACTCCACATCCTTTCCCACTTAGCACACGCTTAGGGGCCTTAGTTGGTGGTCTGGGCTGTTTCCCTCTCGACTATGAAGCTTATCCCCCACAGTCTCACTGCTGCGCTCTCACTTACCGGCATTCGGAGTTTGGCTGACGTCAGTAACCTTGTAGGGCCCATTAGCCATCCAGTAGCTCTACCTCCGGTAAGAAACACGCAACGCTGCACCTAAATGCATTTCGGGGAGAACCAGCTATCACGAAGTTTGATTGGCCTTTCACCCCTACCCACAGCTCATCCCCTCCATTTTCAACTGAAGTGGGTTCGGTCCTCCACGACGTCTTACCGTCGCTTCAACCTGGCCATGGGTAGATCACTTCGCTTCGGGTCTAGATCACGCCACTGCAACGCCCTGTTCAGACTCGCTTTCGCTACGGCTTCCCCACACGGGTTAACCTCGCGACGTAACACTAACTCGCAGGCTCATTCTTCAAAAGGCACGCCGTCACCAGAATCAGACTGGCTCCGACGGATTGTAAGCACACGGTTTCAGGTACTGTTTCACTCCCCTCCCGGGGTACTTTTCACCTTTCCCTCACGGTACTGGTCCGCTATCGGTCATTAGGGAGTATTTAGGCTTATCAGGTGGTCCTGACAGATTCACACGGGATTTCTCGGGCCCCGTGCTACTTGGGATCCCTCCCAGGCGGTGCACAGCATTACGGTTACGGGGCTCACACCCTCTACGGCCGGCCTTTCAAGACCGTTCACCTATACTCACACTCTCACCCCACTGCCCCGGCAGAGACAGTATGGGAAGTCCCACAACCCCGACCATGCAACGCCCGCCGGCTATCACACATGGAACGGTTTAGCCTGATCCGCGTTCGCTCGCCACTACTGACGGAATCACTATTGTTTTCTCTTCCTGCGGGTACTGAGATGTTTCACTTCCCCGCGTTCCCTCCACGCACCCTATGTGTTCAGATGCGGGTCACCAGGTAACTCGCGCCCCTGGCGGGGTTTCCCCATTCGGACACCCTGGGATCACAGTCCGGTTATCGACTCCCCCAGGCTTATCGCAGATTCCTACGTCCTTCTTCGGCTCCTAATGCCAAGGCATCCACCGTGTGCTCTTAAAAACTTGACCACAAAAGATCAAAAAACTAATTCACGAGAGAACCACGAAAACCAGCCACACCCAACACCACCACCCCAAAAGGATGACACCATCACGCGCAGCCAGATCCAGGTTCATATTCTTGGAAATTGCTTCTTATAAAAGATGCTCGCGTCCACTATGTAGTTCTCAAACAACAACCCCGTACCACACACCCCACACACCAGCCCCCAAAAAAAGGGAACCAACCGTGCATGCTCGGTGCAGCCAGGAAACCAGAAACAAACAAACACCGGGGATAACCCCGGCCCTGTTGCCTCAGGACCCAACAGTGTGCCAAACACTAAACCGCCAGCCCCAACCCCGCACCGTTCCAGGACACCGGCCCCTCCACAAGGGAAGAGAGCATCCGTACTAGGCAGGAAGAAGAAACCCGCGGCCGCTATTCGTTGATATTCCACCCATGAGCACCCGCCGCAGAACAATCGTCTGCGCAACGGGCTTTTACTCCTGACAACCCCTCCACACTCACATACATGAGGCAAGGTGACTGTAGGTGCTCCTTAGAAAGGAGGTGATCCAGCCGCACCTTCCGGTACGGCTACCTTGTTACGACTTAGTCCCAATCGCCAGTCCCACCTTCGACAGCTCCCTCCCACAAGGGGTTAGGCCACCGGCTTCGGGTGTTACCAACTTTCGTGACTTGACGGGCGGTGTGTACAAGGCCCGGGAACGTATTCACCGCAGCGTTGCTGATCTGCGATTACTAGCGACTCCGACTTCATGGGGTCGAGTTGCAGACCCCAATCCGAACTGAGACCGGCTTTTTGGGATTAGCTCCACCTCACAGTATCGCAACCCTTTGTACCGGCCATTGTAGCATGCGTGAAGCCCAAGACATAAGGGGCATGATGATTTGACGTCGTCCCCACCTTCCTCCGAGTTGACCCCGGCAGTCTCCCATGAGTCCCCGCCATTACGCGCTGGCAACATGGAACGAGGGTTGCGCTCGTTGCGGGACTTAACCCAACATCTCACGACACGAGCTGACGACAACCATGCACCACCTGTGAACCGGCCCCAAAGGGGAAGGACTGTTTCCAGCCCGGTCCGGTCCATGTCAAGCCTTGGTAAGGTTCTTCGCGTTGCATCGAATTAATCCGCATGCTCCGCCGCTTGTGCGGGCCCCCGTCAATTCCTTTGAGTTTTAGCCTTGCGGCCGTACTCCCCAGGCGGGGCACTTAATGCGTTAGCTACGGCGCGGAAAACGTGGAATGTCCCCCACACCTAGTGCCCAACGTTTACGGCATGGACTACCAGGGTATCTAATCCTGTTCGCTCCCCATGCTTTCGCTCCTCAGCGTCAGTTAATGCCCAGAGACCTGCCTTCGCCATCGGTGTTCCTCCTGATATCTGCGCATTTCACCGCTACACCAGGAATTCCAGTCTCCCCTACATCACTCTAGTCTGCCCGTACCCACCGCAGATCCGGAGTTGAGCCCCGGACTTTCACGGCAGACGCGACAAACCGCCTACGAGCTCTTTACGCCCAATAATTCCGGATAACGCTTGCGCCCTACGTATTACCGCGGCTGCTGGCACGTAGTTAGCCGGCGCTTCTTCTGCAGGTACCGTCACTTTCGCTTCTTCCCTACTGAAAGAGGTTTACAACCCGAAGGCCGTCATCCCTCACGCGGCGTCGCTGCATCAGGCTTGCGCCCATTGTGCAATATTCCCCACTGCTGCCTCCCGTAGGAGTCTGGGCCGTGTCTCAGTCCCAGTGTGGCCGGTCACCCTCTCAGGCCGGCTACCCGTCGTCGCCTTGGTGAGCCATTACCTCACCAACAAGCTGATAGGCCGCGAGTCCATCCAAAACCACAAAAAGCTTTCCACCCCCCACCATGCGATGAGGAGTCATATCCGGTATTAGACCCAGTTTCCCAGGCTTATCCCAGAGTTAAGGGCAGGTTACTCACGTGTTACTCACCCGTTCGCCACTAATCCCCGGTGCAAGCACCGGATCATCGTTCGACTTGCATGTGTTAAGCACGCCGCCAGCGTTCATCCTGAGCCAGGATCAAACTCTCCGTTGAAAAAAACAGACACAACCAGGAACCACGGGAAAACGCGGAACCAAGCTGCACAAAATTTGAAACCAGCTGTAAAAACCAGACCACACCACAGGGGCGGCGCAACCTGGTCAATTCAACCAATTCATATAAAATAAACCGGTATCAACAAACTTGGCACACTATTGAGTTCTCAAACAACAGACACA
>NZ_CAKKLY010000099.1 GCF_918698095.1 Arthrobacter sp. Bi83
GGGCGGGTGCGTTGTCCGGGCCGGAAGTGGGCCCCGCCAATTCCGCCAACCTGGAGATGATCCGCAGCGCCATTGCCTCTGGTTCACAGCTGCACCTCGTCTACCTTTCGGCGCAGAAGGATTCCCTTTCGGAGCGGGACGTCGACCCCCTGCGGCTCTACTCCATGGACAACACCTGGTACTTCGAGGCGTACTGCCATTCGGCGGCCGGCCTGAGGAACTTCCGGCTGGACCGCATCGAAGAGCTCAAGCCGAACGGAAAGCCGGTCTCCTCCCCGGTCAGGCCCGACGGCGGGTTCCCGGCGAAGCTCTTCACCCCTAACGACGACGACACCCTTGTGACGGTGCAGCTCACCGGCCACGGTGCCGGCCTTGCGGACGACTACTACGCCGAACGCACCGCCCCGCTGCCCGATGGCGGGCTGGTCGCGGAAATAAGGTTCGGAAGCACGTCCTGGCTGCCCATGTTCGTGGCACAGCACGGCGGGACAGTGCGGATTCTCGAACCGGCTGCGCTGGCGGGGGCGGCCCGGGACTGGATCGAGGCGGCCCTGGCCCGGTACGCCAGCTAGACTACTCAGCATGCCTTGGTGGTCATGGATCCTGATCTGGATTGCGCTGATAGCGCTTTCCCTGCTGTTCTACGTGCTCATGGGCATCCGGCTATGGCGGAAGTTCATGGCCACCCTGACGGAACTGGGTGCCGCCGGAGACAAACTCGGGCATCTGCCTGACCCCGGTGCTGTTCCTGGCCCGGCAACAGATCCGCCCGCGGATCCAGCGGCAGCGACACAAACAGTGCCGGGAACCGCAGTCTTTGCCTCACCGCACCAGATGCGCCATGATTACCACGCATCCAAGTCATCCCGTGTGGAAGCCCGGCGGCAGCGCCGGATCCGTCGCAAGGCCGACCGGGGGCAGCCCCAGGCCTTGCACGACATCGAATTCAGATAAACGTAGGATGTAGTTAGAGGAAAGGACTTCCAGTGGGACGACTCTTTGATGGCCCTTGGCCCATCGTAATCATCATCATCGTGGCTCTGCTTCTTTTTGCCGCGCCCAAGCTTCCGGCCATGGCACGCAGCCTCGGCCAGTCCATGCGGATCATCAAGTCCGAGGTCAAGGAAATGAAGAACGACGGCAAGCCGGAAAACCCGGACGGCACCGGTCCGGTTGAGGGTCGAGTGGTGAACCACCCGCAGTCCCGGACGACGAACGGCGAGCCGACTGACGGTACAGACGTTCCGCCGTCGAACCGCGCTTGACCTGAAGTGGCAGTGACGAGGGGCCGCAAAGCCAACCCTGAGGGCCGCATGGCTCTCATGGACCACCTGAATGAGCTTAAGAACAGGCTCATCAAATCGGCGATCGGGCTGGTGATTGGCGGCATTGGCGGCTGGATCCTTTACGATCCGGTGCTGAGCGCGCTCAAGGAACCCGTGGACCGGATTGCCGAGCATACCGGCGGCACGTCGTCGGTGAATTTCTCGAGCATCGCGTCTCCCTTCGACTTTAAACTTCAGCTGTCTCTGCTGATCGGTGCGGTCATTTCGAGCCCGATCTGGATCTACCAGCTGTGGGCCTTCATCACGCCCGGGCTGACGTCAAAGGAGCGGCGGTACACGCTCGGCTACATGGCAGCTGCCGTCCCGCTGTTCCTGGCCGGCGTCTGGGTGGGCTGGATGGTGACGCCACAGGTTGTGCGTGCGCTGACCCAATTCACCCCGTCCGGTTTTTCCAACCTCATCGACGCGCGAGACTACGTTGATTTCGTCACGCGCATGGTGCTGTTCCTGGGCCTCGCCTTCCTGGTTCCCGTGGTGCTGGTCGGCGTGAACATGGCGGGCATCATCCGCGGCCAAACGATCCTCAAAGCCTGGCGCATCACGGTCTTCCTCGTTTTCGTCCTGGCCGCCGTGGCAGCCCCGGGAGCCGATGCCCTGTCCATGTTCCTGCTGGCCGGGCCGCTCCTCCTGCTCTTCTTCGCCGCCATCGGCCTCTGCATCCTCAATGACCGCCGCCGCGACCGCCGCGCCGCCAAGCAGGCAGCTGAGACCGAGGCCACTGCCGATATAGCGACTCCGGGCAGCGAGCTGAGGAATCTCTAGCTCCGTCCCGGCTAGGCTTGAAGCATGTCCACCACCACCGGGTCCCCGTCGCCGTCCGAACGCTACCGGGCCAGCGCCGAACGGACCGCGGAATCCAAAACCTATCTGGGGTCTTTCGCCGGAACCCTGGACTTTGAGCTGGACGACTTCCAGCGGCAGGCCTGCCGGTCACTCCAGGAGGGACGCGGCGTCCTGGTGGCTGCGCCTACCGGCGCCGGCAAGACCATCGTGGGTGAGTTCGCGATCTACCTGGCCCTGCAGCGCGGGCTGAAGGCCTTCTACACCACCCCGATCAAGGCGCTGAGCAACCAGAAGTACGCCGAGCTCGCGGAAAAATACGGTGCGGACAGCGTCGGACTGCTGACCGGAGACACCAGCATCAACGGCGAAGCCCCGGTGGTGGTGATGACCACCGAGGTCCTGCGGAACATGCTGTACGCCGACTCCGATTCGCTGGATGACCTAGGTTTTGTCGTCATGGACGAGGTCCACTACCTTGCGGACCGCTTCCGGGGCGCCGTGTGGGAGGAGGTCATCATCCACCTGCCCAGCGAAGTCCAGGTGGCCTCGCTCAGCGCCACGGTTTCCAACGCCGAGGAATTCGGTGCATGGCTGGACACCGTCAGGGGGGACACCGACGTCATCGTGTCCGAGCACCGGCCGGTTCCGCTCTGGCAGCACGTGATGGTGGGCAAGGAGATTGTGGATCTGTTCGCCGGAGAAACCACTTTCGACGAAATCGCCCCCGAGGGGGAACCGGCGGCCGCCTCGGCGCTGCCGGAAGCGCCCAGTCGCGACGACGCCGGTCAACGCGGTTTCGAAGTCAACCCTGAACTGTTGTCCATGGCCCGGTCGGAAAGCCAGCTGAACTTCCAGGGCCGGTTCGGGCACGGCGGCCGCAGCCAGCGCAGGCAGCACAGGCAGCGCGCTGACGACCGGTCCCAGCAGGCAGCTCCCCGCACTGCCGTCCGGAAGGCCAGCCGGCCACAGGTAATTGCCAGCCTGGACCGGCAGGACCTGCTCCCCGCCATAACTTTCATCTTCTCCCGGGCAGGCTGCGACGCGGCGGTGTCCCAGTGCGTTGCGGCCGGATTGTGGCTCACCACGGAGCGGGAACAGCGCATCATTGCCCAGCGCGTCGACGAAGCCGGTCAGGACATCCCGTCCGACGACCTTGAGGTGCTGGGCTTTTGGAGCTGGAGGGACGGGCTGCTCAGGGGTATTGCGGCCCACCACGCCGGCATGCTGCCCACGTTCAAGGAAGTCGTCGAGAAACTCTTTGCCGATGGACTCGTCAAAGCTGTCTTCGCCACGGAAACACTGGCCCTCGGCGTCAACATGCCTGCCCGGTCCGTGGTCCTGGAGAAACTGGACAAGTTCAACGGCGAAGCGCACGTGGACATCACGGCAGGGGAGTACACCCAGCTCACCGGCCGGGCAGGCCGGCGCGGCATCGACGTCGAAGGCCACGCCGTGGTGCTGTGGCAGCCCGGCACCGACCCGGCGGCAGTTGCGGGCCTCGCGTCCCGGCGGACCTACCCGCTGAACTCCAGCTTCAGGCCCACCTACAACATGAGCATCAACCTCCTTGCCCAGTTTGGCCGGCCCCGGGCCAGGGAGATTCTTGAGTCCTCGTTCGCCCAGTTCCAGGCTGACCGGTCTGTGGTGGGCCTGGCCAAGCAGGTGAGAAGCCGGGAGGAATCGCTGGCCGGCTACGCCAAGTCCATGACCTGCCACCTGGGAGACTTCACCGAATATGCCCGGCTGAGGCGCGAATTGTCCGACGCCGAGAACTTCGCCTCGCGCGGCAAGTCCCGGGCCCGGAAGTCGCTCAACGAAGATTCGCTCAGCCGTCTCCTGCCGGGCGATGTGGTGAATGTTCCGGCCGGCCGCGCCCCCGGCTACGCCGTGGTACTGAGCTCCGACCACAGCTCGCGCGAACCCCGGCCGGCCGTGCTCACCATGGAGAATCAGTTGCGCAGAATCGGCATCGATGACCTCGAGGGCCCGATTTCCCCGCTGACCCGGATCAGGATTCCAAAGTCCTTCAACGCGAAGGTCCCCAAGTCCCGGCGCGACCTGGCCTCGTCCGTCCGCAATGCTCTGCGTGAAAACCGCCCCCCGGCGCTCGGCAGCCCCCGCAACAACGACTTTGGGCTGGGGGCCGGGCTTCCGAACCAGGAAAAAAAGATCGCCGAACTTCGGCGTGCCCTGCGGTCACACCCTTGCCACGGCTGCAGCGAACGCGAGGACCACGCCCGGTGGTCCGAACGGTGGTGGAAACTGCGCAAGGAAACGGACGGGCTAATCCGCCAGATCCAGGGCCGCACCAACACGATCGCCAAGACCTTCGACCGCGTCTGTGACGTCCTGTCCGCTTACGGGTACCTCGAAACACCAGAGCCGGGAAAGCACCAAATCAGCGCTGACGGCCAGCGCCTCCGCAGGATCTATGGCGAGAAGGACCTGCTGATTTCACAGGCACTGCGCCAGGGTGCCTTCGATGATCTCGACGCCGTGGAGGTCGCCGCACTTGCCAGCGTGCTGGTGTACCAGGCGAAGCGGGAAGACCGCGGCCTGCGTCCGCGCATGCCCAGCGTTTCGCTGGAAACAGCGGTTGACGTCGTGGTCCGCGAATGGTCGGCATTGGAGGACGTGGAGGAGCAGAACAAGCTGCCCCTGACCGGTGAGCCCGAGCTTGGGCTGGTCTGGCCCATGTACAAGTGGGCCCGCGGGCGGCACCTTCAGGAAGTCCTCAGCGGCACTGACCTGGCCGCCGGCGATTTCGTGCGCTGGGTCAAGCAGGTGATTGACCTGCTCGACCAGCTGGCCAAGATCCCCGGGCTGGATCCGCGGCTTGCCAGGCTGTGCAGCGAAGCCATCAAGATCGTCCGGCGCGGGGTCGTGGCTTACTCCACGGTGGCCTGACCCGCACCTCATCCTGCGACACCAGAACAAGCAGCAAGGAGTTCCATCCCTCATGACCGACGCAACCACCAGCGGCAAGGCCAGTCCCGGCCCGTCACGAGTGACGCTGTACCGCAACGGCTCCGTCTACACGGCGGCCGATCCGTTCGCCACCGCCATGCTCGTGGACGGTGACACTGTCGCGTGGGTGGGTTCGGAACAGGCAGCTACGTCGATTGCTGACAGTTCGATGGACGTCATTGACCTCCGCGGCGCGCTTTTGGCACCCGGATTCGTCGATTCCCATGCGCATCTGACGGAAACCGGCATTGCCCTCGATTCGCTGCAGCTGGGCGGTGTCCGTTCCGCACGGGAGCTCCTCGACGCTGTTGCGGGGGCAGCCACGGCCGGCCCCGTCCTGGGTCACGGCTGGGATGAGTCGCTGTGGGAAGATCCCGCCC
>NZ_CAKKLY010000100.1 GCF_918698095.1 Arthrobacter sp. Bi83
GTACTAGAGTGGCACCAACTGCCGCCGGCAAGGCGGGTGCGGATCAAAGGAGATACGGCGTGTTCTCAAGTCCCTTCCCGGATGTGGATGTTCCGGACCAAAGCATCTACGACTACCTCTTCAGCGGTCTTGCGGCCGGGGATCTGGACCGCATCGCATTGGTGGACGGCGTCAGCGGCGCGCAGACAAGCTACGGGCAGCTGCTCGGGCAGATTAATGCAGTTGCGGGCGCTGTGGCCGCGCAGGGGCTTGGTCCGCATGGTGTTGCGGCGATGCTCTGCCCCAACGTTCCGGCCTTCGCGGCAGTCTTCCACGGGCTCCTCCGGGCCGGCGCCACGATCACCACCGTCAATTCGCTCTACACCGCGGACGAACTGACCCTCCAGCTCCAGGACGCCGGCGCTACGTGGCTGTTCACGGTGTCCGCGCTGCTTCCGGGAGCCAAGGAAGCGGCCGAGCGTGCCGGGATTCCCGCCGAGCGGCTCGTGGTGCTCGACGGCGCCGAAGGTCACCTTTCGCTCCGTGACCTGCTCACCGCAGGCGCGCCGGCTCCGGACGTCACGTTTGACCCGGCCACCCACGTGGCCGTGCTGCCGTATTCATCGGGGACCACGGGGCGGCCCAAGGGGGTGAGGCTCAGCCACCGGAACCTCGTGGCCAACGTACAGCAGGCCCGGGGGCTCCTGGGTGTCACGCCGGACGACAGGCTTCTTGCGCTGCTGCCGTTCTTTCACATCTACGGCCTGACCGTCCTGCTGAATCTTGCCCTGCGGGAACGGGCCAGCCTGGTCACTATCCCGCGGTTCGACCTTGCCGAGTTCCTCCGAATGATCCAGGACCACAGGTGCACCTACCTGTTTATTGCACCGCCCGTGGCGGTGGCCCTGGCCAAGCAACCGCTGGTGGATGAGTACGATCTCAGCTCCGTCCACACCATGCTGTCCGGCGCGGCGCCGCTGGATGGTGAACTGGGCACCAAACTCGCCCAGCGCCTGCACTGCCGCGTCCTGCAGGGCTACGGCATGACAGAGCTGAGCCCCGTCTCGCATCTGATCCCACGGGACGCGACGGATGTTCCCGTGAGTTCGGTGGGCTTCACCGTACCCAACATGGAATGCCGGCTCGTGGACCCGGCTACGGGCGAGGACATCGACATTCCGGCCGAGGGCACCAGCGGCCCGGGCCACCTGCTGTGCCGCGGCCCCAATGTCATGCTCGGGTATCTCAACCGCGCCGAGGAGACGGACGCATGCCTGGATGCAGATGGCTACCTGCGCACCGGTGACGTGGCCACCGTCCGGGCCGACGGCGTGGTGACGATCGTGGACAGGCTGAAGGAGCTGATCAAATATAAGGGCTACCAGATTGCCCCGGCAGAGCTTGAGGCGCTGCTGCTGACGCATCCGGGCATCGCCGACGCCGCCGTGATCGGAACAAGCGACGCCGACGGCCAGGAGGTCCCGATGGCCTTCGTCGTCCGTCAGCCGGGGGAGGGTGGGGCATCGCTCGATGAGGCCGCCGTGATGGACTTTGTGGCTGCGGCGGTGGCACCGTTCAAGAAGGTCCGGCGGGTGGAGTTCATCGACGCTGTCCCGAAGTCGGCGTCCGGCAAGATTCTGCGCCGCATGCTGAAGGTTTAGCGGGATGCTGAGAACCCTGCCGGACGCAGCAGTTTCCTAGTCGGCGCCGTAGGTGTTGGCGATGTAGACGTCGCAGGAGGCGGTGTGGGCAACGCTGTTGGCCACGCTTCCCAGCACGCGACCCAGGCCGCGCATGCGTCGGTTGCCCACCACAATCATCCGTGCGTCGAAGCGTTCTGCCTCTTTGATGAGGGCTTCGGCCGGCTTGCCGCGCGCTGACGAATAGGTGACCTTGAGGTCCGTGCCGGCGAGGCTTGCCGCGACGTCCTTGGCCACCTTCTCGGCTTCGCCGGCATCCGAAACGATCCATTTATCGCTGCCGCTGCCATACACCTCGGTCCGGTCCGTGTCGAAGGCCGATACGACGTGCAGCGTCGCCCCCAGCGACACGGCCAGGTCCCTCGCTGTCTCCGCAGCCTTGCGGGCGGTTCCGCTACCGTCCACGCCCACAACAATGATTCCGCTCATGGTCCCGCTCCTCTTCATTTTCCGCGTCCGGGTGCGGGACGCATCATCGCATCCTGCGTCAGCCCGGCCGCGCCCATCCTCAGGCTACAGCGCAGCCGGGACACAGCGCAGGTCAGGTTCCCGCGTGCCTTCCGGCGACCGCATCAATGGCTTCCTGCAGCACCGGCGCGAGCCGCCGCACACCCTCCGCGATGGCGTCGGGCGGCACGGCACTGAATGCCAGGCGCAGCTTGTTTGACGGTTCGTCCGAGTGGCTGAAGGCGGCGCCCGGAATGAACACGACGCCACAGTCGATCGCCTTGCGCAGCAGCGGATAGGTGTCCACGCCGTGCGGCAGCGTAACCCACACGAAGAAGCCGCCCTCGGGACGTGTCCAGGTAAGCCCCTCCGGCATGTACTGCTCCAGCGCTGCCAGCATGGCGTGGCAGCGCTCCGCGTACAGACCCCGGTACGTCTGGATCTGGCCCTTCCAGTCGTAGTCCCGAAGATAGGCCGAGACCAGCATCTGGTTCAGTGTGGGCGGGCACAGCGTTACGGCCTCGGAGGCAAGGTAGTAGCGCCGCAGCAGGTGTGCCGGGACGAGTGCCCAGCCGATGCGCAGTCCCGGCGCGAAGATCTTGGAGAACGATCCCATGTAGATGACGTCGTCCGGGTTGGCCGCGCGCAGCGGCTCCAGCGGTTCCCCGTCAAAACGGAGCAGGCCGTACGGGTTGTCCTCCAGAACCAGGATGTTGGCCCGGCGGCAGATATCGACGATCTGTTGGCGCCGCTCCTGCGCCAGGGTGATGCCGGAGGGATTGTTGAAGTTGGGGATCGTGTAGAGGAACTTGATGTTCTTTCCGGCGGTCTGGAGTGCGGCGATCCTGGCCTCGAGAAGCTCCGGTACCAGGCCGTCGTCGTCCATTTCCACCGCCTCAACCTGAACCTGGTACGCCTCGAACGTGTTGAGGGCACCCACGTAGGTGGGTTCCTCCACGAGGACGACGTCTCCCGGGTCGCAGAAGACCTTGGTGGCCACGTCCTGGGCAGACTGGGAGCCGGCGGTGATCACCACGTTCTCAGGTAGGGCGTCCAGGATGCCCTCAGCGGCCATGACTTCGCAGATCTGCGTGCGGAGCTCTTCCGTGCCCTGGCCGCCGCCGTACTGGAGGGCTGTCAGTCCATCTTCGGCGATGATCCTCGCAGCCGTCTTGGCGAGTCTGTCCAGGGGAAGGGACTGCAGGTAGGGGCTGCCGCCCGCTAGGGAGACGAGCCCGGGTCGCATCGAGATGTCGAAAACGTCCCGGACGGCCGACTGCTTGATGTTCGCTGCGCGCTCCGAGAAGAGTTCATCGTGGCGGTGGGCGGACGTTGCCGCCCGTTCAATCGCATCAATGGCTTCGGCGGGAAGGACGGCTGCGGCGGCGTCAAGTGTTTCGTGGGTCACAGTTCCTAGGATACATCCAAGTGTTGCCAGGAAGGCAACATTTGTTGCCCGAAGATCTGTCCGGCGCTGGGGGCTTTACCTCCGTCCGCGCAGGGCATGGAATGGAGCCATGACCACACCCCAGTTCGTTCCTGTCCAGTCGGCCAAGGCAGCTGCCTTCCGAGGACTCCATGCGGAGGGGTCGGTGCCCCTGGTGCTGGTAAACGTGTGGGACGCGGCCTCGGCACGGCTGGTGGAGGAGGCCGGAGCGCATGCGCTGGCCACCTCAAGCTCGGCCGTCTCCTGGAGTCTGGGCTTTCCCGACGGCAACCAGCTGCCCCGTGCCCTGGCCATGGCGGCGCTGGGCAGGATCGCCACGGCCACCGACCTTCCGGTGACGGCAGACATCGAGACGGGGTACGCAGGCGCGGATGGCGTCTTCGACGATGCCCTGCTGCGACAGACGGTCACGGCGGTGCTGGAGGCGGGGGCCGTGGGCGTGAACATCGAGGATTCCGGCGGGGTACCGCTGACAGATGTGGACGAGCAGGCCCGCCGGATCGGCATTATCAGGACCATGGCGGAGGAGTCCGGTGTGCGGCTCTTTATCAACGCGCGGACGGACACCTATCTCTCGGGCCGCTTTCGGGAGCGGGCCTTCGAAGAAACCCTGCGTCGGGTCCCGGCGTACCTGGCCGCCGGCGCCGACGGCATCTTCGTTCCCGGCGTGACGGATCTGCACGTCCTGCACGAGCTCTCACGCAGGATCCCGGCACCGCTGAACGCCCTGGCCGGTGTGGGGGCACCCTCCGTCGGGGAACTGCACGACGCCGGGGTGCGGCGGATCAGCATCGGCGGCAACACCGCGAAGGCCGCTTATGCAACGGTGTCCCGGGTGGCCGCTGAAGTCCTGGGCGACGGCAACTGGTCGGAACTGGCCGGAGCCCGCAGCCATGCAGAGATGGACGCACTGTTTGCCCGGGCAAGAGCCCGGGAGTGACGCGCGTGCTAGCGCAGACTCAGGACCTGGGCCAGGCTGACGCCGTTGACGTAGATCTCCGCCCGGATGGCGCCGACCGCTGTCACGGCAGTGTGGGTCAGTTGGGCCTCAATCCGCGGAATGTCACAGACGCCGCCAGGCTGTACCGAGCCGGTCAGGTTGACCACCACCGTGGTGCCGTCAAAGTATCCGGAAACGTATTGCAGCGTGGACGCGGCCAGGGAGTTGTACAGGCCTGATGGCGGCGGTGCGCCGCGTCCGGACAGCAGCTGGCTCATGGCGGCCTGAAGCGGCTCCAGGATCGAGGGGTCGGCATCGTGGACAGCCACCAGGCTGTCGTTGCAGCCGAACCGCACGCCCGAACTGCCGCCGTCGTCCAGGGCAACGTAGTACACCGCTGTTCCCGTTACGCTGGCCGCGGGCCCGCCGGCGCCTGGCCGGGCGCCGGTGTTAGCGGTGGTGCCTCCGGTCCCCGTGCCAGCCGAGGCTGACGGTGCGGGAGATTCCGGCGTTCCGGCGCCGGGCTGCGCCTGGACGGCGGGTCCCTCGGCGGGCCCGGCTGGAGCCGACGCTGCAGGCGGCGTGCCGGCCGGCGGTGAACCGCCAGCAGATCCCCGCGACGGGACGGCTGCCGTGCCTGAGCCGACGCTGGACCCTGAGCCGGCCCCCGAACCCGGCTCCGTGCCGGATCCAGTGCCGGATCCCTGGTTCGGGGGCAGCCCCGGAACGGAAATGTCCTCGGGCGCCCTTGGCGGCGGAGCCGGCTGGGGGG
>NZ_CAKKLY010000101.1 GCF_918698095.1 Arthrobacter sp. Bi83
GAAACCAGCTGTAAAAACCAGACCACACCACAGGGGCGGCGCAACCTGGTCAATTCAACCAATTCATATAAAATAAACCGGTATCAACAAACTTGGCACACTATTGAGTTCTCAAACAACAGACACACCCGGCACCACCACAACCAAACAACCAGTCGCAGATCGCTCCGGAGCAACTTCCCAAACTTACCCGAATCCAAACCACATTGCAAACCAGCGTCTCCGCGGTCCACGGCTCAAACAAGGATCCCCACCCGGATTCCACACGCCATAAAAGCGCCGTTTTCCAGGCCATTCAGAAGGGGGTCGGTCGCTTTCTTTCCGCATCAGCGGCGGCGACTCGAATTACTTTACACGGCCCGGGCACCCCACGCAAATGCACCCGCTAGCGAAAAGGGTGGGCCGGAAATCCGCGGGATTCCGGGGATTTCCGGCCCACAAAGCCCCCTCACGGCATCACCGCCTGTCCGGCTGCCTTATGTGGATTGAGTCACACGGAACGCCACCGTGAAGTCGACTTCCCGCGGCTCCAAGCGATAGCCGTCCAGAACCCCCGGGCCGCAGGCCGCGGTGCCGACGCCATGGCGCATGTGGTCGACGTAGACGTAAGTTCGGCCGTCCGGGCGGAGCTCCGGCTGATGCGTGGCGGCAGCCAGGACTTCCTGGCTGTACGGGCGCACGGTAAGTGCAAATGGTGCGCCGCTAATGGCGAGCCGGCAGGCGTCGAGGTCCAAAGCTGCCGAGTACACTCCGGAACGGGCACCCGACTCCTGGGGGCGGACGTAATCCACGTCCATGTCCCGCAACGGCAATTTGTACCAGCCAAGTTTGGTGCCCTGACCGGTATCCGGGTAGCTGTGATGCGGTCCCTGGCCGAACCATTCCACGGTCCTGGTCGATGTCCCCACGATCAGTTCAACCCCGATCCGCGCCCACGGGACTGGCCAGCCGGCGTCGATCCACGACCCGTCGGGCGTGACCGTGGTCCGCAGGCTGACGCCGGTTCCATCGCTGGACCATGTGTACTCGGCAAGAACCCCGAACTGTTTGCCGGCAGGGGCAACCCGTGTCCGCACAACGAGTTCCTCGCCACCGCCAGCCGAGGGCCGGGAGGAAATGCCGAGGAGCCGCGCGTGCATCCGGTTGAGGCCGGCGTCCAGCCACTGCTTGGCCGCGGGGCGGGGATCCGGGCTGCCCCATTCCGCTCCGAGGTCGTTGTCCGTGGGGGCACGCCACAGCATGAGCCTTAGTCCTTCGACGGGGGTTTCACCCAGCCGCGTAAGCGAACCTGTGGCACGGTCGAAGACGGCTGGCCCTAGGCGCAGCAGCTCCTCTTCGACCTCGACCCTGGCAATGGCCGTTGGCTTCGGGGCGGCCGGCATCTTGGCGGACGCCTGGCCCCAGGCAACCTCGTGCCCTGATTTTGCCCATGCGGCGTCCTCCCGGAGTACGGCCCGTACCGTGAGCACCGCAGGAGCCGGCGCGGCGCGTTCCAGCAGCCCCGCCGGCAGCCGCACATCGGCAGACTCATGCGGCGCCACGGGCGCAACGTCCACCCGGCCGCCGTCGACCGTTACGCCGTCGGCCTCCACAACGTACCGGAACTCCAGTCCCGAGGTGTCAGCGAAATCGAAGCGGTTGGTGAGCGCAAACGCGGACCAGTCCCGCGCCACGTCGATGGATAGCGGCTCGATCACTTTCTTGAAGTCCAGCAGGCCCGGGCGGGGGACGCGGTTGGCGTCCACGAGGCCGTCAGTGACGAAGTTGCCGTCGTGGACTTCCTCGCCGAAGTCTCCGCCGTAAACGAAGTATTCCTTCCCGTCTTCCCCGGTGCGGAGTATGCCGTGCTCGAGCCACTCCCACACGAAGCCGCCCATCAGCCGTGGGTAGCGATCGAAAAGCTCTTGGTATTCGGACATGCCGCCCGGGCCGTTGCCCATGGCGTGGACGTATTCGCACAGGACGAACGGCATGGCACGCCGCCGGGCGTCCAGGCCCGCATCATTCAGGGGAGGTTCCACACCCTGGCCGATCAGCCCGGTCTCCGCCTGGCTGGCGTACATCCTGGAGTAGACGTCCACGTAGGCCGAGGTCCAGTCGCCCTCGTAGTGGATGGGCCTGGAGGGGTCGCGAAGCTTGGTCCAGCGGGACATGGCGGCCAGGTTCTCGCCTGTACCTGCCTCGTTGCCCAGGGACCACATGATGACCGAGGCATGGTTCTTGTCGCGCTCCACCGTCCTGGACATCCGGTCAACAAGCGCGGGCTGCCAGTGCGGATCGGCGCTGGGATTCTGCTTCCAGCCGCCTTCTTCAAAACCGTGGGTTTCCAGATCGCACTCGAGGACAACGTAGAAGCCCAGCTGGTCCGCCAGCGCCAGGAAATCCGGGTGGGGCGGGTAGTGCGACGTCCGGATGGCGTTGATGTTGTGCCGCTTCATGAGCCACAGCTCGCTCTCCATGACCTCCCTCGGCACCACCCGACCCAACTTGGGGTGGTGTTCGTGGCGGTTGACGCCGCGGAGCAGGATCCGGCGCCCGTTGACCTTGAACTGGGCGTCCTCGATGCTGATGGTGCGGAACCCGAGCTGCACGGAGACCGTCTCCCCCGGCGTGCTGACGCTCGCCTCGTACAGCCGTGGAAGCTCGGCCGACCACGGGTCGATGCCCGGGAGCCGATGCTCGGCCCCGGCCGGCAATTCCAGGCCCAGTTCCGGAACGCGCACGACGGCGTCAACCGGCTCGCCCGCCCGGCTCGCCTCGATGCGCAGGATGCCTTCACCGCTGCGGTGGTCGAAGTCAGCGTGGACAAAGACGTCATCAATCCCCTCTTCCGGGCGGGCCTGCAGCGTGACGTCCCTGAAGATGCCGGGCAGCCACCACATGTCCTGGTCCTCCACGAAGCTGGCAGCCGAGAACTGGGCAACCTGGACGGCCAAGACATTCCTGCCCGGTACCAGCACGCCCGCAATATCGAATTCGTGCGCGAGCCGGCTGCCGCGGGTGGTGCCCAGCAGCGTGCCGTTCAGCCAGATGGTTCCGGCAGACTCGATGCCGTCAAAGCGGAGCAGCGCCGACGGGAAATACTCCGGACCCGCCGAAAACTCCACGAACAGATCCCCGACGGGGTTGGCCTCCGGTGCGTGCGGCGGTTCCACGGCAAAGGGGAATTGAACGTTGGTGTACCAGGGTGTCCCGTGGCCGTGCATGGGCCAGCTGGACGGCACCGGGAGATCGGTGAAGTCCGGGCGGTCCCCGCCAGACTGCCAGCCGTCCTGCGGTGCCTGACGGATGCCGGGGTGAAGCCTGAACTTCCACATGCCGTTCAGGGACAGCCGGGGCGCTGCGCTTTCAAGGTAGGCGCGGGCAGGAAGCGTACCCTGCGGCGGGGCCAGGGACTCGATCCCGGCAAGCTGTTCAGCGGCCAGGTCCAGGGCGGATTCCGCTACGGCGACGGCGTCGTGTCCGGTGGTGTGCTCAACTGACATGGCGTTTCCTCGGGTTGGAGTTGTTCCGGTACAGGGGCGCTCGGTTACGAAGTCATGGCACCCGGATTGGTTCGTGAACGTTCACGTTCCATGGATCTTACGCGAGCAGGCCTTTCTTGAACAGGGTGTTCCTCGCTTCGCGTCGGCAAACCTTGCCGCTCACCGCGGCTGCGGCCAGCGGAGGTACCTCCCAAGCGGCTCAGGCCGACTCGCGCAGGATCAGCTGATGCACCAGAGTCAGCCGGGCGGCGTCTGAACCGGGCGCAACGGCGCCGGCCAGGAGCCCTTCCAGGAGTTCGACGGCGGCGCGGCCCACCTCCCGCAGGTCCAGCGCCAAGGTGCTGAGCTCTGGCGTCAGGAATTCCCCCAGCGGGATGCCGTCCATGCCTATGACCGCGCAGTCTTCCGGAACCCTGAGTCCCGCTTCATGAACTGCCTTCAGGACGCCGGCAGCCATCAGATCGTTGAAGACCAGTATCCCATCGGTCTCGGGCCGCTCGCGCAGCAACGCAGCGGCGGCCGCTCGCGCTGCCTCAGCCGTTTCCGCCGCCGTGACCAGCGCCCACGGAGCCCCGGTACCGTACAGGCGCCCAGTGACAGCCCGGCCGCGGACGGTGCACGGCCCAGCCTCAGCTTCTGTTGACGGAACCTGGGCTACGACCTCCGGAGCCCCGAACTTGGATGGGCCAGTGGGTACCTGGCCGGACCCGATCAGGCTGGAGCTGCACGCGTCCAGATAGGCGATATTGCGCCGGTTCGTGTTCCACAGATGATCGACGGCCAGCTTTGCTGCCTCGGCGTAGTCGAAGTTGATGCTTCCTGCTGCACCGCCGGGAGTTTCGTCCAGGACAATCAGCGGGCGCCGGCCCATCACGGCCTGAGCCTGCTCGGCGTACCCACCCAGGTATCCGATGACGGCGTCAACTTGGGGTGCCAGGTGATCCACGGCATCGAGCCCGGTCCGTCCGCCATGGCCATAGTCGTCAACCACGATGTGCCATCCACGTTGGGTGGCCAGCTCCACCACGCTCGAAGCGAACGCCGGGAAATAAGGGTTGGTGAGATCGGGGATGGCAAGTCCCACCGAAGTTCGCGATCCCTGGACGAGGCCCCTCGCAAAACGACTTGGCGTGTATCCAAGTTCACGTGCGAGCTCCTGCACGCGTTCCCGGGTGGATTCTTTGATTCCCGGCATGCCGTTCATGGCGCGCGTGACTGTTTGGCGTGAAACACCTGCGGCGGCCGCTACGTCGAGGATTGTTGCCGGCTTTGCCGGGCGTCCAGAGGATGTAGGGCTCATGGAGTGTAAGTCTAGAGCCGACGCCGGAGAAGCGTCGCCGGAGAAGCTGCTGGACGTGCGGGAGGGTCCCTTGTTTCCGTGCAGGAACTGCGAGAGCGTGCCGGAGAGGGTGCAGGAACTGAGAGAGCGTTGGTTGGTTTCCTGCAGGAACTGCGAGAGCGTGGGTGTGGGGCGGGGTTTAAATGCGGGAGGACCCCCAACGTGGTTGGGGGTCCTCGACCTAATGGTTGTCCGGCGGTGACCTACTCTCCCACACCCTCCCGGGTGCAGTACCATCGGCGCTGTGGGTCTTAGCTTCCGGGTTCGGAATGGGACCGGGCGTTTCCCCCACGCTATGACCGCCGTAACCCTTGTA
>NZ_CAKKLY010000102.1 GCF_918698095.1 Arthrobacter sp. Bi83
GCCGTTCGTTGTATCCAGTCATCGTCAGCCTGACGCCGCCAACGGCACTAAATCAAGACACCGACGGGGAAACCTGCATCGTCACCGGCAAAGACGCCCCCATCGCTAAACAATGCGACGCATAACAGGTGGACTGTCATTGTCGGGTATCCCGCTGGTGAGACCGCCCAGTCCGGCGACGATCAGATGCTCCAGTCCGTGCGAGACGGCCAATGCGGAAGGCGGGGTGAGGAACTCGATATCGTCCGCCAGCATCCTAACGGTCTTGACGAGAATTTGGGCAGCCCCGGGATCGGCGCCAACCGCCAGCGCCGTGAGAGCTTCCGCTTGGGGAAGGTGCGCCTCAAATCCCCGCCGAGGCATTCGGAGCACTAACTGTTCAAAGTGATCCGTCAGCTGAAGAGAATACGGCCTCGTCGTGTCATACAGGGCGAAAGCTCCGTTTTCAATGCCGGCGGACCGTCCCGCCTGGGTCACAACGCAGAAACCGGCGGTTTGGACCCCCACCATGAAGAAGTCCTCACCAGAGGAACTGATGCTGCCGGGAGTCCGGTGAACTGACTGCGCTGTGGCCCTGACCCGCGCAAAGTCCAGAGAACCCAGTGACTGCACTGACAGCTCCCCCTGGATGTCCTCATGGCCCCCAGCCGCCCTGCAATCAAGGCTGACGAAAGTCTCGGAGACAGTCTGGGTCCAGAATGCGACCCTGCTCCGGACCGGAACAGAAGACGTGCGAACAACTGTTGTCATAAGTCTGTTCCTTCTTGGGCGCTTCTAAGCGGTACCGGCGGCGGCTTGGAGGGCTTTGCACTCGCCTCCTCGGTCATTAGATTTTACTTCCAATCGAAAATCTTCTCTAAGATGGTGCGTTGAGTAGCGCATCGAGACGCCGGGTCCCTCGCCCAATGATTCTGGTAGTAGGGGATAGATGTACCCTTCTGCCGCAGCGGGTGGTCCAGCATTGCAACGCACGGTCCTTCTTTTGCTTGCCCTTATGCTGCTTCGGTGGAGCCATAAGAAGTTCAGCCCATTCAGAAACGACACGTACAAGGCCAACGGTGACCGGCGAGAGTCCCAGGTGTGCCAATACGTAAGCTCCTCATATCGGTTCTGGAGATGCCGCAGCCGTTCCTATCCGTCAAGTCCTACCAGTACCGCGAAGAGCGGTTTGATGAGCTGGCTCCGGGGCCCGCCCCGACGAATAGACGGTGAGATTGCATCCAAGACGGGTGACGAATTGGTTGCGAGTGAGATGCAGAAGATCCATGCTCCCATCAAATGCGCCTGCCTCCCCGGAGAGGGAGACAGGCGCACGAGCCACGAGGGGAGGCAGTCTGACAAATGGAATATGGGATTAGGAAACTCACGTCATGCGGGTGCTATAACTACGCCACTACTGACCGTCGGGTACTCCAATCGGGCAAGCGGGGTTGCCCTGCTTTAGCAGGTGAACGGTTTTGGGTTTATTGGCTGCTCGGTCACGTTTAGCTTTGGATAAGTCACGCGTCGACAGGGCTTACGGCGTGTGCTTCCGGCTCAGGCGCCGGAACCTTCTTTGGTTGCGCTAGCTGGACGAGGACCAGCGAAACGACCAGCGCTATGCTGCTGGTAATTACCAGGGCGGAGTACCCACCCTCGGATTCAATGAGGCGTCCAGCGATAAACGGCCCAATAGCGAACCCTCCTCCAATGAAGAGGTTAGCAAGGTTGGTGGCGCGACCAGCGCGGTCCAGGTCGGCGAGGGTCGACATGAGGAATGGCAAGGTCCAGGGCCAGGTGAACTTGAACAACAGCGCGGCGCCAGCAAAGCGGAGAGCATCGGGGGTGCCGAAGAACAGTGCGACAGCGACAATCATGCCCAGGTATCCGCCCATCAGCAGAAACCGTCTGCTGGCGCGTCCGCCTACGAGCGTCGCAACTGTGGACCCTAGTATGCCGACGAGGGTGGCGGCCGACAGAATAAGACCCGAGGTGGCAGGGTCTATCGCCGAGGCGGCCGCGATGCCACCGGTAAAGGTCCAGATGCCGCTGAGTCCGATGTAGAAGATCAAACATGCGATAAGGCCAAGGATGGATTTTCCTACGTTCGGCTTCTCCGGGGTTCCCTCTGCCAGGGAGGAGGACACGTTACGGCCGGCGGGTAAGAACCGCACCAATGGCAAGGCAAGGAGCATGGCCGCGGCGAGCGTCCAATATACGACGCTAATGCCCACCGTCTCGAAAAACGCGGGAAGAACAGCAAGCCCTATCGCGCCAAACGTAAGCTGCCCCACAGACCATAGCCCGTATACGCGATCCCGGTTGCGGGTTTGGGCGGCGAGGGCCATGGCGAGGACCATTAACGATCCGCCCGCGAATGAAGTGATGCCTCGTACCGTAACGAGGGCTCCATAAGAATCAAGGAAGCCCGAAAGGAGGTTACCTGCGACAAAGACTGAACCACAGAGGGTCGCGGCTGCCCGTAAATTGGCCCGCTTAATCCACAGCAGGGCGGGAAGGGAGGCTAAGCTCATAGCGCCGAGTTCGACGGCGAAGAGATCTCCGGTCTGGGTGGGGGTGAGCCCCATTTGCCTGAAAAGCTGGCCCGCGACGGCGGGGGCCATGAGCAGGAGTGTGGCCGCAATGCCGGAAAAAACGACGATGAGGGCTATGCGTCCTTTCGAGTTGGGGTCGTCAGTGCGCGGACCTGCGGCGGGCATGATGCCAAGATTCATTTTTTTCCTTAATAGAAAGGGCGAGACGGGGAGATGGTGAAGCGATAACGGCCTGCGGTCGATTTAGCTGGGCAGTGCACCGGCAGTAACCGGTTGGGTAGTTTGCCTCTGGTGGGCGACGAGGCCGTCAACGTAGGTTCGCTCAACTATTACTGAACGCAGTTCGTCCGGGGGTATGGTCAGCAGGTTTTGGTCCAGCACCAGAAGATTTGCGCGCTTCCCCACCTCGAGGCTGCCCTCTTCTGTCCCTCGTCCAGAGGCATGAGCAGGGTTGATGGTGTACGCGCGTAACGCCTCCGCTGGAGTAACCGCTTCTTCAGGGTCGATAAGAGCACCCGTGTAATGACGCCTGGTGACTGCGCTCCACATAATTTCTAATGGGGAGAAGGTTCCGCAGGGGTGGTCGGATGCAAAGCTCACGCGGACGCCGGCGTCGATCATGCTTCGCAGCGGGAGAATGCGGAGGTGCTTCTGGTTCTCACCCCGCCAACTACCAAAAAACAGTCCATCCTTATAGGCAAGGCCAGGGTTCGCTACAAGGTCGATACCAAGTTTCGCTAGGCGGGGGGCCTGGGAGACTTCGGCAATGAAGGCGTGCTCAAGGCGGAGGATGGCGTCGTCCCCTGTCCGCTTCCGTACGCTTTCATAAGCGTCGGAAACCGCATCGACTGCGCAGTTCCCCATACCGTGGATTGCGAGGTTGATTCCTAGGTCAGTGGCTTGGAGGGCGAGGTCATGGACCTCCCGCGGGTTGTAAAAATTACTCCCCACGTGCTTGGTGCAGCCATCGTGAATCTGATGAAGTCCGGGACCGTCGGGATAGGCGCGGTCGACGAAGATCTTCATGGTGCCACCTCGCAGCATGCGGCTTTCACTGCTGTGGATGCGGTCTACGATGTCGGTGCGTCGGAGGTCTTGCTGGGAGAAAAAGTGGTCGCCGCCGTGGAGCTGCTGCAACGTCAGAGGGAGCTTACTGGCTGCGTCGGCCCGACGATAAAGTTCGGCAGCGCGAGTAGTAACGCAGGCGTCACCTACGCCCGTAATCCCAACAGCGAGGTACTCGCGTGCCTTCGCTTCCAGCAGTCCAACCGCTCGGTCCCAGTCGCTTTCGGCATAAGCTTCCCACGAGGCTGAATGGAGTAGGTTGGCCGCTGTTTCGAGAAGAGTTCCGCTTGGAGTGCCATTACCGTCACGTTCAATGTGCCCTCCCCAAGGGTCTGGCGTGCAGGCGTCGATACCCACAGCTGCGAGGGCGAGGCTGTTTGCGTAACCGGCATGGCAGTTGGACTCCAGGAGGAAGAACGGGTTGTTTGGGGCAACTTCGTCCAGTTCATACCGCGTCGGATTTCGCCGCTCTTTGATTTGTGAAGCATGAAAACCGATGCCCCGCACCCATTGACCCGCGGGAAGGTTCCGGCAGTGGGCCTCAATGGCACCAAGTACTTCGTCCATAGAGGCCAAGGGCGGAGTAGAGCAGTCCACGGCAAGCGGTTCGAAAGCCGCCACACTCATGTGATTGTGGGCGTCAATGAAGCCAGGGACGATGGTCTTGCCGCCTGCATTGTACACATCGGTTCCGGGGGCCGCAACTGCCTGCACCTCGGCTTCATTGCCGACTGCTGCGATGCGACCAGCCCGGATAAGGATCGAGCTGTGGACGGAGTCCTGAGCATCCACTGTATGGACAACAGCGTTGCGGATAAGCAGATCACGATTAGTCATGAAAACCTCGCTTGCTTCGTTGGGGTATGGCGCACGGCTATTAGGGACGGATGGGTGTATCCGTCGGGTGTGGCTGTTGTATGAAAGGCATGTGCTTGGCTTAATCGGAATCCGGTTGTCTACTCGACACTTACTAGTGCAACCAGAAACTAGGATCTAGGTCACAGAGGGGAAGGACAATGAGGGATCCGAGATCACCCGATCTCAGAACGCGATCGATCGCAAGAACCTGCCCTCACGAAACGCTTGACGAACTTCCGTTGGGCGGAATATGGGTTTCTTCGGATTCTGGTGTCACTGCACACTGTTAGCCAGACGCACCGACCGGCCGAACGGCCCGCAACGAAGCGAGATCCAGTCATGGCAACACGCAAGACCATCACCACGCAGGTGGCCATCATGGGGGCAGGCCCGGCCGGGCTGATGCTGTCCCACCTGCTGGCCAAGGCCGGCATCGAATCC
>NZ_CAKKLY010000103.1 GCF_918698095.1 Arthrobacter sp. Bi83
CGAAGACCTCGAACTCGTCGCTCAGAAACTCAACGGCCGGCCACGTAAAACGCTCGGCTGGGAAACCCCAGCCGAGCGTTTACGTGCTTTACTACTAACCACCTAACCAACAGGTGTTGCAACGACCCCTAGAAACCGCCCCGGATTCGGGGCCTCACGTGTTCGTTACCCACGGTGTCGGCGGCGGGTGGGTGTCCGTTCAGAGGCCGTATTTCTCCAGGAGCCGCAGCCAGACTTCGCTGATCGTGGGGTAGGAGGGGACGGCGTGCCAGAGCCTGTCGAGCGGGACTTCGCCGACGACGGCGATCGTCGCCGCGTGCAGCAGCTCGGCGACGTCGGGGCCAGCGAATGTGGCGCCAAGCAGCACCATGCGGTCTTCGTCGACCACCAGCTGCGCCCAGCCCTCGTAGTTCTCGGCGTGCAGCGACGAGCCCGCCACAGAGATGGGCAGCTCCACCGAGGCGACGTTGTAGCCGTCCTTCGCTGCCTGCTCGACCGAGCGGCCAACCGTTGCCAGCTCGGGATCGGTGAACACCACGTTGGGAATCGCGTGTTCATCGGCGGTTTGCGCGAAGCGGCTCCAGGGTTCCGGCGTACCCTCCAGCTCACCTTTCGCCCGGGCGGCGATGGCCGAGCCCGTGGCCCGGGCCTCGTACTTGCCCTGGTGGGTGAGCAGGGCCTTGCCGGCTGCGTCCCCTACCGCATACAGCCATGGGCCGTCCTCGCTTCCGGCGGCGGCGTTGACCAGGCCGGTCGAGTCGGTGGTGAGTGTCAGACGTTTACCGTCGGAGGCGCCCAGCCCGACGCGCTCCAGCCCGAGCCCTTCCAAGGCGGGGTGCCGTCCCGTGGATACCAGCAGCTTGTCCGCCGAAAGGGTGTCGCCGCCGTCGAGCGTCACGGTGAGGGAGCCGTCGTCGTTTTCGCGGACGCTTCGCGTCCCGGTGTTGAGGCGGAGCTCCACGCCGTCAGCCCGGAGGCCCGCCGCGACCAGTTTCGCGGCTTCCGCCGGGAAATTGCCCAGGAGGCCGCTGCGGGCCACGAGCGTGACATCCGAGCCCAGGCGGGAAAAGGCCTGGGCCAGCTCCGTGCCGGCGACGCCGCCGCCCAGGACAGCAAGACGCTCCGGCACCTCCTTGGCGGACGTTGCTTCGCGGGTTCCCCAGTACGGAATCCCGGCAAGGCCCTCGATGGGCGGCGTGTTCGGGGTTGATCCGTTGGCCAGCACGACGGCGTGACGCGCCGTGAGCGCATAGGAGTTGCCGTCGAGGCCGGCTACTTCCACCGACCGCGGGGCGGTGAGCCTGCCCTGGCCGCGGATGAGTTCGATGCCGGCACCGTCCACCCATTTCACTTGGCTGTCATCCTGCCAGTGTGAGGTGAAGGAATCACGCCGCTTGAGGACGGCGGCAGCGTCAAGGGTGCGGGTGACTGCCTCGCTGGCGCCGGGGACTGTCTGCGCGCCGTGCAGCGCGGTGCCCGGCCGAAGCAGGGCCTTTGACGGCATGCAGGCCCAGTAGGAACACTCACCGCCCACGAGCTCCGCTTCCACGAGTACCGCGGTAAGACCGCCCTGCACTACCCGGTCCGCGACGTTTTCGCCCGCCGCGCCGGCGCCGATCACAATGACATCGAATTCCCGTTCAACAACATGTGGCGTCATGGCACCAGCCTACGCCCCGCCCGGGGCGGATTTGAGGGCCGGATGTGGCGCCCCTGGATCCGTGGCGGGCAGGCAGTTGGAGCAGATCTTTGCCTGGCACCGCACTCCAATTCGTGGGGGACGGGCGCTCCGTAACATGGCGCCGTGCCGTCCGGAGGACATGGGACATCCGCTACGGTGTGAAAAGTACCCGTTGCAAAGGAGCTCCAATGTCGCCCGCCAACATGGTTCCGCCGGCGCGGTTCAGTGCACAGGCCCGCCTTCGCGCCCTGCAGTCGGACATCATGGAGCTCATCCTGGACCGTGACCTCGAGGCCGGGGATGCCCTGCCCACCGAGAACGAGCTGTGCGTTGCCCTTGGAGTAGGCCGGAACACCCTGAGGGAATCGCTCAAGGTGCTGCAGGCCCTGGGTGTCATTGAAATCCGCCATGGCTTCGGCATGTTCGTGGCGCCCAGCAATTTTGAAGCGCTTGCGGACGGACTGATTTTCCGCGGGAGGCTGTCGCTGCGGCACCACGGGCTAGAGGCGCTGCAGCTCGTGGATGTGCGCCAGGCCTTGGAATCAGGGCTCATCGGGAGTTCGATGGACGTCATGACGGCGGAGCAGCTCGCGGCGATCGAGGCCTCAGTGGTCCGGATGGAGGAACTCGCAAAGTCAGGGGAGACGTTCGTGGAGGCCGATTCAGATTTCCACAGCCGGCTGTTCGAGCCGCTGAACAATGAGCTGCTGCTCAACCTGCTGGGCGTCTTCTGGAAGGTATATCGCAAGATCCACACCGAGATCGGGCCGGGCACCGAGGATCTGGCCGCAGTGGCCGCACTCCACCGCAACATCTATACGGCCGTCGCCGCGGGCGATAAAGCCCGCGCGTCCGAGCACCTGGCGCACCACTTCGATGGCATTCGCCGCCGGATTTCGGATGCGGTAGCCGAGTAGGCGCCGGACGGCCGCCGCCCCAGACAGGGCACCTGCCACCTAACGCAAAGAATCCCCGGAATCTATAATGATTCCGGGGATTCTTTCGTGGTGCGCCCAAAGGGATTCGAACCCCTGACCTTCTGTTCCGTAGACAGACGCTCTATCCAGCTGAGCTATGGGCGCATCTTCTGGTCCCTGGCAAACTTTCCGCTCGCCCCGAACCTCGAATTACTTTACGCGAGGACTCCCGTAGTTCCAAATCGAAAGCCGTGTAATATACGTAACTAGACCGGTCTATGTGACCTTCGTCACGAATTTAGGAAAATCGCAATCCGACACCCTTGATTTTCCGCGGTTTTCGTCCCGGAGGCGCTGGACATCCCATGTCTGACCACGAAATGGACTAGACGATCGCAAATAGCATTTAGCTCACACCACCGAACCCGACGAAGGGAACCGAAATGGGCCACCTGGCGCGACTGCCGCTGCTTGAGAAAGCACCCACCACACATGCCGGCCTGCTGGCATGGGTCGAAGAGGTCGCTGGGCTGACCCAGCCGGACCGGATTCACTGGGTCGACGGCTCCGAAGAAGAAAACACCCTCCTCACCGACGAACTCGTCGCCGCGGGCACGCTGAAGCGACTCAACCAGGAGCTGTTCCCCAACTCCTTCGCGGCGTTTTCGGACCCGGCCGATGTTGCCCGCGTGGAAGAGCAGACATTCATCTGCTCTGAAAAAGAGCACGACGCCGGCTTCACCAACAACTGGATGGCTCCTGCGGAGATGAAGGAGAAGCTCCGCGGTCTCTTCTCCGGCTCGATGCGCGGCCGCACCATGTACGTCATCCCCTTCGTCATGGGCCACCTCGATGCCGAAGATCCCAAGTTCGGCGTGGAGATCACGGACAGCGCCTACGTTGTTGCCTCCATGCGGATCATGGCCCGTATCGGCACAGACGTGCTGAACCGGATCACTGAGACGAACGCGTTCTTCGTCCCCGCCCTCCACTCCCTCGGCGCACCGCTGGAGCCCGGCCAGGCGGACGTTTCCTGGCCGTGCAACCCGGACAAATGGATCGTCCACTTCCCCGAGGAGCGTTCGATCTGGTCCTTCGGCTCCGGCTACGGCGGCAACGCCCTGCTGGGCAAGAAGTGCTACGCCCTCCGCATCGCCTCCGTCATGGCGCACGATGAGGGCTGGCTCGCCGAGCACATGCTCATCCTCAAGCTGACCTCCCCGGAGCAGAAGACGTACTACGTCTCCGCTGCCTTCCCGTCCGCCTGCGGCAAGACGAACCTTGCCCTGCTGGACCCCACCATTGAAGGCTGGAAGGTGGAGACCCTCGGGGACGACATCACCTGGATGCGCTTCGGCAAGGAAGGCGAGCTCCGCGCCGTCAACCCTGAGGCGGGCCTGTTTGGCGTGGCTCCGGGCACCGGCTGGGGCACCAACCCCAACGCCATGCGTGCCATCGCCAAGGGCAACAGCATCTTTACAAACGTCGCCGTTACCGACGACGGCGGTGTGTGGTGGGAGGGCATGACGGAAGAGGTTCCGGCCCATCTCACTGACTGGCAGGGCAACTCCTGGACGTCGGACTCCGACAAGCCGGCAGCCCACCCGAACTCCCGCTTCTGCACGCCGATCGACCAGATCGACATGCTGGCCGAGGAGTACCACAGCCCTAACGGTGTGGAGCTCTCCGCCATCCTCTTCGGCGGACGGCGCAAGACCACCATCCCGCTGGTCACGGAGGCCCGTGACTGGTCCAACGGAATTTTCATGGGCGCCACGCTTTCCTCAGAAACCACGGCTGCAGCCGCCGGCGCCGTCGGCGTCGTGCGCCGCGACCCCATGGCCATGCTTCCGTTTATCGGTTACGACGCCGGTGACTACCTGAACCACTGGGTCAACCTGTCAGCCAAGGCCAATCCGGAACGACTGCCCAAGATCTTCCTGGTCAACTGGTTCCGCCGCACTGCAGAGGGCGGCTTCGCCTGGCCCGGCTTCGGGGACAACGCGCGTGTTCTCAAGTGGGCCATCGAACGACTCGAAGGCAAGGCCAATGCGGTGGAGACGCCTATCGGATTCGTTCCGACGGGCGATTCCATCGACCTGACCGGCCTGGACATGACTCCGGCCCAGGTGGAAGAGGCTGTGCGCGTCGACCCCGCCGAGTGGAAGACCGAGCTTGCTTCCATCGAGGAGTGGTTCGCGAACTTTGGCAGCTCGCTGCCGGACGCTCTCCAGCAGGAACTTGACGGGCTGAAGGCCCGCCTGGCCTAGGTCCCCACCCCTCTAGTA
>NZ_CAKKLY010000104.1 GCF_918698095.1 Arthrobacter sp. Bi83
CTCAACGCCTGCCACGCCCGGCATCCTCACCGCTACCGCAACAAACCCACCGCACCAGCCGCCCCGGCCCACGCCGGCATCAACTACAAAACCAACCAGCTGTCACAAACAGCTTGATTCATTCCGGATTCTGCCGTAGTCAACGGGAACATGATCGATATCTTCGCCAGCAGCAAGCCCGCGGCCCAGCTGCAGGTCGAGGCACAGGCAGGGAAATTCGCTCTCACGCCGATGGCCACGGATGCGGACTCCGGCCGCTTCTACGCCCGGATCCCGTTCACCGGAACCGCACCAACATCGGTCAAGATCACCAACATCGCCGACAAGCCCGCCAGCAGCGGCACCATTACCGTGACCAAGCCCAGTAGCATCACGGTCACGAGCGCCACCTTTGACGGGGCGAAGCTCAACGTAGCAGCCCTCTCCAGTTCAGGCGACCCACTGGAAGTCGTCGGAGTCGGACCTTTGGTCAACCCCGCAGCTGGCGGCGCGCCAGCCCAGGGCTCCTGGACCCTCAATGCGCCACCCGCCAAGGTAACGGTGAAGAACGCCGCCGGGGACACGGCATCCCTTGCGGTGAGCGTCTCAGGCGGCACTGCCACCCAGGCAGGACTTCCCCCGCTGAGCCCAACACCCGATCCCGGTCCCGTAGTTGACACAGGGACCGGCACCACGCCACCAGGCGGCGGCACCACCACGCCACCGGGCGGCGGCACCACCCCGCCAACCACGCTGAAAGCAGCGGCGACGCCGGCATCAGCTACGGTAGCCCGCGGCGCAAGCGTCCAGCTTGACGGCAGCACATCAACCGGGGGCGTCAGCTACAAGTGGTCGCAGGTGGACGGCCCGGCCGTAACGCTGGCCGGCGACACCACGGCCAAGCCGACCGTTGCGGTTCCGTTCTACGCCAAGACCACGGACACTGCTCCGCTGCCGGCAGCAGTCGCAGGACCTGCCCATATCAAGCTGGTCGTGACAGCCCTGGACGGCAGCACGAGCGAGACAACTGTTGCGCTGACCATCCAGACCGACGCTGTGGCAATCGATGCGGGCTCCCGCCACCGCATTGGCACCGAGCTCCGGATCACCGGCACATCCGCCCTGGCGGGGAGCACCGGCGTTCTGACCCCGGCCACGTCGGTCGTGATCTACGACATGACCAGCGGTACCGCGGTGAAGATCGGCACCGCACAGGTCGACACCCTCGGCGCCTGGTCCTACAAGGCCAAGCCCGGACCGACCAGGCAGATCACCAGGGTCATGGTCCAGTCCACTCGGGGAGGCACGGCAACGTCAGCCATCGCCACCCGTTGATCCGCACCGGCTGACACGTCAGCGCACAGCAACAGGGCCCCGTCCACACCGCGGACGGGGCCCTGTTGCTGTGCGGGGACGTCCTGGCAGTCGGACAACCCTTGGCAGACCAACGACCCTGACTTACCGACAACATAGGAAAGCGGCCCCGGGCTCTGTGAACTGCTGCCCGGGACCGCCTCCCCATACCTGGCGACCCTACGTCTGTCGACGCATTGTGCCTGTTGCCGCTTCCGCCGGCCCGGCAGGACGCCTAACGACCCGACGGCGGCCACAGCACGGTCGCCTGCACGTTCTCCAGCGGGACGCTGCCGTAGATGCGTGAGTCGATGGAGCCGGACCTGTTGTCGCCGAGGACGAAGAGGTGGCCCGCAGGTACGGTGACAGGACCGAAATACGTGCCGTCAATCCGGCTTTGGTCGATTCCCGGCTCAGGCTGCGGCACGCCGTCCACGACGAGGACGGCGTCTTCGATGGCAACGGTCTGGCCTTGAAACGCGATGGCACGCTTGAGCGCCGGATGTCCGTCCTCGGGGCTGGTGAAGACTACGAGAGACCCGGCTGTAAGACTGCCAAGGGCCGGTCCGGCTTTGTACAGCAGGATCGTGGAGCCCCGGGGCACCGCCGGTTCCATGCTCTCGGAGCTCACCGTCATGGGCTCAAGCACCCACAGCCGGGTGGCGAGCAAACCGGCGGCCAGCACGGCCGCCGTCGTGGTTTTCTTCCCCCAAAAGCCCTGCCGGGAAACTCCGGCAGGGCTTTCGGTTCTTGCTACTGGCAGGGGGGCTAAGCGTCCCATTGGGGAAGTGCCGCCGTCATGGGGTCGCAGGGATCGTAGTCGTCTTCCTTCAGGCCGACGCGGAACTGGACCATCATGTCGTGGTCCTCATGGGGAAGGTTATGGCAGTGCACCATGTACCGGCCCTTGTGCGGACCGAACTTCATGAGGAGCCGGACCGTCTCGCCTTCGCCCACATAGACCACATCCTTGGGACCGAGTTCCTGCGGGAACGGGGCCCTGCCGTTGCGGCTCAGGATTTTGAAGTCAACCAGGTGGATATGAACCGGATGGAACCAGCCTCCTGACTTGTTCTCAAACTCCCAGATCTCGACGGCGTCGAGGTCCACTTCCGCGGAAACCTTCTTGTAGCCGCTCGCGATCACGTCGTGCCAACTGGTGTCATCGATGGTCCACATGTTGGTGGTGTGGTTCCGCTTGACCCTGAAGCGCCGGACCTTTTTAGCCTGCTTCTCGGTCAGGGCCATGACCTCATTGCCCGGAGCCAGCAGCGTGGGCATGGTGTTCCAGGTGGCGTCGGCGGTGTCGACGGGCTCGTCGGTGACGTCAAAGGCCATGACCTTGTTCGTGAAGTCGTAATCCACGTTGTTCTTGTTGGACAGGTTCCGCAGTTCAATCCGCTGACCGGTCTTGTATTTGCGGAAATCAATCAGGACCTCATACCGTTCCGCGCCCGCGTGCCGGTAGTTGGCCACGCTCTGCGGCTTGGGCATCAGGCCGCCGTCGGTGGCCACGACCACCAGGGGATCTCCCGTGCTGAGCGTGAGCTTGAGCGAACGGGAGATGCTGCAGTTCAGGATGCGGAAGCGGTAGATCCGCTTCTGGACCTTCATGACCGGCCACGGCTTGCCGTTGACCAGGATGACGTCCCCCCACAGGCCCGAGTGCGTGTTGTCGTCATAGCCCAGGGCACCGTTGGCCGCGAACATCGCGTCGGAAATTACCAGCGGCACATCGTATTTGCCCTGCGGCAGGAGCTTCCGCTCAACCGGATCGTGCATGTGGTACTGGGCCGCCAGGCCCGAGTAGGCGTTCTGGGCCGTGAAGTGGACACCGTGGTCGTGGTACCAGAGAGTCCGGGCCGGCTGGAAGTTGGGGTAGTTGTAGTCCTTGAAAAATCCGGGATGGGTAATGTCGCTGGCGTACCCGTCATACTGCGGCAGCGAAGCCGATCCGTGCAGGTGGACCGACGTTGCCAGCACGTGGCCATCGTTGGGGTGCGTTGCCGGCAGCTGGTTGCGGACACGAAGCACGGCCTTGGTGCCCTGGTCGAGGCTGATGGTGGGTCCGGGAAAGATGCCGTTGTACCCCAGGATCGGAGTCTTAAGCCGCGGCAAAATGGAGGCCATGGCCGCTTTTTGAGTCAGGGTGTAGTAGTTCACAGGCCCGCCGTCGGCGGGGTCCACTCCCACCCGGTCCTGCTGGAGGACCGGGGGCTGGACAAAGGCTGACTGGAACGGCTTGGGCATTTCTGCACTGCTGAGGCGACTGGCCGACTTGGCTTCCACTTCGCGGGACGGAAACGAAAGCGCGCCAGCCCCCAGGGCACCTAATCCACCCAGCAGCAGGACTTGTCGTCTTGACACGGTCATTGCCAGGGCTCCTTTCGAATGATTGCTCCGAGCATGCCGGGCGATTCTTGGGAAAAGGTCCGAACAAGTGACTCCCGGGTAACAAACAAGGTCCAACCACCCCTATTC
>NZ_CAKKLY010000105.1 GCF_918698095.1 Arthrobacter sp. Bi83
CCGGACTGTCAGTGGCCGAACTGACCCAACCGGGCCAGCCTGCCCAGCGGATTTCCCTGCCGCGGCGAAGCCTGCGGGACTGCCTGGCCGAGGAACTGCGGCGTCTGGATCCCGACGAAGTGTTCGGTCTCACGCTGGGAGCGCTTGATTTGCTGCGGGACTGGGAAGAGGCCTCACTGCTGGCGCTGGTCTGAAGGGCGCTGGCTTAAAAGGTGTGTCCCCGTCGTTCATTACGACGGGGACACATCTTTGTGGAAAGGGCGGCTAGCACCAGAGAGCTTTGGGTCCTGGGCGGCGATGAGCTCGTGGGCCTCGGCTTCGGTGTCCACGCTCGGCATGGAGCCCGGCAGCGGGCGGCCGGGCGGATTCACGAAGGAAATAGATGGCGATCGCCCCAATGACCGACGTCCCCATCAGGTAATAGGCCGGGGCCATGTCGTCGCCGGTGGCCGCGATCAGGCCCTGGACCAGGAATGGAGTTGTCCCGCCGAAGATCGCCACAGAGAAGTTGTAGGCGATGCCCATGCTGCTGTAGCGGCTTGAGGTGGGGAACAGCGCCGGAAGTGCTGACGCGAGGTTGGCCACATAGAACGTCACGGGGAAGGCGACCAGGGACAGCCCCGCCTGCATTCTCTCCACTCCGCGCTTCCTATCACTGACCTCGAACACTGCTGCCCGGCGAAGCTACTGCTGGGAGGACGGTCGCATCCCGGGTGGGGCGGGCTACCGCATCGTCTCTCCTCCGAGAGCCCATGCGCAGTCACCTATTGCCGGGCTATTGTCCGGCTCTAACGGGCTCGCGCCGCTCACTTGCTGGGCCGCTTGAAGCGGCACACAGTGTTAAGCCGCCGGGCGGCGCCTGGTGACCCGAGCGCCGCCGCGGCAGCATGCGGAAAGATGTACCCGACATGGGAACAACTCGTCCGCACAGCAGCGCTGACCAACATCACTCCACAAGAAATTCTCCACGCACCAACACGATGGTTTCAACCCAGCTTCGCACGCTGCGCCAGCGCAGTGTGGGCCGAACAACTCAGGAGAAACTACTCCCCCGCAATCGTCCGAGCCACAGTTTCGGCTCACCCGGCAAATCCGTCCCGGGAATCACAGATCGACGGCTATCAGACAGCAATGCTTCAACTGGCGGAACCCATTCTTAGCCACATCAGGAGAGGAGGACCCAGCCGGGAAGCTGACCTGAAACTGGTCTCAAAGATCAGATAATGAGCGCGGCCCGTTATCGGGGTTGATTAGGGGACAGCTTGTGAAAAAGTCGAGTATCAGACGCTAAGACTCGCGGCCACGAGCGCAACCTCCTGTCGGGCACTACGTTTTCGGCGTTGGCCAGCATTTCCGCCCGATTTTTGCACCGTGCAGTCCCGGTGTCAGTGGGAGAAGTTTGCTGAGATTTCGGCGAGGGTGCGCCCCTTCGTCTCAGGCGCGAGCCATTGCGAGAGGACTGCGCCGAGTAATGCGACGGCAGCGGCTACGACCATGGTTGCGCCCATGCCGATGTTGCTGATCGCCCATGGCAGGGCAAAGGTGCCGAGTGCGGCTCCGATGCGGCTGAAGGCCGCGGCGAAGCCAGTGCCGATGCCGCGCAGGTGGCCGGGGAATACCTCGGCCGGATAGACCTGGGTCATCGTGGTGTAGCCGGCATTGAAGTAGGAGAAGGCGAGAAACAGGACGAGCACGAGGATCGCTGGTGCGTTCCCCCAGACTCCGATGATCAGCAGGATACCTGCGCAGAGCCACTGCCCGGGCACGGTGAGGATTCGGCGGCCGAGCTTGTCAATCAGAAGTACGCTGGTGACAACCCCCGCGACCGCAAGTGCGGACAGGCCGACTCCACCGGCCCAACCGCCGCCGAAGCCGAATTGGTTGAGCACCTCGTCGGCGAAGGTCGCGATCGCGAAGTACGGAGTGACTGCGCAGAACCAAAAACCTGAAGTGAAGAGGGTGGTGCGCCAGTACTGCCTCGAGAACAGCATTCCGAAGGAGGCGCCCTTGATTTTGGTCCCACTCTGCGCGGCTTGGGCCTCCTGGATCATCCTCAAATCGATCTCTTCGGTGATGCTGGTGTGCATCTGGGACGATTCGACGTATTTACGTGCGATCGCGAGTGCTTCCTCACGCCGTCCCTTCGTAATGAGCCAGCTCGGCGATTCGGGGAGGCCCAAGCGGGCGAGGAACAGGACGAATGCGAGTATCGCGCAGGTGCCGAGTACAAGGCGCCATGGGGTGCCGGCGTCGTGCAGGAGCGTGCCGACGATGAATGCCATCATGAAACCGACGTACCAGGCGATCAGAGTCAGCCCGAGCAATCGCCCGCGGAGCTTTGGAGGGGAGAACTCTGATAGCAATGGCCCACCGATTGAGTACTCGCCGCCGATCGCGACGCCCATGAAGAACCGGATGATGGCCAGCTGGATCACGGCCCCGTCTCCGGAGGTTACGAAGAACTGGGCCGCTGAGACGACCAGGAACAGGCCCATGTCCACGAGGAACATGGGCTTGCGTCCGAACTTGTCAGTAGCCCAACCGGCCAGGGGGGAGCCGACGAAGATACCAGCCAGCGGGCCTGCAGCGATCATGCCCAGAGATAGTGCGTCGAGCTGGAGATCTGACCGCATGGATCCGGCGACGGGGCCGATGATTCCGAGGATGTAACCGTCGAGGAACATCCCGCCGATGAAGACAGTGACAAGCCGCACCATGAAGCGGCGTTTGAACTGGGAGCTGGTCTCTTTTGATATGGAGGTGTCGACGGAGTCGGGTCTTTCGCTACGTTTATCGGCGCTGACGTCACGTGTGCTTGTCATGAAAGTGTTCCCTTTACTGAGTGTTGCGGATGCCTCAGTTTTTGCCTCGACTGACCGGTCCTGGGCTGGCAGGTTCGGTTCGTCAAGACAGGTGGTGCAGTTCCCTGGGAGCGAGGTTCAAAGAGTGGCATTGGTGCATAAAGCACTTCTCTAAGGTTCAGGGACTGATCGCGAAACCGCTGGGGCACCGCTTCGATTTGTTCCGTATGGAGCAATGAGCTTCGCAATGAACAACAGAGTGAAGCACGTCACGGATATTGTCAAGGACTCTTTCCGCAGCCTGCTCCACCCTTGACTTTCGCGCCTGAACGCGCTTCTACCTGGCGGCCTACGACAGGTTTGAACGGCTTCTGGCAACGCATGAAGTACCGGATAATCTCTAATCAACAGGGTTCGGCCTATGCAACGGAGTGCGTCGGCTCAGAGTAGCTCAGGAGGTGTGCCTACCCGTTTGGGTAGGCGTAACCGCCCGATCATGGCATAGCGCCCAACTGGGCTTGGAGGGGAGAATGGAGGGCAGCATCTTTGGACGACGTCGGCGCCGCTGGGGGCGGTGCTTCGAATGGTCCGAGATCGCACATATTCTCCCTTGCCGCCCAGCCCGGTCATCCTCGGCCGCCCGGCAACAGCTTTTCCCCCAAAGGAGTTCCGTGTCTTCAAATCCGATTCGTGTTGCCATTGTCGGCGTGGGTAACTGCGCTGCTTCCCTGGTGCAGGGTGTCCACTACTACCGGGATGCCGACCCCCAGGCAACGATCCCGGGTC
>NZ_CAKKLY010000106.1 GCF_918698095.1 Arthrobacter sp. Bi83
CCCCAGGACCGGCCCCGCCCCGCGTGCCTGCCCGCAGGACCTGCCCCGCAGGACCGGCCCTGCCCGTGGGCCGCGTGCGGGAATCCCTTGACTCAGCCCCGTCCGTGGGCAATAGTTTCTCCGAATCCTGCCGGATCCTGGCCGCAGCCGGCCTGTTTCATCCAGCGGAGGGGAAGCCGTGGAAACCATCAATAGCAGGCTCATCAACTGGGCCTCGATCCTGGATGACAAGACGCGTGAGCAGGCCCTCGCCACGTCCCGGCTGCCGTTCATCTACCCGCACCTGGCTCTGATGCCGGACGCGCACCTCGGCAAGGGCGCCACGGTGGGGTCCGTCATTCCCACACTGGGCGCGATCATGCCGGCTGCCGTGGGAGTGGACATCGGCTGCGGCATGATCGCGGTCAGGACGCAGTACTCGCTGAAGGAACTGCCCCGGGACCGGAGGCGGCTGCGCGAGGACATTGAGCGTGTCATTCCACTGTCCGCAGGCCACAACAACCGGAAAGTCCTGGCCACTGCCGAACCCCGCGTCGCTGAGCTGGGGAGGCTGGCGGCCAAGGCGGGTTTTGATCCCGGCCAGTACGTGGCCAAGTGGGAGTTGCAGCTCGGCTCGCTGGGTTCGGGCAACCACTTCATCGAGGTGTGCGTGGATGAGACAGACGCCGTCTGGCTGTTCCTGCATTCGGGCTCGCGCGGCGTTGGCAACAAGATCGCGCAGCACCATATTGGGGTGGCGCAGCGGTTCAGCAGAGAGAAGCGGATCACGCTGCCGGACCCGGACCTGGCTTCCCTGGAGGAGGGCACCCCCGAGTTCACCCGGTACATCAAGGAACTGCGGTGGGCCCAGCACTTCGCCCTGCTGAACCGTGAGGAAATGATGGACCGGGTGATCACGCAGTTCGGCACCTGGGTGGGCGGCAGGGTGCATGAAAGCGAACGGATCAACTGCCACCACAACTTCACTGCGCAGGAAACCCATTACGGCAAGTCCGTCTGGGTGTCGCGCAAAGGGGCCATCAAGGCCGAGGCGGGGGACCCGGGCCTGATCCCGGGCTCCATGGGCACTGCCTCCTATGTCGTGGAAGGCCTGGGCAACCCCGTGTCGCTGAATTCCTCACCGCACGGCGCCGGCCGCGAATACTCCCGGAACGCGGCCCGCAAGACCTTCACCCTGGCGGAACTGAAGGAGGCCATGCACGGGATTGAATTCCGGGCCACCGAGGCGTTTATCGACGAGATCCCGGCGGCCTACAAGCCGATAGACCAGGTCATGCGCGACTCCGCTGATCTCGTCAAGGTAAGGCACAAGCTGCGGCAACTGGTCAACGTCAAGGGCGACTGAACCTGCACCGTCGGGGTGCTCTGGACGCTGCTGCAAGGCGGTGCCAAGGTGAAGCAGTAGGGGTGAACATTCCGGCACTGAAGCAACGGAGGATGTCATGAATCTCGACGAACTGGTCTTCCACCCCTGGGCGGTGCAGGGGCCGCGCGATGTGCCTACGTTTGTCGGTGGCTCCGGCAGCTATGTCGTCGACGCCAATGGACGGCGCTACCTGGATTTCAGCTCGCAACTGGTGTTCACCAACCTCGGTCACCAACATCCGCGCATCGTCGCTGCGATCAAGGAACAAGCCGACCGTCTGTGCACGCTTGCGCCCAGCCACGCGTCCGACGTCCGGAGCGAGGCGGCGCGGCTGATTGTGGAGGTCGCGCCGGAGGGCCTCGGGCACGTGCTGTTCACCACCGGCGGAACAGAGGCCATCGAGCATGCGGTTCGAATGGCGCGCCTTTACACGGGACGACCGAAGGTGCTCGCCGCCTACCGCTCCTACCATGGCTCAACGGCGGCATCGATCCACCTCACCGGCGACCCGCGCCGCTGGGCCTCGGACACCGGGGCGGCGGGTGCCGTCCACTTCTTCGGTCCTTTCCTGTACCGGTCGGCGTTCGGGTCGAGGACCCCGGAGGAAGAGTCCGAGCGGGCGCTCGCCCACCTCGAGCAGGTGATCCTCCTGGAGGGCCCCTCGACGATCGCCGGGTTGGTCCTGGAATCTGTGATCGGCAGCTCGGGCGTCATCGTGCCGCCAACCGGTTACCTGCGTGGGGTCCGCAACCTGTGTGACCGCCACGGCATCGTTTACATCGCGGACGAGGTGATGGTCGGCTTCGGCCGCACGGGAGCCTGGTTCGGCGTCGACCACGATGGCGTGGCACCCGACCTGATGGCGTTCGCGAAGGGAGTGAACTCCGGGTACGTGCCGCTGGGCGGCGTGCTGGTCGGCGACGCGATCTACGAGATGTTCACCAAACGCCCCTACCCCGCGGGCATGACGTACAGCGGCCACCCACTCGCCTGCGCAGCAGCCGTCGGCGCCATCAACGCGATGCACGAGGAGGGCACCGTCGCTGCAGCAGCACGCCTCGGCGGGGACGTCCTTGGGCCAGGACTCCGTGAGCTTGCGGCGAAGCATGAGTGTGTCGGGGATGTTCGCGGCATCGGCGGCCTCTGGACCGTCGAACTCGTCCGCGACCGGCTGACCAGAGACCCGCTCGTGCCGACAGGAGCCACTGGCGCGGCGAACGCGCCGATGGTCTCCTTCGTCAAGGCGTGCCTGGATCGGGGTCTGTTGCCGCTGACTATGGGCAACCGCGTCAATGTCGCTCCTCCCCTAAACGTGAACGACGCCGACGCCGCCGCGGGCCTCGCCATCCTGGACGACGCCCTGGCTGCGGCCGACGGCTATCTGTCTTAGGCCTGGGTCCACCGAAAGGACGGGCAGCGGAGGGTGGTCAGGTGCGAAGGCTGGCCCCCGTCCGAATGTGACGCTAGATGAACGCGCGTGACCCCCCGTTTCCGGCCCATTGAACCCTGTTTATGACACTCCCTATGGTGAATTCATGACTAGTTCCAGGCCGGGCATGACCCGCATTGAGGCCGGCGAGAGCCAGGGGCCCCAGCGCAGGCGTGCCCTGGAGATCGCCCTGGCCCTTGGTTTGGTCCTGCTGATCAGTGTGGGCGCCATTGTTGCCTCTGCCGTATCGCGGGATTCCAACGCGTCGGCTGCGCCAGCGGCCCCCAGTGGACCCGCCCATGAGCTCAAGCTGGGTTACTTCGGCAACATCACGCACGCCGCTGCCCTGGTGGGCGTCAATCAGGGCTTTATCAAGGACAACCTGGGCAGCACCAAACTCTCCACGCAGGTGTTCAACGCCGGCCCGGCGGCCATCGAGGCGCTCAACGCCGGGGCCATCGACGCGACCTACATCGGCCCGAACCCGGCCATCAACTCGTTCGTCAAGAGCAAGGGCGAATCCATCA
>NZ_CAKKLY010000107.1 GCF_918698095.1 Arthrobacter sp. Bi83
TGTTATGCGTCGCATTGTTTAGCGATGGGGGCGTCTTTGCCGGTGACGATGCAGGTTTCCCCGTCGGTGTCTTGATTTAGTGCCGTTGGCGGCGTCAGGCTGACGATGACTGGATACAACGAACGGCCCGGCGTGAGTTTTCGAGGTTTACGCCGGGCCGCTCTGACGCGTAAAGGCCGCGCCGATGCTCACGGTAAATCATGATGGTGTCTCTGTCGAGTCCGATCTGTCCGGCGGTCGCCTTGAGTGCCCGGAGTGCAGGGGCAGGCTGCGTCCCTGGGGCTGGGCGCGGGAACGGCTGATCCGCCACGGAACCGGGGCAGGGCGGTTCCTGGTGCGCCACCGTCCGCGCCGCGGACGCTGCGCCGGATGCGCTGCCACCCATGTGCTGCTTGAAGCCGGGCTGGCTGCGCGCCGGGCCGATACGGCTGCGGTGATCGCGGCGGCCGTTGAAGCCAAAACCGCCGCGGGCCACGGGCACCGGAGGATCGCGGCCTGGCTGGGCCGGCCAGCCTCCACGGTGCGCGGCTGGCTGCGCACATTCGCCGCTTCCGCCGTCTCGATCGCCGAAGTGTTCACCGCCCTTGCCCACCGTGACGGGGCTGACGCGGCAGGACTCTGGCCGGCACCGGCACCGACCCCGGCAGGGGCGGCGCTGGCCGCGGTCACCGCCTACGCGTCGGTGCTCGCGGAACGGTTCGCCGTCGCCGTAATGCCGTGGCACAGCGCCGGGCTCGCCGCGGCCGGTCCGTTCTTCTTCAGCACCGGACGGTGGCATGGAGGGGTGCAACACGAATTGGCTCTTACCCCGCAGGTCCGGGGCGGCAAGGGTGAAGAAAGCACCGGCTGAACCCGCCGGGGCCATCCCATCCTGAGCCTTTTGAAAGGACAGCGTCCCCATGACAGACGCCAAACCGCAGCGCGGGCCCCTGGCCCGTAAGGACCGGGCGGAGAAGACCGCCCTGTTCCGCTACCAATTAATCCGCGGCGCCGCGGACAAAACCCTGACCGGCCGCCAGCGCGGGCCCATGGTCCGGGCCCTGGCGGCCGCCGAGCATGCCGGCCCGGACGGGCAGCCCGTGCGCTACTCGCGCGAAACCCTGGACCGGTGGATCGGTGCCTGGCATCGTGAGGGGTTCGACGGGCTCAAACCGCGGGAAAGGGCCGCCGGCCCGGTGACCCCGGCGACCGTGCTGTCCCTGGCGGCGACCCTGAAGCTTGAGCGCCCGCAGCGCACCGCGGCCCAGGTCCGCCGGATCATGGCCGAAACCCTCGGGGACGCCCCGTCCGAGACGACGCTGCTGCGCCACTTCCGCACCCTGGACATCCCCACCGGCACCGCGGCGGCGGCGACCGGCCGGTTCGAAGCGGCACGCCCGAACGAGATCTGGGTCGGCGACGGACTCCACGGCCCGAGGATCCACGGCCGGAAAACCTACCTCTTCGCGTTCCTGGATGATCATTCCCGCCTCGTCACCGCGGCCCGCTGGGCGTTCGCCGAAGACGCCGTCAGGCTCTCGGCGGCGCTGCGCCCGGCCCTGCAAACCCACGGGATCCCCGAGACGATTTACGTCGATAACGGCAGTGCCTTTGTTGATTCATCGCTGGCGCGGGTCTGCGCGAGGCTGGGCATCAAACTGATCCATTCCAGGCCCTACCGGCCCCAGGGCCGCGGCAAGATCGAGCGCCTGTTCAACACCGTGACATCCCAGTTTCTCTCCGAGATCACCGTGCTCGACGCCCCGGTCCAGACGATTGTTCCGGGCACCGGGGAGGATCCTGCCGGGAGCGCGGTTACCTCGCTGGAGGAGCTGAACGCCTTGTTCACCTCCTGGGTGCAGATGGTCTACCACCGCACCGTGCACTCCACCACCGGGCAGACGCCCCTGGCCCGTTGGGACGCCGGCTGGGAAAACCGGCGCCCGGACCGGAAGGACCCGGACGTAATCGCCGAAGCGTTCCGCTGGTCCGCGATCCGCAAGGTCACCAAAACAGGGACCGTATCGCTGCAGGGCAACATTTACGAGGTCGATCCGTCCTTGGCCGGGGCCCGCATCGAGTTGGTCTATGACCCGTTCGACCTGGCCGGCACGGTCGCGGTCACCGCCGCCGGCGGCGTCCCGGCCGGGGAGGCCGTCCTGCGTGAGATCCGCCGGCACGTGCACCCCAAGGCCGTCAACGCCGCCAAAGACGCCGACGCGGGGGCGAAGAACGCGGCGTCCGGGATCGATTACCTGCGTCTGGTCGAAACCCGGCACAAAACCGCGATGACCGGCGCCCCGATCAGCTTCGAAAAAGTGGCTGCCGCCGGCGCCATGGCCATGGCCGCGGGAGGGTCCCGGTGATCGAGAAACTGCAAACGCACTACGGTTTCACGGCCATGCCCTTCGGCCGCTCCATCCCGGTCCAGGCACTGCACCCGCACCCCGGGCACCGCGAAGCAGTCGCCCGGATCCAGTGGTGCGTGGACCAGCGCCAGACCGGGGTGATCACCGGGGAAGTCGGCGCCGGCAAGACCGTCGCCGTCAGAGCCGCGCTGGCCCAGCTCGAAGCCTCCCGGCACCAGGTGATCTACGTTGCGGACCCCACGGTCGGGATGCGCGGCATCCAGTCCCAGATCGTCACCGCCCTGGGAGGACAGCCCGCTCGTTACTCCGGGGTGCTGGCGCACCAGACCGCGTCCCTGCTCGCCGGGGAACTGGACGAACGCGCCCGCCTGCCCGTGGTCGTGATCGACGAGGCCCACCTGCTGGCGAACACGGACCTGGAATCGCTTCGCATGCTCACTAACAGCGCGCTGGATACAGGCTCGCACTTCGCGCTGCTGCTCATCGGCCAGCCCACGCTGCGCCGCCGGCTCAAACTCGCGGTCCTGGCCGCCCTGGACCAGCGGGTTTCCACCCGGTTCGCGATCACCGGAATGGATCTGACCGAGACAGCAGCCTACATCCGCCACCACCTCAAATACGCGGGCCGATCCGACACCCTGTTCTCCGATGACGCGGTCGCCGCGATCCACCAGGGCTCGCGCGGTTACCCCCGGGCGGTGAACAACCTCGCCGTTTCCTCCCTGATCGCGACCTACGCGGCAGGCAAGGCCATCGTGGACCTCTCCGCGGCCCAGTCCGCGATCACGGAGAACAGCGAGTAAAACACGCCGTCACCAATGACCATCGCCGCGTCAGCGCGACGATCAGCGCCCCGCCGGTCACCATCCGGCGGGGCGCTTTCATGCCCGCCCGTCGCCACGGACCGTGACGGCTACATCGTCAAATAACGCGATCGGTAACA
>NZ_CAKKLY010000108.1 GCF_918698095.1 Arthrobacter sp. Bi83
AGACAGCGCCCACCTCGGAAGGTGGGCGGCCGCCGTCGTTGTTGCTTGTGTCCCTGCTGCCTTAGCGTGCCGGGTACTGGCGCTCGGGCTCTCCTGTGTAGAGCTGCCGCGGGCGGCCGATCTTCGTATTAGGATCGCTGATCATTTCGCGCCACTGGGCAATCCAGCCCGGCAGGCGGCCGATCGCAAAGAGCACCGTGAACATCTTCTCGGGGAAGCCCATGGCCTTGTAGATCAGGCCGGTGTAGAAGTCCACGTTCGGGTAGAGCTTGCGCTGGATGAAGTAGTCGTCATTCAGGGCCTTCTCTTCGAGACGCAAGGCGATGTCCAGGAGTTCGTCGTTGCCGCCGAGCTTGGTGAGGATCTCGTGCGCCGTGGCCTTGACGATTTTGGCACGCGGGTCGTAGTTCTTGTAGACCCGGTGTCCGAAGCCCATGAGGCGGACGCCATCTTCCTTGTTCTTGACCTTCTCCATGTAGTCCTCGGGCCTGGTGCCGTCGGCCTGGATCTGGCGCAGCATCTTGAGCACGGCCTCGTTGGCGCCGCCGTGGGCGGGGCCGAAGAGGGCGTTGATGCCGGCGGAAACGGAGGCGAAGAGGTTGGCGTTGGAGGAACCCACGAGGCGCACTGTGGAGGTGGAACAGTTCTGCTCGTGGTCTGCGTGCAGGATCAGGAGCAGATCCAGCGCCTTGGCGACAACCGGGTCCACCTCGTACTGCTCGGCCGGAAGGCCGAAGCTCAGGCGCAGGAAGTTCTCCACGAGGTTGTGGGAGTTGTCGGGGTAGAGCATGGGCTGGCCGATGCTCTTCTTCAGGGCGTAGGCGGCGATGACCGGCATCTTGGCCAGCAGTCGGTAAGTGGAAACTTCCACCTGCTCGGCGTTGAACGGGTCCAGCGAGTCCTGGTAGAACGTGGACAGCGCCGACACAGCGGAGGAGAGCACCGGCATGGGGTGCGCATCGCGGGGGAAGCCGCTGAAGAAGCCCTTGAGCTCTTCGTGCAGCAGAGTGTGGTGGCGGATGCGCTGGTCAAAGGATTCCAGCTCAGTGGGGGTGGGCAGGTTGCCGTAGATCAGCAGGTAGGACACTTCCAGGAAGCTGGAGTGCTGGGCAAGCTGCTCGATCGGGTAGCCGCGGTACCGCAGGATCCCTGCGTCGCCGTCGATGTACGTGATCGCGGAGGTGGTGGCAGCGGTGTTCATGAAGCCAGGGTCAAAGGCAACGGCGCCGGTCTGCTTCAGCAGTTTGGAAACGTCGTAGCCTTCGTTTCCCTCTACAACCTTGATGCGCGGGAGCTCGAGCTCGCCGCCTGCGTGGCGCAGGGTTGCGCTGGTGGTCTCAGTCATGGAGTCCCCTTCATGAGGCATCTGGGCCTCTGTAGAAAGCTTGATCCAACATCAGGTGAGCCGCGCGGGGATCCCGCACAGGCGGGAATTCCAACGGCCGTGCTGCCTTCTTGTAGAAAGCCACCATTGATAGTCAGTTAAAAAGTACCGTCACTTTCAGCCTGCTACTAATCCGGGACACGCTTATACGCCGCAAAATGCGTCACTTGTGGCGGGTGTCACACCCATTGTTACGGGGCCGTTGCTCCGGAACCGCGGTTAGGCGGTCGCAGCCAGCCGGGCCACGGCAGTGTCGATCCGCTCGTCGCTGCCGGTCAGCGCCACACGAACGTAACCGTTGCCGGCCTCGCCGTAGAACACGCCCGGACCCGCCACGATCCCGCGTCCGGCGAGCCGCTCAATAGTGTCCCAGGTGGCTTCGCCTGCCGTGCACCACAGGTAAAGTCCCGCGGAGGACTCATGGATCTTCAGTCCGAAGCCTTCGAGGGCCGGCACAATCCGCGTCCGGCGGCCGCGGTACATGTCCTTCTGCGCCTGAACGTGGGCGTCGTCGCCGAGGGCCACGCGCATTGCCTCCTGGACCGGGTAGGGAACGATCATCCCGGCATGCTTGCGGCTGTTCACCAGGTTCGCCATGATGGCCGGGTCTCCGGCCACGAACGCTGCCCGGTAGCCGGCCAGATTGGATTGCTTGCTCAGGGAATAGACGGCAAGGAGCCCGTCATGGGAACCGCCCGCCACCCGGGGATCCAGGATGCTGGGGACTGCCTGCCCGCCCCGCTGAAGATCCCACTCGCCCCAGCCGAGTTCCGCATAGCATTCGTCCGAAGCCACGAGCGCCCCGACGTCCCGCGCCTGGTCGACGAGTTTTTTCAGGGAGGCGGCGTCCCGGACACTTCCGGTCGGGTTGCCCGGGGAATTGACCCACACGAGCCGGACCTTCGCCCGGGTGGCAGCATCGAGTTCGTCGAGATCATCAGCAGCCACTGCCGTCGCTCCGGCGAACGTCGCACCGATGTCATACGTGGGGTAGGCAACGGCGGGACGGACGACGACGTCCCCCGGCTTCAGCCCAAGCAGGAACGGCAGCCATGCCACCAGTTCCTTGGAGCCCACCGTCGGCATGACGTCGCGGGGATCCAGCCCCTCAACGCCCCTGCGGCGTGCAAACCATCCGGCGATGGCCTCCCGGAGCGCCGGGGTGCCGTGCACTGTGGGATAGCCGGGAGCGTCTGCTGCGGCCCGGAGGGCCTCCTGGATCACCGCGGGCGTGGGATCCACCGGCGTCCCGATGGACAGATTGACTGCTCCACCCGGATAATCAGCCGCTTTGGCCAGGTAGGGCGCCATCGCCTCCCAGGGGTAGTCGGGAAGGCTCAGGCCGAAGCTCCGCACAGCTGTTGTCACCGAAGCGCCCGCCTCAGTCCTGGTTCTGCGGCGGCAGCGCGGCAATCATCGCGTGGTCGGTGTGGGTGTTGCCGACCTTCGCGGCGCCGCCCGGGGAACCGAGCTCGTCGAAGAACTCGACGTTGGCCTTGTAGTAGTCGGCCCACTCTTCCGGGGTGTCGTCCTCGTAGTAGATGGCCTCGACCGGGCAGACGGGCTCGCATGCACCGCAATCGACGCATTCATCGGGATGGATATAGAGGGAACGCTCGCCTTCGTAGATGCAATCGACGGGGCACTCCTCAATGCACGCCTTGTCTTTGACATCTACACACGGCTGCGCGATTACGTACGTCACGTCCCTTGCCTCTCCACGTTGGTTCCGGCGCTGGCCGGTTGGTGCTTCCGGCCTGCATGCCGGTCTATCGACTTCCGAGCCTATTATCTCCCAGCACCGTTCCGCGAATGAAGCGCCGCGTCACACTCGGGAAGCGGCATAC
>NZ_CAKKLY010000109.1 GCF_918698095.1 Arthrobacter sp. Bi83
CTCACTTCCTGCCGCCCCCAACGCGCCGCTCTCTCACTTCCTGCGGCCTCACCCCCAACGCTCTCTCACTTCCTGCCGCCCCAAGGCGACGCTCTCCCACTTCCGTGCGCCCAAGGCGACGCTCTCTCACTTCCTGCCGCCTCCAAGGCGACGCTCTCTCACTTCCGTGCGCCCAGCGACTGCCTGTGGATAACTTCTGCAGCGTCGCCGCTTTTGGGTCAGACTGCCTGCATGCAAATGAGCAATAATCTGCCCGGACTGCTGGCAACAGCTCCGTTCACGATCGACTCGGCGCGGGCCGCAGGCGTTTCCGCAAACAGGCTGCGGCGAAAAGACGTGGTCCATGTGGGTCGAGGGCTCTACCGCCCGTCGGACTGGAGCTTTGAGCTGGAGGCCGCGGCGCGGGCGCTGTCGAACGCGTCGCCAGGGGCCTGGATCTCACACGTCACTGCGGCACGGCTTCGGTGCCAACTGCTGCCGCCCTGGCTGGCCGACTCGACGGAGTTGCATCTAAGCAAGCCCCGGGCCCTGCCCTCGGTGCGCCGCAGCGGCGTACTCGGCCACACGGTACTGGCACTGGAAGACGAAACTGAGTGGGCCGACGGCATCCGCATCAGCACGCGATCGCGGACGTGGCTGGATTTGGCGCGACGACTGTCGGTGAGTGATCTGGTGTGCATGGGTGACCATTAGTCCGCATCCCGCGACTGGTCTTCGAGGGACGGACGCAGCCCCACGACACCTTGGACGGACTGCGCACCTTGGTGGGTCACCATCCGAACCTGCAGGGTGTGGTCCGTGCCCGGGCAGCACTGGATCTGATGCGGGTCGGCGCCGACTCCGCGCCGGAATCGTTGCTTCGCCTGGCGATGGCCGATGCCGGCCTCCCCGAGCCGGGTCTCCAACTGGCATTGCGCATCGGTGACGGCATGTCGCCTACCGCCGATCTCGGTTACCGCCATCGGCGGCTCGCCATCCAGTACGACGGCGGACATCACCTCCTCGACGCACAGTCCCTTAGTGACAGACGCCGTGACAAGGCTTTCGAAGCCGCCGGCTGGACTGTCCTGATATTGGACAAGGACGATCTTGCTGACGATTTCCAAGCGGCCATCGGCAAGATCAAGCGCACGTTGCGCACCGCGTGGCGAGATCATTCCCAGTTATCGGGCTTCGCCGACGCCGGGTGAGAGAGCGTCACGTCCAAATATGCAGGAAGTGAGAGAGCGTCACCCAAAGACCTGCAGGAAGTGAGAGAGCGTCCGGTCCTTCACCAAGAACTCCGGCCCGCTGCTGGTTGTCCGTCCCGCTGTTCTGCCCGTTCTGCCCGTTCTGCCGGATCAGCCGGATCAGCCCGTTCTGCCAGACCTGCCGAAGCGGCCGAAGCTGCCCGTCCCGTAGCCAGTTCCGCCTGGGTCTTCGAACCGCCCCGGGCACTCGTGGAACCGCCGCGCTTGAGCGAAACGAAGACCACCACCACGCACAGCACCACCAGCCCGGCAACGTACGCTGCGGTGGCCGGGTCCTCGGCAAGGAGCTCCGGAATCGCGCGTCCGGGCACCGCGACGGCAAAGATGAAGGCAACGGCAATGCCGATGTAACTGCCGATCATGTTCCGCAGGTGCGACCGCATGTCACGTCGGATCGCGCCGATGAGGCCAAGGGTGACCGTCACGATGGTGAAGGCAGACAGCCCGTGCAGCCAGGTGAAATGCCCGGCCGTCACAATCCAGAAACTGCTGACACAGACGTAGTACATGGCCGCCACCCATAGGTAGCCCATGGTGCGGTGGAAACGGTCGCGGCGTCGGCGAAGAATTTGGAAGGGGCCGATCGCAAGGACAAACAGTGCGGCGGTCACGTGGCTGATAAGCAGTACATTCCAGTGGTCCATGCCCTTAGGATAGAACCACTATCCAGTACACGTACATCAGGATAATTGGCGCCGGATTCGCTATCCAGTGGATCCGGGACTTCGCAGGAAGGAACGCGGCATGCAGCTCAAGGAACTGAGCGAGCACTCGGGAGTCTCGGCCGCCAGCATCAAGTACTACCTCCGCGAGGGCATGTTGCCGGCCGGCCAGACCGTCCACGCAACTCGCGCGCAGTATTCGGCCAGGCACGTCGAGCGTCTCAATTTGATCCAGGCGCTCCGCCGGATAGTCGGACTGAACATTGAGCAGATCCGCGGTCTCCTCAAAATGGCCGACGACGGCGCCCCGCGCCTTACGCTCTTAGCGGCGGTTCAGCGCGTGGTGCTGGACCTGGGCGCCTCCACCACCAGCAGTGGCGGGGTCCGCGCACCGGCGGGGGACGCCGTCGTGCGTCTCCGGAATTGGCCGGATTACCCAAGTGACGCCCGGAGTGCTTTGAACGCCCATCTCGAGCTGATGGAAAACCTCAACATTCGGGTTTCCAGCGAGCTCCTGGATACCTACAGCAAGGCCATGGACGACGTCGCCGGACTCGACATCGCGGTGACGACCGCCCCAGACAGCGTCGACCAGCTCATTCTCACCGCCGCCGTCGGCTTGCACCTGCACAGCCAACTGCTGCTAAAGCTCCTCGCCCTCGCCCAGGCGAGCCACGCCATCCGGCGTTACGAACAGGACGCTTAAAGCACGACGCTCCCCCACCAAAAGTGAGAGAGCGTCGCGCCACAACCCACCAAAAGTGAGAGAGCGTCGCGGAAGGAGGGAGAGGGTTTAGCGCTCGAGGTCGCCGCGGATGAAGGCCTCGACCTTTTCACGGGCGAGGTCGTCATTGAACTGCTCCGGCGGGGACTTCATGAAGTAGCTCGAAGCCGACAGGAGCGGCCCGCCGATACC
>NZ_CAKKLY010000110.1 GCF_918698095.1 Arthrobacter sp. Bi83
CCGAACACTTCGTCGGGATCCAGACGCCGCAGTTCCTCGGCCAGGCAGTCCCGCAGGCTTCGCCGCGGCAGGGAAATCCGCTGGGCAGGCTGGCCCGGTTGGGTCAGTTCGGCCACTGACAGTCCGGGCCGGAACAGCTGGACGTCGCCGCTTGCCCGGCTCAGGCGGACGCGCCGGATACCGGTGCCCGCGGGGTCGGCGACGATCGTCACCGGGGCGTCCAGGGAGAGGGTGAGCCAGGCCGCCAGCAGGATGGTGCTGGGGGAGTCCGAAGCACCCTCCACGGCCACCGCGGTGACAGGGGATGGGTCCACCTGGTCCAGCACTGCCGCGAGCTGGATGCGCCAGTTCGTCAGGCGGGTCCAGGCGAGGTCCGTGTCGCCTGCCTTGTAGGTGTTCCGGATATTCTCCAGGGCCACCTGCGGTTCGGCTTCGTTCGCGGAGTCGGTGATGCGCCGGTGGGCGATCTTGCCGATGGATGTCTCGCTGGCATTCTTCGGCGCGCCGTGCGGCCACCAGGCCACGATCGGAGCGTCAGGGAGCAGCAACGCGGCGACGAGGGACTCGCTTTCCTCTGCGAGTTCCCCGAAGCCGCGCAGCACGATCACTTCCGAGGCTCCGGCGTCACCGCCGACCCGGATCTGGGCATCGAGCCGGTTGGGAGCGGCAGAGCCGGCATCGGCAAGGACAATGATTCGGCAGGGGTGCTCCCGGCTGGCCTCGTTGGCTGCCTCGATGGCCTCCTCTTCCAGACCCGATTTCGTGACGACCACCAGGGTCAGCACGCGGCCCAGAGCGATCACCCCGCCCTGCTCCCGCAGGGACATGATCTTCTTGGAGACCTTGGAGGTGGTGGTGTTCGGAAGATCTACAATCATGGCCTTCTCCAGGTGCGTCCGTCGCGGGCGAGCAGCTCGTCAGCGGAGGCCGGGCCCCAGCTGCCGGGTGCGTAGGGCTCGGGCTGCTCGCCCAGGCCCTCCCAGTATTCCTCGAACGGGTCCAGGATCTTCCAGGAGAGCTCCACTTCCTCATGCCTCGGGAACAGCGGCGGCTCGCCGAGGAGCACGTCAAGGATCAGCCGTTCGTACGCCTCCGGGCTGGACTCCGTGAACGAGTGGCCGTAACCGAAGTCCATCGTCACATCCCGCACTTCCATCTGCGTGCCGGGGACCTTGGAGCCGAAGCGGATCGTGGCGCCCTCGTCAGGCTGGACCCGGATCACCACGGCGTTCTGCCCGAAGTCATCCTCGCCGTGGTCGCGGAACAGCAGGTTAGGCGCGCGCTTGAACACCACGGCGATTTCCGTGACGCGCCGGCCCAGGCGCTTGCCGGCGCGCAGGTAAAACGGGACCCCGTGCCAGCGCCGGGTATTGATGTCAACGCGGATCGCGGCAAAGGTCTCGGTGGTGGAATCGGCCGGGATGCCGTCCTCCTCGAGGTAGCCCTGGACCTGCTCGCCGCCCTGCCAGCCGCCGGCGAACTGGCCGCGGGCGGAGTGGGTGGAGAGGTCCTCCGGCAGCCTGACAGCCGCCAGGACCTTTTCCTTCTCCGCACGCAGGTCATCCGCGTTGAAGGAAATAGGTTCCTCCATCGCAGTGAGCGCCAGCAGCTGCAGGAGGTGGTTCTGGATCACGTCACGGGCAGCACCCACGCCGTCGTAGTACCCTGCACGGCCGCCGGTGCCGATGTCCTCGGCCATGGTGATCTGCACGTGGTCAACGTAGTTGGCGTTCCACAGCGGTTCGAACAGCTGGTTGGCGAAGCGCAGCGCCAGGATGTTCTGCACCGTCTCCTTGCCCAGGTAGTGGTCGATCCGGAAGACCGCGTCGGGCGGAAAGACCGATTCCACGATGTCGTTCAGCTGCCGGGCCGACTTAAGGTCGTGCCCGAACGGCTTCTCGATGACCACACGGCGCCACTTGTCGCCTTCAGCCTGGGCCAGACCGTGCTTCGAGAGCTGCCGGCAGACCTGTTCAAAGGCCTTCGGCGGGATGGACAGGTAGAACGCATGGTTGCCGCGCGTGCCGCGCTGTTCGTCGAGTTCCTTGATGGTCTCGCCGAGCCGCTCAAAGGCGGAGTCGTCATCGAACTCGCCCTGCACGAAACGGATGCCTTCGGACAGCTGGTTCCACACCGCCTCATCGAACGGCGTACGGGAGTACGTTTTGACCGCGTCTTTCACCTCCGCCGCGAAGTCCTCGTTGTCCCACTGCCGCCGGGCAAAGCCCACCAGGGCAAAGCTGGGCGGCAACAGGCCGCGGTTCGCGAGGTCATA
>NZ_CAKKLY010000111.1 GCF_918698095.1 Arthrobacter sp. Bi83
CCAAGCCGACCCCCGGAGGTGCCCCGGACCCCCCCCCTGACAGGGCGCCTGGCCAAGCTTCCGACCCTGCACATGACCGTAAGCCAACCGTAACTAGACAGAACGGTCTGTCTCGCATAAATTTTTAGGACGTTCTCTGCCCAAAGGGCAGTGGTCCGTTATCGCTGAAGCAGAACGGCGTATCAAATGTGCACGCCATGAAAGAGCCAAAAATGACTGCAACACACTTTGACCGCTTCGTAGCCGAGGCCCTCACTGCGGACCGGGAAACCGACTCCGGGCTGACTCCGGACGAGCTCTATGGCCTCTACACCAGCTGGAGCCTGATCAACACGATACAGCCCGAGTCCCCCGAGGCCTTGCGGGCAGGTCTGAAGGAACTCGGCATCGATCCGGATCACAATGAGTTGTCCATGACTGGCCCGGCCGCGGCGGACTATATCCTCGCCAGCGCCCCCAGCCTCATCTAGCTCCACTGCTGCAGGAAGAGCCGACACGCACCGGCTCTTCCTGCAGCGTTAAAGGCCGATGCTTCCAATCGGACGCCGGCCTTCCAAGCCGCGTTGTTATTAACCCCCTCCTGCCAGCACCCCACACCAACCTACGCACCGCACGCCTTTTGGCGCGCTCGGGAAAATTCAAGGTATCCAATGGACGTACTGTCCGGCATTTCAGCAGGAACGTTCCTCGGCGGACGATACCGCGTCGTGGACCAGATCGGTTCCGGTGCAATGGCCAACGTCTACCGGGCTACCGACGAATTCCTCGGCCGGGACGTGGCCGTCAAGGTGGTCATCAAGCCCGCCAACAGGGATGCGCAGGACGACGACGCGGAACTGAAAGTCCTCGCACGCCTGAACCACCACAACCTGGTCACGCTCCTGGACGCAGGAGCGGACAGGACCGAATCCGGCCCCCGCATCTACCTCGTGATGGAGCTCGTGGAGGGCCCGGACCTCCGCCGCCGCCTCCAGGACGGCCCGCTCTCGTCCCGGCACACGGCCCAGATTGGCCACGATCTGGCGGACGCGCTCACCTACATTCATGACAGCGGCGTAGTCCACCGCGACGTCAAACCCGGCAACATCATGGTCTTCGACTACCACCACGATGCCGCCCGGATGCGCGCGAAGCTGACCGACTTCGGCATTGCCCTCATGGCGGACACACCGCATGTCGACACCGGTGACGTTCTCGGAACCGCGGCATACCTCAGCCCGGAGCAGGCGATGGCCGAACCGGTGGGGCCCGCCAGCGATGTCTACTCCCTTGGACTTGTGCTGCTTGAATGCCTTGCAGGCGAGCCCGTATTCAAGGGCGATCCGCTCCAGAGCGCCGTGGCGCGACTGATCAGGGACCCTGAAATTCCTGCCGGCTTGGACCCGGAATGGCAGCAGTTGCTGGCGGCCATGACGGCACGGGACCCGCAGGACCGGCCCTCCACGCGCGAAGTAACCCAGGCCCTCTACGACCAGACCGTCAACAGCCGCGGGAAGCACAAGGTGGACACCGCCATCATCCCCGCCAACGAGGACGCGCGCATGGAGGCTGTCCACCGCTACGGCATTCTCGATACCCCTCCGGACGGCTCCTTCGACAGGATCACGGCACTCGCGGCCCGGGTCTTCTCGGTGCCCATAGCGATCGTCTCCGTCGTGGACCATGACCGCATCTGGTTCAAGTCCCACCACGGAATCCCTGCGGAGGAAATCAACCGGGACCCAGGTCTGTGCGCTTCGGCGATCCTGCAGGACGACCTCTGGGTTGTGGAGAATGCCCCCAATGACCCGCGGGCCTTGGCCAATCCGCTTGTTGCCGGGGAGTTCGGTCTTGGTTTTTATGCGGGTGCGCCGCTGACTTCACGGGATGGCTACAACCTGGGCACGCTGTGCATTCTCGATTACAAACCCCGTGTCCTCGCCCCGGAAGATGCAGCAACGCTCCGTGACCTTGCCGCCGTCGTCATGAATGACCTCGAGCTCCGGCTCGAGAGCCGGAGTTTGGCACCCGTCCGTCCCTGAGCTGGGCAACGAGGGAGACCCCGACGGCGGGAGGCCGGCAAACGCCGCGGGCTTCCCGCCGTCGGGCTTGGATCCCCGC
>NZ_CAKKLY010000112.1 GCF_918698095.1 Arthrobacter sp. Bi83
TACAAGGGTTACGGCGGTCATAGCGTGGGGGAAACGCCCGGTCCCATTCCGAACCCGGAAGCTAAGACCCACAGCGCCGATGGTACTGCACCCGGGAGGGTGTGGGAGAGTAGGTCACCGCCGGACAACCATTAGGTCGAGGACCCCCAACCACGTTGGGGGTCCTCCCGCAGTTAACAGGCTTTTCACAGTTGAGGGTGTAATCGCTGGCTGGATGTTGGCTGGTGCGTCGGTCCCGGGGCAGCGATGCGCAAACGCAGCCGGAGGCCCGATCTTGTGTCACCGTTCGCAGTGGACTTATTCGCGTACCCGCTCAGATCGGTCAACGGCGCACCCGATAGCGCAGGTGAAGCACCCGGTTGCCCTGAATCACCACGTCGGGATCCTCCAACAGGTGCTGTGCGTGGACCGACCCGAAGTAGCGCTTGCCGGACCCGAACACGACGGGTACGACGTCCATGCGCACCTCGTCGACCAGGCCCGCGGCTAGCACCTGGCCACCGACGTCGCCAGCGGCGACCTCGACAATGCGGTCACCCGCGAGCTCCTGCGCCTTAGCCACGGCTGCCTCGACGCCGTCGACGAAGTGAAACGGCGCCTCGGGGTCCCAGCCCTCGGGCTTCGGCCGGTGCGTCACGACGACCACGTGGTCGACTCCGCCCGGAGGCTTCCCGTCCCAGCCGTCCGTCATGTCGAAGACGCGGCGGCCGACGATGGTCGCCCCGATTTGGTCCCAGTACGGCCGGGTGTAGTCGTAGGACGTCTGCGACACCTTCACCTCGCCGCTCTCGTCCAACGGGACGTCACCGCTGGACAACCAGTCGAACAGCGGTCCGGGCTGGTCGTTCTCGTCCGCGAGGAAGCCGTCCACCGACACCGAGCTGTACATGACCACCTTGCCCACGGGGCTCTCCTTTGCTTTGGTGTGCCCCATATTAGCGAGTCGTTCCGGTGTCGGGTCCAACTCGCGATCCACGGCTACCGCGGTCACAAGGACGACACGCTCTACGCCGCCAGGAGGACCCTGCACACCGGCGCCGACCTCCGACTCGAACACCTCCGCGGCTCCGCCCTCGGGTTCCGCAACTTCACCCACTACATCGCGGGATCGCTGCTCGAGACCGGCGGCTTCAGGCCGCTGCTACACCCTGGATTATGAAGAGCCATTAACAATGTTTTCGCAGTTGAGATGTTTATGCCGCGAATGGAATACCAATATTCTATTCGGGGAATACAAATGTGCAGCGCATTTTTGCGCATGTTCATTTGCGCTGTGCATTTTTGCATTAAATTCTTTGGATCCCTACTGGCCATTAGGGCTTAATGTGGGCTCAAGGCATTGGGGGTGTGTGAATCGGACTTAGGAGTCCCACGATGAGCCTCAAATCGAACTTTGCCTTCGGCAACAAAAATCCCAAAGAATATGCCTTAGGCAACAATCCAAAAAAACGTCGGCCTGGATACGCGCATTTGCGCAAACGTTGGATATCCGTGGCCGCAACTCTTTTTCTAGCGGCCACAGTTTCCATCATTGCTGGGCCGGCGGAAGCTGCCACATTGACGTTTCCCGCTTCGGCGGACGCTGTCGTCAAGCGTGACACTCCCACTACCAACTACGGCACGGCAACTGGCCTTAAGGCCGACAATTCGCCGGTGGAAATGTCGTTCTTGAAATTCACCGTATCCGGTGCCGGGACCAACGTCACCGCTGCGAAACTCAGGCTGTTCGTTGCCGACCCTTCCAACCTGGGTGGTCAGTTCCGCCGTGTTCTGAACAACTCATGGACAGAAAGCACGATCAACTTCAACAACGCGCCGGTGGCCGAGACTACGGTTGTGGCATCGCGCGGAGCCGTTACCATCAACACCTTTGTGGAAATTGATGTATTCAGCGTTGTTAGGGGAGACGGCACTTACTCGTTCAGGATCAATAACACTTCGTCCGACGGCGTCATCTACAGTTCGAAGGAAACCTCCGACGCCACGCGCCGTCCCCAACTGATTCTCACGACTGGCACAGAGCCGCCACCTCCACCAC
>NZ_CAKKLY010000113.1 GCF_918698095.1 Arthrobacter sp. Bi83
TCCCTGTGTGTCAGGCTGTTGTGTGACAGGTTCCCTGTTGCTGGAGCCGGTGCTCAGGGCGGGGGGAAGGTCCGTCATGGATTTCGTTATGCCTGTTCGTGTTTCGAACCGGAAGCACTTCACTACCGACCAGAAGCACGCGATTCTGGATGAGTACGACAAATGCCTTGAGTGGGGCTCTAAGGCCGCATTCATCAGGGCGGCGGGCATCACCGAGGGCACCATGAATCGTTGGTGCCGCGAGCGGGAGTCCGGGGAGCTGAGGTCCAGGTCCGACAACCTAGAGGAGGATCAGCGATTGAATGCGGGCGATAAGCAGTTGCTCAAACGGGTCTTGAAGGAAAACGAAGTCCTCAAGGCCAAGCTGGCGCGGTCCGAGGCTGCCGTGGATATTCTGGGAAAAGCTTCCGCGCTCTTGGACGCGATGGCCAAGAGCGCGGCGGCGACGGATCCGAAAGTGGAGGAGCCGGAGCCGGGCCGGCCGGAGTGGCTGACGCCAAAACCTGGAAAGACATCGCCCTGACCTTTGCCGGGAAACTGATCACAGCGGGCTGGTCCGCGGTGAAGGCCTGTGCCTTGGTGGGCGTGCACCGCACGGCCTGGTACCGGCGTCTGAGCCCGGCTACACCGGCGGGGCTCCTGGTGCCCCACGCCGACCGGGACTATCCGAACCGGATCACCGATGCCGAAGCCGACGCGTTCATGGAGCTGTTGAACTCCAGGGAATACGCCAACCTCTCCGTCACCCAGGCCTACTACCGGATGCTCGATGCGGGGCGCTGCTTCTTCTCCATCGCCGCCGCCCACCGCATCGTGGCCCGGAACGGGCAGAACGGTGACCGCCGCGAACAGCGCCCGGGAACCGGCCCCAAACGGGCCAAACCCGTTGTGCACGCGACCGCCCCGAACCAGCTTTGGAGCTGGGACATCACGATGCTCCACGGCCCGGGGAAACACACCTACCGGCTCTACGCGATCCTGGACGTGTTTTCCCGCAGAGTCGTCGGACACCGCGTCGAACACACCGAAACGGCCGCCCTCGCCGCCGCACTGATCAACGGCGCGGTCACCGACAACCGACAGCGCCCTGCCGTGCTCCACGCCGATAACGGCGCACCCATGCGGGCCGGCAGCATCCTCCAGCTTGCCCAGTCCCTGGGCATCACACTGTCCTACTCCCGCCCGCGGGTCTCCGACGATAACCCTTACTCGGAATCCCTGTTCAAGACAGTGAAATACGACCTGGACTTTCCCCGCCGATTCCAGGACCTCCAGCACGCCCGCGACTACATGGCGGCATTCTTCGCGGATTACAACGCCAACCACCGCCACAGCGGCCTGAACTACTACACACCCGACACCGTCCACGAAGGACGAGTCGACCAGGCACGCCGACGCCGCCAGGCAACCCTCAACGCCTGCCACGCCCGGCATCCTCACCGCTACCGCAACAAACCCACCGCACCAGCCGCCCCGGCCCACGCCGGCATCAACTACAAAACCAACCAGCTGTCACAAACAGCTTGATTCATTCCGG
>NZ_CAKKLY010000114.1 GCF_918698095.1 Arthrobacter sp. Bi83
GGTCGTTGCAACACCTGTTGGTTAGGTGGTTAGTAGTAAAGCACGTAAACGCTCGGCTGGGGTTTCCCAGCCGAGCGTTTTACGTGGCCGGCCGTTGAGTTTCTGAGCGACGAGTTCGAGGTCTTCGGGACCGTAGACGGACAAATCCGTGCTCTTGGGGAAGTACTGGCGCAGCAGCCCATTGGTGTTCTCATTCGAGCCGCGCTGCCAGGGGCTGGCGGGGTCGCAGAAGTAGACGTTCATGTCCGTGGCCATGGTGAAGGATTTGTGGGCTGCCATTTCGGAGCCCTGGTCCCAGGTCAGGGAGCCTCGCAGGTGCGCGGGCAGGGCCGTCATGGCGGTGACGAGTCCGTCCCGGACTGCTTCGGCGCCGTGATCCGTGGGCAGGTGGACGAGCATCACGTACCGGCTGGTGCGTTCGACCAGGGTGGCGATCGCGGACTGGTTCAGTGTCCCGGTGATGAGGTCTCCTTCCCAGTGCCCGGGGATGGCCCGGTCCTCGATTTCGGGCGGGCGTTCGGAAATCATGATCATTGGGTCCGCGAACCGGGGCCGTCGTTCCGCGGAGTTGTTGTGGGGGTGGCGGCGGGCGCGGCCGGTGCGCAGGGCGGCTTGGATTTCGCGTTTGAGGCCGCCCCGGGCCTGGAGGTAGAGGGCCTGGTAGATCGTCTCGGGGCTCACGCGCATCTCCTGGTCATCGGGGTGGTCCGTGACCAGCCTGTGCGATATCTGCTCCGGTGACCATTCCAGACCCAGTCCTGCCTGCACGTAATCCCGCAGTTTCGACTCGCCGGTCAGTTTCGCTGTCTTGGGACGGGCTCTGCGGGCGGCGGCTTGCCGGTCCGCTCCGTGGGGCAGGTAACCCAGCAGGGGGTCGCTGGTGCGGTGCAGTTCCCGGCTGATGGTCGAGGGGGAACGCTGCAGAGTCAGCGCTATCGTCCTCAGCGAGGAACCGGCCCGGCTCAGGTCCCGGATCATTTCACGTTCCTGCAGTGACAGAAAGCGGGGGTCGATGGACCCGTCGGAGTCCTACGGCGCGTGGAATGTGGTCACTCCACGTTTGTAGTCGACTACCTGCCCGTCGGGGTAAAAGCGGCGGCTGCCCGATTTTCGGATGCCAACGTCCCAGTCCTTGGCAGTGCGGGCATGCACACCCACGGCCCTGGCTGCCTCCCGGCGGCTGACCCCGGCCTCGCGCAGCTCAAAGAATTCATCCCGGCCAGGATGGGGACCGGACCCGCGTTTCCCGCGGCCCTTCAGTCCCGCCTTCCGGACCCAGCCTGCACAGGTGAACCGGTTCAACCCCAACTCTCTCGCGGCCGCCGCCGTACTCCCCAAGCGGTCAAACACCGCGAAAAATGCATCCTTCTGATCCTGCGAGTACCACCCGGATCCTGATGAATCACCGCTTAAACGAACCACGGTCGTTGCAACTCCCAAAAGTCGGGGTGTTGCAACGACCGCTAGAACCCAAG
>NZ_CAKKLY010000115.1 GCF_918698095.1 Arthrobacter sp. Bi83
CCTGTTGCCTCATTGCAATACCTCCGGGAAGAGTGATTCGTTGCCTCATCTGAAAACCTCCGGTTGGCTCCCTTCGTTGCCTCATTGAAAAACCTCCGGGAGATCAGTTGTTCCAGGCCCTGTTGACGGGTTTGAGCGCTGCTGGTTTCTTCGCCAGGGCCAGAGTTTCCAACTCGGCGGTGAGAGCGAGGATTTGGCGCGACAGTGCCCCGGGTTTGATCCGTTTGAACGCGGCATTCATCTGGATGACGGGGCGTTTACGCATCCTCTCGTGCCGGATCGCGCGCTGGTGGGGCGTGGCCGGCGTGTCATGCTTCTTGGTGACTTTCGCGCCGTGCCGGGTTTTTTCGATGAGCTTTTGCTGGGGCAGCAGATAGTTGGTGAAGACGCGGTCCAACGCCCAGATCTCATTGAGTTTCTCCAGTTCGGCGGCGGTGTCGTAGCGAAGGTAACCGACGAGTTCCCGGACCCGGGCCCAGTTCTTCTGCTCCACATGTGCGCCATCATTCTTGTTCCCGGGCCGGGACCGGGTGAACGTGATCTCATGGGCGTGGCAGTACGCCAGAAGGTGTTCGTTGATGAATTCGGAGCCGTTGTCCGAATCGATGCCGATGATGGGAAAGGGGAACACCTCGGTGACGTGCTCCAGGGCCTCGAAGACCCACTTGGCGGCTTTGTTCCGCACGGACCGGTTCACCGTCCACCCGGTGGAAATATCGGTCACCGTCAGGGTGAAACAGAATTCCCCGAAGCTGTTGCCTCCCTCGTGGCCGACCAGATCGATCTCCACAAACCCCGGCACGGCATCGTCCCACTCGGCCCACGTGCGGACCGGGATCTGGGACTTGAGCAGCGTACCCGGCTTGGTATGCGAGCGTCCCCGCGGGATCAGTCTCGCCCGTTCACCGGCCAGTTTGCGGTCGATCGTCGCCGCGCTCATGCGCATCAGCAGACCCGCTTGCTCGTCGGTGGTGACAATCTCCTCGTCGCGGCGCAGCAGCGGCACCAGGACCGGCAGCATCGGGGCCAGCAGCCTGCCGGCCGGGGCCCGCAGCACCGCCCAGCACTTGATCAGGGAAGGCAGCAGGTCCGGCCCGTAGACAGGTGTCCTGCCCGGCCTGGGCCTGACGATCTTCAGGACCAAAGCCTCCCGCAGGGCCGTCCGTGCATAGTCGCGGTGCCAGCCGGTCAGTTCGACCAGCTCGTTCAGGATCCGGGTCTTCCCTGAGCGGTCGGCGCTCTTATAGGCGAGGGCTTTCTTCTTCGTCACAGCTTGCCGCTGGGCCATCGTTAGCTCCATGAAAACGGGCATAGCCCGCATCCGCTCCCAAGGCCGTCCACCACGCCGCTCCGCGGAGGTTTTCAGATGAGGCAACGTATCCGGCCACGCGGAGGTTTTCTACGAGTCAACGCG
>NZ_CAKKLY010000116.1 GCF_918698095.1 Arthrobacter sp. Bi83
GCCGCCGCGTACTGGGGTGTGCACACGCTCCGGGCCGTGGAGAACTTCCCCATCACCGGCCAGCCGCTGTCCACGAACATGCACCTGGTCCGCGGCCTGGCCGCCGTGAAACTCGCCGCCGCCCGCACCAACCTCGAACTCGGGCTCCTGGACCCCGAGCGCGCCGCCGCGATCGAAGCCGCCTGCACCGACGTGCTCAACGGGCTCCTGAACGACCAGTTCGTCGTCGACGTCATCCAGGGCGGCGCCGGGACCTCCTCGAACATGAACGCCAACGAGGTCATCGCCAACCGCGCCCTGGAAATCCTCGGCCACCCCAAGGGCGACTACGCCCGGCTGCACCCCAACGACCACGTAAACCTCTCCCAGTCCACCAACGACGTCTACCCCACCGCCGTCAAGCTCGGCACCATCTTCGCCGCCCGCGAACTCCTCGCCGCCCTGGCCGAACTCGAAGACGCATTCGCGGCCAAAGCCGCCGAGTTCCGCACCGTCGTGAAAATGGGCCGCACCCAGCTCCAGGACGCCGTGCCCATGACCCTGGGCCAGGAATTCGGCACCTACGCCGTCACCATCGGCGAAGACCGGCTCCGCCTCGCCGAAGCGGACCTGCTCATCCACGAAATCAACCTCGGCGCCACCGCCATCGGCACCGGCCTGAACGCCCCGCCCGGCTACGCCGAAACCGCCTGCCGGCACCTGGCCGACATCACCGGCCTGCCGCTGGTCACCGCCGTGGACCTGATCGAGGCCACCCAGGACGTCGGCGCGTTCGTGCACCTCTCCGGCGTCCTCAAACGCGTGGCCGTGAAACTCTCCAAGATCTGCAACGACCTGCGCCTGCTCTCCTCCGGCCCCCGCGCCGGGTTCGGCGAAATCAACCTCCCCGCCGTGCAGTCCGGATCCTCCATCATGCCCGGCAAGATCAACCCGGTGATCCCGGAAGTCGTCAGCCAGGTCGCCTACGAAGTCATCGGCAACGACGTCACCATCACCATGGCCGCCGAAGCCGGACAGCTCCAGCTCAACGCCTTCGAACCCGTCATCGTCCACAGCCTCCACAAGAGCATCTCCCACCTCGAAGCCGCCTGCCGCACCCTCACCGCACGCTGCGTCCGGGGCATCACCGCGAACACCGAACACCTCCGCCTCACCGTGGAACAATCCATCGGCCTGGTCACCGCCCTGAACCCCCACCTGGGCTACGCCACCGCCACCGCCATCGCCCAGGAAGCCCTCGCCACCGGCAAGGGCGTGGCCGAACTCGTCCTCGAACACGGCCTCCTCACCGCCGACCAACTCCAGGAACTCCTCAGCCCCGAACGCCTCGCCAACCTCAGCAAATA
>NZ_CAKKLY010000117.1 GCF_918698095.1 Arthrobacter sp. Bi83
TCCAGATGATCGCGATCGGCGGCGCCATCGGCACCGGCCTGTTCCTCGGCGCCGGCGGCCGGCTCAACGCCGCCGGCCCCTCGCTCGTCATCGCCTACGCCGTCTGCGGCTTCTTCGCCTTCCTGATCCTCCGCGCCCTCGGCGAACTGGTCCTGCACCGCCCGTCCTCGGGCTCCTTCGTCTCCTACGCCCGCGAATTCTTCGGCGAGAAAGCCGCGTTCATCTCCGGCTGGTTCTACTGGATCAACTGGGCCACCACCACCATCGTGGACATCACCGCCGCGGCCCTGTACATGAACTTCTTCGGCAAATACATCCCCTGGATGGCCGACGTGCCACAGTGGGCCTGGGCCCTGATGGCCCTCATCGTCGTCCTCGCCCTGAACCTCGTCTCCGTCAAGGTCTTCGGTGAAATGGAATTCTGGTTCGCCATCATCAAGGTCGCCGCCCTGGTCGCCTTCCTCGTGGTCGGCACCTACTTCGTCATCTTCGGCACCCCCGTCCCCGGCCAGGAAACCGGCTTCAGCCTCCTGTCCGATAACGGCGGCATCTTCCCCAACGGCCTGCTGCCCATGATCATCCTGATGCAGGGCGTCCTGTTCGCCTACGCCTCCATCGAACTCGTCGGCACCGCAGCCGGCGAAACCGAAAACCCCGAAAAAATCATGCCCAAGGCCATCAACTCCGTGGTCTTCCGCATCGCCGTGTTCTACGTCGGCTCCGTCATCCTGCTCGCCCTCCTGCTGCCCTACACCTCCTACCAGAAGGGCGTCAGCCCCTTCGTGACGTTCTTCGGCTCCATCGGCATCCAGGGCGTGGACGTCATCATGAACCTCGTCGTCCTCACCGCCGCGCTCTCCTCACTCAACGCCGGCCTCTACTCCACCGGCCGGATCCTGCGCTCCATGTCCGTCGCCGGCTCCGCCCCGAAATTCGCCCAACGCATGAACAAAGCCGGCGTCCCCTACGGCGGCATCGCCATCACCGCCGGCGTCTCCCTCCTCGGCGTCCCACTGAACTACCTCGTCCCCACCCAAGCCTTCGAGATCGTCCTGAACGTCGCCTCCGTAGGCATCATCGTCACCTGGGCCACCATCGTCCTGTGCCAGATGCAACTCAAACGCTGGGCCGACAAAGGCTGGCTCAAACGCCCCTCCTTCCGCATGTTCGGCGCCCCCTACACCGGCTACCTCTCCCTCCTCTTCCTCCTCGGCGTCCTCATCATGGTCTTCATCGACTCCCCCCTCACCCTCCTGGTCACCCTCGTCGCCTGCGCCCTCATGGTCG
>NZ_CAKKLY010000118.1 GCF_918698095.1 Arthrobacter sp. Bi83
GTTTTGGCCAGGATCACGGTGGGCTTGCCCTTGAATTCGGTCGCTGCCTTGTACGCGGCGTAGACCTTGCGGTAGTCGTGGCCGCCGCGCTTGAGGTTCCAGATCTGGTCATCGGTCAGGTCCGCGACCATGTCCTTGGTCTGCGGGGTCTTGCCGAAGAAGTGCTCCCGGACGAACCCGCCGGACTCGGCCTTGTAGGTCTGGTAGTCCCCGTCCAGGGTTTCGTTCATGATCTTCACCAGCGACCCGTCGGAGTCGCGGGTGAGCAGGTCATCCCATTCCCGGCCCCAGACGACCTTGATCACGTTCCAGCCCGCGCCGCGGAAGAACGCCTCGAGTTCCTGCATGATCTTGCCGTTGCCGCGCACCGGCCCGTCCAGGCGCTGGAGGTTGCAGTTGATCACGAAGTTCAGGTTGTCCAGGTTCTCGTTCGCGGCGAGCTGGAGCAGGCCGCGGGACTCGGGCTCGTCCATTTCCCCGTCGCCCAGAAACGCCCAGACCTGCTGCTCGGAGGTGTCCTTCAGGCCGCGGTTGTGCAGGTAGCGGTTGGACTGGGCCTGGTAGATCGCGTTCATCGGCCCGATGCCCATCGACACGGTGGGGAATTCCCAGAACTCCGGCATCAGCCGCGGGTGCGGGTAGGAGGACAGGGCGTGGCCGGCCTTGGACTTTTCCTGCCGGAAGCCGTCCAGGTCCTGCTCGGTCAGCCGGCCTTCCATGAACGCCCTCGCGTACATGCCGGGGGAGGCGTGGCCCTGGAAGAAGACCTGGTCCCCGCCGCCGGGGTGGTCCTTGCCGCGGAAGAAGTGGTTGAACCCGACCTCGTACAGCGTCGCGGCGCCGGCGTAGGTGGAGATGTGCCCGCCCACGCCGATGTTCGGCCGCTGCGAGCGGTGGACCATCACCGCGGCGTTCCAGCGCATGTACGCCCGGTAGCGGCGCTCGAACTCCTCGTTGCCCGGGAACTGTGCTTCCTGGTCCGCCGGGATGGTGTTCACATAGTCCGTGGTGGTGACCATCGGAACCCCGACGCTCTGGGCGCCGGCACGCTGCAGGAGACTGCGCATGATGTATTGGGCACGCTCGGTGCCCTGTTCCCTGATCAGCGAATCCAGGGACTCAACCCACTCGGCGGTCTCTTCCGGATCACGATCAGGCAGCTGGTTAGTCAACCCGCTGAGGATATGGGAGGTATCTTCTCCTGCAGCCACG
>NZ_CAKKLY010000119.1 GCF_918698095.1 Arthrobacter sp. Bi83
GGCCAGCCGGTGTAGGCCTCGGCGAGGTAGGCCATGCCGTGGGTGGAGGAGACCACAGAGTTGAGCTCGCCGAGCTGGCGGGCGCGGGAGAAGTCGTCCGCGCCGGCGGGGGTGTGGAGCATGGTGGTCATCCAGTAGGAGAACTGCTGGGCCTTCCAGACCCGTTCCAGCGCGCGGTCGCTGTAGGTCTCCAGGAGCCGGTCGGAGCCGGAGTTGTAGTGGTTGTCCAGCCCTTCGAAGAGGACCTTGACGTCGTGGATGGCCAGGTTCAGGCCCTTGGCACCAGTGGGCGGGACTGTGTGCGCGGCGTCGCCGGCAAGGAACATGTTGCCGTGGCGCATCGGCGTATGGACGAAGCTGCGGAAGGGCAGCACCATCTTCTCGATGACCGGGCCTTCCTTGAGTTCGAAGCCGTTGCCGTTCACCCGGCTGCGGAACTCGGCCCAGATCCGGTCGTCGTCCCACTCGGCGACGTTTTCCTTGGGGTCGCACTGGAAGTACATCCGCTGGACCGTCTCCGTGCGCTGGCTGATCAGGGCGAAGCCGTTCTCCGAGTTGGCGTAGATCAGTTCGTCGGAACTGCGCGGCGCCTCGGCCAGGATGCCGAACCAGGCGAAGGGGTACTCGTGGAAGTACCACTTGCGCTGCGCCTCAGGGATCTGGAACCGGCAGTGGCTGCGGGAACCGTCCGCGCCCACCAGGAAGTCGGCCCGGATCTCGAACTCCACGCCGTCGGCGTCCGTGAACCAGACCTTCGGCCTGCCCTCAAGTTCGTGCACGGTGGTGTCAGTGACGCTGTAGCGGACGTCGCCGCCGTCGTCCTTTCTGCGTGCGGCGAGGTCCAGGAAGACGTCCGTCTGCGGATAAAGCCACACCGATTCCCCCACCAGGTCCTTGAAGTCGACGCGGTGGCTCTCGCCGTTGAACCGCAGCTCGATGCCGTCGTGCCGGTCCCCCTTGCGAAGGACGCGGTCCGAGACACCGCTGTCCACCAGCAGGTTCACGGTGCCGTGTTCAAGGATGCCGGCGCGGACGGTTTCGGAAATTTCCTTGTGGCTGCGGACTTCGATGACCGTGGATTCGATGCCGGCCTTGGCCAGCAGGTGGGACAGCATCAGCCCGGCCGGGCCTGCCCCCATGATGGCCACCTGCGTGGTGATGGTCTTGCGTGTTGCCATGACTGGATCTCGCTTCGTTGCGGGC
>NZ_CAKKLY010000120.1 GCF_918698095.1 Arthrobacter sp. Bi83
CAAAGGAGTTCCGTGTCTTCAAATCCGATTCGTGTTGCCATTGTCGGCGTGGGTAACTGCGCTGCTTCCCTGGTGCAGGGTGTCCACTACTACCGGGATGCCGACCCCCAGGCAACGATCCCGGGTCTGATGCATGTTGAGTTCGGCAAGTACCACGTCAACGACGTCCAGTTCGTAGCCGCCTTCGATGTTGACGGCAAGAAGGTCGGCGTTGACCTGGCCGATGCCATCCTGGCCAGCGAGAACAACACCATCAAGATCGCCGACGTTCCGCCGACCGGGGTGACCGTGCAGCGCGGCCACACCCTGGACGGGCTCGGCAAGTACTACCTCGAGACCATCGAGCAGTCCCCGGCCGAGCCGGTCGACGTGGTCCAGGCCCTCAAGGACGCCAAGGCTGACGTCATGGTCTGCTACCTGCCCGTCGGATCGCAGGAGGCCGCGGAGTTCTACGCACAGTGCGCCATCGACGCCGGCGTGGGCTTCGTCAATGCCCTGCCCGTGTTCCTCGCCGGTACCAAGGAATGGGCGGACAAGTTCACCGCCGCCGGCGTTCCGATCGTAGGCGATGACATCAAAAGCCAGATCGGCGCGACCATCACGCACCGCGTCATGGCCAAGCTCTTCGAAGACCGCGGCGTCACGCTGGACCGCACGTACCAGCTCAATGTCGGCGGCAACATGGACTTCAAGAACATGCTGGAGCGCGACCGCCTCGAGTCCAAGAAGATCTCCAAGACCCAGGCCGTCACCTCGAACGTCGAGGCCGAGCTCGCTGCGAAGGACGTTCACATCGGCCCGTCGGACTACGTCCAGTGGCTGGACGACCGCAAGTGGGCCTTCGTCCGGCTCGAGGGCCGCAACTTCGGCGACGCCCCCGTCTCGCTCGAATACAAGCTGGAAGTCTGGGACTCACCCAACTCCGCCGGCGTGATCATCGACGCCATCCGCGCCGCCAAGATCGGCCTGGACCGCGGCATCGGCGGGCCGCTCCTGTCGGCTTCGAGCTACTTCATGAAGTCCCCGCCGGAGCAGTTCAATGACGACCTCGCCCGTGAAAAGGTCGAGGCCTTCATCCGCGGCGACCTCGAGCGCTAAACCC
>NZ_CAKKLY010000121.1 GCF_918698095.1 Arthrobacter sp. Bi83
GAGGAAGTCTGCTGGCCGCGGCTGGGTGGAGAGTGGTGTGTGGGAATTTCTCAGGTCCGGATCGGTGGGGGACATGGGTTCCCCGCAGTGGATGTACTGGGCGCCCAGGTGCACGACGTCATCGGTGTTGGTTGACCGGGTCAGGATTGCGGCGACGAAGTGTGCGGTGGTGGACAGGACGCGGGAGCCGCCGCAGTTGGCGCAGTTGAAGGCGACGGCGAGGGTTTCCCTGCGGCGGTCCATGACGGTGATGGAGTCCACGGCGAGGTGCAGGTCGGTGTCGCAGGTGGCGCACCAGGGGCGGCTCCCGCGGGGCTGGTGGGCGTCCCGGGGGAGGTAGGTGTTGGCGGTGGTGCTCAAGGGCTCAGACCAGGCCGGGGTAGCTGGCCAGGATGTAGTCGGCGGCGGCCGGGCCCCTCATGCGGAGGCCGCTGTGGCCGGGGCGGACGCGCCTCTTGCGCATCGCGGCCCAGAACTCGCTCTCCGGCCGCGGCACGCACTGGTTGAGGAAACACCAGCTGGTGTACAGGCCGTAGAGGCAGTCCCGTCCGAGGGCGGCCTCGGAGCGGTCGTCGGTGGTGATGGTGGCTTCTGCAAGGAATTGGTCGAACTGCGTATTTGCCATGGGGGTGGCCCTTTTCGCGGGGTGCGCTGTGTGCCGCCATGTGGCTATAGCAGCTGAGCCTCGGTGCGTGCACACGGCACTGAGGCGGTCGCCCGGTTCTTTGGAACTCTGCGGTACGGACGGGCTGTGCGTGGTGCGCAGTCACGGGCATCTGAGGCGGAGTGAACGGCCGGTGGGCCGTGCGCTGGAGTCCGCTTCGTAGGACCTGTATTAGACCTTGTCTACGATGTAGACTTTACCCGTAGACTAGGCAGGAAGCAAGCTTCCTTGCCTCGTGGAAACCAGCGATTATCCGATCAGATCAGGATGGAAACCCGTGCCGCCCTCAAACACTCCGATCGACGGTTCACCTGCCGGCGGGAAAGCCGCCGGGAAGCCTGCCG